>NZ_JAQLDQ010000001.1 GCF_028209395.1 Collinsella aerofaciens
GTCGCAGCCCCGACCCGCGGTCACGAGCGGGGGCTCCTATCTTTTTAGTGCCCTCGGATTGGGTCATAGTGTCTGTCCGCGCCAAAACATCGGCGTTGCCGGGCCGGCACTTGGGGACGTTCCTTTTCTGCCGGCACCTGGGGACACTCCTTAGCCGTTGGGGGCGTTCTTAAACGACTAGTCTGGGCGGCGGCCGTGTGCTGCTGTCCGCGTGGCGGCGTATAATCGGCGGCAGATGACTTGAACGTTAGGAAACCATGACCGATAGCATGCAGCAGATGGCGCTCGACACGCTCGGCGCCTATTTTGGCTACACCTCGTTTCGCCCGGGACAGGACCGCATGGTCGATGCGATCCTTGCCGGTCGTGATGCGCTGGGTGTTATGCCCACGGGCGCCGGCAAGTCCATTTGCTACCAGGTGCCCGCGCTCATGCTGCCCGGCATCACCTTTGTGGTGAGTCCGCTGCTGTCGCTTATGGAGGACCAGACCCGTGCGTTGCTCGCGGCGGGTGCGCGACCCAGCTATCTCAACTCCAGTCTTACTCCGCCCCAGCAAAACACCGTGCTCAAGCGGGCGCGCGAGGGCCGCTACCAGCTTATGTACGTGGCGCCCGAGCGCTTGCTCGAGCCGCGTTTTTTAGCCTTTGCGCAGGAAGCCGCGGCGGACGGCGGCATTGGCGTGCCGCTCGTGGCCATTGACGAGGCCCACTGCGTGAGCCAATGGGGCCAGGATTTCCGTCCCGCTTACCTGCAGATTCGCGAGTTTATTGATTCGTTGCCGCGGCGCCCGATCGTGGCGGCGTTTACCGCCACGGCGACCGAGCGCGTGCGTGCGGACATTCAGCAGATGCTCGGCCTGCAAAACCCCGCGACGGTGGTGACGGGTTTTGATCGCAAGAATCTCTACTTTGGTTGCGAGGAGATGGGCGACAAGGCCAAGACCGCGTGGGTGCGCGACTATGTGATCGCGCATTCGGGCGAGAGCGGTATCGTGTATTGCTCGACCCGCAAGACGGTCGATGCGCTGGCGGGCGAGCTTGCCGAGGCGCTGGGCCCCAGCGGCATTCGCGTTGGCCGCTACCATGCCGGCATGGGCAACGACGCCCGTCGCCAAAGCCAGCGCGCCTTTATCGACGACGATATCCAGGTGATGGTTGCCACCAACGCCTTTGGCATGGGCATCGACAAGCCCAACGTGCGCTACGTGATCCACAACAACGTGCCCGAGAGCATCGAAGCCTACTACCAGGAGGCGGGCCGCGCCGGCCGCGATGGCGACCCGGCCAGCTGCTACTTGCTGTGGAACGGCAACGATTTTCGCATGCGCCGCTTTCTGATCGACCGCGGCGATGCTGCCGATGAGGCGCTCGACGACGAGCAGCGCGCGTGGGCGCTCCAGAATCGATATCGTCTGCTCAGCCAGATGGAGGGTTACTGCAATACCACCGGTTGCCTGCGCGAATACATGCTGCGCTACTTTGGCGACGAGGCCGCGGCTGAGCATGCCGCGGCTGGTACGGGCAGCGCCGCCACGGACGAGGCCGAGGGCTGCGGCAACTGCAGCAACTGCCTCACGCAGTTCGAGGTCGAGGACGTCACCGATATGGCCCGCGCCGCCGTGCGCTATGTGGCCACGCGCCCCATGCGCTTTGGCAAATCGCTGGTCGTCGACGTGCTCCATGGCGGCAACACCGAGCGCATTCGCCAGATGCATCTGGACGAGGACCGCGGCTACGGTGAGCTGTCGAGCGAATCGGTCGGGCGCATCAAGGACATCATCGGCCAGCTGTGCGGCCGCGGTTATCTGGCCACCTCGCAGGGGCAGTACCCGGTCGTGGGGCTGGGTCCGCGTGCCGGCGAGGTCGAGGACGAGGCGTTCGCCTTTACCGTTAAGCGTCGTGCGTCCAAGCGCAAGGCCTCGGCCCGCGCCCGCCGCGCCGTCGATCTGCTGCGTGAGGAGGCTGAGCTGGATCAGCGCCCGCGTGTTGGCGACGATGCCGAGTTGTTCGAGCGCCTGCGTGCCCTGCGCAAGGAGATCTCGACCGAGCTGGAAATGGCGCCGTATATGGTCTTTTCCGACAAGGCCCTGCGCGGTCTGTGCCGCCTGCGTCCACAGACGCGCGACGAGCTTATCCAGGTCAACGGCATTGGCGAGAAAAAGGCCGACGCCTTTGGCGAGCAGTTTATGGCGGCGATTGAAGAGTTTGAGTCCGAGCATGCACGGGATGGAGCGTAACGATGGCATTCGACGATAAAACCGAGCGCACTGAGGTATCCGCCGTTCCGCTGTACCAGCAGGTTATGGACGACCTAAAGGGCGAGATCGCGCGTGGCGTGTACGCATCCGGCTCGCGCATTCCTTCCGAGATGGAGCTCGCTAAGTCCTATGGTGTGGGACGCGTCACCGTGCGCCGCGCCATTGAGGAGCTGTCGCGCGCGGGGTATCTCAACCGCCAGCAGGGGAGGGGCACGTTCGTGTGCGCGCCCAAGCTCAAGCGCAAGATTGTCCAGAAGGGTGACGTTCAGAGCTTTTCCGAGGGTTGCGCTGCCAACGACATGGTGGCCGGAGCACGCCTGGTGTCGCGCACGGTGGTTGCGGCGACGCGCGAGGACGCGGCGTTTTTTGGGGTGGAACCCGGCTGCGAGCTCATCGTGGTCGAGCGTGTGCGCACGGCAGACGGCGTGCCCGTCATGCTCGAGAACAACGCCTTTGTGCTGGCTGACCATCCCTATCTGCAGACGCTTGCCGACGAGGACCTCACCGATAACTCAATCTTTGCGCTCGTTGCCGAGCATTCGGGCCGCGCGCCGCTCAAATCCGACCCTTGTACCGTGGAGATTGCGCTTGCCGACGCTCAAGTCGCGCCACTGCTCGAGATCCCGGTCGGTGAGCCACTCTTCTATATGGAGGCGTACTTTACCGATGCGGACGAGCGGCCCTTGCTGCTTGGGCGTCAAAAGATTGTGGGCTCGCGCTACGTGTTCGACATCTAACATCCACAGATAGAACAACATAGAACAAGTTTGGCGAAATGGCTTCACGAGCGTCATCGTGCGTGCTATAAATAGGACAACATAGAACGACAGCAGGTACGATCCGCCGTCGCTCAAAGCCGCCCCACAAGGAGGAACATCAGGATGAACGCACATGATCTGGTTCAGGAAATCATCGAGCGCAAGGGCAAGATTGAGAACGTCTTTTGGATTGCTTGTGGCGGTTCGATGATCGACCTGATGCCGGCCAACGAGCTGCTCAAGCGCGAGGCCACCACGTTTACCTCGACGGTCTACACGGCACGCGAGTTTTGCCTGATGGCCCCCAAGAGCCTTGGCGAGAAGTCGCTCGTTATTGCCTGCAGCCACAGCGGCAACACGCAAGAGGTCGTCGACGGCTGCGAGATGGCGCTGGCGGCCGGTGCCGAGGTCGTTGCCCTCACCGACTGCGAGGGCTCCAAGATCGACAACGGCAAGTGGACCACCTGGGTCTACCCCTGGGGCGAGGGCGTGCCGCAGGCCGAGGTGCCTCAGGGCATCGGCGCTCTGATCGCCGCCGAGCTGCTCGACCAGCAGGAAGGCTACGAGGCACTCGCCGACATGTACGAGGGCCTAAAGCAGATGGATGCGCTGCTGCCCGCCGCCCGCGAGAAGGTCAACGCCGAGCTGGGCGATCGCTTTGCCGAGCTCTGCCAGCAGCACAAGTTCTTCTATATCCTTGGTTCCGGCCCCAACTTTAGCCAGACCTATGCCATGGCCATCTGCTCGCTCATGGAGATGCAGTGGCAGCACTGCTGCTACATCCACTCCGGCGAGTACTTCCACGGCCCCTTCGAGGCCACCGAGCCCGGCGTGTTCTACTTTGTGCAGCTCGGATCGGGCGAGTGCCGCCCCATGGAGGAGCGCGCGTTGGCGTTCCTCAACACGCATACCGATACGGTAATGGTGCTCGATGCACTCGAGTACGGCGTGGGCGAGGTGCCCGCCAGCGTGCGTTCGTACCTGGAGCCGATCTTCTTCTACAACATGAGCTGCGAGCTGCGCGCCGCCCGCGGCAAGGTCTTCGACCACAGCCCCGAGGTTCGTCGCTACATGGGCATCGAACAGTACTAGGTACCGGGAATTATCTTTTTTGACGGGGTCTGCGCTGCGCGCGGGCTCCGTTTTGCGTTGTGACGGCCGGATTCGTGTCTGCGCGAAAACGAAGGTGAATACTTTTCCGCGAAGTGAACGACCTATTTTGGACCCCCGAAGCATCCACACTTTTTGACGGCAAAACCGCAGGAAAAACTCGGCAAAACCGCAGGAAACGGCGTCTGAAAAGTGTCGATGCTTCGGGGGCTCATTTTTACCCGTTCACTTCGCGGAAAAGTATTCACCTTCGATTCGCAAGGGCACTGCGTGAGTCAAAAAAGCGGGCCGCGCCGGGGATTTCCGGCGCGGCCCGCTTAGTATCGCGCTTAGATTCGCAAGGTTGCGGCAGCCAGCGGCCTACTTTGCGTCGTAGGCCTCAGCGTCCCACCAGTCGAGCTGGGCGATGTTGTCGCGGATGTGCTGGCAGCTCTTGTGGAAGCCCTCGAGCTCGTACTCGGACAGGTCGAGCGTGTAGACCTCCTCGACGCCCTCGGCGCCGATTACGCACGGCAGGGAGGTAAAGATGCCCTCCTCGCCATACTGGCCGGTCATAAGCGTAGAGGCGGAAAGTACGGCGTGCTCGTTGTGCAGCACGGCGGCGCAGACGCGTGCGGCGGAGTTGGCGACGGCATACTCGGTGCACTGCTTGCCCTGGTAGGTCACATAGCCGCCCTTGCGCGCGAGCTCCTCGACCTCCATGTGGTCAAAGGCGTACTTGTCGGGGTTCTCGGCCTGAAGCTCGTTGAGACTCTTGCCGGCGATGGTCGCGGCCTTAAAGGCAGCCAGCTGGCTAAAGCCGTGCTCGCCGATCATGTAGGCGTCGATGGACTTGGGGCTCACGCCGACCTTCTTGGAGATTTCGGTGCGCAGGCGGGCGGAGTCCAGACCGCAGCCCGAGCCGATGATCTTCTTGGGATCGTAGCCGGTCAGGTGCCACAGCTCGGTGCACACGACGTCGCAGGGGTTGGAGATGCTCACGAAGATGCCGTCAAAGCCGGCGTCGACGATGCGCTTGGCAAAGGTGCGGGCGGCGTCGGTGGTAAAGAACAGCTCGCCGTCGCGGTTGCCGGCGGCCAGCGCGACCTTGCCGGCGGCGTTGACGATGACGTCGCAGCAGGCCAGCTTCTCGTAGTGGTCGTAGCAGTTGACGATCTTGGTGTTATACGGGACAAACGAAAGGGAGTCGCGCAGGTCCTGGACCTCGGACGTCACCTTGGCCTCGTTGATATCACACAGGTACAGCTCGTCGGCAATGCCCTGCATAAGCAGGCTGTTGGCGACATGTGCTCCTACGTGGCCCTGGCCGACCACACCGATCTTACGCGTCTGGTACATATGAGTATCCTTCCGGCCGAGTTTTTCGCGTCGAACCATTGTAGCGTCCTGCCGTCACTTTGCTAGGCTAAAGCGCCGTAGATTTTCGGGACATGCCTTAATCTCTACTTTTGGAGTGATTTGGGCCGCTGACGGCATCGCTGGGCGATGTGCTCGCGCGGACGGGGCCGCTCGTTGTACCATAGCTGCAACTGACTCGTAAGGAGCATCCATGCCCATTCGCATTCCCGACGCCCTCCCTGCCGCCGCGCAGCTCGAGAGCGAGAACATCTTTGTCATGACCGAGTACCGCGCGTTGCACCAGGACATCCGCCCGCTGCGCGTGCTCATCCTCAACCTCATGCCCACCAAGATCGCCACCGAGACGCAAATCATGCGCAAGCTCTCCAACACGCCGCTGCAGGTGGAGGTGGACCTGCTGCGCACCAAGACGCACGAGGCCACGCACGTAAGCGCCGGCCACCTGGAGACGTTCTACCGCACGTTCGACGACATCCGCGACATCCACTACGACGGCCTGATCATCACGGGCGCGCCGGTGGAACAGATGCCGTTCGAAGAGGTCGACTACTGGCCCGAGCTCTGCCAGATCATGGATTGGTCCACCACGCATGTGCACTCTACGCTGCACATTTGTTGGGGCGCGCAGGCGGGCCTGTACCATCATTACGGTATCCAGAAGCACGACCTGCCGGCAAAGGCGAGCGGCGTGTTCGAGCATTATCTGGTGAAGCCGCAAAGCCCGCTGGTCCGCGGCTTCGACGACCGCTTCTATGCCGTGCATTCGCGCAACACCGATGTGCGCCGCGAGGACGTGGAGGCCGAGCCGCAGCTTGAGGTCGTGGCCGTGTCCGACGAGGTGGGCCTGTACATCGTCAAGTCGACCGACAGCCGTCGCTTCTTTGTCTTTGGCCATCCCGAGTACGATACCGACACGTTGCGCCTGGAGTACGAGCGCGACGTGAAGCGCGGCCTCAACCCTCAGGTGCCGGCGCATTACTTCCCGGGCGACGACCCCACCGCAGAGCCGCGCAACGTCTGGCGCAGCCAGGCTCAGTTGCTCTACACCAACTGGCTCAACTACTACGTCTACCAGACCACGCCCTACGACCTGGCCCGCGCCGGCGAGGAGCACTAGGCTGTAGCTGTGGTTGCTGCTGCGGCCGTTGCTGTGCTCGCGGCGTGATGAACGTGGATTTTCGGACACACGAGCGTGGATTTTCGGACGTTTACAAATCGAGCGTGGATAATCTCCCACCTTTGGCTTGAAACTAGGCTCAAAACGGGAGATTATCCACGCTCATTTTTTAGGCATGTAGATGCCGATGGCTCGGCTAAGAGACGGTGCATGCAGAGGCAAAGTCGCATTTGTCGTAGTCTTGAATCTCGACGGGTTTTTCTTTCTGATAATCCAATGGACCAAGGCCTCAAAATGTGGAGACAGGGATCTCTTGGCAAGGCTTCTACCTGCAGATATAAGCCATCAGCCTAAAACGTCCAAAACCGTCAAGCATTTGGTCAGCGCCCGGACAGTATTTGGTCAGACTTCGCATGAAACCGTCTGGTACGTTTGCGCCGTTCCAAGAGTTGGGAGGCGACATGGGAAACATGACGGCGAATCAAAGACTTGCAAGTCACATTAAGGCGTGCGAACAGCAGATGAGCTGCGTGTACGCGCGCACGGCGGCGGAGGCAAAGCAGATTGAGCGGCGGGCGGGGGCGGGAAGTCTAGAGGCGGTCATGCCGGGGCTGTATGCGCGTCCGGAATACTGGTCCGAGCTCAAGTTTCGGCAGCGTTATCTGCATCGGGTGCGGGCGCTTGCGCAAAAGCACCCCGACTGGACATTTTGCTCCTATACGGCGGCTGTTATCTATGGCCTTTCGGTTTCGCATGCCAATTTGACGCACATCCATATCGCCGCGATGCCGGCCCAATCGACGACGCCGGGCTCTCAGGTCATTCGTCATCGCTATGCTCGTCAAACACGGGCCACCCAGATGGATATCGCCGTAACCGATATCGATCAAACGATTACGGATTGCTTGGTCGATGCATCGTTTGTCGAGGGACTGATCATCGCGGATTCGGCACTCCATGAGCAACTTTTGTCGAAGGAGCATCTCGTTGAGACGGTCGATAAGCTTGGCCTGAATCGTCGCGGTGTTGTGATGGCGCGCAGGGTTGCGCGGTGTGCCGATGGCCTGTCGGAAAGCGGTGGCGAGTCCAAGGCACGTGCCCTGATGATCGAGCGCGGCTGGCAGACGCCGGAGCTGCAAGTTGAGCTGTTCGACCCGGTTGAGCCGGGACGGCCGTATCGCGTCGACTACTTGTGGCGCGTGGGCGACCAGCTGATTATCGGTGAGTTCGACGGATTCGTTAAAAGCGAGAAAGCGGCGGAGGAGGGCAAGCTCGCAAAGGCGCAGTTCGATGAGCGTCAGCGCGAGTCGAGGCTTTCGCTGCTTGATAACTGCAAGATCGTGCGCTTGTGCTGGGATGATCTAAGGGATCCGACAAAGCTCGATCGCAAGCTCAAGGTCGCCGGCGTGCCGCGTGCGTGCTGAGGCAGTTGCAAGGCGTTTGGCTGCACGAGCGTGGAAAATCAGACGGACGAGCGTGGAAATCTGGACGCTTGTTGAATGAGCGTGGATAATCTCCCGCTTTTGGCTCGTAAGGGGGCCCAAAGTGGGAGATTTTCCACGCTCATCTTGCGGGTGCGAAACAGCGGCGATCAGGCGCTGACGATGTGGGGTAGCGGCAGGTCGTGGGCGTCGGTGGGGACGTGGTCGACACGCTGCTCGTCAAAGGCGATGCCGATGATTTGACATGCGGGTGAGAGCATGGGCAGGTAGCGGTCATAGCAGCCGCCGCCGTAGCCCAGGCGTGCGCCGGCGCGGTCGAAGGCTACAAGCGGCACGACGACTATGTCGAGTTCTTCGGCAGGTACGATAGGGAAACGGCTGCTGTCGATGGCCGTGGCCGCGAAGGCCCGCGTGGGGTGGGCGATAAACGGAGCCGCGGACGCATCGCCGGCAGAGACTGCCCGCATGCACATGCGCTGGCCACAAGCCATGGCATCTGTTGCCGAGAACATGCACGGATAGGCCACGCGCCAGCCGCGTTTGGCAGCCGCAGCGGCAAACGCGGCTGGGTCGACCTCGGAACCCATCGCAGCATAGACGGCAACGGTGCGTTGGCCCGCAGTGCCGCTGGACTCCATCAGCTCAACAAGCCGCGCGCAGATAGCGGCGGACTTCGCCGCCCGCACATCCAAATCAAGAGCGTTGCGCCGGGCAATCACCGCCCGCCGCAACTCAACCTTATCCATCCCGACCTCCTCGAGCAAACCTGCCAAAAAGGGACAGGTTTATTTTGGCAGGTTTTATCTGGGCAAACGCGACGGATTTACCCCAGACCGCCACAAAGGTGCCTATTCCCTTTGTGGCGGTTTGGCTCCCACTTGGCTTTGTTGCGCAACAAGGGCTGCGGCTTTGGGTTTACCTTCATGGTGGAAGAAATGAACCGAAAGGAGCCCGCCATGTTTTGTCGCTCGTGTGGTACGCCACTTGTCGACGAGGCCCTCTTTTGCCCCGTATGCGGCGCGCCCGTAGCACCCGACCAGGTCGCGGCCACGCAGCACCCCCAGCCTGCCGCGCCCGCTTCTGGGCAATACGTGCCCGTGCAACAGCCCACGCCGCGCAAGCGTTCCAAAAAGCCCCTCATCGCCCTCGCTGCGGCACTTGTCGTGGTGGCGGGCATCGGCGGCGGTGCGTTGTTCTACTTTACGCAGATCGCGACCACGCCTATCGACGAGAAGACCTTTCCGGATAGCGGCATGCGCACGCTTGTTTCGACCAAGTACGACACCAATGGCGACGGCCGTATCTCGCACGACGAGGCCAAAGCGGTTGCATCGGTCGAGCTGGATGGCGTTACGTCGACGCAGGGCTTGGGCAAGACATTCCCCAATATCGTTACAGTGGAGTCCAGCGACGACAAGCTCGTCAACCTGGACCTTTCGGGCTGTGGCGACCTTAAGACTGTCGAGCTTAACTCGGCGAGCAACGTCACCGTCGTTAACCTGGACGGTTGCGACAACATCGAGAAGCTCGACCTTTCAAATGCCGGGGAGCTCAAAAGCGTCGATCTTTCGGGCAAAAAGAAGCTCGCCACGTTGGCACTGCCGCAGGATACGAAGGTTAGCGGCATTAAGGACACGCAGCTCGAGGAGTTGTGGCTACCGGTGTACTACGAGGGTACCGACGAGGACGGTGTGCACGGCAGCACGTATGAGATTGAGCGCGACGAGGACGGCTACGTTACGGGGTATACGAGCAGCCTCAAACAGGGTGGTGGCATGGGCTACGACGTCGAGCACGACGAGTCGCATCGCATTTCGGAAATAGCGGAAGTTCGCTCGGGTGACTACGAAGATGAAAACATGTTCACGTACGACGCCGACGGAAACCTGACGCGTATCGATTGCGACGCCGCCATTGGTGACGCATCGACCTCCACAACGTTCGCCTACGATGCCGACGGCAACCTGGTCAACAAGACGACCAATGCGGGCTACGGCGAGAGCTCGAGTACGTATGTCTACGAGGGCGGTAACCTGGTGTCCGATACCGAGGTCAACCCAGGTAATCCTCGCACGGTCGTCTATTCGTACGGATATGACAGCGGCCGCGTGACGTCCTTTACGACGGACTGCCAGGGTGACACCGTGGGCACGAGGTGGACGCTCACGCTCAACTACGAGTACGACAAGGACGGAAACATTTCGCGCATCTCGCCCGTGGCCTATGACACGCACGGCAACGATTACGGTTCACTGAGTTCGTTTTCCACGGTTAATTACTCGTACAGTGGCGGCAAGCTCGACCGGATTGATTCCATGCGCGACGGGTATGCGGAGTTCTATTACGACGAGCACGGCAATCTGACGGCGGTCGACGAGTACGCCGATGGTGATTCGGACGACGAGTTTGAGTTTGAGCACGAGGTCGAGTACCAGCGTTACTTCTGTAATAAGAGCGAGAAGAATAAACCGGAGGAGTGGATTCGCCTGGATTCGAAGTACGACGTCTGCAACGGCAGCTGGGTCAACACGTCTTCGTCCCGCAAGGAGCGCTTTGTGAGCCTGTATCGACTCGACCCTCTAAAGGCGACGCTCGATCCCTTCCACAAGTAACGTCCGACCTAAACCACCACAAAGGTGCCTGGCCCCTTTGTGGTGGTTTTTGCTGAAGGGCGGGCATCTGCGGCGGTTTGTCTCGATCTGTAACAGTAACTCGGCATAAATGGACCTAGCTGTTACAGATCGAGACAAAGAGCCGGTGCATTCGGAAACGTCTCAATCTGTAACATCTGGGACCGATATCTTCGTCTAGGTGTTACAGATTGAGACAAACTGGTGGGACGGGGCGGGCCGAAGTCAGATCGCCTGCCCCGTCCGCGGCAAAAGAAAAAGGTAGATTTTTAGGCATGTCCCAAAAATCTACCTTGGAGCGTTAGCCCAGCAGGTCGATGACGTTAAAGCCGGCGTTGCTCTTGGCGATGACGTCTCGGCCGCCAAAGACGCAGGTGGGCGACTCGGCTGCGATGCGCGTCACGTCGGCGCCGAGCGTGCGCAGCTCACCGGGCGTGGCAGCGAGCATCTGGGCGCGGCGCTCCTCGCGTGCGTGCGGATCGAGCCCAGCCAGGTAGGTCGTGTTGCGGCGCTTGGTGAGCGCGTACGGCTTCACCGGCGCGTCCATGCCGCTCACGCAGCTCACGATAAAGCCCTCAAAGGCGGCCTCGTCGGGCTCAAAGCTGCCGAGCCATTCGCCCGCGCGTTCCACGCGCTCAATCGAGGGGTCGATTGCCGGGTCGCGGTAGGTGTAGAACGCCGTCTGGCGCTCGCCGGCTGCGCGGAATCCGCAGCCGTACGCACCGCCCTTCACGCGAATCTCGTTCCACAGGTAATCGTAGGAGAGCGCGTTGGCAGCCACGGCCCAAGCGCCTGTCACGTCAATGCCCAGGCGACGCGGATCGCACGCACGCGCGGCAAAGCAGATGTCGCTGGGGATCACGAAAGCCTCGTGGCGGTCGCACGGCGTCGGCACCGCGAGCGCGCCGCGGTCGGCACCATCGCCCGCACCCAGCCCCAGGTCGCCCGCGGCATCCCAGTACGCGTCAAAGTCCTCGTCGCTGCCGGTAAAGCTCGCCATGCAGCCGTCGGCCACAAAGATGCGGCCTGCCAGCTCGGTAAGCTTGGCGCGCAGGCCGTCCAGGCGCTCGTCAAAGTGGTCGAGCAGGTCGCGCAGGAACAGATAGAAGTCCACGCCCGAAAGCTGCTCGCGCACCACGGCCGAAGGCGAGCTGTAGCTCATCGCGCGACCGAGCGCCGCCGAGTGGCCGTTGTTGATAAAGCCCTGCTCAAGCCCAATGCGAATCTGTGTGAGCACGTCGCGCACGCGGTCGGCGTCGGCATCTGCCAAAAGCGTGCTCGACCATACCTCGCGCGGCAGACTCGCCAGCGCATCGATCTTCTCGGACAGGGCGCCGGCGCTCACCAGCAGGTAGGGGCGCACGCCGTCCACTTCGGGCTGCGTCATGACCTCGGTCGTAAAGCTCAAAAAGCCGAGCTTGCCAGCGAGCAAGTTGTCGAGTTCCTCGGCCGAGTGCTCGCGCGTGGGCAGCTGCTTAAGCAGGCGGCAGAGCAGTGTCACATAGGGCAGGTCCTCAAACGCGACGCAGTTCAGGTCGAAATACTGCATGGCGTAGGCCAGACGGTTGGTGGGGATGCCGTGGCGCAGGCAGGGGATGGGCACGGTCGTGTCCACGATCAGTGGCGGCTCGGGGCGCGCCTCGCCAATGTCGGACACGCGCAGGCGCGGCAGCGTGGCCTTGGCCTCGGGTGTATCTTCCGCCTCCTGCGCGGCACGCAGCGCGGCCGTGCGCTCGACCACGTCGGTCAGCTCGGCATCGGTCATGGCATCGCGCTTGGCTGCCAGCTCGGCGGCCTCGGCACCCTCCGAACCCTCGGCGGCGTCCACCGGCACCAGCTCGACCAGTGCCATGTGGTCGTTTTCCAGCACCAGCTCGCGCAGCAGGTCCTCAAAGTAGCTACCGTTCAGCTCGCCGCGCAGCTCCTCGTACACCGGGCCATACTTGAGCGCCAGCGTCGCAGCGTCGTCATCGTAGAGCCACGTGCTCAGCGCGTCGCACGCAATAGCCACGCCGTCGGCGATACCGTAGTCGCGCTGGCGAAGGTCGTATTCGTTGCTGCTGATGATGGCCTCCAGGCGCTCGCGCGGAACGCCGTGCTCACACAGGTCGCGGCAGGCGTCCTGGAACACGCGGCGTAGCTCACATGCCACGCCGGGCTGCGCATTTTGCAGCATGATGAGCTCGTAGGGCTGCAGACTCTCGGCCGCGGTGTAGCTCACCACGTTGCCGCCCAGGCCTGCCGCCAGGATGGCCTTCTTAACCGGTGCCTCGTTGGAACCCAGCAGTGCCTCGAACAGGATATCTGCTGCGATCGTGCGCTTGCGATCGAGCGCACTGCCCAGCACCAGGCCCAGGCCCACCAGGGCGTTCTCGGGCGTGGTGGCCATCTCGATGCGCTTGTACTCGCAGGTCACGGGTGCCTGCGCGCCCAGTGGATTGGGTGCCAGCGCGGACGGGTCCTCGCCGGCGGCAACGGCGGCGTCCATGCGGCGGCTCGCAGCGCTCGGCTGCGACAGATAGCGCTCGTCCAAAAACGCCAGCGCGCGGTCCACATCCAGGTCGCCGTAGAGCGTTATATAAGAGTTGGAAGGATTGTAGTGGCGCGCGTGCGTGTCCAGGAACTGCTCGTAGGTGAGCGCGGGAATCGCGCGCGGGTCGCCACCGCTCTCGTGCGCATAGGCGGTGTCGGGATAGAGCGCGGAGTTGACGGCATCGTCCAGCACGCTCATGGGGTCGGACAGCGCACCCTTCATCTCGTTGAACACCACGCCGTTATAGCGCAGCGTGCCCTCGCGCAGGCTCGCGGAGCTGCCCTTGCCCTCGACGCCCTCCGGCAGGTCCAGCTCGTAGTGCCAGCCCTCCTGCTCAAAAATGGTGGGTTTGGTATAGATGGCCGGGTTGAACACCGCGTCCAGATACACGTCCATCAGGTTGTACAGATCCTGCTCGTTGGTGGTGGCAACGGGGTAGATGGTCTTGTCGGGGTAGGTCATGGCGTTGAGGAACGTCTGCATGGAACTCTTGATCAGGTCGACAAACGGCTCCTTGACGGGAAACTTGGCCGATCCGCACAGCACCGAGTGCTCAAGAATATGGAACACGCCGGTGGAATCGGCCGGAGGCGTCTTAAAGCCAATGGCAAAGGCCTTGTTTTCGTCGTCGCACGCCAGGTACAGCAGGCGAGCGCCCGAGGCAGTGTGGCGCAGCACGTAAGCGTCCGAGTCGAGCTCGGGCACGGTCTCGCAGCGCTCGACGGTAAAGCCATGGCAGGTGGCGTCGGGCACCAGCAGCGCGGCGGCTGCGGCGCGCGGGTCGGTTGAGGTGGTGGACATATGCAGTCTCCTTTGACGCCCCAGCGGGGGCGAATCGAGTCGAATCCTCGAGAGTATACCCATATGGGGCCGCGACTCTGCGGCGAACTGACGACGATGCCAGCGGATTGGGCATAGGTCCCGCGTGCCCGCCGCACGAGCGTGGAAAATTGGACACTCTCGATATCCGACCGTCCGAAAATCCTCGCTCGCCCATCACCCACGTATCTCTCATCTCTCATTCGTCACTAATACGAGAGATAACAGAAAGACGAGAGATAAATATGAGAGATAACTGAGCAGCAAAGAGACAAGCAATCATGGTATTATCTCAATACCGATTGTTCTACCAGCAAAAACATGTTTATATGAAACAGATGGCAGACATCTTATCTTTTATCTCTCACTCATCTCTAATATGAGAGATAACAGAAAGATGAGAGATAATTACGAGAGATAACTGAGAGACGAAGGAAATCCATCCGCGGCATTCTTCGCAGAACCGAGCGAAAGGACGTGTAGATGAACGAAAACGAACTGACCGGTCTGCTCGAGTCTTTAAGGCGCATGGGCTCGGACGATCTTAACGTCGAGGTCAAGGAGAGCGCCACGACGCTTTCCCGCGACGTATGGGAAACGGTCAGCGCTTTCGCAAACACCGCCGGCGGCATCATCGTACTCGGAGTGAGCGAGCGCGCGGGTTTTGTCCCAGTTGCAAACTTTGAGACCGAGAAAGTGCTCAACCAATTCGTGGCGGGCATGGGCGATGCCGGCGGTCGCGGAAAGCTGGCCAATCCGCCCAAATACACCATTGAGCGCGTGGAGCTCCAGGGCACCGTGGTTCTGGTCATCACGATTGAGGAGCTCGACCCGTCGAGCAAGCCTTGTTATGTCATAGAGCGGGGCGCTCAAGGTGGCAGCTACAAACGCATCGATGACAAAGATGTCTCGCTTTCGTCGACCGAGGTGCTCGCATTGGCGTCATACGGTCGAGCGACTCCGAGCGATCGCGACGCGGTGGCGGGCGCGGGCGCGGACGATCTCGACGAGACGCTGGTCGACCGTACGATAGATCGGGCTTTCTCGTTGACGCCCCGGGCGATGCGCGGCGCGCCGGACAAACAAACGAAGCTGGAGCGCCTAAATTTCCTTGATTCCCAGGGCAATGTCACCAAGGCTGGACTCCTAGTTGCGGGCACCTACCCTCAGCAGTTTTATCCCAAGCTCTTTATCGACATGGCTGTCTATGCGGGGACCCGGAAAGGCACGGCGGGGTCGCTGAGGTTCATGGACCGCACAATCTGTGAGGGAACGTTGGGCGAGATGATCTCGGATGCTGTCGCGGCCGTCGCCAAGAATTTGCGGCGAACCTCGACCGTCCAAGGCGTCTCGCGTGTCGACTCGCTGGAGATTCCCGAGGAGGTTCTGCGCGAGGCAATCGCCAACGCCGTAATCCATCGAGAATACGGGGATCGGTTCTGTGGACAATCGATTGCCGTCGACGTCTTTGACGATCGTGTCGAGGTGACGAATCCTGGCGGCCTTTACGGGGGAAAGACTCGCGAGAACTTGTTTGACGGCAGCTCCCGATGCCGTAACGCGACGCTCGTGAAACTCATGTCGATTGTCCCGCTGCCGGATGGCGCAGGTTCGCCGGCTGAGGGCAATGGCTCGGGCATCCCGATGATGATCGATGCCATGCGCGCGCATGGTCTGGCCGAGCCCCTGTTCTGCCCGGGGTTCGATCGGTTCAAGGTCGTACTTTACCGTTCAAAGATCGAGCCGGTCGATCATGGCGGGGGCTTAATTGTGACGGCACTCAAACACTACGGCGAGCTGGGGACGCGTGAGCTGGCAGAACGCACGGGGCTTACAATTTCCCAGGTTAGGTCGCGCGTCAACGCGCTCATTGCTCAAGGCGAGCTTGAGCCCACGGCGCCGGCGACGAGCCGCAACCGCAAGTATCGACTGTCAGAGCGCGTGGAATAAATGCGTTAGTGGACGAGGCGACCCAATAATCGACCCTCAATTGGCGCCCACTAAGGTAAAGCGGTTGTTGCTCAGTCGACGGTGATGCTGAAGACTCGGCTTACGCCGGCATGGCCCCGAACCCGTCCATCAAGAACAGCCTAAGAACCAGCTTGATGACATATCCCGGTTTGACTTCTGCCGCGTCAAAGACGTGGCGCTCGGCGAGTTCGCTGCAGTATGCATAGATGTCGCGGATAAGGTCCGCGCCCGAAAGCGTAAACATGTAGCCTGCGTCCGAAAGTGCATTGGGCGCGGCGGGCAACTTGGCCATGTGGCAGAACGTTTGCAGGTCGGGCGCCATAACATTCTGGTAGTCGAGGTGGCCGTTGGCATCCTGTTCGGCAAGCTCCAATTGGCGCACAAAATCCAGCGCCGCCGCTAACACAAAGCTCGGCGTAGGCGCATTGACGTCCTGAGTGGTCGCCACAAGCCTGCCCGCTGCCTGCGTGACAAGCCAGGCGACCTCGCGCTGGCAGCGCACGGCCTTGCGCGTCACCGGCTTGATGGACGAAGAAGAAACGCTCCCCTTAGGCGGATTCGAAGCAGCCATAAGACCCTCCCATGAACAATCCGGCCCAACAAGCCCGGATGAAACACGTGTTACATCAGTATACGGGGAAGTGGGGTGGAAAAACGGAGTCGACAGCGTGAACTGCCGGCTCCGGATTGCTTGCCTTAGAGGCCGTACACTTCGACCATAGCTTCGCCAATGCGATGGGGCACGCCGGTGACGAGTGCGTTGCCCATGCAGAAGGCCCGATGGCCGTCGGTCATGCCCGTATCGGTCCAACCTTTCGGGAATCCCTGAAGCTGATCGAGCTCGTCGGGAACAAGACGGCGGAAACGGCCATCGGGACATTCGATGACGTGCTTGAAGCGGCTCGCTCCCGTGCCGCCTTCTCCTGTGAGGATGGTGCGGCTCGGCTTGTCGGTGGCATCCGGGAAGCTCATGGCTCCCTCGGAATACGTGTACGTAAAGCCTGTCTTTTTGTTAGTGCGCTCTTCGCGCTTGCTGCCCTTAAGGTAGCGCCAGTCGGGAAGCTTTTCGTCGGAGATGTAGAACTGCTCCGGGACATCAGCCTCGTCGACAAGCACGTCGCCAAGCACGTGGCGCTCACCGTGATAGTCCTCGGCAAAGTCGCAGGTCAGAACATGACAGCCCTGCATGACGCCAGCATTCTTGAATTGAGAGGTCTTTTGGCCGACGCCAAAACGAGTTGAGTTCTCGTAGGGGTCGGGCAAAACGTCGAGCTCGGACATCTCGTCGGGATAGATGGCGGGGAAGGCTTTAGCCATGACGCCGTTGTGCATGCGATTAACGAGATCAACCTTGCCAGCGTCCTTTTCGCAGAAGATATAAACACGCTTGCGACGCTGGGGGAAACCGTATTCGGCAGAGTTGACCACGCGCCATTCGACCGTGTAGTCGAGGTCGGCAAGACAGCTTAGGATGATGGCGAAGTCGCGACCGCGTTGAGACGCGGGCGACTTGAGCAGGCGGTCGACGTTCTCAAAGAGACCGAACTTGGGCTTCTTCATTTCGAGGAAGTGATAGATGTCCCACCAAAGGACGCCCTTCTTGCCCTCGATGCCGTGTGCCTGATTGAGCGGACGCGCGACAGAGTAGTCTTGGCAGGGGAAACCGCCAACAACCATTTGGACATCGGGGATTTCGATTTCTTTCGCCTCGGCCTGCTCCAGGACCTTATTGATGTCTTCGTTGACGACGGAATCATTGCCGAAGCGATCCATGTAGCAACGGGCCGCGAACTGACGCGCCTTGGTTCCGGGCGGCTCCCACTGATTGGCCCAAATGGTGAGGAAGGGGCCGGCGGGCTTCATGTAAAACTCGGGATGGCGAGGGTCGGCATAGCCTTCGAGACCCAAACGAAATCCACCGACGCCCGCAAAAAGCTCGGCAATATTAATCTCAGACACGTTTCTCCAATCGCTGCTGTGTCCGGTTATGGTGGTCACAACAATAACCGATCGAGGGGACAATCAAGACCTCAATTTTCTGGGCGTTAGTAGTTGCTCTGAACTACCATGAGGTTAGTTGCGAGTTTCGGAGGTATCCCGTGTCTAAGAAGCGCCTCGATTTCAAGCGCATGCTTGACGATACTGATTTTTCTGACCCCTCAAGTATTGAGCGCTATGCTGCCAATCTCGATGGCATGACGTTCCGCGATATTCTCGAGCTCGGTATTGCTCCGGAGGGGGAGAGTGCGCCCAAGGACTTTGGCTCCAAGAAGTACAAAGGCGGTATGGGCACTCTTATCGAAGAACGTTACTTTGGCTACAAGGCCAATAGTGACGATCGCCCCGACTTTCCCGAGGCGGGCGTTGAGCTCAAGGCAACGTGTTTTGATGTGCTCAAGAACGGCCGGAAGTCTGCTGGCGAGCGCCTTGTCCTGACCATGATTCCTTATGACCGACCTGTTTCGCTCGACTACGACAGTTCTCACCTCAAGACCAAGCTCAGCAATATCCTGTTGATTTACTACGGCCGAGATCGTTCCATCGATAAATACGACCAACGCATTGAGCGTGCGGTCATGGTTCGTCTGCCCGAAGAGGACATGAAAATCATTCGCGCCGACTACGAGAAGATCATTTCCTATATTCAGGATGGCCGTGCGGACGAGCTTTCAGAAGGCATGACGACTTATCTGGGTGCTTGCACGAAGGGCGCAACTGAGGCCACAATGTGGGCGGACCAGTATTATGAATACTTCAATACCGATACGGGCGAGATTGAGCGCCATCGCGCAAAGCGTCGCGCCTTTTCCCTCAAGCGCTCGTATATGGACTATGTGCTCCATACTTATGTCCTCGGTGCTCCGCGAGTCGGGGAGAGCATTGTTCAGGACGATGGCAAGTCTATCGATTTCGAAAGTTACGTAACTGGACTTATCGAGCGCCATTACGGTGAGACCGATCGTCAAATTGCCGAACAGTATGGACTGGAGTACACGGGCAATAAGGCGCAGTGGACAACGCTCGTTTATCGTATGCTCGGAATCAAAAACAATGCTGCCGAGGAATTCGTCAAGGCAGGCATTTCCGTCCGAACTGTTCGAGTTAACAACAGGGGGCACATCGAACAGGCTATGTCGTTCCCACCGTTTGAGTTCAAGCGTTTGATTGAAGAAGACTGGGAGACGTCGCCTCTTCATGCGTGCCTTGAGACCAATCGCTTTTTCTTCGTTGTGTTCCGTGAGGACCACGATGGCGTGCTGCGTCTCGATCGTTGTTTGTTCTGGGCAATGGGAGAAAACGAAATCGAAGGCCCAGCGAAAGCTTGTTGGGATGAGACGCGAAAGGTAATACGTGAGGGCGTTGAGCTCAATCCGTATCGGGATGCGAGCGGAAAGCTCAAAGTGACTAACAATCTGCCCGGTATGGCGGACAATCCAATTGTTCACGTTCGCCCGCATACGTCAAAAGCGGCTTACAAGTTTGCCGATGGAACAGAGATCGGTGACATCGCAAGGAATGCTTACGAACTGCCCGACGGGCGCTGGATGACGAAGCAATCGTTCTGGTTCAACAAGGGCTACCTGGAGCATATTCTGGGGCTGTAGCGTTTCGAGATTATTTAACAATCAACCCCTGCTCCTCGATACCTCGATGTTGCCCCTACAAATAAATCCCCTCACCAAGCTGCTTATGGAACTCGGCGTGATGGTCGCGTGCCCAGGTAAAGAGCGCCTGGTCAAAGTCGGTACGCGCGGCCGGGACGCCAAAGACGCCGGCAACTTCGACGCGCACAAACTCCAGTGCCGGCAGCTTGTTGATGGCAGTGAGGGCAAACGGGGACGAGGGCTCCTCGAACAGATAGCGGCTGCCTTGCAGCGCGTCGCAACTGGTGCACGTGTTGCCGAGCGACGGGGCTTTGGAGGCTCGCGCGCCTACGGGCTTGTAGCCGCAGCGCTTGTGAAGGTAGTCGCGGATCTCGCCCGGCACGCAGCCAAGAGCGGGCACGATGGCGAGTGCGTTGGCGTTGGCCGTGTTGATGGCAATGTGCCCGGCTTCGTTGGGCGCGTGCGCGATGGCGATGCTTTCGTCGTTATCGGCTCGATAGGGAATGCCGAAGGCCGCGACCGAAGTCTCTTTGTGACACTTCCAGCACTCGCGCTTGCCCAGTACTAGATATACATACGGCGCTGAGGGGTCGGATCGGTCAACACCGGGCAGCCACTCGGCAAAGGGCTCGGGGTTGACGCCGCTGGGTACATACCAGATTTTCTTGATCCGGTCCCATTTGGCGCCCAGCGTCTTGGCTTCTTCTTTGTGCGAAAAGGGGACATCGAGCTCGGTGCGCATGGCGGCTCCTTGGTGCTGCAGGTGCAAGTGGCTCAAGGATACCGCAGGGCACAGACATCGCGGCGTTTTGCTGAGAAGTTGCGGTGCGGATGGGTTCGAGACGTGTTGGTCTCGGCCTCGGTGGCTATTGGGGCGGTTTTGATTGACTACGGAGTCAGCCGGGATAGGCACTTGGGTCGCTGACGCGGTTTTGTACATGGGCAGGGCGGTTGGAGCAGCTTGCGGCGCAGTTTTGTGCCTGGCTATTGTTGATGTTGGGGCATTGAATTTGTTTGGCGGCTATTTGTCAGGTGAATTGATGTTACGTTGCGATGACGGTTGGAGCTGCCAGTGGATTTGGCGACATAAAACAAAACAGCTCATAGGCGAAGCCTCTGAGCTGCGAACATTTGGTGGGCGTTAGAAGATTTGAACTTCTGACCTCTTCCGTGTCAGGGAAGCGCTCTCCCCCTGAGCTAAACGCCCGATCAAGGGTGCGCAAGCGCGCAAGGGATAATATAACGGAGCCTGAACTCGGTGGCAAGAACATTTTTAAAAATCGCTTACATTGTGGAATTCGGGGGCTTTGTCGCATCCATTTCAAAAGAGCCTGCTGCCGCGATTTGGCTGTCGCATAATGCAAGGCCATTGCGGTATCGAGCTATGGAAAGACGCCTGCGGAATTGTCCTACCGATAAGCGGACAAGCCTCCAGCTGGTGACTTCGCCGTGGTAAGGTAAGCCGAATTGTTTCCAGGCTGTTTCGGGGGAGTGGAATGAGCAAAGAGTGTGTCGAGCAGGTCGAAGGCGCAGGGGCTTCGGTGCCGATGACCGATATATCGAACATTGATGTGCCCGAGGGCATCGACGAGCTCAGCCGTAGCACCCGCCGCGCCTGGCGCGAGCGCCTTAACGATGCGTCGTCGCGCAAGATGATCACGGGCGTCTTGGCTACGCTGGTGGGCGGTTCGTTTTGGGGCTTCTCGGGCACCAGCGCGAGCTTTCTGTTCGATACCTACCACGTCGACACCTTGTGGCTTATGAGCGTGCGTCAGATTCTCGCCGGTCTACTCTTTATGGCCGTGGTTGTTACGCGCGACCGCGAGCGCCTGATTAAGCTCTGGACCACACCCGCCGATCGCAAGCAGCTGCTGCTCTTTACCGCCTTTGGCCTGCTGTTCAAC
The DNA here is from genome assembly GCF_028209395.1 of Collinsella aerofaciens. Lineage (GTDB taxonomy): Bacteria > Actinomycetota > Coriobacteriia > Coriobacteriales > Coriobacteriaceae > Collinsella > Collinsella aerofaciens_AZ. The sequence goes on from NZ_JAQLDQ010000001.1 coordinate 21,507, forward strand.
CAGTTTTGCTATCTTTCGGCCGTGCGCCTGACGAACGCCGGAACCGCGACGGTGCTCCAGTGCCTGCAGCTCGTTATCATCATGGGCTACACCTGCGTGATCGATCGCCGCATGCCGCGTACTCGCGAAGTCATCGGCATTGGCCTGGCTCTGGGTGGAACCTTTTTAATCGCCACCGGCGGTGACCCCACCAGCCTGAATATTTCGCCGCTTGGCCTGGCAGCAGGTCTTATGTGTGCGGTCAGCGCCGCGTGTATGGCGGTGATTCCCGCCAAGATCCTGCCCGAATACGGCAGCCCCATCGTCACGGGTTCGGCAATGCTCACGGCGGGCGTGGTCTCGTGCTTCTTCGTGCAGCCCTGGGCGCATATGCCGGCGCTCGACGCTGCCGGCGTCGAGGCGCTCGCGGTGTTCGTGGTTATCGGCTCGTTTTTTGCTTACATGCTCTATATGCAGGGCGTTAAGGACATCGGCTCGGTACGTGCGAGCCTCATCGGAACTGTGGAGCCGGTTTCGGCGACCATCACCAGCGCCGTTATGCTGGGGACGGTGTTTTTGCCGACCGACCTTATCGGCTTTGTCATGATCATCGTGATGATGTTCCTTACGGTGTAGCTAGCGCCGCCGCCAAGACAGAAAAGGTGTTGTGCCGCATTTTCGCCAATTGATGTCCGTGTCTGGAGTTTAGCTGTCGATGCTCAAAATGCCATAAACTAGCAACGTTATGGACTTTTTCATTGCGACTCAATTGCGAGGATTTCTTTATGGCTGGTAATCACTTTAAGGGCAGCGATAGCGGCCGTCCTGCAGTTCCGCCGCGTCCGAACGGGGCTGGTAAGGCCGGCACGCCGGGCGGCGCTGGACAGGGCGGTTCCGGTAAGCGCGTGTCCCCGGGCGAGACGGCGATGTTTACCGCTCTGTACGAGCAGTCTCAAAAGGCAAAAAAGACCGGCCGTGCAAAAGGGAATGTCTTTGCGGGCGGTGCAACCTCCGCGTCGCAGCCGAGCGGGGCTCCTTCGGTGCCTGCGAACAACGCAGGTGCTGCCAACGCCGCGAATGCTGCCGGCAACGTTAATGCCGGCAAGGCCGCCAACAATACTCCTTCTGCCGGTGGCGCGGGGCTTACGGGTAACCTTGGCACGATTTACACCGGCGCCTCCGAGACTGGCACGTTCGCCCGCCTGGATGATAGCGGTGCCGAGTTTGCGGGCTCGGGTTCCAAGGAAGATTATTACGATTTTGGCTTGAACTACGGTAGCGACGCTTCGTCGAGTTCGACCTCTGACGGTCTGGTCCGTCATCGCCATCGCAAGGGCGAGCGCAAAAAGCGTCACACCGGCGCCATTATTGCCGCTGTAGTCGCGGTGCTTCTCGTTGCGCTTGGCGCAAGCGGCTTTATGCTGCTTAACTCGGCAAAGACCGTAAAGAGCGAAGCGAAGGAGGCTGTCGAGATCGTCGGTGGCCTTAAGGACAAGGTCACGTCGGGCGATTTTTCGACGCTGCCCGACGACGCGAAGGAGATCGATGAGCTCTGCGACAGCATGAAGGCGGAGACCTCGAGCCCGCTGTGGGCGGCGGCTTCGTTTATCCCGGTGTATGGCAGCGATATCAATGCGGCCCGCACCATGATTGACGCCCTGTCCGATGTCTCGAGCAATGCGCTGGTTCCCATGGCCGACAACCTCTCGCAGGCTACGCCCGGCAAGCTGTTCCAGGACGGCATGATTAACGTGTCCGCGCTACAGGCCGTTGCCGATTCGCTTTCCGATAGCTCCAAGGTGTTCAAGAGCGCCAACGAGAAGATCCAGGGTATTGGCGATACTCATATTTCCCAGGTGACCGAGCTGGTCGATAAGGCCAAGGACGGCTTTGCCACCCTCAACGGTGCGGTTGACGCGGCGGAGAAGGTCGCCCCCGTCCTTCCCCAGATGCTCGGCGCCAACGGCCAGACGCGCAACTACCTTGTGTACGCCATGAACAACGTCGAGATTCGTGCCTGCGGCGGCTTTGGCGGTTCGCAGGGCCTGATTTCGGTCACCGACGGCCAGATGTCGATTGGCGAGTTTGTTCCCCGCATTGGACTCAGCGAGGATGAGGCAGTCGAGAGCGTCGACGAAGAGGATGAGGCGCTGTTCGGCAACCACAGCAACCTGTACAACTCGGGCAATACCTATTCGCCTGATTGGCCCCGCAACTCGCAGCGTGTCGCCGCGCTGTGGAAGTCCCAGTATGGGCAGGACGTTGATGGCGTCGTCGGCATCGATCCGGTGTTCTTGCAGTACCTGCTGGGCCTTGTCGGTAATGTCTCGCTGCCTGATGGTACGGTCGTCGACGGTACCAACGCGGCGAAGGTTCTCATGCACGATGTGTATTGGAACTATCCGGTCGAGGAATCGGACGGCATCTTTGCGGCTGTTGCCAGCGCCGCCTTCGACAAGATTCTCGGTGGCATCGGTGACGTCGACGTTACAAAGCTTGTCAGTGCATTCGAGCGCGGTGCCGAAGAGGGCCGTCTGATTGCTTGGATGAGAAACGATGATGGGCAGAATGCCATCAAAGAGACGGGTATTGACGCTTCGCTGCCCGATCCGGATGATCCGAGTGCCGATCCCGTTGCCGGCGTTTACTTTAACAACCTGAGCTTCTCCAAGCTCGACTGGTATCTGAACGCCGACACGCAGATCGGCCAGGGCATCAAGAACGGCGACGGCACGTGCTCGTATCGCATCACCGTTACTCTGACGAACATCATGACGCAGGAGGAGGCAGGCAAGCTGCCCGACTACGTTGCGGCGAGCGCACCCGATGCCGCGCGTGACGACGAGCGTCTGAATGTCTCGTTGTTTGCCCCGACGGGCGGCAACATTACTGATCTGACCGTCGAGGGCACCCAGTTTAGTCTTGGCGCCGCTACGTGGCATGGAATCCCCTTCTATTCGGGCACCGTTGACCTGCATGCTGGCGAGACGACGACGATCACGTATACGCTGACCACGTCGGCCGAGGCGGGGGACAAGCCGCTTACGCTGCGTCAGACTCCTACATGCCAGGCGGCTCGCGACAGCGCGTCGGCGTAGGGTTTTTCTGGTAGCGCAGATAATCGAGTACCATTTTGGGGCGGACAGGCAATCTGTTCGCCCCTATTTTGTAAGGAGAGCGCATGAAGTACTTTGGCACCGACGGCTTTCGTGGTGAGGCCAACGTTGGGCTGACGGTAGAGCACGCTTATAAGATTGGTCGTTTTGTGGGCTGGTATTACGGCGCCAACCGCGAGCGCAAGGCGCGCGTGATCGTGGGCAAGGACACGCGTCGCTCGAGTTATATGTTCGAGGCGGCGCTGGTGAGCGGCCTGGTCGCGAGCGGTGCGGACGCCTATATGCTGCATGTGATCCCGACGCCGGGCGTGGCGCATCAGACCGTGGAGGGCTGCTTCGATTGCGGCATCATGATCAGCGCAAGCCACAACCCGTTTTGCGATAACGGCATTAAGCTCGTCAACAGCGACGGTTTTAAGATGGACGAGGACGTACTGGAGCTCATCGAGGACTACATCGATGGCAAGAGCGAGGTACCGCTGGCAACGGGCAACCATATCGGCGCCACGGTGGACTACATGCAGGGCCGCAACCGCTATATTGCCTCGCTCATCGCCAGCGCGAACTTTTCGCTGCAGGGCGTCAAGATCGGTATCGACTGCGCCAACGGCTCGGCATCCTCGGTGGCCAAGCCGGTGTTCGACGCACTGGGCGCCGACGTGCGCGTGATCAACGCCGCGCCCGACGGCTTTAACATCAATGTCGACTGCGGCTCTACGCATATTGAGCGCCTGCAGCGCCATGTGGTGGAGCAGGGCCTGGACGTGGGCTTTGCCTATGACGGCGATGCCGATCGCTGCCTGGCCGTGGACGAGCGCGGTCGCGTGGTAGACGGCGATCAGATCCTGTACGTGTGCGGCGTGTATCTGAACAAGCACGGGCGACTCTCGGGCGGTACCGTGGTGCCGACGATTGCCAGCAACTTTGGCCTGGTCAAGTCGCTGGAGCTTGCCGGTCTGAGCGCCGTGACCAGCGGTGTGGGCGACCGTCACGTGTATGCCAAGATGCGCGAGGGCGGCTACAGCCTGGGTGGCGAGCAGACGGGCCATACGATCTTTGGCGATATCGAGCGCACGGGCGACGGCATTATGACCTCGCTGCGCGTGATGGAAGTGATTCGTGCCGAGCGTGAGACGCTCTCGCAGCTCACGGCTCCGTGTAAGCTGCTGCCGCAGGCGCAGGTGGCCGTGCACGTGGCGGACAAGGACGCCGCGCTCGAGAACATGGGCGTGCAGAACGCCATCGCCGAGGCCGAGGCGTCGCTGGCGGGCGAGGGCCGCGTGCTCGTACGCAAGAGCGGAACCGAGTCGGTTATCCGCGTGCTGGCCGAGGCGCCCGACCAAGCATCCGCCGATGCCGCCATGAAGCGCATCGCCGCCGCGCTGGAAGCTCTGTAAGGTAGTCATTGGGGACGTTCTTAAACAACTAGGTGGAAAGGGGGCGCCGCGGATTGGTTCCGCGGCGCCCCCTTTGCGTTGACGTGTCGGTTATGCCTTACAGCTCGTAGAGCGTGGTGAACTTGTCCTGCAGGTAGCTGCAGTAGTAGCGGGCATCGAACGCCATGCCGCACGCGCCCTTGATGAGCTCCGGCGCGTCCTTGGCGCGGCCCCACTGCCAAATGTGCTCGCCCAGCCAGGCGCGGACGGGTGTCAGGTCGCCGCTCGCACAGGCGCCGTTGAGGTCGACACCGTCGCGGCACATGGCCGGCACAAACATGGCGTCGTAGGCGCTGCCCAGCGCATAGGTGGGGAAGTAGCCAAACGAGCCGCCGCTCCAGTGCGTATCCTGTAGGCAGCCGTGCGTGTCGTCGGGAACGGGAATGCCCAGGTACTCATCCATGAAGCGGTTCCAAAGCGCGGGGATATCCTTGGCTGTGGCCTCGCCGGCAAACAGCATGCGCTCGATCTCGTAGCGCACCATAACGTGCAGCGGATAGGTGAGCTCGTCGGCCTCGGTGCGGATCAGCGAAGGCTGCGCGATGTTCACGGCGTGGTAGAGCGTGTCCTCGTCGACGTCGCCGTAGACCTCGGGTGCGTGGCGGCGCAGCACCTCGAGCAGCGGTCCCATAAAGGCGCGGCTGCGACCCACGGTGTTCTCGAAAAAGCGGCTCTGGCTCTCGTGGATGCCCATGGAGGTGCCGCCCTCAAGACAGGTGCGCGCATAGGCGGGATTGACGCCCAGCTCGTACATGGCGTGTCCTGCCTCGTGGATGATGCTGAAGACGTTGGAGATGCAGTCGTTCTCGTAGATGTGCGTCGCGATGCGCGCATCACCCACGGCAAAGCCCTCGCTAAACGGGTGCTCGGTAAAGGCGAGCGTGGTGTCGTCCAGGTTCAGGCCGACAAGCTTCATCAGATCGAAGCTCATGGCACGCTGGGCAGCCTCGGGCACGCGGGCATGCAAAAAGTCGGCAGCGGGCTGCTGGCCGCGCTCGCCGATGGCGTGCACGAGCGGCACGACCGTGGCCTTGACCTCCTCGCAAAACGCGTCGAAGCTCTTGGCGGAAAGGCCGCGCTCGTACTGGTCGAGCCAAACATCGTAGGGGTCGCGCTTGGGATCCATGAGCTCTGCCTGATGCTTAAGTTGGGCGACGATTCTATCCACATAGGGCTCAAAGCTCGCCCAGTCGTTGGCCGTCTTGGCTTTGTGCCACACGGCGTCGGCCTCGCAGGTGAGCCTGGTCCAGGCCTCGGCCTCCTCGGTAGGAATAACGCTTGCCTCGCGTTGATCGCGGCCGAGCACGCGGATCTCGTCAAGCAGCTGCGGGTCGTCTACGTGTCCGCCTGCAACCGTCTCGCGCGCTAACGAGCGTACGAGCTCAACGGACTTCTCGCTGGTCAGCAGCTTGTGATGCTCGCCGGCAAGGGTGCCCATGGCGTCGGCACGGGCGGCGGCACCGTTGGCGGGAGCAATCGTCGCTCCATCGAACTCGGCAATCTTGAGCAGGTACTCGCGAGTCCACAGCTTGCCCTCGAGCTTGCGGAATTTTTTGACGGCCTTATCGACTTTAGCGGCCTTGACGCCCTTGGCAGCCTTTGCCACGGCGGCTTGGGCCTTCTTATCGAGTTTCTTTCCCATACCGTATCCTTAATCTCGCAGGTCGAGCGCCGCAGGTGGGCGCGCGGCCAGTTTTGCACAGCTACCTGCCTTGTACCCAGCGCTAACAAAACGGAACGCGGCGATATGCTCGCAGAATGTGTTATCCTATAGCCCAATGCGTTGACGGAGAGGGTTTTGCCCGTCGCGTCGCCGGCAAGAGAGGGAAGGTCATGGGCTGCAAGCCTTCCTGCGGTGGCAAGGGCCAAGCGTTCACTCCCGAGCAGCAACCTCAACGGGCACGCGGCCAGCGGCGGCGAAGCCCCAGTAGGGAAGCCGTGAGCCTCGCGACAAGGGGCAAAGAGTGGGCGCGGCGGGCCAGACATCCGCCGGGTCAAACAAGGTGGTACCGCGGAATTCAACCGTCCTTGGGCAATGCACATGCCCGAGGGCGGTTTTTTGTTACCGAACCGGGCCGCGTTTTCGCAACGTCAGACGGCGGCAGCCGCCTCGGCAAGCGGGGAACGCGAGAGACGAAAGGGAAGACATGAGTCTGATTGATGATCTGGTCAAACTCGAGGAAGAGGCCAAGGAGCTCGTCACTAGCGCCGACGACGCCGCCAAGCTCGAGGCTGCGCGCGTTGAGCTGCTCGGTCGCAAGGGCCGTATCACCGGCCTGATGCGCATGATGGGCAAGCTCGCCCCCGAGGATCGTCCCATGATGGGCAAACGCGCCAACGAGATGCGCCAGCTGATCGAGGGCATGCTCGACGAGCGCACCACCGAGATGAAGGCCGCCGCCCTCAAGCACGCACTCGAGCACGAGGCCGTCGACATCACGCTGCCGGGCATCCGTCCGCAGATCGGTCACCAGCACCTGATCAAGCAGATCATCGAGGAGGCCGAGGATATCTTCTGCGGCATCGGCTACACCGTCGAGTCCGGCCCCATGGTCGATACCTCCTACTACAACTTCACCGCGCTCAACGCGCCCATGGATCACCCGAGCCGCTCGGCTCGCGACACGTTCTATGTGGTCGACAACAACCCCGGTAGCGTCGCACACCCCGAGGCTCACGCCCACGGCGAGTCCGACGTACTGCTGCGCACCCAGACCTCGGGTGTGCAGATCCACACCATGGAGTCGCAAAAGCCGCCCATCTACATGATCTGCCCGGGCACCGTCTATCGTCCCGACACGGCCGACGCCTGCCACCTGCCGCAGTTCAACCAGATCGAGGGCCTGGTCGTCGACGAGGGCATCACCTTTGGCGATCTTAAGGGCACGCTCGACTACTTTGTTAAGTGCATGTTTGGCGAGGATCGCAAGACGCGCTATCGCCCGCACTTCTTCCCCTTCACCGAGCCTTCCTGCGAGGTGGACGTGAGCTGCCACGTGTGTGGCGGCAAGGGCTGCAACTTCTGCAAGCACAGCGGCTGGATCGAGATCCTGGGCTGCGGCATGGTCGACCCCAACGTCCTGATCAACTGCGGCATCGACCCCGAGAAGTACACCGGCTTCGCCTTTGGTATTGGCGCCGAGCGCGTCGCGGCACTGCGCTACGACCTGCCCGACCTGCGCACGTTGATGACTGGTGACATGAGGTTCTTGAACCAGTTCTAGAACGCTTTCTTCTTAGTTGCAGTTTCCGGCTCAAAGCCGCATTTATGAAAGGAGACCAGTTAGATGCGTGTTTCTTACGACTGGCTCAAGACCATGATCGATATTCCGGAGGATCCCAAGACCCTTTCGGACGAATATATCCGTACCGGCACCGAGGTCGAGGCGATCGACACCGTGGGCGAGTCCTTCGACCACGTGGTGACCGCCCAGGTGCTTACCAAGACCCCGCACCCCGATAGCGACCACATGTATGTGTGCTCGGTCGACGTGGGTGACAAGAACCTCGACGCCGACGGCAATCCCGCTCCGCTGCAGATCGTCTGCGGCGCGCAGAACTTCGAGGCCGGCGACCACATCGTCACGGCCATGATCGGCGCTGTCCTGCCCGGCGACGTCAAGATCAAGAAGAGCAAGCTTCGCGGCGTCGTGTCCATGGGCATGAACTGCTCCGCGCGCGAGCTCGGCCTGGGCGGCGACCACTCCGGCATTATGATCCTGCCCGAGGATACGCCCTGCGGCATGCCGTTTGCCGAGTACGTGGGCTCGAGCGATACCGTGCTTGACTGCGAGATCACGCCCAACCGTCCCGATTGCCTGTCCATGATCGGCATGGCCCGCGAGACCGGCGCCATCTTCGACCGCGATTTCCACGTTGAGCTGCCTGCCATCAAGGCCGAGACCGGCCGCGCGACCGACGACGAGCTTTCGGTCGAGATTGCCGACGAGGGCCTGTGCGACCGCTACGTCGCCCGCATCGTGCGCAACGTGAAGGTCGGCCCCTCGCCCGACTGGATGGTCAAGCGCCTCAACGCCCTGGGCGTGCGCCCGCACAACAACATTGTCGATATCACCAACTACGTGATGATGCTCACCGGTCAGCCGCTGCACGCCTTTGACCTGGACACCTTTGCCGAGCGCGATGGCCGCCGTCGTGTGGTGGTCCGCGCCGCCCAGCAGGATGAGAAGTTCACGACGCTCGACGGCGAGGAGCGCACGCTCGACGCCGGCATGGGTCTCATCACCGACGGCGAGCGCCCCGTGGCGCTGGCCGGCGTTATGGGCGGCATGGATTCCGAGATCGAGGACGACACCGTCGATGTGATGGTCGAGAGTGCCTGCTTCAACGCCGGTCGCACCTCGCACACCAGCCGCGACCTGTCCCTGATCTCTGACGCCTCCATTCGCTTTGAGCGCCAGGTTGACGAGACCGGCTGCGTGGACGTCGCCAACGTTGCCTGCGCGCTCATCGAGGAGATCGCCGGCGGCGAGGTTGCTCCCGGCTATGTCGACGTTTTCCCTGCGCCCAAGACTATCGACAGCATCAAGCTGCGCCTGGCCCGCGTGCATGCCATCTGCGGTGCCGACATCGAGCCCGAGTTTATCGAGCGTTCGCTCACCCGCCTGGGCTGCACCGTCGAGCGCGACGGCGATGACTTCATGGTCACCCCGCCGAGCTTCCGTCCCGACCTGCCGCGCGAGATCGACCTGATCGAGGAGGTCCTGCGCCTGTGGGGCATGGGCCGTGTGACGGCGACCATCCCGGCTGCCAAGAACCACATCGGCGGCCTGACCCGCGAGCAGAAGCTCACCCGCAAGGTCGGCGAGATCCTGCGCGCCTGCGGCCTCAACGAGACCACGACTTTCGGCTTTGCCGCCCCGGGCGACCTGGAGAAGATCGGTATGTCCACCGAGGGTCGCGGTTGCCCCGTGGTGCTCATGAACCCGCTGGTAGCCGAGCAGACCGAGATGCGTCGTTCGCTGTTGCCGGGCCTGCTGCAGTCCGTGGCCTATAACGAGGCCCACGGCACGCCCAACGTGCACCTGTACGAGGTCGGCAGCCTGTTCCACGGTCGCGAGAACGCCAGCCTGCCCAAGGAGACCAAGTCCGTGGCGGGCGTGCTCTCGGGCCAGTGGAGCGAGCAGTCCTGGAACATGAAGTACCGCAAGCTGCGTTTCTTCTTTGGCAAGGGCATTGTCGAGGAGCTGCTCGCCCAGCTGCGCATCGAGAAGGTTCGCTTCCGTCCCGTCGAGGGCGAGGGCTACGCTTTCTTGCAGCCGGGTCGTGCGGCCGAGGTTCTGTCCGGCGGCACCGTACTGGGCTGGGTCGGCGAGATTCACCCCGAGGCGCGCGAGGCGATGGGCATCGATGAGGTCGTCGTTGCCTTTGAGCTCGATCTGGACAAGCTGATCAAGGGCGCCCGCAATCAGGAGAACTACCGCGAGTTCTCGCAGTACCCGGCTGTTGAGCACGACCTTGCTATCGTGGTCGACAATGCTGTGACCTGCGAGGATCTTGAGCGCCGCATTACCAGCGCCGGCGGCAAGCTGCTCGAGGGCGTGCGCCTGTTCGACGTCTACCGCGATCCCATCCGCATCGGAGCGGGCAAGAAGTCCATGGCCTTTGCGCTTACGTATCGCTCCGACGACCACACGCTCACCAGCGAAGAGGTCGAGAAGGCGCACCAGAAGATCGTCACCAAGGTATGCAAGGGCGTAAACGGCGAGGTCCGCGGATAGGGCTTGCGCTGGGGTATGGGTCAGCGGTGGTTGCCGCCGAGTCTTACGTGACCGCTATGCTCGATATAAGGCACCGTTGAGCCTTCATATATGACACGCGCATTACATAACGGCGTGCTGCTTTGTCGGCAGTGCGCCGTTTTGCTATGATAGCCCGCGGCGTGTTACGAATCTTACAATGCGTAACACTGACAAGGTGATTTAAGCGGCGTTGCAATTCTGTGCGCCGATAACCGGGAGGCGCCCATGCACATTCCAGATAATTATCTGTCCCCGCAGACGGATGCCGTCATGGCAGTGGCAATGGTGCCCGTTTGGGTCCACTGCATCAAAAAGGTGCGTGCCACGCTCGATCGCGAGCACATGGCTTTCCTGGGCATCTGCGCCGCATTTTCCTTCTTGCTCATGATGTTCAACGTGCCGCTGCCCGGCGGCACCACGGGTCACGCCGTCGGCGGCGCGCTCATCGCGCTGCTGCTGGGCCCGGAGGCCGCGGCCATTGCTGTCTCGGTCGCGCTGGCGCTACAGGCACTACTGTTTGGCGACGGCGGCATCCTGTCCTTTGGCGCCAACTGCTTTAACATGGCCTTCGTGCTGCCGTTTGCCGCTGCTATCGTGTTCCGTGCGCTCAACAGCCGTCTGCACGACAAGAGCTGGGGCACCTCGGTTTCGGCCATCGTAAGCGGCTGGGTCGGCCTGTGCCTGGCGGCCCTGTGCGCGGCAATCGAGTTTGGTATTCAGCCGATGCTCTTTACCAACGCTTCGGGCGCGCCGCTGTACTGCCCCTTCCCGTTGTCTATTGCCATTCCTGCCATGATGATCCCGCATATGCTGGTTGCCGGCGTGGTCGAGGGCGTGGCGACGGCTGCGATTTACGGTTTCATTAAGAAGACGGCGCCGAGCGTTATCGTCGGGCCCGAGGCCGTCGATGGCCAGCTTGCTGCCGAGGGCGCTGCTGCCAAGAAGACCTCGCTGGTCCCCACACTCATCCTGGTTGCCGTGCTTGTCGTGGCCACGCCGCTGGGCCTGCTGGCCACGGGTGACGCCTGGGGTGAGTGGGACGCCGAGGGCGCCGCGACCGCCGTTCAGGAGGCTGGTGACAACAGTCTGCAGACTTCGGTCGGCCTCGATACCCCGACCTTTGCCGACGCTCTGCCCACGGGCGATTATCTGCAGGCCTATTCCGAGGAGCAGGGTCTTGGCTTTGCCGGCCAGGCCGCGATGTATATTCTTTCGGGCGTGATTGGCGTGGCGGTGCTCACCATCGCATTCCGTCTGATTTCGCTGACGGTCAAGGAAAGCGGTGCTCATGGCAATAGCCAAGCTGCCTAGCTGGCTTGCGGCCGAGGAGCGATACGAGCCCGCGGGGGTTCGGCATCGAGTGATGCAAAAGAATGTCCTGCACCTGGCGAGCCTGCTTGAGCGGGTTCGCCTGGGTGGAGGCGCGCACGAGGGCGGGTCGATGGTCGACCGCGCCCTTTCTTGCGTTTCGGCTCCGGTGCGCCTGGTGGGGATGTTCGTTTGCGTCCTGTGCGTGTGTCTGACGCAGAGCCCGCTGTACCTCATGCTGATGGCGGCTATCGCACTGGTGCTCGTTGCCGTGCGCCCCGTACGCGGACTGCGGGCAACCTTTGTGCCGGCGCTTGGCGCTGCGGGGCTCGCGGTGGTTCTGGCGCTGCCCGCCTTGCTGCTGGACGCTTCTGCCGCGGGCGCCATGCTCAAGATTGCGCTCAAGACCTTCATTAATGTGTCGCTAGTGCTGGGCGTTTCGTGGACCCTCACGTGGAGCCGCATGTCGGCGTCGCTCAAGATGCTGCATCTACCCGACGAAGTTATCTTTACGTTTGATATGGCGCTCAAGCACATCGAGGTGCTGGGTCGCACGGCGCACAATCTGTGCGAATCGGTCATGCTGCGCAGCGTGGGTCGTGCGCCTGCGGGTTTTTCGCGCACCGACTCGCTGGCGGGTATCATGGGCATGACGTTTATCAAGGCGATGGAATGCAGCAGCGCGATGGACGAGGCTATGCTTTGCCGCGGCTTTGCCGGTGCGTATCCGGCGCCCGCGCGTGTCGGGTTTGGCTGGCGCGATGCGGTCTATGCGGCCGGCGTGGCGCTGCTGGCAGTGTTGTGCGCCGTGCTGTAGACGCTGCTGGTTTCGACTGGGGATGCAAATAGGGAAGGGCGACGTTTTGACGATCGATATGAATAGTGCGGCGGGCACGAACGGCGCGCGCGCCGAGGCCATGCCGCTCATCGAGCTGCGCGACGTGGTGTTCTCCTATGCGGGGCATACGGTTGTCGATGGTGTGTCGCTGCAGGTCGATCGTGGTGAACTCGTTGCCCTGCTCGGTCCCAACGGCTGCGGCAAGACGACGATCATGCGCCTTATCAACGGCCTTGAGCTCGCGGACGCAGGGGCATACCTGTTCGACGGGCATGTGATCGATGCGGCGTTTCTAAAGGATTCCGCGGCTGCTCAGCGTTTTCATCAGCGCGTGGGCTTTGTGTTCCAGAATGCCGATGCCCAGCTCTTTTGCGCTACGGTGGGCGAGGAAGTTGCTTTTGGTCCCGCGCAGATGGGGCTGCCGGCAGACGAGCTCGAGCGCCGCGTGCGCGATGCCATGGAACTGTTCCAGGTTACCGATCTGGTCGATGCCTCGCCTTATCAGCTTTCGGGCGGGCAAAAGAAGCGTGTTGCGCTGGCTGCCGTCGTGTCGATGAACCCCGATATCCTGGTGCTCGACGAGCCTACCAATGGACTTGACGAGGACTCTTGCGACATCGTGGTCAACTTCCTGCTGGCCTATGTTGCTGCCGGTAAGACGGTCTTGATGAGTACACATCATCAGGATTTGGTGCGACGCCTGGGTGCCCGCGCCATCTATATCGATCGATACCACCATGTGGTCGAGGCACCTTCGCCGTCGTATGGAACCGAAAGCGGTGCTACGGACTAGTTGCTGCGTAGAGCGTGCGTAGCCGCCCGCGCGGCTTTGCCGTGATGGTATAGTTATCCAGGTTTTTATGGGGGTGGCTATGCCAAGCTGGAACATTCATATCGCTCAGACGGAGCGTTTGCTGGAGCGCACCGGTGCGCTTGCCAATAGCGTGCGCGACCGCAATGCCTTTTTGTTTGGCTGCGTGGTTCCGGATATTTTCGTGGGCTATATGGTCCCTGGCATCGCCGATCCCATCCCGTACCGCATTACGCACTTTGCAAAGCCCGAGCCTATCCCTAAGCCTCGTGAGCATGAGTTCTGGGATACCTATGTGGCACCGTTGCTTAAAAGTTCGCCCACCGGTGCGCCAGCCGCGGCTACCTCGATTGTCGAGGAGCGCGAGCGACTGAATCGCGTGCACTATCCCCAGCGCTACAGGGATGCCGAGCCGGTTGCCGGTCCCGGCGCCTGTGAGTTCTCGCTTGCATCCGAAGATGTGGCGCAGTCGTTGCTCGATTTGACACTGGGTGTCTGGTCGCATCTGGTGGCCGATACCGTATGGAATACGCGCGTGAATCAGTACCTGGAGGCGCACGGCGGCAAGCCGTGCGAGGAGTTCCGCATTAAAAAGCAAGGTGACTTTGACTGGTTTGGCAAGACGCTCGGCATTGTTTCGATTCCGCGCGCGACCGATCGCCTGTATACTGCGGCGACGCGTTTTGGGCAGTATCCCATCCATAAGGAGTATGTGCTCAAGACCATCGGCGTTATGCACGAGATCGTGCGAGAAAACCCCGGTGAGCCCGACCATCCGCCATACCGCCTGCTGACCGAGGAGTTCTTCGACGCGACGTTTACCGAGGTGATCGAGCTGACCGAGGCGGGCTTTGCGGCTCGCGTTGCCGCTTCTGACGTCCCCGCAGTCCCTCTGATCGCTAGCTGCTAGCCGGCCGGCTTGACGGTGAACAGCTCATCCCAATTGACCAACAGCTCCCGTCGCAGGGCGTCTTCGGTGGTGCGCTCGGCATCGGAGAGGCTTGCGACTGAACACAAATCGATGATGCGGCATACGAAGAAGGTCTAAAAAGGGCCCGGAAGGCAAAGCCTTCCGGGCCCTTTTGCAATGCAAGCGTGCTTGCAAGTGCGATTTAGCGCACCTGAGCGACGTAAGCGACGTTGGTCGAGGAGACCTTGTCCTCGAGCTGAACACTCATGCGGGGATCGCCGGCGGTAGCGACGGTCAGATCGCCGGCCTCGACGTAGCCGAGCTCCTTAGCGGTCTCGATCGCCTTGACGATCGTGCCGTTGACGGTGCCCTGGGTAATCTCGGCCTGGTGCGGGATAACGCCCCAGTACATGATCATCTGCTGGACGGCCCACTCGTGGCGGGAGAACGCGCAGATCGGCATGTTGGGACGGAAGTGCGAGATCAGGCGTGCGGTACGACCGGTGGTCGTCGGCACGGTGATGCACTTGGCGCCAACGGTGGTGGCCATGTTCACAGCGGACATACCCACAACGTTGTTGACGACGCGGGTGCCGTGAGCGTCGGCCGGAACCTCGAGCGGAGCGTGGGCCGGGAGGTACTTCTCGGTCTCGAGAGCAATGCTGGCCTGCATCTTAACGGCCTCGACCGGGTACTTACCGGCAGCGGACTCGCCAGAGAGCATAACGGCGTCGGTGCCGTCGTAGATGGCGTTAGCAACGTCGGCAACCTCCGCGCGCGTCGGGCGCGGGTTCTGCTGCATGGAGTCGAGCATCTGCGTAGCGGTGATAACGGGCTTGTAGGCCGCGTTGCACTTGGCGATGATCTCCTTCTGGATGTGCGGAACGAGCTCGGGCTTGATCTCGATACCCAGGTCGCCACGGGCGACCATGATGCCGTCGGAAGCCTCGAGGATCTCGTCGAAGTTCTCGACGCCCAGGGCGCACTCGATCTTCGGGAAGATCGTCACGTGCTCGCCACCGTTCTCGCGGCAAAGCTTGCGGATGCCGCGGACGGACTCGCCGTCACGGATGAAGGAAGCGGCGATGTAGTCGATGTTCTCGGTCAGGCCAAAGAGGATGTCCTGACGATCGCGCTCGGTGATGGCGGGCAGCGAGATGTTGACGTTGGGCATGTTGACGCCCTTGCGCTCGCCGATCAGGCCGTCGTTCTTAACGACGCAGGTCATGTCCTGGCCGCTGACGGACTCGACCTCGAGGGCAACCAGGCCGTCATCGATCAGGATGAGGGAGCCCTTCTCGACCTCGGAAGGCAGAGCCAGGTAGTCGAGGGAGATGTGCTCAGCGGTGCCGTGGAAATCCTCGGACGTGGGCTGAGCGGTGACGACGATCTTATCGCCGGTCTTGACGGCAACCTTCTTGCCGTCGACCAGAAGGCCGGTGCGGACCTCGGGGCCCTTGGTGTCGAGCAGGATGCCGACAGGCAGACCGAGCTCCTTGGAAATACGGCGGACGCGCTCGATGCGACCGTGGTGCTCGTCGTAGGAGCCGTGCGAGAAGTTAAAACGGGCGACGTTCATGCCCGCCTTGATCATCTCGCGGATGGTCTCGTCGCTATCGCAGGCGGGACCCATGGTGCATACAATCTTAGTGCGCTTGTACATTCAGACCTCCATCTGACATCGTCTTGCGCTGATAGATAAACCATAAGAAATAAAACCGAGATGATTATAACGAAATGCCGACCGAATACCCCAAAAAATCGACCGTATGCCGAAATGGAAGTTCATTTTTTGCGGGAAAAACGGTATATGAAAAATCTTTACCAACCACTCCAACCGCTGCTATCTGGGAGATATGTCAGTTTGGCGATGTGCCGAAGAAAAAACGTTTTACCAATGTTGAGCATCACACGGTCTGCACCGTTGCGTGCGGACCATATTTCCAAACCGATTGTTTTGGCTAGACGCGTCGCTTTGGGGTACCATAGCTCCACTATCAACTGCCGCTCAGCACGGCAGCCTTGATGAGCCCTTGCCCTTCTCCTGGGAATTATGATCGGGCATCAATCTGCTGAGTGGCCCGAATCCCAGGAGGGGACTCTATATGCAAAAGGAATACCTGTCCGCCGCGGCGGAGGTGCTCAGCGACCAGGGCGTCGATGAGAACCTCGGCCTGAGCAACGACGAGGCGTCGTCGCGCCTCGCCAAGACAGGCCCTAACAAGCTCGAGGAAGCCGAGAAGACACCGCTGTGGAAGCGTTTCTTTGAGCAGATGGCCGACCCCATGGTCATCATGTTGATCGTTGCCGCCGTCATCAGCGCGCTCACGGGTATGGTCAAGGGCGAGGCGGACTTTGCCGATGTCGCCATCATCATGTTCGTCGTTATCGTCAACTCGGTGCTGGGCGTGGTCCAGGAGGCTAAAAGCGAGGAGGCTCTCGAGGCCCTGCAGGAGATGAGCGCGGCGCAGTCCAAGGTGCTGCGCGACGGCAAGCTCGTGCACCTGCCGAGCGCCGAGCTCGTGCCCGGTGACGTGATCATGCTCGAGGCGGGCGACTCCGTCCCGGCCGACTGCCGCGTGCTCGAGAGCGCCACGATGAAGATCGAGGAGGCCGCCCTTACCGGCGAGTCCGTGCCCGTCGAGAAGCATGCCAACGTGATCGAGCTCGCCGCCGGCACCGACGACGTGCCGCTCGGCGACCGCAAGAACATGTGCTACATGGGTTCCACCGTGGTATACGGCCGCGGTCGCGCCGTCGTGGTCGGCACCGGTATGAACACCGAGATGGGCAAGATCGCCGGCGCCCTGGCCGAGGCCAAGGAAGAGCTCACGCCGCTGCAGGTGAAGCTCGCCGAGCTCAGCCGCATCCTTACCATCATGGTTATCGTCATCTGCGTCGTCATCTTTGGCGTCGACATCATCCGCCACGGCGTGGGCAACGTTCTCACCGATCCGACCGCGCTGCTCGACACCTTTATGGTCGCTGTCTCGCTTGCCGTCGCCGCCATCCCCGAGGGCCTGGTTGCCGTCGTGACCATCGTGCTGTCGCTCGGCGTGACCAAGATGGCCAAGCGTCAGGCGATTATCCGCAAGCTCTCTGCCGTCGAGACCCTTGGCTGCACGCAGACCATCTGCTCCGACAAGACCGGTACCCTCACCCAGAACAAGATGACCGTCGTCAAGCACGAGCTCGCTGCGCCTAAGGAGAAGTTCCTGGCCGGCATGGCTCTGTGCTCCGACGCCCAGTGGGACGAGGAGCTGGGCGAGGCCGTGGGTGAGCCGACCGAGTGTGCGCTCGTCAACGATGCCGGCAAGGCGGGGCTCACTGGCCTGACTGCCGAGCATCCGCGCGTGGGCGAGGCCCCGTTTGACTCGGGCCGCAAGATGATGTCCGTGGTCGTCGAGACCCTGGACGGCGAGTATGAGCAGTACACCAAGGGCGCGCCCGACGTGGTGATCGGCCTGTGCACCCATATCTACGAGGGCGACAAGGTCGTTCCGCTGACCGAGGAGCGTCGCGCCGAGCTCGTGGCCGCCAACAAGGCCATGGCCGACGAGGCCCTGCGCGTGCTGGCGCTGGCAAGCCGCACCTACACCGAGGTCCCGGCCGACTGCAGCCCCGCTGCGCTCGAGCACGACCTGGTCTTCTGCGGCCTGTCCGGCATGATTGACCCGGTCCGCCCCGAGGTCGCCGACGCCATCCGCGAGGCCCACGATGCCGGTATCCGCACCGTCATGATTACGGGCGACCACATCGACACCGCCGTGGCCATCGCCAAGCAGCTGGGTATCGTCACCGATCGCAGCCAGGCCATCACGGGCGCCGACCTCGACCGCATGAGCGACGAGGAACTCGACGCGCACATCGAGGACTACGGCGTGTACGCCCGCGTTCAGCCCGAGCACAAGACCCGCATCGTCGAGGCTTGGAAGTCGCGCGACCAGATCGTGGCCATGACGGGCGACGGCGTCAACGACGCCCCGTCCATCAAGCGCGCCGACATCGGCGTTGGCATGGGCATCACCGGTACCGACGTCACCAAGAACGTCGCCGACATGGTGCTTGCCGATGACAACTTCGCCACCATCATCGGTGCCTGCGAAGAGGGCCGTCGCATCTACGACAACATCCGCAAGGTCATCCAGTTCCTGCTTTCGGCAAACCTTGCCGAGGTCTTCTCGGTGTTTATCGCCACGCTCATCGGCTTTACCATCTTCCAGCCGGTGCAGCTGCTGTGGGTGAACCTGGTTACCGACTGTTTCCCCGCGCTCGCGCTGGGCATGGAGGACGCCGAGGGCGACATTATGAAGCGCAAGCCGCGCAACGCTAAGGACGGTGTCTTCGCCGGACATATGGGTCTGGACTGCGTGGTCCAGGGTCTGATCATCACCGTGCTGGTGCTGGCGAGCTTCTTTGTGGGCGTGTACTTTGACATGGGCTACATTCACATCGCTGATATGATCGCCGGCAATGCCGACGAGGAAGGCGTGATGATGGCGTTCATCACGCTCAACATGGTCGAGATTTTCCACTGCTTCAATATGCGCAGCCGTCGTGCGTCGCTGTTCACCATGAAGAAGCAGAACAAGTGGCTGTGGGCTTCCGCTGCGCTGGCGCTGGTGCTGACGGTGATCGTGACCGTACAGCCGACGCTTGCCGAGATGTTCTTTGGCCCTGTGACGCTTGAGCTCAAGGGCGTTCTTGCCGCGCTGGGCCTGGCCTTCCTGATCATCCCGCTGATGGAGATCTACAAGGCGATCATGCGCGCGGTCGAGAAGGAGTAAGTTAACCTGTCCGGGCCCGCCCCTGCGTGTTTTCTTCTTCGCTGGTCCTCGCGCTTCGCGCTGCGGGATCGCTCAGAAGAAACCCCTCTCGGCGGTCGGGCCTTCGGACAACCTCTCGGGACCATGAGCTGAGGGAAAGTATGTGAGCTGGTCGGGCTTTGCCCGGCCAGCTCTTTTTGATTTAAAATACCTGCTCAGTTGTGATTTTGGCTGCTGGGAGGCGTTTGTGGCTAAGGCTAAGGCTAAAGCGAAGAAAAAGACGACGGGGGCGCGGGCTAAGCGCGGTCGTCGTCGGAAACTCGCGACCGAAGCGCCCGTGTCTGCCGAGGAGTTGTTGGCGAGCGTACCGGGGCTCGATGCGCTGCAGGATGTCCCGGCGTTTGATGATCTGCCGGTCGATGAAACCCAGCAGACTGCCTTTGATGATTTCTGCGCACATGCCGAGGAGCCCGAGCAGATGCAGCTCGGTGCCGTGGTACGCCTGGATCGCGGGTTTCCGCTGGTGGCCACTGCCGACGACACCTTTCGCGCCGAGCATGCCGTGGGGTTTGCCAAGTCGCGCGGCGAGGACGAGGTCCTGCTGCCTGCCGTGGGCGACCGTGTGGCGGTACGCCGCGCTCCCGGGCACGATATGGGCGTGATTGAGTACGTGCTGCCGCGCCGTACGAGCTTTGAGCGTTGGCGCGGCCGCGCCCGTGGAGAGCGCCAGGTGCTCTGCTCCAACGTGGATAGCGTGCTAATCGTGCAGGCGCTCGGTGCCGGTGAGGTGCTGCTCGACCGCGTGGCGCGCTCGCTGGTGTTGGCGCTCGACTGCGATGCCGAGCCAGTGGTGGTGCTCACCAAAGCTGACCGCTGCGATGCCGAGGAACTCGAGCGCGATTTGGACCGCGTGCGCCGCCTGGTGGGTCCGGACGTGCGCGTAATCGTGACGTCCTCTGCCGAGGGCCGCGGCCTGGACGAGGTCCGTGCCTGCGTGCCTGCCGGGAGCTGTGCCATGATTCTGGGCGAGTCGGGTGCCGGCAAGTCGACGCTGCTCAATGCACTGCTGGGCCACGATACGTTGGCGACCGGCGGTGTGCGTGAACGCGACGACCAGGGCCGTCACACTACCGTCGCGCGCGTGATGGTGGCGCTGCCGGGCGACGCCGGCGTGATCGCCGATGCTCCGGGCCTGCGCAGCCTACCGCTCGTGGGTCACGAGCGAGGTCTGGCGCGCGCTTTCCCCGAGATTGTCGAGGCATCGCGCGCGTGCCGGTTTGGCGATTGCACACATACCCATGAGCCGGGCTGCGCCGTTCGCGAGGCCGAGGACGCCGGGCAGATCGACAGCCTACGGCTGGAAACGTTCCAAAACTTGGCGTCATCCATGCGCGTGAGCGCTCAAATGCTCGATCCCGATGTTCATCTGTAATTGATTTTTCCTATGACAGCCGTCTCCCAACTGTTCAGGAGACGGCTTTTTTGCTGCGGAAAAGCCTCGAAACATGCAGTTTGCTGACGTGCTGACCAAAACCTTGCCACGAGCTTGACGGGCTGGTCAGCTTTTGGTCAGCGATTGGTTTGACATCGAAAACCAAGATTGCGATTGCGCCGCTTTGCACTCTGACCGCCCAGACAATGGTGGTACGGGCATTCGCCCGGCACTGCCATGAGAGGAGCGGCCGTGAACAAGAGCAAGCGCATCGCCATCAGTCTGGTCGCGGGCGTGCTCGCTGCTCTGCTCTGCATGGTTTACGGCTCGTCGATCCGCTCGCAAGCCGAACAGGTCCAGGCTGAGACCTTGGCCAAGTACGGTGGCGATCGCGTCGAGGTATGCGTCGCGGCGCGCGATATCGATGTGGGCGAGACCCTCGATGAGACCAATGTCATAACCCAGGAATGGCTGACAAGCCTGCTGCCGCGTGACGCGGTGACCGAGCTGCGCCAGGTGCGCGGCGACGTGACGACTTCGCGTATTCCCAAAAACGCCGTGATCTGCAATGTCTACACCAAGGCCGAGAGCCACAAGCTCGAGGTGCCTAAGGGCAAGGTCGCCGTTTCGGTGGCGGTCGATGCCGAGCACTCGGTCGGCGGCGCCACGGGCGTGGGCAGCTACGTGGATGTGTATGTGCAAAAAGACGGCGTAACCGATCGGCTGTGCGGCGCGTACGTAATCGATACCAGTGAGGATTCCGGTGCCACGCGCGAGGGCAAGATCGAATGGGTGACGCTGGCGGCTGACCCCGAAGACGTCAAGGAACTGCTGGGAGCTTCGGGCAAGGGAACGGTCAGCTTGACGATTCCCGCCACGGCGCGCGGCAAAAAGAGCGGAGGCGACGAGTGATGAAGGCGATCTGGCTTGCGTGCTGCGCGTGCGGCGATTACGGGCTGTTGCAGCGGGAAGTCGAGGGCCGTGATGCGGGTGCACAGGTGCTTCGCGTGGGTGACCTGGACGGGCTGATTTCCATGGCGCGGGCGTTTCCGTCGCGCCGCGGGGCTGCCATCATCGCGGCGTCTCTGTTTGATACCGAAGATGTGCGCAAGACTGTTGCGCGCCTGACGGCCGAAGGCCGCGTGAGTCGCGTGGTCGTGTTGATAGAAGCACTCGATCCGTCGGATATCGAGGGGCTGTTTCGCGCAGGGGCGACCGAGGTCATCGCTGCGCACAGTATATGCGGCAACGGGCGCGCGGGCGAGGGAGCGGTTGATTCCGATCGGCACATGACGATTGAGCCCGATGCTTTTGTTGATAGGGAACCCGGGGCGCCTCGCGCTACAAGAGGCCCGCGTGTTGATGATTATGGAAAAGCGGAAGCCGAGCATGGTCGGCGCCCCCGGAACCCCCTTGTATACGATGACGCTGGAGGGCCGGCGCAGCATGCTGGCGACTCCCCGGCTGTAGATATGGGATACGTGCACGGCGTGAATCTGGCGGATGAACTCGACGAAGTTGAGGGCTTTGCCGGGTGCGGCGAGTTGTCGCTGATGCAGCATGAGCAGATTGCGCAGAACGAACCTGCCTCGCAGACCGAACAAGCTGCCATGCCGGCTTGGACGCAGCGTGTGGTTGCGGCGGGGGAGACGGGGACGCTGCCACCGACGCCCGCTCCGCCTCCTCCGATGCCGCCGGCAGACGCTGCCGCTCCGCAGCATCGAGCTCCGGTCATCTGTGCCATTTCGGGTTCGGGCGGTTGCGGCAAGTCGACGATCGTTGCCACCATGGCACACACATCGTCGCTGTTGGGCTTGCGTGCCGCCGTGCTCGACCTGGACCTGATGTTTGGAAACCTTTACGACTTGTTAGGCGTCGATGCTCCGCGCGATATGGCGGCACTTATCGAGCCGTCGGCGGCGGGCGCGCTTGCCGAGCCGGATATCGTGGCCACATCGATGCGCGTGGCGCCGGGCGTTACGCTCTGGGGCCCCGTCGCGGCGCCCGAGCAAGCCGAGCTCATGGCACGTCCGGTGGAGCTACTGCTTGATGTTCTGCGTCGCGAATCCGACGTGGTCTTTATCGATACCTCGGTCTTTTGGGGCGACGCCGTGGCGGCTGCGGTGGCGGCGAGCGACCGTTGCCTGGTCGTTGGCGATGCGGCGGTATCGTCCGCGACATCGGCGTCGCGCGTCATTGAACTGGCAAGTCGAGTAGGTGTGCCGCGCACGCGCATGAGCGCCGTGTTCAACCGGTTCGGTGCGCGCGGGGCAGACGAGGACGTCGCCATGCGCTTTGAGATTGCCTGTGCGTTGAGCTCCAAGATTCGTATCGCCGATGGCGGGCAGGATCTCGCCGCGCTCATGGCGTTTGGGCGCGCTGACGAGGCAGTGGGGCAGACCAGCGCTTTTGCGACCAGCGTGCGCGAGGCCACGCGCGAGATGCTCGTGGAACTGGGGTGCGCCGTCGGCCCTTGGAGCGATATGGTCGCCGACCGTGCAACGCGGACCGAGCGCCCGCGTATCCGCCTTCCCTGGTCGCGCGAGGGTGATCAGCGATGAGCCTGCAAACAAGGATTAAGGCTGCCGGCGCTGCAGCGGCGGCAGCGCCTGTAGATGCGGGGCGTCGCCGCGCGGTGAAACGACGCACCAAGCGCGCCGTGATGGACCGCATGGGTTACGACGAAGTGGCGCGTATCAGCGCCTATATCGACCCGGCACTTGCCCGCTCGGAATTGCGTCCCGCGGTGGAGGCGGCGCTCAATGTTGAGGAGCCGACCGATCTCGCGACGCCCGAGCGCGAGACCATCATCGACGAGATTTTGGATGACGTGGTGGGCCTGGGGCCGTTGCAGCCGCTCATCGAGGACGACACCGTTACCGAGATCATGATCAACGGCTGCCGCTCGGCTTTCTTTGAACGCGGCGGCGTCTTGCACCCCATCGAGCATGCGTTTGAGGATGATGAGCAGATCCGTGTGCTTATCGACCGCATCATCTCGCCACTTGGCCGCCGTATCGACGAGCGCAGCCCCATCGTCAACGCCCGCCTCAAAACGGGCTATCGCGTCAACGCGGTGATTCCGCCTGTGGCGATTGACGGACCGATTCTCACCATCCGAAAGTTCTCGGACCGCATCTGCTCGCTGGACGAGCTTGTGGGGCTGGGGTCGCTGCCGCTTTGGTATGCGCAGCTGCTGTCGTGTGCGGTGTCGCTGCGACAGGACCTGGCGGTTGCGGGAGGCACGGGATCTGGCAAGACCACCCTGCTCAACGCGTTGTCATGCGAGATTTCCACTGGCGAGCGCATCGTGACGATCGAGGACTCTGCCGAGCTCAAGTTTGCGCATCATCCGCACGTGGTGCGCCTAGAGGCGCGCGAGGCTTCAATTGAGGGTGAGGGTGCGGTGACGATTCGCGACCTAGTAACTAATGCCCTGCGCATGCGCCCCGACCGCATCGTGGTGGGCGAGGTGCGCGGTGCCGAGTGCTGCGACATGTTGCAGGCCATGAACACGGGCCACGACGGGTCGCTCACCACACTTCATGCGGGCTCAGAACAGGAGACCGTGGTGCGTCTGACGTTGCTTGCACGTTATGGCATCGATCTGCCGAGCGAGCTCATCGAGGAGCAGATTGCCATGGCGCTCGACGGCATCGTGATGTCCGAGCGCCACGCCGATGGCAGGCGTTTTGTCTCCTCGTATTCGGGGGTGCGTCGCGCCACGTCGGGCGGCGTAGAGCTCGAGCGCTATGTGACGTTCGATGCCGCCGAGCGCACCTGGACGCTTGACCGCGAGCCGCCGTTTATCGCAGAAGGCCTGCGGTCGGGGACGCTCACACAAGAGGAGGTGGACGAATGGAGGTCGCTGTGCCCCTCGTCGTAGGGGGTTTGGCAGGGTTTTCTGTTGCGACGGCGTGCGGGGCGGAACCTCGTGTGCCGCAGGTGCCGCCGGCGGAGCTGGCGCGTCAGGCGCTCGAGACGGTGGCAGAGAAGCTGCCGCGTAAGCTGGTGGAAAACGATCTGCTGAAAAAGATTGCCCGTTCGTGGGCATCGCTGGCTCCGGCGCATCGCCTTGGCCTCGTGATTGAAGATGCTTCGGGGCGTTTGGCGTTTCTGCTGCTATCGAGCGGTGTCTGCTGCGTTTTACTAACGATGGTGTCGTTATCGCCCCTCGGATTTGCCTTGGGACTTGTTGCTCCGATTGCCGTTGGCGCCGCTCGGGATGGCTTTGAGAGCCGGCGCGAGCAACACGATGCAGAAGAGGCCATGCCCGAGGCGTTTACCGCACTTTCCATGTCGCTTGCCTCGGGACATTCGCTGGCCCAGGGCATGCGCTTTGTGGGCGCTCATGCGCAAGAGCCGGTACATACCGAGTTTTTGCGGGTAGCGGCGGCGATCGATTGCGGCATCTCGGCGACCGACGCGCTCGATGACTTGCTCGTGCGCATCGACGCCCCCGGTCTTTCGCTTGTGACCTTGGCGCTTAAGGTGTCACAGCGCACTGGCGCTCCGCTTGCCGACTTACTGTCCGAGGCGTCGAGCATGGTGGGGGAGCGCATTGAGCTCAAGCGCCGCCTGGATGTTAAGACGTCACAGGCGCGTATGTCGGCACACATGGTCGCGGCGATGCCGGCGGGCATGTGCGCGGTGTTGGCGCTGCTTTCGGCAGATTTTCGTCGCGGTCTTGCGACGCCTGCCGGTGCGGGCGCTGTGGTGCTGGGTCTAGCCCTCAACGTCGTTGCCCTGGTGGTTATCCGGCGCATTATGCGGGTGGAGCTATGAGCGCCCTGGTTGCAGTTGTGGCTTGCCTGTGTGCCCTGAGTGTATTTGTCGCGACGGGTTTGGATCGGGCGGATGCGCGCAAGATCGCAGGGGCCTGCAAGCGCGAGGCGGTGCTGGTCGCTGCCGCGGGTCGCTCGGTGGTCGATGCCCTGACCGCGCGAGTGAAGGGCGCGGTTGGAGCGGGCGGCCCGGCGCGAGTTTCGCTCGGCGAAGTGTCCGAGATGATCGATGTTGTGCGCTTGGGTCTTTCGGCCGGTCTTTCGTTTGATGCGGCGCTTGAGATTTTCTGCGCCAACCGTCGGTCAGTGCTGGCTCTTCGCCTTGAGCGGGCCTGCATGGCGTGGCAAGTGGGCGTGGGTACGCGTGAGGACGAGTTGTTGGCCGCCGCGCGCGACCTGGACGTGCGAGCGCTCGAGACCTTTGCCATCACGGTGGGGCAGGCGCTCGCCCTGGGTGCCCCACTTGCCGAGACGCTGGCCGCTCAAAGTCGCGAGATCCGTGCGGCTCATCGCGCCGCGGTCGAGCGCGAGATCGAGCGTGCGCCCGTCAAGCTGCTGATTCCCACCGGCACGCTCATCTTGCCGGCGTTGCTTCTGTCCATATTGGGCCCGCTGCTGGGAGCAGGCGGGATGATGTAGGGAGGAATACATGAACACGATGACTGACGTTGCCGGCAAGGTCCAGGGCTGGGCTTTTTGCCGGGCGATTCGCGCTCGCCAGCATGCCAAGGAGCTGTTGCAGGAGGAGAGCGCGCAGGGTACCACCGAGTACGCCATTTTGGTGGGTGTGCTTGTGGTGATCGCGATTATTGCCATCGTTGCATTTAAAGGCAAGGTCCAAGATCTATGGAACGCTATCAGCGAGGGCATCAACAGCCTGTAGAGGGCGAGCGCCCCATCGGGGTGCTGCTGGTGTTTGCTTGCCTGACCGTGGCGATAGCGGCGGTGCTTTGGGGGCTTAACGCCGCGCGGCAGCAGCGTCCTGGGGCCGCCTTCGATTCGGGCTCAAATTCGGCGGTGGCGTCTCAAAAAGATGAGATGCGAGATGCGGACGATTCGGATGTCGCTGTCACGGCGCAAACTTTTCTGCGGACGCTCGACAAGCGGTCTGGCACTGCGACGGATTCGCCTGAGGACAACGCGATTGCGGTCCGGCTTGCATGGTCCGAGGACCGACCGATGACCGAGGCAGCGGCGGATATGTTACGCGCCTATCGCGAGGTGCCAACGGCCCAGCTTGCCCTGAGCGGCTATCTCGATATTAAGGGCAACGTATGGGGCGCCATCGTGCGCGATGGGCGCGGCTGGGTCGATATGGTGACGGTTGCCGCGGATGCTGGCGATGCTTCGTGTCGTCTGCGCGCCGTGCGCCTGGTCCCGCAAACAATAAGCTCAAAGGAGGGATCGTGAAATGCATGGCGTTCTGCGTGAAGAGTTTGCCCAAGCGACTGTGGAATACGCCATCGTCACGGTGGCGCTGTTATCGATCGTGCTGGCGATTGTGGGACTTTGGCGTGCTGGCACCGATGGACGCTTGGCGGCGCTGGTTGAGCGGGCGGCATCCCATGGCGTTGCCTCGACGTCGGTTATCGACGCCGCTGCGGGTGCTAAGGACATCGCGTTGTATTGATATCGCGCGCGAGGACCGGGCGCAGTCTACGGTCGAGGCCGCTTTTTTGCTGCCGACGTTTCTGACGCTCATCCTTCTCGCATTGCAACCGGTGTGTCTGCTTTATACGCACGCGGTCATGGAGTCTGCCGCCGCCGAGACCGCGCGGCTCATGACCACGACGACGGCGGAGGACGACGATCTTAAGGAGTTCACCCGCCGCCGGCTTGCCGCAGTGCCCAACGTTTCGGTCTTTCATGCCGGCGGGCCGTTGTCGTGGGATATCGAGCTTGGCCGGGCCGGTGCGGGTGGCGTCTCGGCCGTGTCCGTTTCCGGCGAGGTCAAGCCGTTGCCTGTGATCGGTGCGTTTGCGCGGGCTATGGGTGGTACCGCCGAGGGCGGCTACGTTGAGCTCAAGGTCGACGTCTCGTATCGATCGCGTCCCGAATGGCTGGAGGGAGATTATGATTCATGGATTGCTGCATGGGATTAGGCGCTGCCTGCTGCGGGTGACGCAAGGGTTTGCGGCCCGCCGTCGACCAGGCGCTCGCCGCAAGCGGGGCGGCTTTATGGGCCGTGCCGGTATCGACTTGTTTATCGAAGACGGTGCCTATACCACGCTCTCCTCTGCGGTTGTCATTCTGGTGGTGCTTACGCTGCTGTTTTCGTCGACCGCGGCGATATGGAGCATGTCACGCGCCGGAGACACCCAGGTGGCGGCCGATAGCGGTGCGCTGGCGGGCGCCAACGTGGTGTCGTCCTATCACACAGCCGCCACGGTGGTGGATGCGAGCATTTTGAGTTTGGGCCTGGCGGGGTTTGCCACGATCGGCACCGGCTTGGTTGCCATTCTCATTCCAGGCGCCGAGGTTGTCGGTAGCGATATCATCGATACGGGAACCCAGATCATTAAAACGCGTAACAAGTTTGCCAAAAGCGCGGCAAAGGGCCTGCAAAAGATTGAGACCGCCTTGCCGTACCTGGTTGCCGCGCGTGCCATGCAGGCAGTATCGGCGCAGGATACCGACGGCGTGACCTATACCGGTACGGCGCTTGCCGTGCCCAGGACATCCGAGTCGGATTTTGTTGCGCTCGAAGGATCCGAAATCTCGACCGATGCCATTAAAGATGCGTCGGAAGATCTGGAGCGCGCGGCCGAGGAGCTACAAAAAGCATCGGAGGAGACGGCGAAGGCCAAAGAGCGCGCCTGGCTAGCGGATTGCGGTGGATCGGATAAAGGTTCGGTCGGCAGCTGTTCGTGTATGTGGGAGCGCGCAAAAAGCCTAACGGATCTCTCCGGTGTTCATAATCCGCATTACTCATCGAGCATTACGTGGGAGCCTCAAGTTGCTCTTGATCGCTCGAAGGACTACTACCATCGGCGTCTGGCAAATGAGAAGCCCCAAGGCTCGAGTGTCGAGATGAAGGCAGAGTCTGCGGCGCGTAAGGCGTTTTATACCTATGCGAGCGCGGAAGTCGATCGGGCATATATAACCGAGAACGGAGACAGGGTTTCCTCCTATATTCCGCTGCTGCCGCGCAACTCTGATGAGGTTCGGGCGACGGAACTCTATACCGATGCGGTGTGGCCGACGAGCGTGAACGATGGCAAGGCGTATCTGCATTACGGGACGACCTGCCCTAGCTATAAGAAAGGAACGCCGAGCGGATTTGCTTCGGTTGCCGATTACGATGGGCAAGATAAATGCAGCAAATGCCATTTTGGCGTTTCGTCGCTTGGTGCTGTTGCGGCGCCTTCAACCTCTATCGAAAACGGCTTCGAGTATCACTTTGACAAGTTTAAAGACGCCCTGGAGGACTACGTCGACTGTCGCAACAAGGAGCTTGAGCTCGAGCGTCAGACCGAGGACGAAGCCGACCGTGCGGGCAATGCGTTCGATACCGCCATCAAAGAACTATCCGGTGAGCGTCCGCGCATCGCCCCGCCCGGTCGCAACGGCGTGGTCGCCTTTGCGGTCTCGGGCGATGTCACGAGTCCCGACGAGCTCAACTCTTCGTTTAACACGGCAGTTGAGCTTGGCGATCGTGGTGCAATTTCTGCTGCAGTGCTGGCGCCCGATGATGCGACGGCACAGAATAACGTTCTCTCGCGGTTTTTCTCGACGCTGGAGGAGCGTTCGGGCGGCGTTGCCGGCGTGCTCGATGGCGTTATGGATGTTTGGGGCCGCCTGCTTGTGGGGTACGGAGACATCCAGGGTGCGGCCGACGAGCTTATGGGAGAGCTGATCGGTGGCTTGGGAGGGGGTGGCGGCGCGTTGGGTTCCATCGCGTCCTGGCTCGGTGACACCGTCTCGTCCTCCGTGGCGGCGCTGGGACTCGAACCATGCGATTTACGTCTGCGAAAACCGGTGCTGACCGATACCGCCAATGTCATCAAAAGTCCGGGGTCCGATATCGCGGGCATCTCCAAAACTCAAAATACCCTGCGAAAAATCCCCTTGGGCGTGACTGACCCCAAGGCACTTTGCGAGGCCTTGGAATATCACGTCGAGCGCACCATCAGCGGCGCGGTGTTCACGCTTGCGGAGATCCCGCTGCCGGGAGGCGGCTCCATCCCGCTCACTGTCGATGTTGCCACGCTGGTGGGAGCTTTTGGCGGTGGGTCGTAATGGGCATTCGCGCGGGCTTGCGCGAGGAGCGTGCCCAGGCGACGGTCGAGATGGCCGTGGTCACGCCTGTCCTGCTCGTGCTGGCTCTCGTCGCGTACAACGTTATGATCTTTGCCGGCGCGGTCGCGCGCTTCGACCGCGTGGTGCCCGACATCGTGCTGGCGCACGCCGTGGCGCCGGGCGGGGAGGGTGACGAGAGCTCCATTGACGCTTCCGCGACCGTTCAAGCTCAGATTCAGGATGCCATGGAGAGATATGACCTACAGGTTGAGGTCTCGAGCGAGCAAGGCGCGGCGTCATCGGATGGTGGCCTGCTCTCTCTTTCTGGCACGTTTAGGACCTATACCTGCACCATGCACTACGAGCCGTGGCCGAGTTCGCTGAGCATCGCCGGCGTTTCGCTGGGGGCGCCGGCCGTGCTCACGCATGAGCGCGCGGTGACGGTCGATCCATGGCGTCCGGGGGTGGTCATGTGACCGCGGTCTCGTCCTATATCGCCTACGCGCGGGCGCTCAACAGGTTGGGCTGGACGCCGGCCGAGTTTGTGGTGGCGGAGTCGTTTACCGTGCGTCTGCGCGGCATGCTGGGACGGCGTCCGATTGCCGCCAGCGGACTGCCGTTTGTCATGGCGTTTCCGCGCTGCTTCTCGGTTCACACCTGCCTTATGACCTATCCCATCGACATCGCCTTTATCGATCGCAACGGCAATGTCCTTGCTTGCTGCGAAAACGTTCGCCCCTGGCGCACGTGCTCCCACCCAGGCGCCTGGGCAGTACTGGAGCGGCCTTCCATACTCGCTATACCTCCCGCCCTCCAACAAGTGCCGGCGTAAGAATTGGCGACAGCGGACTTTCGTCATACGAAATTGGGTAAGATGGAGGAGAAGATGCATGGATGTTGAGATCCATCCGAACGCCAAAAAAACACTTGACGGAAAAGCAGGTGCTTGGTGCCTGGTTCGCGGTTACTGAGTGCATTCGCCGCGAGTCGGAGGACGAGCCGCCGAGATGGCTTGCCATTGGATGGCTTCCAGATGGTCGAAGTGTGGAACTTGTTGCGGTCGAACTAATTCGTGGATGGCTCATTATTCATGCCCTGTCTCCGGTTCAGAAGAAATTCTGGCAAGAGATCGAGCGAGCTCGGCAGAGGGGTCGATGATGGGCAAGACGTATACGGCCGCTAATGGTCAGGTTGTAACGGATGAAATGATTGACGCGTGGTGTGAGTCGTACGAGCGCGGAGAGTTTCCGGATGGCGAACACACCGTTGGTGGAATCGTGCGTGGACGGCCCCCGCTCTCAGGTGAGGGGACGGCAACGCTGTCGGTCAAGATTCCTCTGGGAATGAAGGAGGCCATTCGTCGACGGGCGGCTGCCGAGGGGATGACGCCAAGTGAGTTTGCCCGTGCGGCTCTGAGTGAAAAACTTCTTGCTGCCGGCTGATGCCTCTGACGTGCCGATTTATAGAACCGAGGCTGTGCTCAAAAACTTTTTTAAAATTCTCGGTTGACCGGAACGCGTCCTTGGTTATACTAATCAAGCCTTGAAACAAGGCACACATCAAATGGCTGGGTAGCTCAGTTGGTAGAGCAGAGGACTGAAAATCCTCGTGTCAGGGGTTCGATTCCCTTCCCCGCCACCTTGAATTGACTAGGACCTCTGCAAAGGGGTCCTTTTCTTTTATCGAGGGCTCTGCGGAAATTGCGTCCCGGAATTTGGCTTCAGAGTGGGATGCGTTTTCCGCTTTGATGTCGCTTGGGAAAGCGCGACCCGGAATCCGGCGTCAGAATGGGACGTGCTTTCCTTTTGCGGCCTTTGGCGGAAACTGCGTCCCAGATCTCGCGCTCAGAACGGGATGCATTTTCCGATTGAGGCCTCGAACGGAAAATGCATCCCAGTCTTTTGCGAAAAACGGGATGCGCTTTCCGGCGCTTACTTCCGACGTGCGCGCACATCTCGGCGCACCAGCTCGTGCCCACCTGTCCCAGACATTCCTCCCACTTTTGCGCCACTTTGTAGACCGTTCGGTCGCCTGTCTGCATGCGCGGGTATACTCAAATCGATAGATATGTCATGCAAGAGCGATGCGGGCTTAGCCCGTATGATTCAAAAGGGGGCAGTGATGGAGAGGATACTCGGCGTTAATCTCTCTGGCTGGTTTATTCCCGAGCCTTGGGTGACCCCGTCGCTATACGCGGCGACCGGTGCATCCAACGCGGCCGAGCTGCAGGAGGCCATGGGCACCGCCGCCTATAACGAGCGCATGCGCCGTCATTACGAGACGTTTGTGAGCGAGGACGATTTCCGTCGCATGGCGCAGATCGGTCTCAATGCCGTGCGTCTGCCGGTGCCCTGGTATGCCTTTGGCTCGCAGGAGTCCGATGCGTCCTACATCTCGGTTGTCGACTACATCGACCGTGCAATTGAGTGGGCTGCCAAGTACGACATCCGCGTGCTGCTTGATCTAGCAACTGTGCCCGGTGGCCAGGGCGATTCCAACGATTCGCCCGCCACGCCAGAGGCTGTTGCCGAGTGGCATTCGTCCACTAACGGCCGTCATGTCGCACTCGACGTGCTCGAGCGCTTGGCTGATCGCTACGGCGAGGCCGAGAGCCTGCTGGGCATTGAGCTGCTGGATACGCCGCAGATGAGTGTCCGCAAGAGCCTCTTCACCATGACGGATGGCATTCCTGCTCACTACCTGCGCAATTTCTATCGCGATGCCTACGAGCTCGTCCGTTCGTATATGCCCGAGGATAAGATCGTCGTCTTCTCGTCGTCGGGGCATCCCAGCGAGTGGAAGCATTTTATGCGCGGCGCCAAGTACAAGAACGTCTACATGGACCTTCACCTGTACCATTACCGCGACGAGCATGCGCTCGACATCACGAGCCCCCGCGGGCTGACGACGGCGATTTCTCGTAACAAGCGCGAGCTCAAAGAAGCGATTTCGACTGGGTTCCCCGTGCTGGTGGGCGAATGGTCGGGCGCGGCGATCTTTGCCAACTCGTCGGTTACGCCCGAGGGCCGCAATGCCTACGAGCGCGTGTTTATCGCCAACCAACTGGCTTCGTTTGCACCGGCTGCCGGTTGGTTCTTCCAAACGTGGAAGACCGAGAAGCGCATTGCAGCATGGGACGCCCGCGCGGCGCTCGGTACGCTCGAGCGCGGCATGATTGAATAGGTTGATATGACGCAAAACAGCGCCCGCACGGGCAAACTTTATGTGGTCGGTACGCCCATCGGTAATCTGGGCGACCTGTCTCCGCGCGTCGGCGAGGCATTTGCCGCCGCCGACGCCGTCTGCTGCGAGGACACGCGTGTGACCTCAAAGCTGCTGATGCATCTGGGCATTTCCAAGCCGCTTGTCCGTTGCGACGAGAACGTGATCGCAAGTCGCGCCGCCGGCCTGGTCGACCGTCTGCTGGCAGGGGAGACCCTCGCCTTTGCCTCGGACGCCGGCATGCCGAGCGTGTCCGATCCCGGCCAGGCGCTGGTCGAGGCGGCGCGCGAGGCGGATGTGCCTGTCGAAGTTGTTCCCGGCCCCTCTGCTTGCGTCACGGCACTCGTATCGTCCGGTATCCCCTGCGAGCATTTCTTCTTCGAAGGCTTTTTGGGTCGCAAGCACGGCGACCGCGTGCGCCGACTGCAGCGCCTTGCCGTCGTCCCCGGCGCGCTCATCTTCTACGAGTCTCCACATCGCATCGTGGCGACGCTCGAGGCCGTGGCTGAGGTCTTTTCCCAGCGCGATGTCGCCGTCTGCCGCGAGCTCACCAAACTGCACGAGGAGGTCCTGCGCGGATCTGCCGCCCAGCTTGCCGAGGAGCTGCGTGCCCGTGGCGAGGTAAAGGGCGAGATCGCGCTGGTCATCGCGCCGCCGAGCGAGGATGAGGAGGCCGGTATCGTGCCGGTCGGCGCCACGGCAGCGGATCCCGACGAGGCCCTGCGCGAGGATATCCGC
The DNA here is from genome assembly GCF_028209395.1 of Collinsella aerofaciens. GTDB lineage: Bacteria > Actinomycetota > Coriobacteriia > Coriobacteriales > Coriobacteriaceae > Collinsella > Collinsella aerofaciens_AZ. Next base: position 54,848 of record NZ_JAQLDQ010000001.1, read on the forward strand.
GCCGCGCTCGAGGAGGGGGAGCCCGCGTCTGCGGTGGCCAAGCGCCTGTCTCAGAAGTATTCGCGCCGCAAGCGCGATGTCTATGCCATGGTGCTCGATATGCAATAGATGGAGGATATCCAGCCCTTGCGCTAGAATTATCCTCTGTATGCAACGTTTTTCTGGAGGACAAACCCCATGGATCAAAGCAAGCCTTCGTTCTTTATCACGACGCCCATCTACTACGTCAACGCCGATCCGCACCTGGGCACGGCTTATTCCACCATCATCGCCGACGTTCAGGCTCGCTATCGCCGTTCCGCCGGCTATAACGTCAAGTTCCTGACCGGCATGGACGAGCATGGCGAGAAGGTCGCCGAGGCCGCAGCCAAGCATGGCATGACGCCGCAGGAGTGGACCGATAGCCAGGCCCCGCACTTCAAGGAGCTTTGGAGCAAGCTCGAGATCTCCAACGACGACTTCATCCGCACCACCGAGCCGCGCCAGCATCATGCCGTGCAGTACCTGTGGGAGCGCATGAAGGAGTCCGGCTATCTGTATAAGGGCAGCTACGACGGTTGGTATTGCGTGCCTGACGAGACCTACTTCACTGATACGCAGGTCCAGAAGGGCGACGAGGAGTACGGCAGCGTCGGCCAGCACCTGTGCCCCGACTGCCACCGTCCGCTTGAGCGCGTGCAGGAGGAGTCCTACTTCTTTAAGCTTTCCGCCTTCCAGGACAAGCTTCTCAAGCTCTATGACGAGCACCCCGACTTTGTCGAGCCTGCGTTCCGTATGAACGAGGTACGCAGCTTTGTCGAGGGCGGCCTTAACGACCTTTCCGTGAGCCGTACGAGCTTTGACTGGGGCATTCAGGTCCCGTTTGACGAGGGTCACGTGACCTACGTGTGGTTCGATGCGTTGCTCAACTATATGACGGCCGTCGGCTACGGTGTCGACACCGACGAGGCCCGTGCCGAGCTGGCCTATCGCTGGCCCGCGCAGTTCCACATCGTGGGTAAGGACATCATCCGCTTCCACTGCGTCATTTGGCCCGCGATGCTCATGGCCATCGGCGAGGGCCTGCCCGAGCACGTCTTTGCCCACGGCTTCCTGACCGTGCGCAATGCCGAGACCGGTAAGGCCGAGAAGATGTCCAAGAGCCGCGGCAACGCCATCGCTCCGCAGGACGTTATCGACATGCTGGGCGTCGAGGGCTACCGCTATTACTTTATGACCGACGTGGTCCCCGGCACCGACGGCGCCATCAGCTTCGATCGTATGGAGCAGGTCTACAACGCCGATCTGGCCAACAGCTGGGGCAACCTCATTTCGCGCTCGCTCAACATGAGCGCAAAGTACTTTGACGGCTGCGCGCCCGCCAAGCCCGCATCGTTCGATGCGTTCGACAACCCGCTGGCAAAGATCGCCGATGGCCTGGTCGACCGCTACATGGCCAAGATGGACGTGCTCGATTACGGCGGAGCCAAGGATGAGGTCATGGAGCTCATCCACGCCGCCAACCACTACATCGAGGACTCCGAGCCCTGGGCACTTGCCAAGGACGAGGCCAAGGCTGACGAGCTGGCGTTTGTGATCTACAACCTGCTCGAGGCCATCCGCATTGCCGCTCACCTGCTGATGCCGCTCATGCCTCAGACCTCTGCCGAGGCCCTGCGCCGCCTGTCCTGCGAGAACGAGGCCGCGACCGACGACCTCAAGGGCATTTGCGCTTGGGGCCTGCTTGCTGGTGGTCAGCCCGTCGAGAAGGGCGATCCGCTGTTCCCGCGTCTGGCGTAGAGACCGCGCGAGCGCCATATCGGCAATTTGCTGTTTAGATGTAAGGGCATGGCCGCAACGGTCCATGCCCTTTCGTTTCAAGACGCCGCCATCATGCTAAGGAGGCAACTATGACAACTTCGCCTTTGGCAAACCCCACGGCAACAAGGGAGCTGCTGGAGGAGTTTGGCCTTGCGACCAAGCATCGCCTGGGCCAGAACTTTCTAATCGACAATCATGTGATCGAGCGTATCTGCGAGCTTGCCGAGTTTGCAGGTGACGAGCGCGTACTCGAGGTGGGTCCGGGTTGCGGTACTTTGACACTTGCGTTGCTGCAGGAAGCGGCGTGCGTTACGTCCATTGAGGCCGATCCTGAGCTCGAACCGGTGCTCGACGCCCACGCCGCCGACTATGCCAACTTCCGCTTTATCATGGGCGACGCGCTTAAGGTGGGCCCGGAGCAGATTGAGCAGGCTGCGGGCGGTGAGCCGACGGTATTTGTCGCGAACTTGCCTTATAACGTGGCGGCGACGATCATTTTGCAATTTTTCCAGACGATGCCGGCGCTCAAGCGCGCCGTCGTCATGGTGCAAAAGGAGGTTGCCGATCGCATTGCCGCAGTGCCGGGCAACAAGACCTATGGCGGCTATACGGCAAAGCTTGGCCTGTATGCGCAGGTGACGGGTCGCTTTGAGGTGCCGCCGCGTTGCTTTATGCCGGCGCCGCACGTGGACTCGGCCGTCGTGCGTATCGACCGTGTTGACGGTGTGGTGCCCGAAGGACTCGATCGCGAATTTGTGGCCCGCGTGATTGACGCTGCATTTGCTCAGCGTCGCAAGACCATCCGCAATTCCATGAGCGCCAACGGCTTTGCCAAGGACGTGCTCGATGCCGCCTTTGAGGCTTGCGGTATCGCACCCACCACGCGCGCCGAGACGCTCGGCGTCGCCGACTTTGTGTGCCTGGCTCGGGAGCTTTCCCATGACGCTTAATGCCGAACGCGTGACGTTTACCAAGAAAAAGAAGACGGTTGCTTGTCCCGTGCCCTTGGCACCGCTTGCCGACACACATGCGCATCTGCTTTCGTTCTGGGGCAAGGATGTGCCCGAGACACTCGTGCGTGCCAAGGCGGCAGGCATCGACCTGTTGGTGACGGTCTTCGATCCCATCGCCGACAAGCGCAGCGTGACGGGCTATAGCGACTGGCTCGTGCGCGAAATTCTGCCGATGCAGGATATCCCGCAGATCAAGTATCTTGCCGGCGTGCATCCGTATGGCGCGCCGGACTATACCGACGACATTCACGCGCAGGTTGTTGCTGCGCTTGATGACCCTTTGTGTGCCGGTATTGGCGAAATCGGTCTGGACTACCACATGGATTACGACGACGACATCACGCCGGCGCCCCACAGCGTGCAGATTGATTGCATGGCGCGCCAGCTCGAGCTTGCCGTGTGTCGTAACGTGCCGGTGGAGCTGCATCTGCGTCACGAGGACATGGACCAGGAGCGTACCTCGCACGTGGACGCCTACAACGTGCTTCGTGAGGTGGGCGTGCCCCAGGCCGGTTGTGTGCTGCACTGTTTTGGCGAGGACCGCGCCACGATGGAGCGCTTTGTGGAGCTGGGCTGCTATATCGCCTATGGTGGTGCGGCCACCTTTAAGCGCAACGACGATGTGCGCGAGGCATTTGCGGCAACCCCACTCGATCGAATTTTGTTCGAGACGGATTGCCCGTATATGGCTCCGGAGCCCATCCGCGGTCTTGAATGCGAGCCCGCAATGATCTCCATTACGGCAAACGCGCTGGTTAACGACCGTGTCGATCGCACTGGTGAGGACGCCGAAACAATCGCGCATGCCGCTTGGGAAAATGCCTGCAAACTTTTTCAAAAATAGTTCTTGCGTTCGCGGTGGCGCTCCGTTATTCTAATTCCTGCACGCGGGCGTGGCGGAATTGGCAGACGCGTACGGTTCAGGTCCGTATGGGGGCAACCCCATGAAGGTTCAAGTCCTTTCGCCCGCACCATTAAATTAAAGAGCTCCCAGCAATGGGAGCTTTTTTGTTATGGGCCCATCACAGGGACTTGAACCTGTGAAGGAGCGAGCGTAAAGAAAACGCGGAGCGTTTTTAGCGAGCTGGCGAGGACGCCGGCAGGCGGCCGAAGCCGGTGCGGATCCGCGAAGCGGATACGCGGACGTCCTTTCGCCCGCACCATTAAATGAAAGAGCTCCCAGCAATGGGAGCTTTTTTGTTATGGGCCTCTTGTTGATGTCATGTTGCTGCTTCGTGCGGGTATCCTAGTGCCAACGTGTGCCTATCAGAGGAGAGACCATGCTGTTGTCCGGTATCATCGCCGCCCTTACCAGCCTTTTGATTCCCATCATCATCCTGTTGCTGCTGCTTCCTAACGCCTGCTATGTCGTTGAACAACAGCATGCCGTGATCATTGAGCGTCTGGGCAAGTTTAACCGCATCGTCAACGCGGGCTTCCACATGAAGGTGCCCGTGATCGACCGCAAGGCCGCCACGGTGAGTCTGCGCACCATGAAAAACGGTTTTGGCATCGACGTTAAGACCCAGGACAACGTGACCATCGGCCTTGAGGTCTCTGCTCAGTACCACGTGAGCTATGACATGGGCGCCGGCCCGGCAGATTCGGGCATCTACAAGAGCTACTATATGCTGCAGGAGCCCGTCGACCAGATGCGTGACTTCATCACCGACGCTCTGCGCTCTTCGATTCCCGTCTACACACTCGATGAGGTCTTTGCCAAGAAGGATGACATCGCCAAGGACGTTAATGCCACCGTGTCCGAGCAGATGGCTGCCTACGGCTTCACCCTCGTGTCGACACTCATCACCAAAATCGCGCTGCCGACCGAGGTCGAGAACTCCATGAACGACATCAACGCTGCCCAGCGCAAGCGCGCTGCGGCACAGGAGCTCGCTGAGGCCGACCGCATCAAGCGCGTCACCGAGGCGACCGCCGAGGCCGAGGCAATGGAAAAGGCGGGCGAGGGCATCGCCAACCAGCGCAAGGCCATCGCGCTGGGTATCAAAGATTCGCTCGAGATCATCCAAGAGACGGGTGTCGGCAATGACGAGGCCAACCAACTGTTCATGTTTACGCAGTGGTCCGAGATGATGACGGAGTTCGCTCGCACGGGTAAAACCTCGACGGTCGTGCTGCCGAGCGACTTTTCGCAGTCGGCCTCGATGTTCGAGCAGATGCTGACCGCCAGCAAAGTTCAAAACGATTCGAAGGAGTAGACGCGCATGAAATACACCGTCGTTTGCGTCGGTAAGCTCAAGGAGCGCTTTTGGAAGGACGCGTGCGCTGAGTACACCAAGCGCCTAGGTGCCTATGCCAAGGTTGATATCCGCGAGGTGGCCGATATCGACCCGGCTAAGGCGGGCGGCGTGGATGCCGCGCGCGACAAGGAGGGGGCGGCGATTCTTGCCGCCTTGCCATCTCGAGCGCATGTGATCCTGCTGGCTATCGAGGGCAAGGAGCGCTCGAGCGAGGAGTTTTCGGCGAGGCTCGACGATCTTATGCTGCGAGGCAGCAGCGACATTGCCTTTGTAATCGGCGGTTCGGACGGCGTGAGCGATGACGTGCGCGCACGAGCCGACGAGATGCTCAGCTTTGGACGTATTACCTTGCCGCATAACTTGGCGCGCGTGGTGCTGCTGGAGCAGATCTACCGCGCCTGCAAGATTAGCCGCGGCGAGCCGTATCACAAATAGGTCGGCAATACGAAACAATGGCGTGGGACAATACCTTTCGTTTTGAGGAATGTGTCTGAAAGGACTATGAGATATGAAGATTGGATTTGTCGGTTTTGGCAATATGGCGAGCGCTATGGCCGATGGCTGGATCGCTGCCGGTGTAGCTGCGAGCGACATGTGCGCCTGCGCGGGTCGCTACGACGCACTGGTTGAGCGCTGCGAGGCGCGCGGCATGGTCGCCTGCCACGATGCCGCCGAGGTTGTCGCCGCATCCGATATCGTGGTCGCTGCGGTCAAACCGTACATGATCGAGAAGGTATTCGCCCCGCTCAAGGACGCTCTTGCCAAAAAGGTCGTTCTGTCGGTTGCCTGGACCTGGGACAGTGCCAAGTGGGAGCAGGTCCTGCCGGGCGTCGCGCATATCTCGACGGTGCCCAACACGCCGGTTTCGGTGGGCGAGGGCGTCATCGCCTGCGAGAAGGCTTCGACGCTTAACGACGAGCAGCGTGCTGTGGTGCTCGACCTGCTCGGTAAGCTTGGCGCTGTCGTCGAGCTCGACACAAGCCTGCTGTTTGTGGGCGGCACGGTGGGTGGTTGCGCTCCGGCGTTTGTCGCCATGGCAATCGAGGCCCTGGGCGATGCGGCGGTCAAGCACGGTATCCCGCGTGCGGATGCTTATCGCATTGTGAGCCAGATGGTGCTGGGTACGGCAAAGCTGCAGCTTGCAACTGGCCAGCATCCTGCGGCGATGAAGGATGCCGTATGCTCGCCCGGTGGTGCCACCATCAAGGGCGTCGTTGCGCTCGAGGACGCCGGCATGCGCAGCGCCCTGGTCAAGGCAATCGACGCAACCCTCCAGTAAAACCGACCAAAAAAGGGACAGGTTTATGTTGGCAGGTTTTTCCTGCGGTTTTGTCCTTTTAGCGAAAAGTGCCCCGCAACTGGCTCAATTCCAGTTGCGAGGCACTTGCGTTTGCCCAGATAAAACCGACCAAAATAAACCTGTCCCTTTTTGGCAGGTTAGTCCCAGAAGCTGTCTTCTTCGTCCTCGGACTTGGGGCCGCGGTCGACATACATCTTATGGGTGCGCTTCTCCATTACAAAGGCAATAATCGCAAACAGCAGGATGCCGCCGGCGAAAAGGATGGCAAAACCGGTGCGGGTGCCAAACAAAAAGGAAAAAACTGCGTCCATTGGGTGCCTTCTTGCGTAGTTGAGTTGGGTCGTAAACGCTCATAAGTATATACTTGCCCATACATGTACAAGGTTGCAACCTAAATGGAATGTATATCGCCGGAGGATCTAATGCTTGATATCAAGTTTGTTCGCGAGAACCCCGATGCCATCGATGTCGCCATGGCTAACCGCCAGACGTCTTGGGATCGCGAGAAGTTCTTTGAGCTCGACGACGAGCGTCGTGCCGTCATCACCGAGGTCGAGGAACTTCAAGCCACGCGCAATGCCGAGTCCAAGAAGATCGGCGCCCTGATGAAGGAGGGCAAGAAGGACGAGGCCGAGGCCGCCAAAGAGGCCGTGCGCGCCGTCAACGAGAAAATTGACGGTCTGGCCGAGCGCCGCAACGCCCTCGAGCAGGAGCAGTACGACTTCATGGCTCACCTGCCCAACATTCCTTGCGAGGCCACGCCGTACGGCAAGGACGAGGACGAGAACATCGAACGCCGTCGTTGGGGCACCCCGCGCGAGTTCGACTTCGACTTTAAGCCGCACTGGGATCTGGGCACCGACCTCGACATCCTTGACTTCGAGCGCGGCAACAAGCTCTCCGGCAGCCGCTTCACCGTTCTCGGTGGCGCCGGCGCCCGTCTTGAGCGCGCCCTCATCAACTTCTTCCTCGATACGCACACCAGCCGTGGTTTTAAGGAGTGGTGGCCGCCCATCGTCGTCAAGCGTCAGACCATGTTCGGCACGGGCCAGCTGCCCAAGTTCGAGGACGACGCCTATCACGTCTCGGGCGACAACTTCCTGATCCCCACCGCCGAGGTCGTGCTCACCAACCTGCACGCCGGTGAGGTCCTCGACGCCGATACCCTGCCGCGCCGCTACACCGCCTTCACCCCCTGCTTCCGCGAGGAGGCCGGCTCCGCTGGTCGCGATACCCGCGGCATCATTCGCCAGCACGAGTTCGACAAGGTCGAGATGGTAAAGTTTGCCAAGCCGGAGGAGTCCGACGAGGAGCTCGAGAGCATGACCGCCGAGGCCGAGTTCCTGCTGCAGCAGCTGGGTCTTCCGTATCGCGTGATTAGCCTGTGCACCGGCGACCTGGGCTTCTCTGCCCGTCAGACCTACGACGTCGAGGTCTGGCTGCCGAGCTACAACGCCTACAAGGAGATCAGCTCCTGCTCCAACTGCGGTGACTTCCAGGCCCGTCGCGCCAACATCAAGTATCGCGACCCCGAGAACTTCAAGGGTTCGCGCTATCTGCACACCCTCAACGGTTCCGGTCTGCCGGCTGGCCGTACCATGGCAGCCATTCTGGAGAACTACCAGAACGCTGACGGCACCATTACGATCCCCGAGGTTCTGCGTCCCTACATGGGCGGCCTCGAGAAGATCGAGCCGGTCGCGTAGATTGGCTGCATAAGCGATTTGCTAGGGCACTCCTTTTTGGGGTGCCCTTTTTGTGTGCGGCCATACCATGCCGTGCGGACAGCTCAATAGAAAACACACGAACAACTGTTCTGTATACAGCCATCTACCTGCTATGCTTTTGCTAAATAAGAGCGAGAGAAAGGGGACGCGATGGAGCTGTTTGATGATCGGGTGGTTTTGTTTGAGAGCGACGAGGGCGGGGAGTACCTGCTTGTGACGTGTGAGCCGTCTGGCATGGGTGGCCTGGTGGTTCGACAGACGAGCGAGGGGCCGTTGACGCAATGGTGCTACGAGGAGTCGCCTCATGTGGTTGAGACGTTTGTGGCGCACGAGGGGCTTGTGGCCCTAGAGCATTTCTATGGGGTCCAGACATCTAATCAGGTTGCTCGCATGTTGAGCATCTCGTTTGCCGATTATGATTGTGCCCAGCGGGTGAGATCGCTCCTGAGGGAACTTGATGCTAAGTTTGACGTGATCGAAAAGCCAATCGATCGTACGGGGAATGGCGGTATATGCGGAGCAGCATGACAAGACTGCGTTCCACAAAAAAGTTTGAAATTGTGCTTGACTCCAATAAGCTAAAGTGGTTTTATATGTCTTGCGCTGCGGCGTTACCTCAGCTGGATAGAGGGTCTGACTACGAATCAGAACGTCATAGGTTCGAATCCTATACGCCGCACCAATTGAAATTGAAAGCCTCCGGCAACGGGGGCTTTTCTTTTAGGCGGACGCCGCATGGATTCGAACCTCGGTCGAGGCGCGGGCGTCAAGAAAACGCGGAGCGTTTTTAGCCCGCGGGCGAGTCCGCCGGCAGGCGGGCGAAGCCGGCGCGGATCCGCGGAGCGGATGCGCGGAATCCTATACGCCGCACCAATTGAACTTGAATCCTCCGGCAACGGGGGCTTTTCTTTTATGGCAACACCGCATGGATTCGAACCTCGGTCGAGGCACGAACAACTTAATTATCACTCCGTAAAATTTTTTCTAATTGTCGCTTGACCCATCGGGGGCTCGCGTGCATAATAATCCGTGCGTTGCGGCGTTACCTCAGCTGGATAGAGGGTCTGACTACGAATCAGAACGTCATAGGTTCGAATCCTATACGCCGCACCAACTGAACTTTAAAGCCTCCGGTAACGGAGGCTTTTCTTATATCGCGATGCGTCGAAGATCGCGCCAAGCCCTCCAAATGATTAAAAATCAAATTCGATAACTTTTTTTGAAAAAATGCTTGACCATTATTCAGTCCATGTGCATAATAATCAACAAGTCGCGGCGTTACCTCAGCTGGATAGAGGGTCTGACTACGAATCAGAACGTCATAGGTTCGAATCCTATACGCCGCACCAACTGAACTTTAAAGCCTCCGGTAACGGAGGCTTTTCTTATATCGCGATGCGTCGAAGATCGCGCCAAGCCCTCCAAATGATTAAAAATCAAATTCGATAACTTTTTTTGAAAAAATGCTTGACCATTATTCAGTCCATGTGCATAATAATCAACAAGTCGCGGCGTTACCTCAGCTGGATAGAGGGTCTGACTACGAATCAGAACGTCATAGGTTCGAATCCTATACGCCGCACCATTTGAGATTAAAGCTCCCGGCAACGGGGGCTTTTCTTTTACGTAAACACCGCATTGATTCGAACCTCGGTCGAGGCGCGGGCGTAAAGAAAACGCGAAGCGTTTTTAGCCCGCGGGCGAGCACGCCGGCAGGCGGGCGAAGCCGGTGCGGATCCGCGCAGCGGATGCGCGGAATCCTATACGCCGCACCATTTGAGATTAAAGCTCCCGGCAACGGGGGCTTTTCTTTTGCGTCAGCTTGAGTGCTTTCGTCCAAAGGGACGATTTCCTGTCGACTCGTGTAAGATTCCGAGTAGATGTCGCGACTTATTCGCGACCACTCCTTCTTCAAGCGACCGATCAGGGTGATATTTCGTGGCAGAGCGTCCGACATACAAGCTCAGGTTTCTCGATCCCAAGAAGCGCTTTCCGGCGATGCCCGAGCAGCCTGCGGGACGCTCATATGGCGTAGTCTGGAAACTCTTTGGCGAGGATCAGCATGAATCTTGTTATGTCGTCGAATTTGTTGGCAAAAGTCATGTGTCGCTTTTGGGCTACGTAAGCGTTTCGGGTGAGGTGTACAAGGTGGACCGCCCCGTCAGCGAGGCTCCGCTGCCCAACGATCCCGACATGGAACTGGTCCTTGACGAGTCGGACTCCGGTATTGGTGATATTGTGGTTCGGGGAGCCAACGGCACGATGCGCGCGTGCGCGCGAACCGTCGGCTCTCCCGAAGGCCCCATGCGCGAGCAGTCCGACCACGAGACATGGAATTCGACCCGCTCCCTTCCTTACGGCGAGTTCATGGCATCGATGTTCCTGCGCTACGTGATATTCGCTGACTCCGAAAATGCCATTGCGAGCACGGCGGACGCCGGCGGACTCGACGAGGGTATGCAAAATGTTATCGACAAGATCAAGCTCGTAAAGTTGCCCGAGCCGGTCGAGGTGTTTTTGGGCTTTAACACGGCACCGCTCCCTGATGCTATCGAGACGCTGCTTTACCGCGTTGACCATGCCGAGAATCCGAGCGGTATCGAGCGCTATGCCGCTGCCCTTATGAGTGAAATTGACTTGCCCCGCCTGCGCACCATCGCTGCCAAGTCCGAGATGAGCCTGGCTCGCATTGATCGTTCAAAGCTTTTCTATCTCAATTTTGATCGTAGCCTGCTGGACCAGGACGAGATTGACATGCTGCTTGCCATCGAGTGCCGTCTCAACCGCCTCTCCGGCATCCTTGAGCGCATCGGGGCTGGATTGGTCCCCGCGGCCTCGTCGCCGAGCCTTGAGGGCTGCGCGCTCTTTGATGCGTGGCATATCGCTAAGACGACCAACGATGTTCCTCGACTGCTCGATACGGCCTCGAGCGATAACCCGTGGGGCGAACCGGGTACGGTGGCTTGCCAGCCGGGCGGTGAGTGGGATGTGCGTACCCGCTTCGCGCGTATTGTCGAGGCGCTTAACGTGGTCACGCGGCTCGACTATACCTATCGGGCAAACGTTGCCGAGGGGATTATGCTCGTTCGGTTTGGGCAGTCTGTCGTTGATGCCATGCCGCAACGTGAATACGACGCTCAAGATGACGCCTGGCACGAGCTGGACGAGGACACGCGCACGATCTGGGCCGCGGAGCACGATGCGCGCGTGGCGCTCACGCTTGCGGCAGCGTGTTTTGCCGCGGGCACCTGCATCACGCGCTGCTATGTGCAGATTGCTGCTCCCGACAGTGAGCAGGGCGAGTGCGTTGTCGCAACGTATTTCTTTGGGCGTGCGGCCTATCTGGCCGATTGCGTGCCTGTCGCCAAGGATCTTGAGAGCATGGACATGGACGATATGCCGTGCAAGCGTGTGCTTGAGGCGTATGAGTCAACCGCTCCGGAGACGATTGAGCCGGCGGAGGTTCATGCTCGTCCGCGTGATGACCATCGCATGCTGCCGCCGGCGCTGCGCGATCTGCTGCTTGCCGATACGGCTGACGAGCTGGAGGTCATGGAAGAGGACGACGACCCATACGTGGCCCGTGTTGTTGAATTGCGCGAGCAGGCAAAAGTCGACCGTACAGGTGCTTTTGAAGGCTTTTCCCGTCTTGTCGAGGAGTTGGAGGCCAAGTGCGCCGTCGCCGAGCTTTTGGCGACAGGTCCGGTTCAAACGCAGTTTTGCGATAACCAGCTGGTGCGCATGGTGCTACCGGTGTTGGAAGAAGACCGCTCTGTGCGAATCCTTCGTGCGCCCGATGCGCTGTACTTTGCCCAGCACGAGATCTGCAGCTTTTACGCCGAGCAAGAGGACTTTGAACGAGCACTGCCCGAGGTGCGCCATCTTTACGATCTGGCGCGCTCGTCCATGCAGTCGCACTTTGCGCTCATCAACGTGCTTGCGCGTCTGGAGCGCTTTGACGAGATTATCGAGGTGGCGCGCCACGGCCTACGTATTGCCAGCGATCGTTCTGCAATCGGCTACCTGTTCTATCGCTTGGCGTTTGCCTATTGGAATTGCGATCAGCTCGAGCTCGCGTTGGCGTGCTACCGCCTCGTGCCGCGCGGCGAGGAGTCAGGTAGCAACGCGCTGGAGGAAATGCAGGGCCTTAGGAACGAGATGGGTGTCAATGAGCCGCCGACGTTCGAGGATGCGGTTGAAACCATCCGCAAGGCTGGACTCGAGCTGCCGCCGGTGTCCGCCGTGACGAATCAGCTTGCCGATGCCGCTGTGCAACTGGTCGACAACGGCTTCTTTTTCCTGGCACGCGGTTGCATCTTCCAAATGTGGCGCACCATGGGCAACGACGAGCTCGGCTCTCTCAACCGCTCGCTGGGGTAGGCGAAGCTTTCAAGGAGGAAAGGCTGCTAGGCAATTAGAAAATTTCCTCTTGCTCATCCTTGGCTGTTTGGTTACTATAGAACGGCTGTTACGGAGAGCTGACCGAGAGGCCGAAGGTGCTCGCCTGCTAAGCGAGTATGCCCCAAAAGGGCATCTGGGGTTCGAATCCCCAGCTCTCCGCCAGTATGACTTGAAAGAAGGACTCCGAAAGGGGTCCTTTTTTGTGCGAAGAACGTTGGCTGGGGATTCGAACCCGAGAGGGCACGGGCGTTAAGCAAACGCGAAAGCGTTTGTAGCCCGTGGGCGAAAAGCCGCCAGGCTTTGAAGCCGGAGGGCATGCGCAGCATGCCCGGACATCCCCAGCTCTCCGCCAGTACGAATTTGAAGAAGGGTCCCATTTGGGGCCCTTTTTATTATCAAGAATGGCGGCTGGGGATTCGAACCTCAAAAAAGGAGGCATCCTTTCGGACGCCTCCTTTCAGTGGACTTATTATTCTTGCGCCCTACACCTCGGGCGCCTTGGCGACGGTCTCGCTTTCTGCCGTGAGTGGGCGGTTGTCGATGCGACGGCCCAAGCGATCGAGCTTCACGAGTAGCCATTCAATGGGATTCGGCCCTGCGCCTTCCTCGTCGGCAACTAGGTCCATGACGGCGATCTTGGTGCCGTCCTGCTTGAGCGTGACGCTGCCCACCTTGTCGCCCACATGCACCGTGCCCGAAAGATCGTCGTAGCTAACCTTTTCGGTCACCTCGCCGGCAAGGGAAAACACGGTCGCTTGCGCCGTGGGATCGGCGAGTGTGGCGTCGATCGTCTTATCCGTCCAGTCGGTTTGACCAATGCGCGCCATAAGCGGGTTGCCGTTGGCGGTCTTTTCCTGTGTGTTGGCGATTGCGACCGTCACCTTGTGACCGTAGTACCAATTGGCAAGGGTTGCGGTATCGGTAAAGCGCTGGTCGGTGGTGGTGGAGTTCAAAACGACGGTGTAGATCTCGTCGCCGTCGCGGTTGTAGGCGCTCGTAAAGCAATAGCCCGCGTCGTCGGTGGTGCCGGTCTTGCCACCGATGTTGCCATCTTGGCCCAGCAAATAGTTATGCGTGTCCATGGAATGCGAATGGTCGGTGCCGTCGGCGCCCGTGACCTCGATCCAGGAATCCTCGCTCGCTACGACCTCGCGGATCGTGTCGTTTTTCATGGCCTCCTGCATCATCAGCGCTACGTCGTGTGCGGTTGAGTGCATATCGCCAGCCCACTCATCAAAGTCCAGACCATGCGGGTTTTCAAAAAGCGTACCGGTGCAGCCGAGCTTCTTAGCGCGCTCGTTCATGGCCTTCACAAAGGTTGCCTCGGCGTCTTTGGTCTTAGGGTCGATCTTCTTGCCCACATATTCGGCGAGCACGACGGCGGCGTCGTTGCCCGAGGGAATCATCAGGCCGCGCAGTGCCTGCTCCACGGTAAGCTCGTCGCCTTCGAGCAAGCCGGCGGTCGAATTACCCACGGTGGCTGCGGCGTTGCTCACCGTGACCTTCTCGTCCATCTTGCAATTCTCGACGGTTAGGATTGCGGTCATGACCTTGGTGATCGAGGCGATTTTGACCTGCTCATCGGCGCCGCGCCCGTAGTAGATGGTGCCGTCTTTGCCCATGACGAGCGCATTGGCCGCATCGATATCGGGCAGATTATCGGCCGTGATGCCGCGCGCATCGGCGGTTTTGCCGCAGACATTGTCGGTCGTGAGCACTTGGGCGCCGGCGACGGTGGGCACGCCAGCGGCAAGGGCGATAGCGCAGACAAAGCCGGCGGCAAGCTGGGCTGAGCGCTTTGCAAAAGAGGTGAGGGACTTCACAGATTTCGCTTTCGACGGGATGGTCTCTTCTGGAACTAGAGTATATCGTTTGCCGGTGTCGGCGATCATCGCGTGCGTGCGTGGCCCACATCCGCGCCCGAACGGACACATTGGTGCTTAAGGTCGACTTAATCGCCCGCGCTTGTTGTGTGTGGCACGCGCCGCCTCGGGCATAATGGAGCGCGAGAGGAGCACGCATGAACGAGCGCATTTTGGTAGTTGATGACGAGAAAGCCATCGCCGACCTGGTTGGTATCTACCTTACAAAAGAGGGCTTTGATGTCCAGATTGCCTACAGCGGGGCCGATGCGGCCAAGGCGATTCTGGAGCAGGAGTTTGATCTGGCGCTGCTGGATGTCATGCTGCCTGATATCGATGGGCTTGAGTTGCTGCGTACGATCCGTTCCAGCCATACCTATCCCGTGATCATGCTGACGGCACGCGATGCCCAGCAGGATAAGATCGAGGGGCTCTCGCTTGGCGCAGACGATTATGTGGTCAAGCCGTTCCGTCCGCTGGAGCTCATCGCGCGCGTGCACGCTCAGCTTCGTCGTTATACCAGCTACGGCAGCCGCGCACAGGCGGCCGAGTCGCCGATCATCCAGCTCGACGGCCTCGAGATCAACCGCGACGCCCGCTCTGTGACGGTGGACGGTGCGCCGGTGCGCCTCACGCCCATCGAGTATTCCATCTTGCTGTATCTGGTTGAGCATCGCGGCAGCGTGGTAGCCGTGGAGGACCTGTTCCGCGCGGTGTGGAACGAGGACTTTATGCCCGGCTCCAACAATACGGTTATGGTGCACATTCGCCATCTGCGCGAAAAGATCGGCGACGACGCTCAAAAGCCGCGCTTTATCAAAAACGTCTGGGGCGTCGGCTACATAATCGAATAACGCCTTTGATGGCGGGGGAGTAGATATGACAAAAGACGATAGGCGGGCATTCGAGGTACCCGATCGACTCTTTGAATACGTAAGGGCGGTCGTTGACAACCGTGCGTTAGCGACGGTGCTGCTCTTTTTGCTGAGTCTGCTGCTCATCGGCATCGACAATATCGTTGGCATCCTGGCAGTTCTACTCATTGGCTTTTTGCTGATTGATCGATTCGAAATCGTTCGCCGCTGTGTGGTGATCGGCGGCGCCGCGTGGACAATTACGTTGGCGATCGGGTCCATGGCGCTTGGCGGTATTGGCGAGCCCGTATTCTTTGACGCCGGCTTTGTGTTCAACATGCTTGGATTTGTGCTGGCGCTTGCCGTGTGCGTCCTGTTCTTCTGCGGACGCGCCCTGTACTACCAGGGTTACGAGCAGGGCGAGCTGCACGCCGACCGCGTGATTGCCGCCCGCATTCAGGACCGTCTGATCGATAACCCCGACACATGGGACAACATTGACGGCGACTTCCTCGAGGTCGAGGGCGCGCTCAACCGGGCGCGCGATTGCGAGCGTAGGGTTCAACAAGCCCTGCGTGACGAATCCCACCGCAAAGATGACCTGGTGACGTACCTGGCGCACGACCTGCGCACGCCGCTCGCCAGCGTGGTGGGCTACCTTTCGCTCTTGCAGGAGGCCCCCGATTTGCCGCTTGAGCAGCGCACACGTTTTACGGGCGTGGCACTCGACAAGGCCCACCGGCTCGATGCGCTCATCGAGGAGTTCTTCGACATCACGCGCTTTGATTTCCACGATATCGTGCTCACCCGCAGCTACGTCGATTTGGGGCTCTTACTGGCACAGGTGGCCGACGAGTTCTATCCCATTCTCAACGAACAGCATAAAGAAGCCCAGGTTGATATCTGCGAGGATCTGACGGTGCTCGTGGACGGCGACAAGATGGCTCGCGTATTCAACAACATCATGAAAAACGCCGTTGCCTATAGCTATGAAGGCTCGATGATCACGATTGAGGCCAGACGTTTGGGTAACGGCGGCGTGCGCGTACGATTTATAAACCAGGGCGATCCGATCCCTGAGCCAAAGCTCAAGGTGATCTTTGAGAAGTTCTATCGCCTGGATGCGGCGCGTGCGACCAATCGCGGCGGCGCTGGGCTGGGTCTCGCCATCGCCAAGGAGATTGTATGCGCGCATGGCGGCACCATCGCGTGCGAATCGACGCCCGAGCATACCGTTTTTACCATCGAGCTGCCCGCCGCGTAGCGTAGGCGCCCTTACAAACACCTGACAATGCGCTCACGTACGTATGAGCCGCGGTTTCTACTATCGATACTGCTGAATTGATATCGACGTGGAGGTATGCGGTATGACGGCTGGTGTGGCTATGGAGCCCACGGAGCTCGAGGAGCTAATGGAGGCGCGAGCCGAGGCTGCGCACGAGCGCGAAGTCGGAGACGCGACGCGCCCAACGGCGCAGGACCTTGCCGCCTCGCCGACGCGCATCGACGTCGAGGGCCTCGACCTGTTCTATGGCGATCACCATGCGCTCAAGGACGTGAATATCAAGATCCGCGACAAGCAGATCACTTCGTTCATCGGGCCTTCGGGCTGCGGAAAGTCCACGTTGCTGCGCTGCTTTAACCGCATGAACGACGGCATCAAGGATTGCCGCATCGAGGGCAAGATTGCGCTCGATGGTCAAGATATCCTGGGCGATTGCGACATCTGCCGTTTGCGCCAGCGCGTGGGCATGGTGTTCCAACGCCCCAACCCATTTCCCATGAGCATCTACGACAACGTCGCCTACGGTCCTCGCGGTATGGGAGTGCGCGACCGCGCCGTGCTCGATGAGCTGGTCGAGGACTCCCTGCGTCGCGCTGCCCTGTGGGACGAGGTCAAGGACAAGCTCAAAGAGTCGGGTCTGGGTCTTTCGGGCGGCCAGCAGCAGCGTCTGTGCATCGCCCGCGCACTTGCCGTGCAGCCCGACATTCTGCTGATGGACGAGCCGACCTCGGCACTCGACCCTGTGTCGACGCTGGTGGTGGAGCAGCTGGCCTGCGAGCTCAAAGAGACCTGCACGCTCGTGGTCGTTACGCACAATATGCAGCAGGCGGCGCGTATCTCCGATTCGGTCGCATTCTTTTTGCTGGGTGAGCTGGTGGAGCACGCGCCCACCGCGCAACTCTTCAAGAATCCGACCGATCCGCGCACGGCGGATTATTTGACGGGGCGTTTTGGCTGATACCATCTAGTAAAGGTACCTTTAGGGTTAAGATGCGGTCATGCCGGCCGCAAAGGGGTTCAACATGATCTATTACGTCGAGGACGATGACAGCATCAGGGATTTGACGGTCTATGCGCTGCGCAAGCAGGGAATCGAGGCCGAAGGCTTTTCGTGCGACGGTGAGTTTAAGGCTGCTGTGGCGCGACGGGTACCCGATGCCGTCCTGCTCGACATCATGCTGCCCGATACCGATGGCTTGGCGATTATGCGTCGACTGCGTGCCGATCGCCTGACGGCGACGGTGCCCATCATGATGCTTACCGCCAAGGATACCGAGCTCGACAAGGTGATGGCGCTCGATGGCGGTGCCGACGATTACCTGACTAAGCCGTTTTCGCTCATGGAGCTCGCCAGCCGCTGCCGCGCACTGCTGCGTCGCGGCGGCATGGTCAAGCAGGCGAGTGATGTGCTTAGCGTGGGCGACATCGTGCTCTCGCCCAGTCATCGCGAGGTGACCGTTGCCGGCGAGCCGCTTAAGCTCACCCTGCGCGAGTTCGACTTGCTCGAGTACCTCATGCGCAAGCCCGGCGTGGTCTTTTCCCGCGAGTCGTTGCTGCAGAGCGTGTGGGGCTGGGACTTCGACGGCGGTTCGCGCACCGTTGACGTGCACGTGCAGACGCTTCGCCAAAAACTGGGCGAGCATGCCGGCGCCATCGAGACGGTGCGCGGCGTGGGCTATCGCCTGGCCGAGCCTTCTGCCGACGACGGAAGCGAAGACGCAGATCCCGTAGCTGCCGCATCGGAGGAGTAGCCCGTGGTCTTCGCCCCCCATGGAAAACATACGCTGTCGCACCGCGTTTTTGTGACGATCTTTGTCTGCGCCATGGCGGTTATCGTGGCGTTTACGGTGCTGGGTGCGTTCTTTGTGCAAAACACCTTGGCGGATGCCACGAGTGCCAATCTGGCGCAGGAAACCGAGCTCATTGCTGCCGCCCTCGACGAGCAGCAGGAGCCCATCCCGTTCTTGCGTAGCCTCGATCGCGAGGACTTGCGCATCACGCTGATTAACAAGGATGGATCGGTTGCCTACGACAACGAGGCGTCGCCTTCCACATTGCCCAACCACGGCGATCGCCCCGAGGTCATCGAGGCCTTTGAGAATGGTTCGGGTTCCGCGGAGCGCGCAAGCTCTACGCTCGACGAGATTATGCTGTATCGCGCCGTCGCCCTTGATAACGGCCAGGTTGTCCGCTTGGCACAGGCCCAGCCTGGCGTTGCGGCGATTTTGCTGTCGATGGTGGCGCCGATGCTGCTTATCGCGGCAGCGGGTGCGGTACTCTCGTTTTTTATGGCGCGCCGCGAGTCCCGTGCCATCATCGCGCCTTTGCAAGAGGTGGATTTGGACCACCCACGCCGTAGCTATGAGCACGCCTATGCCGAGATGGTCCCCATGCTTGAGCGTATCGAGTCGCAGCGCCAGGAGCTCAAGCGCCAAATGGCGGTGCTAGCGGACAACGACCGTATGCGCCGCGAGTTCACGGCGAATATCACTCATGAGCTCAAGACGCCGCTTACGGCGATTTCGGGCTATGCCGAGCTCATCGCAAACGGCATGGTCGAGGGCGAGGACGACCTGCGCAACTTTGGCGGTCGCATCTATCGTGAGGCGGGCCGCTTGGCAGCGCTCGTCAACGACATCCTTACGCTGTCTAACTTGGACGAGGCCGAGCGTGCAACTGAGGGCGAGACGGTGCCCATTGGGTCCACGGAGCCTATTGAGCTCTCGCGCGCCGTCTATGCGGTTGAGCAGCGTCTTGAACAGGTCGCCCGTCAGGCGAATGTGACGATAAGTCATGAGACCAAGCCTGTGGTCATCGAGGGCGTGTCGCGCTTGATTGACGAGCTCATCTATAATCTGGCAAGCAACGCCATCCGCTACAATCGACCCGGCGGTACGGTTACGCTGCAGTGCGGCACCAACGACGAAGGCCATCCGTTCCTTGCGGTCGCCGACACGGGAATCGGTATCGCGCCTGAAGAACAGGGCAAGGTATTTGAGCGGTTCTATCGCGTGGACAAGAGTAGGTCCAAGGCGCGCGGCGGAACCGGTCTGGGGCTTGCCATTGTCAAGCATGCGGCCCTGTATCATCACGCCACGCTCGATCTGTCGAGCGAGTTGGGCGTGGGAACCACCATTACGGTGACGTTTCCCATACAGCAGGACGAGCCATTCGCATAGCGATACAACATAGGTATTGATGCAGACGCCGCATTTGACTTTCGGGTGCGGCGTTGTTGTGCAATTTTACGATTGCTTCCGACATTTTTACAGGAGAGCCTGTTTCTTATGTATAGAGTTTGGTCTCGGTAAAAAGATGCGATAACATACGGACAGTTTTGTCAATCCGAACTGGGGAAATGAAAGGCAAGCTGCATGACCCTTCTCGAACTGTTCCAGCTGCTGAAGAAGCACCTCAAGCTGGTCATCACCCTTCCGGTGGTCTGCGCGATCGCCATGGGCATCGTGTCCTTCGTTGCGATGGACAACACCTATACCGCGACGACGAGCATGTACATTCTCGCCAAGACCGACGATAGCGGTCAGATGAGCTACAACGATCTCTCGGCGAGTCAGATGCTTTCCAACGATATCGCCACGCTGCTGGATAGTGATAGCGTTAAGAGCGGCGCAGCCAATGAACTGGGCCTCACCGATCTGGATGACTACAAGGTGTCTGTTTCCTCCGAGACCACCACGCGTGTCATTACGCTTTCGGTTACCGGCACCGATGCCAAGGAGACGGCTAAGGTCGCAAAGGCCATGGCCAGCTCGGTGAGTACGGTCGCTCAGAACGTCGGCGCTGCCCAGAGCATCAACGTTATCGACGAGGCTAAGACCCCCGAAGCCCCCAGCGGTCCCAAGCGTATGCTGTACGTTGCTGTCGCGTTCCTCGCGGGCATCTTTATCGCAGTTGCCTATGTCGTTTTGGCAGACATGCTCAACACCCGCATCCGCGGTGCCGAAGAGGCAGAAGAGCTCCTGGGCATTCCCGTTGTTGGCCGAATTCCGGCTATGAAAGGTGGTAAATAGGCATGGCTAAGGCAAAGAACACCGATAAACTCGTTGTACAGAATGCCGCCAAGACCCTTCTGGCCAACATCCGCTTTGCGAGCGTGGACGACCCCATTCGCACCATCACCGTTACCTCCTCGATTCCCAACGAGGGCAAGTCTACGGTTTCCATTAACCTTGCTCAGGCAATCGCCACGAGCGGCAAGTCCGTGCTTCTGGTCGAGGCCGATATGCGCCGCAGGTCCCTTTCCGATATGCTCGGCGTTCGTTCGCGCGGCGGACTCTATGCGGTCCTTTCCGAGCAGATCTCCATTGACCAGGCAATTGTCGAGACGGGTCAGAAGAACTTCTACTTCCTCGATGCCGAGCCGCATATTCCCAATCCTGCCGACATCATCGTCTCTCACCGCTTTGCCAAGCTGGTAAAGGCGCTGTCCGCCAAGTTCCAGTACGTCATCTTTGATGCTCCCCCGGTCGGCACCTTCATCGATGCTGCCGAGATTGCCAGCCTGACCGACGGCACGCTGTTCGTGGTGCGTGAGGATTTCACCAAGCGCGAGGAGGCGCTCAACGCCATCGGTCAGCTAAAAAAGTCCGAGAAGGTCAAGCTCATCGGTACCGTTATGAACTACTGCGAGACCGAGACCAGCGAGTACTACTACTCCTACTACACCAAGGACGGTAAGAAGGTGAAGAAGGGCTCCGACGATCAGGGGACTTCCAAAAAGGGCATCTTCACCAACCGAGCAAACGTTTAGTTGATTAAGGCTGACCTATGCGTGACATTCATTGCCATATCTTGCCGGGTGTAGACGACGGCGCCGCCGATCTCGATGAGAGCTTGGCGATGCTCGAGGCTGCCAAGCGGGCTGGTGTAACCAGAATTGTTTGCACTCCTCACTGCCGTGATCCCTATTTTGATTACGACAAGATGTGGGATGCCTTTGAGCTGCTGCGCGATAACGCTGACGGTTTTCCGCTCCAGATGGGCTTCGAGGTCAACCATCGAAAGCTCGTTGAGCTTGGTATCGATGCCGCGGAGCACTTGCATTTCGATGGGACCAACGAGTTTCTGCTCGAGCTTTCGACGCATGCCGATGCGTATGCGTTTAGAGAGTACGAGAACACGATTTACGATTTGCAGTGCCGTGGCTACCAGGTGATCATCGCTCATCCTGAGCGCTATCGTGCGGTTCAAAAGGATGTAAGCGTGGCGGAGCGCCTGGTCGATATGGGCTGCAAGCTGCAGGCTTCGGCGGACTTTATTGCCGGCGGTCGCTTTGGTCGCGAGAAAAAGCCGGCACAGCGCCTGTTCGATCAGAACCTGTACAGCTTCATCGCGAGCGATGCCCATAACGTGGGTCATTACGATTGCCTGGCGAAGGCTCGCGCGAAGTTTAGCGTGCGCGGAGCTCATTTTCGCTAAAATCTGTCCCTAACGTTCGCATTGAATGAAAGGGCAGCCATGGATATCCAACTTAAGACGGGATGCTTTGATGACGCGGCGTTGGTGCGCCGCGTCATTTTTATGGACGAGCAGGGCTACGAGAATGAGTTCGACGCTATCGACGAGGATCCGAACTGCATTCATGTGACGCTCTATGTAGACGGCGAGCTTGCCGGTTGCTCGCGCGTGTTTCCCGAAGAGCTTGAGCGCGCGGCTGACGCAGAGGCTCCGGTGTCGCCGGCGTGCGACATGGACGAAGGCGTTGCGGCGGGGGAGACCTACATTATGGGGCGCGTCGCCGTGCTGCCGGCTATGCGTCGTCGCGGACTGGCGGGTACGATCGTCGAGGCCAGTGCTTCGTGTGCACGCGATGCCGGCGCTAAGCTTATTAAGCTGCATGCGCAGGAATACGTGCTGCCGCTCTATGCAAAGGCGGGCTACACGCAAATTGCCCCGGTAGATTACGAAGACGAGGGCCAGCCCCATGTCTGGATGGCCAAGCGCGTAGATGGCAGATAGGGACGTTCCTTTTCTGCCGGCACTTGGGGACGCTCCTTGGCAATTGGCGCATCGGAGCGCTCGGACATACAGTTTTTCGATTCCATATGTATATATGCGCGCTAATGGGTTATAAAATCTAAGTCTGAACATAGCAGGTCTGCGATTCGGCTCGGGCGACCGGGCCGTTTTTGCGGACGGGGGTAGCGCGAAAGGACTGCACATGCGTCAATTTAAGACCGAGAGCAAAAAACTGCTCGACCTCATGATCAACTCCATCTACACCAATAAGGAAATCTTCCTGCGCGAGCTTATCTCTAACGCGAGCGACGCCGTCGACAAGCTCAACTTTAAGAGCCTGCAGGATCCGAGCGTCAAGATCGACCAGGGCGACCTGGCTATTCGCGTTTCCTTTGATAAAGACGCCCGCACCATTACCATCTCGGATAACGGCATTGGCATGACCGCTGAGGAGCTCGAGCGCAATCTGGGCACCATCGCCCATTCCGGCTCCGAGGAGTTTAAGACCGAGAACGCCGAGCAGCAGGGCTCCGATGTCGACATCATCGGTCAGTTTGGCGTGGGCTTCTACTCGGCTTTTATGGTCGCCAGCCATGTGAAGGTCGTCAGCCGCGCCTACGGCGAGGATGTCGCCCATGTGTGGGAATCCGACGGTCTTGAGGGCTACACCATCGAGGACGGCGAGCGCGCCGAGCACGGTACCGATGTCATCCTGACGCTGCGCGAGAACGAGAAGCTCGATGCCGACGGCGAGGCCGAGACCTACGATCGCTTCCTGACCGAGTGGGGTCTCAAGAGCCTGATTCAGCAGTACAGTAACTATGTGCGTTACCCGATCCAGATGATGGTGTCCAAGAGCCGCCAGAAACCCAAGCCCGAGGACGCCGGCGACGATTACAAGCCCGAGTACGAGGACTACCAGGAGCTCGAGACCGTCAATTCCATGACACCGATCTGGAAGAAGCACAGCTCCGATGTCGAGCAGAAGGACTACGACGAGTTCTACAAGTCCACGTTCCACGACTTTGACGATCCTGCGCGCACCATCAGCTTCCACGCCGAGGGCACGCTCGAGTATGACGCCCTGCTGTTTGTGCCGGGACGCGCGCCGTTCGATCTGTACAGCAAGGACTACGAGAAGGGTCTGGCGCTCTACAGCTCCAACGTCCTGATCATGGAGAAGTGCGACGACCTGCTGCCCGACTACTACAACTTTGTCCGCGGCGTCGTGGATTCCGCCGACGTGTCGCTCAACATCTCGCGCGAGACGCTGCAGCAGAACCGTCAGCTCAAGGCCATCGCCAAGCGTGTGGAAAAGAAGATTACCGCCGACCTTGAGGATATGCGTGACAACGACCGCGAGGCCTACGAGAAGTTCTTTGAGAACTTTGGCCGCGGTCTTAAGTACGGCATCTACTCGAGCTATGGCATGAAGGCCGATGAGCTCGCCGACCTGTTGCTGTTCTGGTCTGCCAAGGAACAGAAGATGATTACCCTGCCCGAGTATGCCAAGGGCATGCCTGAGGATCAGAAGGCCATCTACTACGCCGCCGGCGACTCGCGTGAGCGCTTGGCCAAGATGCCCGTGGTAAAGGGCGTGCTCGACCGCGGCTATGACGTGCTGCTGCTGACGCAGGATGTGGATGAGTTCACGTTCCAGGCTATGCGTGAGTACGTTGCCGCCGATATGCCCAAGATCTACGAGGACGATGCTGCCCGCGAGGCTGCCGAGAAGGCTGTGGCCGACGGTGCCGAGCCCGAGGTCGAGGATCGTCATCTAGAGCTCAAGAACGTTGCGACCGGTGATCTTGACCTGGCGACCGAGGACGAGAAGAAGGAGGCCGAGGACGCCACCAAGGAGAACGAGGACCTCTTTAGCGCTATGAAGGAGGCGCTCGGTGACAAGGTCGAGAAAGTCGCCGTCTCCGCGCGCCTGACCGATGCCCCCGCTTGTATCACCACCGAGGGCCCACTTTCGCTCGAGATGGAGAAGGTGCTCCAGAAGGGACCCGAGGGCGCGCCCGACGGCATGCCCAAGAGCCAACGCGTGCTCGAGCTCAACGCCAAGCACCCGGTCTTTGACAAGCTTGTCGCTGCCCAGAAGGCAGGCGACGCCGACAAGATCAAGCAGTACTCTGGTCTGCTCTACGATCAGGCCCTGCTGGTCGAGGGCATCCTCCCCGAGGACCCCGTTGCCTTCGCGGCGGCTGTTTGCAACTTGATGTAGTTAGGTAGTTACGCGGTTTTACCAAACCGCGTAACGGCTCGACGCTGCCCTCAGTTCCGCCGTTCTAACGAACGGCGGACCAGTCGACGCTGCGCGGGCGCCAGAGCGACAACTTGTCATTCAAAGAGGACGGCATGACCAGAAGGTCTATGCCGTCCTCTTTTCATGCCAATTTGTTCGCTCTGGCGCCCGCTCGCTGGCATTGCTAAAACATCGATGTTACCGTGGTCCAAACTAGTCGTTGGGGGCGTTCTTGTTTGACCAGTCGTTTAAGAACGTCCCCGATGACTATTTGAATTGCTAATTTGTGCGGGTTGTGGTTTTGTGACCTGCTGAAATTAAAGATACTGTACAACTGTACGTTAATTCGTCTTCGTAGTATATTGCTACCCGCAAAACTCAATACCATTGTGCTCTGAGACGCTAAAGCGCTTACGTACAATGGTTATCGATAGTACGATTCGATTCAACGACAGGATGGATGGTCCAAGCGTGAGTCTCGGCAGCAAACTATCCAATGCAAAGGTGTTCTTTGCGATATTTAAGCGCGACATTAAGCGACTGCTTGTGAACCCCGTCGCCCTGGTGGTTACCCTAGGCGTGTGCGTTATTCCCTCGCTGTATGCCTGGTATAACATCGTGGCAAACTGGGATCCGTATGGAAACACCCAAGGCATCAAGATTGCTATCGCCAACAACGATCGAGGCACCCAAAACGACTTGGTGGGTGAGCTCAACGCTGGCGACAAAGTGGTCGACCAGCTCAAGGAGAATCATCAGTTGGGCTGGACGTTCGTCGACTCGACGGCCGATGCCAAGGAGGGCGTCGAGAGCGGCGAGTACTATGCCGCTATCGTGATTCCCAAGAACTTCTCGGATAACCTGGTTTCGATGCTCGACGGCAACTACCATCAGCCCAAGCTCACGTACTACGTCAATGAGAAGAAGAGCGCCATTGCGCCCAAGGTTACCGATACCGGTGCAAACACCATCGAGGAGCAGATCAACTCGGAATTTGTCTCTACGGTAGGCAAGACTGTTGCCGGTATCGCCAAGGATGCTGGTGTCGATTTAAAGGACAAGGCAACCCAGACTCAGGACTCGCTGGCAAGTTCGGTGTCCGAGGCGTCCGACACCTTGGGCGAGGTGCGCGATTCGATTGGCGATATGAATGCCGCCATCGATAAGACGAGTGGCGCTATCGCCTCGGCTGATGCGGCACTTGCCGGCTTGCAAGGCCAGGCACCGTCGCTGACGCAGGCGATCTCCCAGGGCAACGACCTGCTGAGCGAAGCTCGCACCACGGCGGGCAACTCCATCACCTCGCTCTCCAAGGCGCTCTCGGAAGGTAGCCTTGCACTCACCAAGACGTCAGCCTCCGCGAACGCTGCGATTGGCAAGCTAACGGGTACGGTCACATCTACGACCACCCGCATCGACAACTCGCTCGAGTCTTTCCAGGCGACGATCGATCACAATAAGGCCGTTATCGGGCACTTGGAGATTCTCGTTAATGACACGTCGACAGGTTCCGAGGAAATTGACGCGCGCATTGTATCGACCATCGATTCGCTTCGCGAGCAAAACCAGAAGCTGCAGAGCATCAAGGATGGCCTTTCTGCACAGTCGAGCGCCATGGCAAACGACGCTACGGCAATCTCGAACGCGAGCAACGCACTCAACGCGGCAATTCAGACCGGTACGGCTAGCCTCGGTCAGGCTCAGACCGATCTGGGTCAGAACGCACTTCCGAAGGCTTCGAGCGCGCTTGACTCCTTTGCCGCCGTTTCGGGCGATTTGACCGGCATTGTGTCGGGTATGACCCCCACGATAGCGAGCGCGCGCGGCACGCTGGCGCAGCTCGACGCCACGCTCAAGCAGGCAAAGACCACGCTGTCCCAAACCGACGCCTCCCTTGCCAAGGTTCAGGACAAGCTCGCGACCGCCGCCAATGACATTGCGGCGCTGCAGACCTCTGAGTCTATGGGCGAGTTAGCCGACCTCATGGACGTCGACGTCAATGACGTGGCAGATTTCATGGCATCTCCGGTTGAGCTGACGTCCAAGTCAATCTATCCGGTCAAGAGCTTTGGCTCGGGCATCGCGCCCTTCTACACCAATCTGGCGCTGTGGGTAGGCGGCTATGTGCTCATCGCTATCTATAAACTCGAGGTCGACCGCGAGGGCATCGGTAGCTTTACGGCGCG
Organism: Collinsella aerofaciens; assembly: GCF_028209395.1. Taxonomy (GTDB): domain Bacteria; phylum Actinomycetota; class Coriobacteriia; order Coriobacteriales; family Coriobacteriaceae; genus Collinsella; species Collinsella aerofaciens_AZ. Next base: position 81,764 of record NZ_JAQLDQ010000001.1, read on the forward strand.
TCAGGGCTACTTTGGCCGCTGGCTGCTGCTGGTGATCCTGGGCGCGTTCCAGGCCATTATCGTTACGGTGGGCGACCTGGTCATTGGCGTTCAGTGCGTCAATCCGCTGCTCTTTGTACTGGGCGGCATCGCTATTTCGTTCACCTACGTCAACATCATCTATGCGCTGTCCACCACGTTTAAGCATATCGGTAAAGCCATTGGCGTCATCCTCGTCATTGTGCAGATCCCCGGCTCGTCGGGCATGTATCCCATCGAGATGATGCCCGGCTTCTTCCAATGGCTGCATCCGCTGCTGCCCTTCACCTATGGCATCAACCTGCTGCGCGAGACCGTCGGTGGCATGTATTCGTTCAACTACCTGTTCAACCTGTGCATCCTGGGCGTGTTCCTTGCCATCGCACTCTTTATTGGCTTGCAGCTGCGTCCGCTGCTGCTCAACCTCAACCTGCTCTTTGACAAGCAGCTTTCCACGACGGGCCTCATGATCTGCGAGTCCAACGACCTGCCGCGCCAGCGCTATTCGCTGCGCACGGCCATGCGCGTCATGCTCGATTCGGATTCGTACCGTCGCGAGCTGCTCGATCATGCCGTGGCGTTTGAGCATCGCTACCCGTACTACATCAAGGGCGGTTTTGCCGCCGTGGTAGGCGTGCAGGTTCTGCTCTTTGTGCTTTCGACGGTGCTCGATATCGACAATAACGGCAAGATCATCCTGCTCGTTATCTGGATCATTTCGGTTATCGCCATCTGCGGCTGGCTCATCAACATCGAATACATCCGTGCGAGCCTCAATACCCAGATGCGTATCTCGGCGCTTTCGGACGAGGACCTTCGCCGCGAGATGCGCGAGCACACGGCTGCCATCCCTGCCGCCCGTCGCATGTTTGGTCTCAACGCCAGCGAGCGTGGCGCCAAGGGAGGCGAACAGCCTACGAGCCGTCTGTCGCATATCGGTGCGCATCGTAAGGCTCAAGATGCCGACGGCGCTGACAACGTAAACGGAAACGACGGGGACACCACCTCGCTTGGCAAGCACTCTAAAGGAGGTGAGGCATAAATGAAAAACATCCTGCACCTGTTTAAGCGCGATGTCCAAAACGTGTCTCGCTCCGTGATCGGCATGGTCGTCGTGATGGGCCTGATCATCGTGCCATGTCTCTATGCATGGTTTAACATCGCCGGAAGCTGGGATCCGTACGGCAACACCGGCAACCTTAAGATCGCCGTGGTCAACACTGATGAGGGTTACGAGAGCGATCTGATTCCCGTCGAGGTCAACGTGGGCGAAAACGTAACCGCCACCCTGCGCGGCAACGAGAACTTCGACTGGGTTGTGCTCAACGATCGCGATAAGGCCATCGATGGCGTCAAGTCGGGCGCGTACTACGCTGCCGTCGTTATCCCTAAAACGTTTAGCGCCGACATGATGACGCTTTTCTCGACCGAGGTGAAGCACGCCGATATCGAGTTCTACGAGAACCAGAAGGCTAACGCCATCGCACAGATCGTGACTGAAAAGGGCTCGAGCGCCGTCCAGAGTCAGGTCAACGAGACCTTTACCAAGACCATCACGACCATCGGCCTTAAGACCGTGTCCAGCCTGCTCGACTATATGAGTACCGACCAGGTGAGCAACTTTATCGCCAATCTGTCCTCGACGCTGGGCGATTCGGTCGAGGACCTGCAGGACGTTCAGGCGAGTGCGACGTCGCTCGCGGGCATTTTGAGCTCCACGTCCGATTCACTGACATCGGCGGGCGGCATGCTCAAGCAGACGGGCACCGTTGATGAGTCGACGAAGCAGCTGATGGAGCACGCCAAGAGCGGCATCAATGATTCCAAGGAAGCGCTCAAGGCCGCCAACGATGCCGTTGACGCGGCGATTGACGGAAGCGCGGGCTCGTTCGACAACGTGTCCGCCGAGCTTGCGAAGGCATTCGATGCCGCGAATCAGCATGTTTACCTTACGGTGTCTCAGCTCAACGAAGCCGCAGCGGCGCTCAATACGCGTGCTGACGATATCGATGCGATGGCCGATCAGCTCCGCAACCTTGCCGACCAGGTGAGTGATGACAAGCTCAAAGACGGTCTCGAGTCCGCTGCGACGTCGCTGGGCAGAATTGCCGTGGAGTACCGCAACAATGCGAAGGACCTGACGGCGACCGCAAAGTCCCTTTCGGACGGCATGGCGGAGGTCAACAACTCGCGTGCCGAGGTCGACCAGGCCATCGCCGATGCCAAGGCGGGTATCTCGGGAGCCAAGTCCGACTACGATTCCACGTTCTCGATTAAGGCCAAGGAGCTCAAGAAGACCATTTCGGGCGTTCTGGATTCCCTGAACGGTATCTCGGGTGACTTGGATAGCGCTGTGAGCGGTCTGACCGACGCATCCGGTTCGCTGGCAAAGGGTCTCTCCAAGGCCGCAAAGCTGGTCAACAAGGCTTCCGATCAGCTGGGCGAGGCGTCGGACAAGATCAGCGCGTTCAAGGACGAGCTCGACGGCGCCCTGATGTCGGGTGACCTGGCGACGATCAAGACGATGATCGGCAACGACCCCGAGGGCCTGGCCGTGTCGCTTTCCGGCCCCGTTGCGCTCGACCGCAAGCCGGTCTATCCGATCCGCAACTACGGTTCGGCCATGGCGCCGTTCTATACGATTCTGTCGCTCTGGGTCGGCTCGATCGTACTGGCGGCCATGATGAAGGTCTCGGTCGACGACGAGCTCATCAACGAGCTCATCCCCGTACGCCTGCACGAGATCTATCTGGGCCGTTACCTGTTCTTTGGCGGTTTGGCCCTGCTGCAGGCAACGCTCGTGTGCGCGGGCGACATTCTGTTCTTTGGCATTCAGTGCGACAACCCGCTGCAGTTTGTGCTGGCGGGCTGGGTCGCGAGTCTCGTGTTCTCCAATATCGTCTACACGCTTACGGTTTCGTTTGGCGATATCGGCAAGGCGCTCGCTGTCGTGCTGTTGGTCATGCAGGTCGGCGGTTCGGGCGGCACGTTCCCCATCGAGATGACCGGCCCCGTGTTCCAGGCGATCTATCCGTTCCTGCCGTTTACTCACGGCATCAACGCCATGCATGCCGCCATGGCTGGCGCCTACCATATGGAGTACTGGATTGAGCTAGGCATTCTAGCGAGCTATCTGATTCCATCGCTGGCACTGGGCGTCGTCTTCCGCCGCCCGGTCATCAAAGCCAACGACTGGATCATCGAAAAGCTGGAATCAACAAAGCTAATTTAGTTACGCGGTTTTACCAAACCGCGTAACGGCTCGACGCTGCAAACGTCCCTAAGCGGCAATCTGACGTTCAATTTCAAGGGCGCGACCAGAAGGTCAGCGCCCTTTCATTTCACGTCACCTTGCTCGCTTAGGGGCGTTTTCGCTGACGTTGCCGGAACATCGAGGTTTTCTGTACCGACGCTTTAGCGTAGTGAATTGCGTGGGTTGCTTGGTTGTTGCTACAGTAGCGGGGCGTACCGGGGGTCCGGTGCGCCCCGTTTTATTTGACCATGAGGCGGCACGCGGCCATGCACGTGCGGACACCACGCCCAGACTGAGCGCGAGGATGCCCTATGGCTCAGAATGCCGTTGATGAAATCGAAAACATGCCCGATAGCCCTGTAGCGCGCGAAGACCTGGGTGCCGGCGGCACCTCCCGCGGCGCCGGCGCGCGTTCTCCGTTCTTCTGGAAGGTCTTGCTGCTTTCGGTGGCGGTCATCTGGGGCTATTCCTTTACCACCATGAAAGATGCGCTCGATACCATTCCGGTGTTCGAGCTGGTCTACGTTCGCTTTCTCCCGGCATCACTGGTTATGTTTGCTATTTTCCATAAGCGCATCATCGCCCATTTCAATGCCCGCAACCTGATCGTCGGGCTGGGCATGGGTGCGCTCATGTGGGGAGCATACGGACTGCAAACGATTGGCCTGGCGCAGACCACGGCAGGCAAGAGTGCATTTTTGACGGGCACGTACTGTATCCTTGTGCCGTTTGCCAGCTATGTCCTGAGCGGCGAAAGGCTCACCCGCTATAACCTGGGTGCGGCACTGCTGTGCCTGGCGGGCATTGGCCTGGTGGCACTCGATAGCGTCGAGTTCAATGCTGGAGATGTCATCACGCTGGGCGGCGCGGTCTTCTTTGCTATCCAGATGGCAGTGACCGCCAAGTATGGCCGCAAGATGGACATCAACGTCATCACGTTTTGGATGTTTGTGGGCAATGGCGTTTTGAGCTTAATCACGTCGCTGCTATTCGAGACTCAGGCGCCTCTGTCCGTGTGGACGCCGAGCTTTGTCGGCGTGGCGGCCTTTCTCTCGGTGGGCTGTACGTGCGTGGCACTGCTCGTCCAAAACGTTGGATTGGCGCACGTCCCGGCCTCGACGGGCTCGCTGCTCCTTTCGATGGAGTCCCCCTCGGGCGTGCTGTTCTCGGTGCTGCTGATGGGGGAGGCGCTCACCTCGCGCCTGCTTGCCGGCTTTGCGCTCATCTTTTTGTCGATTATCTTGAGCGAGACGCATTTCGATTTCTTGCGCCGAAAATCTCGCCCGCAATTGTAAACAACTTGTTGCGCCGCCCTCCTGGGGCGGCGTTTTTTATGCCTCGCCTTTAAAGTTGTACCTTGCACTTTACGCTATCAAAGTGCTTACTGCAAAAACGTTACTGGAGGGCATTTATGGCACCAGCTCAGTCCGATCTTCAACCGCAATCAGCGCCCAAGGCCACCGCAGCGGCGCAGGCCGCTATCGGTGACGGTCTGGTCAAAGAAGCCCAGGCATTTGCCGGTGAGCTTGCCGCATGGCGCCACGATCTCCATCAGACGCCCGAGCTCGGTAACAATCTTCCGCAGACGTCTGCCTATATCCAGGCACGTCTGGACGAGATGGACATCCCCCATACCACGCTTGTCGACGGCTCCTGTGTTGTTGGCCTGATCGGTGCCGGTGCGGCCGCGGCTGCTCAGGGCAATGGTACGTGCGCGGACGAGCAAGCCGGTACGGTTATCATGCTTCGTGGCGACATGGATGCCCTGCCCGTTGTCGAGGAATCGGGCGAGCCTTTCGCTTCCACCAACGGCTGCATGCACGCTTGTGGCCACGATATGCATGCGACGGCGCTGCTCGGCGCGGCCCGTTTGCTCAAGGCCCGCGAGGCCGAGCTTGTCGACGCCAATGCCACCGTCAAACTGCTATTCCAGCCGGGTGAGGAGACCTTTGAGGGAGCCCGCGCTGCCATCGCCGATGGCCTGCTGCAGAACCCGCGCCCCCAGGCTGCCTTTGCCATGCACGTCAACAGCCAATCGCCGCTCGGCCTGGTGCTCTATGGGAGCCCGGCGCTTTCGGGCGTGTACGGTTTCCGCATCACGCTGCAGGGCAAGGGCGGCCATGGCTCGAGCCCCGAGATCTGCATCGACCCCATCACGGCCGGCGTCCATGTGCACCTGGCGCTCCAGGAGCTTATCTCCCGCGAGGTGCCAGCGGCCAAGGAAGTCGCACTTACCGTTGGTAAGTTCGCTGGCGGCTTGGCGGCCAACGTCATCCCCGACACCTGTGTGCTCGAGGGAACGCTGCGCGGCTTCGATGTCGAGCTCATGACTCATCTCAAGGAGCGTATCGCGGAGGTCGTCAACGGCGTTGCCGCAACATATCGTACGCCGGCAACCATCGAGACGCTCTCGGACGTTCCGCCGCTCGTGCTCGACAGCGATATGACCCAGGCCTCGCTTGGTTACGTGGGCGCGGTGCTGCCCAAGGCTGCCTTCCTGCCGCTATTCCACGCCATGGCGAGCGAGGACTTCGCGCTTATCTCGAGCGAGATTCCGAGTGCGTACTTTACCGTGGGCGCGGCCGTGACCGATACGGACGAGCATTTTGCCCAGCATCATCCCAAGGCGCGCTTTAACGATGCCGAGCTTCCTCTCGGCGCCGCGGCTTATGCCGCCGTCGCTCTCGGATACATTGCGGACCACAAGGAGTAATCCATGTCCCAGCAAAGTAAATTTTTCCCCGGCTGGCTCGTGGTGGCCTCCGGCTTTGTCATCATGGCCACGTGCTACACCATTTTCGTTAACTGCATGACTATTCCTTCCGCACCAAGCCTTCCGAGATTGGCCTGAAGCCGCTCGGCGAGAACCCGGGCGATCCGTCCGTCTCGACGGCTGGCGACAAGGACGAGCGCACGGCGCCCGAGGTTAACGTTGGCTGGTCTCGCATCAAGAAGAGCCCGGCGTTTTGGCTGCTTGTCGTCGCCTTCCTCTTTATGGGGCTTGTCAATGGCGCCATCCTGCCCAACCAAGTTACGAACATGACGAGCGTTACCGTCAACGGCGCCAAGATCGTCACGGGCGGCCACGACCCCATGTGGGCGGGCACCGTGCTTTCGGCCTATATGGTTACGGTCGTTATCGCCAAGATTTCGCTCGGCGCCATCTACGATCGTTTTGGTTTGCGCTTTGGCAACGTGCTGGGTTCCGTTGCGTGTATTGTCGCCTGTGTGGCGCTGTGCTTCCCGACGACGGACCTTAGTCCTATTGTGGCCGCTGCGAGCTTTGGTATCGGAACGTGCATGGGCACCATCACGCCTACCATCGCCGCGTCCAAGCAGTTTGGCATGGCCGACCTCGGCAAGGTCACGGGCACCATTACCTCGCTCGAGATGGTCGGCGGCACCGTGGGCGCCATTGTCTCGGGCGTGCTGTTCGATGCCACGGGCTCCTTTGCGAGCACCTGGATTGTGTGCCTGGCGTGCTCCGTGGTCATGCTCGTGTTCCTGCTGGCATCCGAGCCCATCGCCGCCAAGCTGCGCGCAAGCGTGGCGGGGGAGTAGCGGGTCGCCGCCTATTCCTGTTTGCCTGTTCTGCCCGTGGCTGCCCTGGAAGCCGAATGGATGCTCGTGCCGTCATTCGGTTTCCAGGGCAGCCACGGGCCTACGAAATGATCTCTTTTCCTCCGTCCCCAAGGGATCACGTAATCCGAAGGGGACGGAGGAAAAGGGATCACAAACCGCGGCGGCGTGTCTGGCCGAACGAGTCCCCATACCCTCGTTCGGTCAGACACGCCGCCGCGTTGCTGCTTTGTGCCGTATAATGTCCACTACCTATGACGCGATACAAAAGAAAGGTGTTTGCCCATGCAGGCACAGAAGGCGGAGGGAACCCGCGACCTTATCGGCGCTGAGATGCGCGCCTGGCAAAAGATGCAGCAGATTGCTGCCGGCGTGTTCGAGCCGTTTGGCTTTAAGCCCATCGAGACGCCCGCCATCGAGCAGGTGGACGTGTTTGTCCACGGCATCGGCCAGTCGACCGACGTCGTGCGCAAGGAGATGTTCCGCGTGTTTAGCGGCGCCAACCTGGAGCGCGTCTTTACCGAGGGCACCGATACCAAGCTCAAGCCCAAGCAGCGCCTGGCGCTTCGTCCCGAGGGCACGGCTGGCGTGGTGCGCGCCGTCGTGGAGAACAACTTGGTGCCCCAGGGCTCCACGCCGTTTAAGGCTTACTACGCCGAGGCCATGTTCCGTGGCGAGCGTCCCCAGAAGGGCCGCTTGCGCCAGTTCCATCAGGTGGGCATCGAGTGGCTCGGCGCTCCCGATCCGGCGGCAGACGCCGAGTGCATCATTATGCTCATGGAGTTTTACAAGCGCCTGGGCTTCGATCTGTCCAAGCTCCGTCTGCTCATTAACTCGATGGGCGATGCCCAATGCCGTCCGGCCTATCGCGAGCAGGTTAAGCAGTTCATTCTCGACCACGCCGATGAGATGTGCGACGAGTGCCGCGAGCGCGCCGAGCTTAACCCGCTGCGCGCCTTCGACTGCAAGAACGACCACTGCCGCGAGATCATGGCCGACGCCCCGCTGATGGGCGACAACCTGTGCGATGAGTGCCGCGAGCACTACGAGCAGGTCAAGCGCTATCTGGACGTCGCCGGTATCGAGTACGTCGAGGATCCCACCCTGGTGCGCGGCCTGGACTACTACACCCGTACCGTCTTTGAGGTCGAGGCCCCTGGCGCCGGCGTCGGCTCCATCGGTGGCGGCGGCCGCTACGATGGCCTGGTCGAGCTCGAGGGCGGCAAGCCCACGGCCGGCGTCGGCTTCGCCGTCGGTTTTGAGCGCGCCCTGCTGGCCCTGCAGGCCTTTGGCAGCGACCTGGGCGCCGAGGAGACCCCGTGTGTCTACGTCGCCAATGCCGGCAAGGAGTTGCGCCAGAACGTCTTTGCCATTACGCAGGAGCTTCGCGCCGCAGGTATCGTGACCGAGGCAGACTATCAGGGTCGTTCGCTTAAGGCTCAGTTTAAGCAGGCCGACAAGGTGGGCGCTAAGCTCATTTTGGTCTTGGGCGGCGACGAGCTTGCCGCCGGCAAGGTCAAGGTGCGCGACATGGAGAGCCATGACGAGGCCCTCGTCGATCTGGCCAACGTGGTCGAGGCGGTTCGTGAGCGCCTGTAGCGCATGATTTTTGAGCTGTGGACTCACTAAAGCGCTCAGCTCATTGAGAGCGATTGTTACGGGGGTGTTTCGCATTTATGCGGAATGCCCCCGTTTGTGTATGCCGTCCACCGAGAAATACGACCATTTAGAGCAAAAACCCTTGCAATGCAGAAAATACTTTTGTGTGGTAAAGCGCAATCAGTGTCGAAAGTATTTCGCAAGCGCCTATAATGAATACCGCATGTTACGTGCATAGAAGGAGGAATGGGAGGAAACGTGGCTGAGAACCTAAGCAACCAGTCTGTACCCGAAGCCGCGGCGCGCGTCGCTGCCGTGGTCAACCGCCTCGTTAACCGAATCGGCTCGAATGCCGAATCCAAGGAGCGTCTCGCTGAGATCGAGATCCCCGAGGAGCTGCGCGACAATCTGGCGCTGTTCTTGCGCCTGGAGCGCCGTGTGCTTAGCGAGTATGATCCCGAGATCGCGGACCTGTTCGACAAGATTTTGACAGCCGAGATTGTGGCCAACGCCGGAAACCCCGGCACCCGTGCTGCCGACGAGTCCGTCGACGAGCAGGGCGTGCCCACTGCCGACGAGCCCACCGCCGTGGCGTTTCGCGAGGTCGTTGATCTGATCGACAGTCTGCCGCTCGATAAGCAGCAGGTTATCGTCCGCGCCTTTACGAGCTTCTTCCATCTGGCAAACCTGTCGGAGGAGAACTACCGCGTGGCGCAGCTGCGCGAGCGCGAGGCCGGCGCATCGACCGATACCGAGGTCGATCCCGCCAACGAGCTCACCGTCGCCTATCACCAGTTGGTAAACGAGATGGGTGTCGAGGGCGCCAACGAGCTGCTCGACAAGCTGGAGTTCCACCCTGTCTTTACCGCACATCCCACCGAGGCCCGTCGTAAGGCCGTCGAGGGCAAGATTCGCCGTATTTCCAACCTGCTGGAGGAGCGTCCGCGCCTGGGCGGCTCCGACCTAGTGGAGAACGAGCGCCATATGCTGCAGGAAATCGACGCCCTGGTGCGTACGAGCCCCATCGCGCTCAAGAAGCCCACGCCGGTCGAGGAAGCCGATACCATCATCGACATCTTCGATAACACGCTGTTCGACGTCATCCCCGTTATCTATCGTCGTTTTGACGACTGGGTGCTGGGCGACAAGGCGGGTACCGTGCCGCCGCTGTGCCCGGCGTTCTTCCATCCCGGCAGCTGGATCGGTTCCGACCGCGACGGTAACCCCAACGTCACCGCCAAGGTGAGCCGTGAGGTCGCCGCCAAGTACTTCACCCACATGGTGCTCAAGCTCGAGGACAAGTGCCGCCGCATCGGCCGCAACCTCACGCTCGAGGCCACCTACAGCAAGCCGTCTGCCGAGCTCATCAACCTGTGGAACCATCAGGTCGAGATGAGCACCCAGTACACCGCACGCGCCGAGCTGATCTCCGAGCACGAGCCGCATCGCGCCGTCATGCTCGTCATGGCCGACCGTCTGAACGCCACCGTGCGTCGCATCACCGACACCATGTACCACAGCGCAGACGAGTTCTTGGATGACCTGCGCGTCGTTCAGCGCTCCCTGGCCGCCTGCGGTGCCGTCCGTGCTGCCTACGGCCCGGTCCAGACCATCATCTGGCAGGTCGAGTCCTTCGGCTTCCATATGGTCGAGATGGAGTTCCGTCAGCACTCCGTGGTGCACGCCCGCGCCCTCAAGGATATTCACGAGAACGGTATCCATGGTGATTTGCAGCCCATGACGCGCGAGGTCATCGACACCTTCCGCGCTATCGGCTCCATCCAAAAGCGCTACGGCAAGAAGATGGCGCACCGCTACATCATCTCGTTCACCAAGAGCGCTCAGCATGTGGCCGACGTCTTTGAGCTTGCCCACCTGTCCTTTGCGCACGAGGAGGACGTGCCCGAGCTCGACGTGATCCCGCTGTTCGAGCAGCTCGAGGACCTCGAGGGCTGCGTCGACGTGCTCGACCAGATGCTTACGCTGCCCGTGGTGCAAAAGCGCCTTGCCCAGACCAACCGCCGCATGGAGGTCATGCTGGGCTATTCCGACTCCTCCAAGGATGCCGGTCCCACCACGGCCATGCTCGCGCTGCACTCCGCGCAGGAGCGCATTGCCAAGTGGGCCGAGAAAAACGATATCGATCTGGTGCTCATGCACGGTCGCGGCGGTGCCGTGGGCCGTGGCGGCGGTCCGGCCAACAAGGCCGTGCTGGCGCAGCCCAAGGGTTCGGTCAACTGCTTCTTTAAGCTCACCGAGCAGGGCGAGGTCATCTTTGCCCGCTACGGCAACCGCACGCTGGCTCAGCGCCATGTTGAGTCCGTTGCCGCCGCAACGCTTTTGCAGTCGGCTCCGAGCGTCGAGAAGACCAACACCGAGACCACGCAGAAGTTCTGGGATATGGCCGAGAAGCTCAACGCAGTAAGCCATGAGCGCTATCTGGACCTGCTGAACACTGAGGACTTTACACCGTGGTTCTCGACCGTGACGCCGCTGACCGAGGTCGGTCTGCTGCCGATTGGCTCGCGCCCGGCCAAGCGCGGTCTGGGTGCCAAGTCGCTCGACGACCTGCGTACCATTCCGTGGATCTTCAGCTGGAGCCAGGCGCGCATTAACCTGGCCGCTTGGTACGGCCTGGGCACCGCCTGCGAGCAGTTTGGCGACCTTGACCAGCTCAAGGCTGCCTACCAGGAGTGGCCGTTCTTCCGCACCTTTATCGACAACATCGAGATGTCGATCGCCAAGACCGACCAGCGCATCGCCAAGATGTATCTGCACCTGGGCGATCGCCAGGATCTGTCCGAGAAGGTCTTTACCGAGATGCAGCTCACCCGTAAGTGGGTCCTTGCCATCGTCGGTGATGAATGGCCGCTGCAGCGTCGTCGCGTGCTCGGCTGCGCCGTCCGCGTGCGTAACCCCTATGTTGACGCCCTATCCATCGCCCAGGTTCGCGCCCTTCGCGAGGTGCGTATGAACCAGGACGAGATGGCCGAGGAGAAGAAGGCCGAGTACATGAGCCTGATTCTGTCGACTGTGACTGGTGTCTCGGCAGGATTGCAGAACACGGGGTAATCGATAGCCCTGTAGTCGTCCGGGCCCGCCATTAGTTTACTTTTAGGCACGTCCTCGGACATGCAAGAAGCCCTCGCTGCGCACTTGAACTGCCTCCCATTTCTTGGACACAAGAAATGGGAGGCAGTTCACACTTCGTGCGGCGGGGGTTCTTTCGTCCTGCGGAATGCGCTGGGAAGTTACCCCATGCGGCCAGCTGCGGGATCTTAGTCGCGTTGGAACAAGCAACCCAACATATATATCTGAATATGGATGGGAGGGGCGCTTTGTTTTTGGGTGCCCTTACAAGAAAACGTGACTTGGGGAAGGGATGGGCGCTTTGTTGGGATGGCGCTTTGGGATGGGAGCCTTACTTAGCTGAAGAGGGGCTGTATGGCTGATAGGTAGTCTTTGGCTACTTCGGCCTTATCTGCTTGGAAGTTGTGCCAGGCCCACCATTGGACCATTCCTACGAAGCTTGAGGCTATGTGGTGTAGTAGGAAGCTTCGGTCCATGGTGGCGGCGGGGCCGTTTGGGTCGGTAGGGACGGTTTCGGCTGCTCGTGACATGATGGTCTTGCGTAAGCAGTCGGCGAAGACGCGTGAGCCGGCGCCGGCTACGAGGGCTCGTACACCCTGGCGGCGCTCCCAGAGGTTGTTGAGGATATGCTCGACCTGCACGAGTGGGTCGTCGAGCGGTGTGCCATTGTCGTCGAGGGCGTGGGTGCAGATGTCGCTCACGAGTTCGGACAGTAGGTCATCTTTGCTTTTGAAGAGGCCGTAGAACGTGGCCCGACCCACATGGGCGCGAGCGATAATGTCGCCGACGGTGATCTTGCCGTAGTCCTCTTCGCGCAGCAGCTCGGAGAACGCCGCAACGATGGCAGCGCGGCTTTTTGCCTTGCGGGCATCCATGGCTATGCGTCCGCGTGAACGAGCAGGCAGCGAAGCGTACCGGAGCAACCCTCGTAGGGGCGCTTACCAGCGCCGTAGCCGACGGCCTCGATGCGGTAGCGGGCCGGCAGGTGCTCGGACGTGCGCAGTGCGGCGACGATGGCGGCGCCCGTGGGCGTCACAAGCTCGCCGGCGACTGGTGCGGGCGTGAGGACGATATTGCCCGCCTGGCACAGGTTGACGACAGCGGGGACGGGAATGGGCATGAGACCGTGGGCACAACGGATGGTACCGTGACCCTCGGAGAGCGACTCGACCACGATGTCCTCAATACCCAGGTCATCGAGGCAGATGGCGACAGAGCAGACGTCGACGATGGAATCGACGGCGCCCACCTCGTGGAACATGACGGTTTCGGGCGTTTTGCCGTGAGCCTTGGCCTCGGCAGCGGCGAGCGCGGTAAAGATGGCGAGGGCGCGACGCTTGGCGCCATCGCTTAACTGCGAGCCATCGATGATGGCGGTGACGTCAGCCAAAGAACGGTGGTGATGGTGGTGGGCGTGATGGTGGCCCTCGTGGCCATGGCTCTCATGGTCGTGCTCGTGGCAGTGGTCGTGCTCGACATGGTCGTGATGATGGTGCTCATGCTCATGTGTGTGCTCGGCAGCTGCTTCGTTGCCGTAGAGCCAGGCCATATCGTGATCGTGGTTCTCGAGCTCCTCTGCAAGCTGGACGTCGAAATCGCAGGCGTCGATGCCATGCTTGTTTACGCGTGTAACGGCGATCGTAAAGCCGCCGACCGGCAGCGTGGCGAGCTGCTCGCGCAGATGCTCCTCGCTGGCGCCCAGGTCGAGCAGGGCCGCGACGGTCATGTCGCCGCTGATGCCCGAGGTGCCGTCGATGATAAGCGTGTGCTGATGGTTGGACATGAAATGCTCCTTAGCGGGCGCAGGACGTGCCGGCGCTCAGATGATTGATAAGACTTGCCTGATAGGCGGCGCCAAAGCCGTTGTCGATATTGACGACCGAAACGCCGCTGGCGCAGGAGTTGAGCATGGCGAGCAGTGCGGCCATGCCGCCAAAGTTCGCGCCATAGCCCACGCTGGTGGGGACGGCGATGACCGGACAGCTCACAAGGCCTCCGATGACGCTCGCCAGGGCGCCCTCCATGCCGGCGATGGCGATGACTACCTGCGCCTGGGCAAGTTCCTCAGCATGAGCGAGCAGGCGGTGCAGGCCGGCGACACCCACGTCGTAGAGGCGATCGACCTCGTTGCCGTAGAACTCGGCCGTCAACGCGGCTTCCTCGGCAACGGGCAGGTCGCTCGTGCCGGCGCAGGCGACGACGATGCGTCCGTTGCCGTTGGGGGAGGGCTTGCCACCCACCAGGGCGAGCTGGGCGTCCGGGACATATCCCAGGTCGATGCCGTTGCCGAGGAGCTCCGAGGTGCGGGCTGCCTTTTCGTCGTCCAGGCGCGTGACCAGGATGCGCTCCTGGCCGGCATCGAGTAATGCTTTGATAATGGCGGCAATTTGCTCGGCGGTTTTACCGGCGCCGTAGACAACTTCGCCGGCTCCCTGGCGCACCCCGCGCGAAAGGTCGAGCTGCGCAAAGCCCAAATCGGCGGTCGGAGCCGTCTGGATGCGCGTGAGGGCGTCGGCAGGGGTGACTGCTCCGCCGGCAACATCGCTCAGCAGCTGCTCTAGATCTCGCTTATCCATATATGCTCCCTTCGACGGCGCAAAGTTTAGCACTCAAAGGGTATGTTTCCGAACACTAAGACAGAATTGTTCGGAAACTATAGGACAGACTGATTCAATTGCTAGACGGATTGGCTAGTCGCGCAGGATGATGTCCATAGCGAGCATCAGATTGCGCTCGTCGATGGCAAACGGGGCGGCCTCGCGCGTCTTGGGCTTGGCACAAAACGCGATGCCCGTGCCCGCGGCCTGAATCATGGGGATGTCGTTGGCACCGTCGCCGATCGCGACGGTGTGGGCCATATCGACGCCGCACTCAACTGCCCAGTCCAGCAGCTGGATGAGCTTGGACTCCTTGGTCACAATGTCGGCAGCCAACTTACCGGTGAGCTTGCCGTCCACGACCTCCAGACGATTGGCCAGGCAAAAGTCGATGGCCGCGGCGGCCACGATCTTATCGGCGACTTCGTGAAAGCCGCCACTCACGACGCCGACCTTCCAACCCTTGCTGTGTGCCGAGCGCACAAGCTCCAACGCGCCGGGGGTAAATGTCACGCGCTCAAAGGTGCGCTCGAACACGCTCTCGTCCAGGCCGGCGAGCAGCCCCACGCGCTCCTCGAGCGCCTGCTTAAAGTCAAGCTCGCCGCGCATGGCGCGTTCGGTGATCTGTGCCACCTGCTCGCCCACGCCGGCCTCTTCGCCCAACAGGTCGATGACCTCCTGGTTGATGAGCGTGGAGTCGATATCCATAACGATGAGGCGTGCAGTCATGGCGGGCCTTTCCGAGTGCTGTTTTATTGGGGCATATTGTCGCACGTGACGAGCGCGGGCGGGTGTCACGGCGCGTCAATTGTTTCGTCTCCGTCAAGTCTTTGGGCAGGAGCCACTTTTTCGCGGCACATCGACGCGAGTGCGATAAGATAGAACGCCATGTCTGGCTGCGCGGTTTACGCAGGCTGGGCAAATCTGTACGACGCCGCCCGGAACGACACGGGGCGGCACAGATCCATAAAGGAGGATCACTGGTATGAGCCAGACCCGTCCCATCGATGAGCATTCCATGCACACCCGTACCTGCGGCGAGCTTCGCTTCGAGAACGTGGGCGAAGAGGTCACCCTCACCGGTTGGGTGAGCCGTCGCCGCGACCACGGCGGCCTTATCTTCTGCGACCTTCGCGACCGTGAGGGCATCACGCAGCTTACCTTCGACCCCGAGCACTCCGACGGCGACGCCTTTAAGATCGCCGAGACCATGCGTCCCGAGTGGCCCATCAAGATTCACGGCGTCGTGCGCGCCCGTGGCGAGGAGACCACCAACACCAAGCTCGCCACCGGCGAGATCGAGGTCCTGACCGACCACGCCGAGGTGCTCAATACGTCCGTCACCCCGCCGTTCCAGATCGAGGACGGCATCGAGACCAGCGAGGACACCCGTCTGCGCTATCGCTATCTGGACCTCCGTCGTCCCGAGATGATGGCCAACCTCAAGCTGCGCTCCGACTTTACCTTTGCCATTCGCGAGGCGCTGCACAACCGTGAGTTCATGGAGGTCGAGACGCCCTCCCTGTTCAAGTCCACGCCCGAGGGCGCCCGCGACTTCATCGTCCCCAGCCGCATCCAGCCGGGCAACTTCTACGCCCTGCCGCAGTCCCCGCAGCTCCTGAAGCAGCTGCTTATGGTCGGTGGCGTCGAGCGCTACTATCAGGTTGCCAAGTGCTTCCGCGACGAGGACTTGCGTGCCGACCGTCAGCCCGAGTTCACCCAGGTCGATATCGAGATGTCCTTCGTGGACCAGAACGACGTTATGAGCGCGCTCGAAGAGGTTCTTGCCGATGCCTTCGGCCGCATGGGTGTCGAGATGCCCACGCCGCTGCGTCGCATGAACTACTGGGAGGCCATGGACACCTATGGCTCCGACAAGCCCGATACCCGCTATGGCATGCACTTGGTCGACCTGACCGACATCTTCGCCAACTCCAAGTTCAAGGTCTTTGCGACTGCCGCGAACGAGGAGGGCTCTGTCGTCAAGGCCATCAACGCCAAGGGCGCCGGTGCCTGGGCTCGCGCCAAGATCGATAAGCTTGCCGGCGTGGCTTCCACGTTTGGCGCCAAGGGCCTGGCCTGGATCGCATTCCGCGAGGACGGCTCCATCAACAGCCCCATCGTCAAGTTCTTCTCGGACGAGGAGATGGCCGCCCTGCGCGAGCGCATGGACGTCGAGCCCGGCGACCTTGTGATGTTCGCCGCCGGCCCGCGCCTGCTCTCCGACGAGATCCTGGGCGGCATGCGTTCCCACATGGCTAACGCGCTCGAGATCAAGCGCGAGGGCCACGACTTCCTGTGGGTCGTCAACTTCCCGCTGTTCCACTGGGACGAGGACCGCAAGGCTTACGCTGCCGAGCACCAGCCCTTCACCCTGCCGACCGAGACCGACATCGCCAAGATCGAGGCCAATCCGTTGGCAGCCGGTTCTTGCACCTACGACTTTGTCATGGACGGCTTTGAGGCCGGTGGCGGCGGTATGCGTATCCACAACGCCGAGATGCAGATGTCCATGCTCAAGCTCCTGGGCTTTACCGAGGAGCGCGCCGAGTCTCAGTTTGGCTTCCTCATGGAGGCGCTCAAGTTTGGTGCGCCCCCGATGGGCGGTTTCGCTCTGGGCCTGGACCGCGTGTGCATGCTGCTCACCGGTTCCGACTCCATCCGCGACGTCATGGCGTTCCCCAAGACGGCCAGCGGCTCCGACCTCATGTCGGGCGCCCCGAGTGCCGTTAGCGGCGCCCAGCTCAAGGACGTCAGCCTGCGCCTGATGTAGGCAAGCGGCTACATATTACCTGTAACGAGGGAGGGACGCGTGCCTTCCCTCGTTTTTTGTGGGACGGGGGTGCGCCGGTAACGTACAATAACTACCACGTGGCTGGGTTTGCCGGCCGAATGTGCGATGTCGCGGGAGGGGACATGGTCGAGTTTACAAAGACGATTAAAGATCCGTTGGGATTGCATGCCCGCCCGGTCGCGCTGCTCTACGACATCATTGCCAAGCATCGTAGCGACGTGTCGGTCAGCATCGGCGACCGCCATACCGACGGCCGTGACGTGATGGGCCTCATGGCACTCTACGGCGAATGTGGCGAGGACATCGTCTTTCGCGTTTCGGGCGTAGACGAGGCCTCGTGCGTCACATCGATCAGAAACCTATCGCTCTAAGCGCAACAATGTGACAAAGGGACAGTCCCTTTGTCACATCTGTTTCATATGGGAAACTTTTTCGAAAACTGAATAGGAACCCTTTCCAAAAAGTTAACCACGTGCTAGTTTACTATAGCGAACATAGACGTGGTTAACTTTTGCTGCGTCGATGTTGAGGACGAACCGACGTTAGGAGCTCACTCATGTCTTGCGGACCGCAGATGCCGGCTATGCCGCTTTCGATGGTAAAAGCGGGCGAAACCGTGCGCGTGTCTCGCGTAAAGGGTAATGAGGACATGAAGCACCATCTTAAGGACCTCGGCTTTGTCGAGGGCAACGAGATCCACGTGGTGAGCTCGAGTGGCGCCAATATCATCGTCACCGTGCTGGGCGCACGCTTTGGCATCGATTCCAAGGTCGCCATGCACATCATGACCGTCGGTTAGTTCGCAACATTCCGCAAAAACTGAAAGGGGGACAAGTACATGAAGACGTTGGGTGACGTTAAGGTGGGCGAGAGCTCCACCATCGTCAAGCTTCACGGTGAGGGCGCGCTGCGCCGCCACCTTATGGACCTGGGGCTCATCAAGGGCACTTCGTTCAAGGTCGTAAAGGTTGCGCCGCTCGGAGATCCGGTCGAGATCAACGTGCGCGGCTACGAGCTTTCTATCCGCAAGGAGGAGGCGGCCGTCGTCGAGGTCCAGTAAGGGCTTGCGGCGTATATTTCTGCAGGTAAAGTTAGGTTTTTCTAACTTAATGCAGCAACTTTAAAGCACATTATCCAGCCTACGCGGAGAAAGCAGCGCAGGCACACAAGGAAGAAGGATTGAATGGCGGATTCTCAGATCCATGTCGCGCTGGCGGGTAACCCCAACTGCGGCAAGACCACGCTTTTCAACCTGATCACCGGCGCCAACGGCTACGTTGGCAACTGGCCCGGCGTCACGGTTGAGAAAAAGGAAGCCAAGCTCCTGAGTGACAAGAACGTCACGATTACGGACCTCCCCGGCATCTACTCGCTTTCCCCCTACAGCCCCGAGGAGCAGTGCTCGCGCGACTACCTCATGAGCGGCGAGCCCGATGTCGTCGTCCAGGTGGTCGATGCCACCAACCTCGAGCGCAACCTGTACCTGGCGCTTCAGGTTATCGAGACCGGCCTGCCCGTGGTCGTCGCCCTCAACATGGCCGACTTGGTCGAGAAGAACGGCGATAAGATCGACACGGACAAGCTCTCCAAGAAGCTCGGCTGCCCGGTCATGATGATCTCGGCTCTTAAGAACAAGGGCATCACGGAGCTGTTCGAGCAGGTCAAGAAGTCCGCTGCTTCCAAGGGCCAGGTGCCGGAGCACAAGTTCGATTCCTCCATCGAGGACGTTCTGGACCACATCGAGAACAATCTGCCGGCGAGCGTTCCCGCCAACAAGCGTCGCTACTACGCCGTCAAGCTGTTCGAGCGCGACGCGGACGCCTGCAAGCTCATCAACCTCACTAAGGAGAAGGCCGCTCGCGTCGAGCAGCTGGTCGCCCAGTGCGAGCAGGATTGCGACGACGACGCCGAGTCCATCATCACCGGCGAGCGCTACGGCGTGATCGCCCACATCATCGACGAGTGCCTCACCAAGGCTCCGGCAAAGATGAGCACCTCCGAGAAGATCGACCGTGTGGTTACCAACCGTATCCTGGGTCTGCCGATCTTTGTGGTCATCATGTTCTGCGTGTACTACATCGCCGTTTCCACCCTGGGTGGCACGGTGACCGACTTCACCAACGACCAGCTCTTCGGTACCGACGGCTGGTATGTGCTCGGCCAGGGCCGCGATGCCTACGACGCAGCTGTCGAGGCCGCTGGCGACGACGCCGATTCGGTTGACCCGGCGGAGTATGGCCCGTATGTTCCGGGTATTACCACCATGGTCCACGACGCGCTTGTGGCGGGTGGTACCGAGGACGGTGGCCTGGTCGATTCGCTCGTCTGTGACGGTATCGTCGGCGGCCTGGGCGCTATCTTCGGCTTTGTGCCGCAGATGTTCCTGCTGTTCGTGATGTTGTCCTTCCTGGAGGACTGCGGCTACATGGCCCGCGTCGCCTTCATCATGGACCGCGTGTTCCGTCGCTTTGGCCTGTCCGGTAAGTCCTTCATTCCTATGCTCGTGTCTTCGGGCTGCGGCGTCCCCGGCGTCATGGCTACCAAGACCATCGAGAACGAGAAGGACCGCCGCATGACGGTCATGACCACCACATTTATTCCCTGTGGCGCTAAGCTGCCGATCATCGCCCTGCTCATGGGTTCCATCATCGGCGATTCTTCCACCACCGCCGCGTGGATCAGCCCGCTCTTCTACTTCCTGGGTGTCTTTGCCGTCATTGCTTCGGGCCTCATGCTCAAGAAGACCAAGCTCTTCGCCGGTCGCCCGACGCCGTTCGTTATGGAGCTCCCCGCTTACCACTTCCCGGCGATCCGCTCTTGGGCGCTGCACGTGTGGGAGCGCTGCTGGGCCTTTATCAAGAAGGCCGGTACGGTCATCTTCGCGTCCACTGTCGTGGTTTGGTTCCTGTCCAACTTTGGTAGCTACAACGGTTCCTTTGGCTTCCTGCCTGCGATGGACGGCATCCCCGAGGAGTTCATGGACTACTCCGTGCTTGCCATGCTGGGCAACCTGGTCGCCTGGATCTTCGCCCCGCTCGGCTTTAGCACCTGGCAGGCAACCGCGCTGACCGTCTCGGGCCTTGTGGCTAAGGAGAACGTCGTCGCAACCGCCGGTTCGCTGCTGTCCGTCGCCGACGCCGGCGAGACTGACCCGAGCCTGTGGACCGCGTTCGCCGGCATGTTCCCGACCATGGGCGCTTGCGTTGCCTTTGGCGCTTTCAATCTGCTGTGCGCTCCGTGCTTTGCCGCCATAGGTACTATTCGCAACCAGATGGATTCCGGCAAGTGGACTGCGATTGCCATCGGCTACGAGTGCGCCTTCGCTTGGGTAATCGGCCTGTTCATCAACCAGTTCTACAACCTGCTTGTCCTTGGACAGTTTGGTATCTGGACGATTGTGGCCATCATGCTGCTGGTTGCGATGCTCTTCCAGATCTTCCGTCCCATGCCCAAGCATGCATGGACCGACGAGGACGAGACCAACGCTGCCTCCGCCGCAGTTTCCGCTTAAGTCCGAATAAGGATTAACCCCTTTCCACGAGCCCGGGTGTCCCAGCGACACTCGGGCTTTTTGGTGGGGGAGATGTGACGTTTCCGCAGATAAAACCGAGCAAAATAAACCTGTTCCTTTTTGCTAGGTGGAGAATGGGGTAAAGTAAGTGATGGCTAACTAGAGGAGGCTTGCTATGGCACCTATCGATATTGTTGTACTGGCTGTTATCGGTATTGCGTTTATCGCCGTGTGCGTGCGCATCTACCGTAAGGGCACCTGCGCCGACTGCGCTCAGGGTGGCGTTTGCACGGGGCATTGCTCCAACAAAAAGACGTGCGCCGCACTTAAGGGCGTGGACAAAATCGCCGAAGACTTGGGCCGCGGTATTCATTAGCCGACCGGCGTTTGGGTATGTTTGGCCGCGGATACGGCGGTTGCTGATACGATAGATACGTTAGCAACTGCCGCCGAGCGGCTCAAACGAAAGGAACCCTGTATGGAGTCCTCCGCCTATCCGATGCTCTTTAGCCCGATCAAGGTCGGTACGACCGAGGTCAAGAACCGCGTCTTTATGCCGCCGGTATCTACCAACCTGGCCGATCACGGATATGTGACCGACGATTTGGTCGATCATTACCGTGCCCGCGCCAAGGGCGGTGTGGGCCTGATCATCACCGAAGTCGTGACGGTCGAGCCCACCTATACCTATCTGCCGGGTGACATGTGCTGCTACGACGACACGTTTATTCCTGGCTGGGAAAAGCTCGCCGCGGCCGTCCACGAGTACGGTTGCAAAATCATGCCGCAGCTCTTCCACCCCGCCTACATGGCCTTTAACATTCCGGGCACGCCGCGCCTGATCGCTCCGTCCTTTGTGGGCCCGTCCTATGCCCGCGAGGCACCGCGCCCCATCACGGTCGACGAGATTCACGAGCTCACGCATCAGTTTGGCGACGCTGCCGTGCGTATGCAGAAGGCTGGCGTCGATGGCGTTGAAGTCCATGCGGCACACGCCCACGGCATGCTCGGCGGCTTTTTGACTCCGCTCTACAACAAGCGTACCGACGAGTATGGTGGCTCGCTCGACGCCCGTATGCGCTTCTTGCTCGAGGTCATCGCCGAGATTCGTGAGCGCTGCGGCAAGGACTTTATCATCGACGTCCGCATTTCGGGCGATGAGTACACCGATGGCGGCCTGACCCTCAACGACATGATCTACGTCTCGCGTCGCCTGGAGAAGGCCGGCGTCGACATGATTCATGTGTCGGGTGGTACCACCATCAAGCGCGGCTCCGCAATTCCCGCCGCCGGTACCCAGCAGGCCTCGCATGCCGCCTGCTCGCGCGAGATCAAAAAGCACGTCAACATTCCCGTCGCCACCGTCGGTCGCATTAACGAGGCCTGGATCGCCGAGGAGCTGATCGAGGACGGCGCTGCCGACATCTGCATGATGGGCCGCGCCAATCTGTGCGATGCCGAGTTCTGCAATAAGGCCGCTGCCGGCAACGCCGACGATATCCGCCCCTGCATTGGCTGCCTGCGCTGCCTGAACGGCATCATGTTCGGCAAGCGCATCTCCTGCACCGTCAACCCCGATGTTGAGCGCGACGAGGCCGGTTACGAGCCTGCCGCCGAGGCCAAGAACGTACTGGTTGTGGGCGCTGGTCCTGCGGGCATGGAGGCGGCGTTCATTGCCGCCAAGCGCGGCCATAACGTGGTGCTCGTGGATAAGCAGGACGAACCGGGCGGCGAGATGCGCATCGCAGCCGTTCCGCCGGCAAAGCAGGAACTCACCCGCGTGATCAAATACCAGTATCGCCGTCTTGCTGAGGCGGGCGTGAAGTGCGTCTTTGGCACCGAGCTTACTGCCGAGGACATTCAGCGCGACTATGCCGGCTACGAGGTCGTCCTGGCTTATGGCGCCGAGCCCATCGCCCCGGCCTTCATGCAGGGCTTTAAGCAAGTTATGACGGCTGACGACCTGCTGGGCGGCAAGGCTTTCCCGGGCAAGAAGATCGTCATCGTGGGCGGCGGCACCGTCGGCTGCGAGACGGCCGATTACCTGGCCCCGTTGGTCAACGACCTGTCGCCGGCCAATCGCGACGTCACCGTCATCGAGATGACCAAGACGCTCGCCGCTAACGAGGGCGGCGCCGGTCGCGCGGTGCTCATCACGCGCATGCTCTCCAAGGGCGTTCACGTGCTAACCGAGGCCAAGGTGACCGAGATCACCGAGGACACCATCTCGTACGAAAAGGATGGCCAGATCCACACCATCGCCGATGCCGATACGCTGGTGCTTGCCATGGGCTATCGTCCCAATACCAAGCTTGCCGACGACCTTGCCGCTGCCGGCGTTGCCATCCACGTGCTGGGCGATGCCAACAAGTGCGGCAACATCCGCGACGCTATCGGCGATGGCTACAAGGTTGCCTGCGAACTCTAGTCAACCCCTTGGTGCATGAAGAGGGGCGTCTCTGCGCCATCCGATAGCAAAACAGCGGTGGTGTCCCGGGTTTCGGGATGCCGCCGCTTGCTCTTGCGGTGCTGGCGACGTGAGCACCGCCTCTTTCACCGCAATTGAGGGGATGGGGGATGCGATAGTATTACGTGGTATTCGACAAACCGTGAGCTTCATCCGAGGGCTTTATGGAACAACACCAGCATTATCAGAGCCTGCAAGACCAGGCATACAACGCATTGCGCTCCAAGATCATCTATGCCGAGCTCAAGCCCGGCACGCGTCTTTCGGCGATTGGTCTGGAAAAGGAGACGGGAATCGGGCGCACGCCCATTCGCGAGTCCTTTGTGCGCCTGCGCGAGCAGGAGCTGGTGGAAACGCGTCCCAAAAGCGGCACCTATGTCTCAAAAATCAGCATGGAGCGCGCCGAGAACGCCTGTTTCTTGCGCGAGAAACTCGAGCGAAGCGTGCTCATCAAATGCTGTTCGGCCGCCACACCCGAGCAAAAGCATCGGCTCGAGCAGATTCTTGCCGAGTCCGAATCGCTCGACCATCGCGAAACACGTCGCTTTTTCGATCTGGACAACCTGTTCCACGAGACGTGTTTTGAGATTGCCGGCCGCCACATGTTGTGGGATTGGATGAAGAGCGTCAACACGCATTTTGAGCGATACAACTGGTTACGTATGGTGTCGCAGGATTTGGATTGGGAGCCGATTCGTCGGCAGCATCGCCGGATTCTCGAGGCCATTAAGAAGGGCGATACCGATACGGCGAGCTATTTGGCAGAGACGCACTTGCATCTGATGCCCGAGGAGCAGGGCCCGGTTATCGCCTTGCATCCCGACTATTTCGAGCTGCCCAAAGACTCGGCTATCTAACTCGCCCCCTTTATTTGCTGCGGTGAAATTAAGATCGCTCTGCGGCTCTGGTGGCGTAGGCAGTCCGTATAAATGCCTAAAATGGCTCAGGTTGCCGACAATGGGGAAACGGGGTGCGCTATGGCGCAGATGAGAATCAAGGACATTGCCGCCGAGGCGGGCGTGAGCCCGGCCACGGTCTCGCGCTACCTCAATAACCGCCCCGGGCAGATGACCGAGGAAACCCGCGCCCGCATCGCGGCGGTTATCGAGCGCACCGGCTATCGCCCGCGTGCCGCCGCGCGTAATTTGCGCAGCTCGCGCACCAATCTCATCGGCGTGATCATGGCCGACATTAGCAACCCGTTCTCCAGCGCCATGCTTGAGGACCTTTCCGCCAGCGCCGCTGCGCGCGGCTGCTCGCTCATGACGGCCGTTAGCGGCAATGATCCTGCTAAGGAGGCCGAATCGCTCACCAGGCTTATCGATGCCGGCGTGGACGGCCTCGTCGTTAACACCTGCGGCGGCAACGACGAGGCGATCGCCGCGGCCGCGGGACGCCTGCCTGTCGTTCTGCTCGACCGCGATGTTGCCGCCGGCGGCATCGATCTGGTGACCTCCAACAACCGTGAGCTGGTCGCCGGCCTGGTAGACGCCTTGGCCTCTGCAGGCAGCGAGCGTCTGTGCCTGCTCACCGAGGCGAGCGACGACAGCCCCGTGCGTCGTGAGCGCGCCGAGGCCTTTGCCGACGAGCTCTCGCGTCGCGGTCTGGCAGGCGAGGTCGTTACCCTGGCCGATGGTGGCGCCACGGGCGTCGGCCGCCTGGACGAGGCCATCCGCGAGTACGCGGGTAAAAAGCTCGGCCTTATCGCCGTCAACGGCTTAGTCTTTCTGCGTCTGACCGAGGCGCTGGCGCAGCTGGGTCCCTCGCTGCCGGCGGGTCTCAGGATCGCGACGTTTGACGATTACCCCTGGCACCACGTGCTCTTTGGCGGTGTGACCACGGCCGCGCAAGACACCCTTACCATTGCCGAGCGCGTAGTCGAGCGCCTGTCCGAGCGCATCGACGTCGTTACCACTACGGTGGGCGATGCCGCAAAGCTCGCCCCCAAGCGCATCGAGGTCCCCGGCCACATCGAACACCGCGCTTCGACCTCGCGCTAGTCTGTGTGATAATATATAGACAATGTCATACAGGAGGTATCCATGGCTGCGTCTGTGCTGAGTGTGCGAGTGGACTCGTCAATTAAAGATTCATTTGCCGAGCTGTGCGAAGAACTTGGCATGACTTCGTCTGTTGCAGTCAATATGTTTATGAGACAGATGCTGCGCGAGCGTTCGCTGCCGTTTGTCCCTTCACTCGGTAAAAGCTCTGCGAGCGGAAGCGTCGCGGCGGGCATTTTGGATACCGCTCAGATTGAGTCCGCTGTCCGTGAGGCGGCCAGCCCGATTCCCGCCATCAAAAGCGTGATTCTTTTTGGCTCGTATGCTCGTGGCGACGCGCGTGCCGATAGTGACATTGACTTGCGTCTCGAAGTCGATCGCGATCAGGGCTTTGGCCTTTTCGCGTTGTCGGCATTCGGCGAGGCGGTGCGCAAAGAAACTGGGAGGCAGGTTGATCTTGTCTCGAGCGACCATCTTGATGCCGATCTTGCCGCGGTAATCGAGCGCGAAGGAGTGATCCTTTATGATCGCGCGTAAGTCAGACGGCCTCCGCGCCCAAGAGGTCTTGGACGCCATCTCTGAAACGAACGAGCGCATCAAGGCTTTTGATATCACCGAGGACCAGTTTCTGCATGCGAATGACGTGCGGACGAGGGCGTTGGCGGACTCCCTTTTGATGTGCGCGCTTAGGGTGACGGAAGAAGCGGGCAAGTTGTCGGAACGCTCGCAGCGGCTTCATCCCGAAATTGAGTGGCGTGGAATTATCGGCATGAGAAATTACCTCGCGCATGATTACGGCAATGTCGACCGATCGGTTGTTTGGGATGCGGTGACGATGGAGTTCCCAGCGCTGGAACGAGCGTGTAGGCAAATTGTTTCCGAATCTGAACGCTAGCCATTCGTTCGCAACTGCCTGTTCACACACGTTTTTTGAGCGCTTGATACGCTTTAACCCTGCGGAAACATTTTTCTGCGATAGTATCTGCGATATAGACCAGTCGAAACCCGCCCGAAAGAAAGGGGAGCGACATGAACCAGCAGAACATCGATTACGTACTCCGCTCCGTAGAGCAGCGTGACATCCGCTTTGTGCGTCTGTGGTTTGTCGACATTCTCGGCCGCCTCAAGAACTTTGCCATTAGCCCCGAGGACCTCGAGGTCGCTTTTGAGGAGGGTATTGGCTTTGACGGCTCCGCCATCGAGGGCTTTGCCACGCCCGAGGAAGCCGACATGCTGGCGTTTCCCGATGCTTCGACCTTCCAGATTTTGCCGTGGCGCCCGAGCCACAACGGCGTCGCCCGCGTGTTCTGCGACGTGTGCACCCCCGACCGCAAGCCCTTCGCCGGCGATCCGCGCGATGCGTTGCGCCGCATGTTCTATAAGGCCGAGAAGGCTGGCTACCTGCTCAACGTGGGCGCCGAGCTGGAGTATTACTACTTCCCCGACGAGCACACCCCCGAGCCGCTCGACAACGTGGGCTACTTCGATCTTTCGGTGAGTGACGCCGCCCGCGACCTGCGCCGCAACACGGTCCTCACGCTCGAGAAGATGTCCGTGCCCGTGGAGTACACCTTCCACGCCGCCGGCCGCTCGCAGCACGGTATGAGCCTGCGCCATGCTGAGGCCCTGAGCATGTCCGACGCCATCACCACGGCCAAACTCATCATTAAGCAGCAGGCCTACGAGAGCGGTTGCCACGCCTCCTTTATGCCCAAGCCGTTGGCGGGCGAGGACGGCAGCGCTATGTTCCTGTGCCAGTCGCTATTCGACCACGACGGCAACAACGTCTTTTGGGGCGAGGACGACGAGAAGTACCACCTCTCCGACGTCGCCAAGCACTATATGGCCGGCATTCTGGCGCATGCCCGCGAGATCAGCGCCATCACCAACCCAACGGTCAACTCGTACAAGCGCATCACCACAGGCGGCGACTCCGTGCCGCAGTACGCCACGTGGGGCCTGCGCAACCGCGCGAGCATGGTCCGCATTCCGGTCTACAAGCCCGGCAAGCAGCTGTCCACGCGCATCGAGCTTCGCAGCCCCGACCCCATGGCCAACCCGTACCTGGTCAACGCCGTCACGCTGGCGGCTGGTCTGGACGGCATCGAGCGCAAGCTGGAGCTCCCGCCCGAGGCCACGGCCGAGACGCTCAAGCTTACCGACCGCCAGATGGTCGAGGCCGGCTACACGCCGCTGCCGCGCTCGCTCAAAGAGGCGCTCGACGTGTTTGAGGACTCGCAGTTTATGAAGGATGCCCTCGGCGAGCACATCCACAGCTTCTTCCTTAAAAAGAAGCGTGACGAGTGGCATAAGTTTGAGTCTACGATCACCGAGTGGGAGATCAAGCACTACCTGGCGAACTCCTAATCGCGCTGGCTTGTTCCAGTACGATTGAGCTCATTTCTTTGGAGGCCGATATGTCCGAAAAGAGTGCCCTGTTCATGGCGCGCACGACGCGCTTCCACGAGTTTGCCCGCAGCTTGACGACCACCCTGGGTGTCGAGGTGAGCCTGGCTACCCCCGATTCGCCGACTGCGGCGCACGACTTTGACCTGCTGATCCTCGACTCAGACGGCATCCGCAGCGACCGCATCGATCAGATTGCCAAGTGGCTTGACGATCGCGGCGGCGTCCCCATGCTGGTGATTGTCGACGACGAGGCGCTCGGTACCTTGCGCCTGCCCAATCACGCACATGCCGACTTTGTATGCCCCACGGCGACGCCCAACGAGCTTAAGGCTCGCGCGCAGCGCCTGATGGGCGAGGAGGAGACCGTCACCGCCGACGATGTGCTCAATATCGATAACCTCGAGATTAACCTGGCTACCTACCAGGTGACGCTCGATAACGAGCCCATCGACCTGACGCTGATGGAGTACTCGCTGCTGAGCTTTTTGGCGACGCACCCCAACCGCGCCTACAGCCGCGAGGTGCTGCTGCACCGCGTATGGGGCTTTGAGTACTGCGGCGGCACGCGCACCGTCGACGTGCACATTCGACGCATCCGCTCCAAGGTGGGTCCGCAGATCGCGGCGCACATCACCACCGTCCGCGGCGTGGGCTATCTGTTTAAGGACTAGATTTCCACCACAAAGGGGACAGGCACTTTTGTGGTGGTTTTGACGCAGGTACGGATTCCTTTCGGGTCTGCGGCAGAACTTAAGCCTTCCTAAAAGATTGCGTTCTCATACACTTGCGCCCGCATATTGGGGTACAACTCAACGTGAACAATGATGGCCCGCCACATGTTTGGCGGGCCTTTGGTTATTTGACGAAAGGATCGCAGCCATGAGCGAGTACGATTCCCAGCGTCCCCAGGATGCGGGCAACGCCGGCGAGACCCAGCAGCAGCCGCGTGTGCAGGTGGAGTCGACGCCTGCCGGCAGTAACATTCCCTACGTGCAGGCCTACGACACGCAGACCGGCAAGCCGCTGGGTGGCCAGCAGGTCGTGAACAAGCACACGGTGGTCAAGACCAAGACCAAAAAGCTGCCGATCTTTATTACGGCGCTTGCCGGCTGTGCCTGCGGAGCCCTGCTGGTCATTGCGCTCATTATGAGCGGCACGCTCGATATCGGTGGCGGCAAGAATGCCGTGACGGCGGGTGCTTCGGGTTCGTCGACGCAAAAGATCACCATTGACTCCGAGGACACCACGCTGGCCGAGGCCGTTTCTGCTAAGGCCCTGCCCTCCGTGGTTTCCATCACCGCCACTTCGAGCGGCAGCCAGAATGGCTCGCTTTCGCAGTCTGCTGATGAGTCGGACAGCTCGGGCAGCGTCGGCTCGGGCGTGGTGCTCGATACCGAGGGCCACATCCTCACCAACAACCACGTGGTCGATGGTTACGACCAGTACGTGGTGACCATGGACGACGGCACCACCTATGAGGCCGAGTTCGTGGGCAACGATGCTTCGAGCGACCTCGCCGTCATTAAGCTCAAGGACGCCGACGCCTCCAAGCTCACGCCGATCGAGATCGGCGACTCCTCCAAGCTCAACGTGGGCGAGTGGGTCATGGCGATCGGCTCGCCGTTCGGCAACGAGCAGTCTGTCTCCACGGGTATCGTGTCGGCGCTGTATCGCTCCACGGCTATGAGCTCTACCAGCGGTAACACCATCTATGCCAACATGATCCAGACCGATGCCGCCATCAACCCGGGCAACTCTGGCGGCGCGCTCGTCAACGACAATGGCGAGCTTGTGGGTATCAACTCGCTCATCGAGAGCTACTCGGGCTCCAGCTCGGGCGTGGGCTTTGCCATTCCCGTTAACTATGCCAAGAACATTGCCGACCAGATCATCGACGGCAAGACGCCGGTGCATCCGTACATGGGCGCTACGCTTTCGAGCGTCAATGCGCTCAACGCCCGCACCAACAAGCTGAGCACCGATAGCGGCGCGTATGTGGCGAGCGTCGTTGAGGACGGCCCTGCCGCCAAGGCTGGCATTCAGGAGGGCGACGTCATCACCAAGCTGGGCGATGACGAGATCACGAGCGCCGATGGCCTGATCATCGCACTGCGCAGCCACGAGGTGGGCGAGAAGGTCGAGATCACACTCATGCGCGGCAAGGAAGAGAAGAAGGTCACTGTCGAGCTGGGCTCCGACGAGGAACTGCAGAACCAGCAGCAGAACGACAGTGCAACCGACACCGGCAACGGCGGTATTACCGACGAGCAGCTGCGCCAGTACCTGGAGGAACTGCTGGGCCAGCAGGGCCAGGGCCAGGGTCAAGGCTACGGTCAGGGTTTCTAACGAGCCGTATCGCACATATCGAAGCTAGAGGGGCTGTTCCGCCAGCGCGGGACGGCCCCTCTTTTCTTATTGATCCGTTGGGGACGGAGGAAAACGGATCACTTGGGGCTGACAAGAGGCCTGGTTCGGAATGGTCTGGACAGTTAGTTCAGATACGTATAAATCTGGGGCAGCTTGGGATGCGTTTTGAGCAATTTTTGATTGGGATGGGGTTTGAATGGATGCTTGGGAGGGCGAGCGGGACGTTTACATGGTCTCGAGGAGCCCAAATTAGTCGAAACAGGGGTGTTCGTGCCTGATTCAGCTCTAGGATTTATACGTATCTGAACTAACTGTCCACCCCGGTCCGGCCGCTGCCGATTCGGTGCGGTTCGAAAGGGTTATTCGGCCCCATGGTGACCGGTGGTACTCTAGTATCCGTTTGAAATCGAGCGAAGGAGTGCCGCTATGGAGCAATCGAGCCTGTTTGGTGACGGCGTGGACATCGATACCGAAACGCCCGCGAGCACGGATACCGCTGCACCGGCCGATGCCCGTGCCCAGGCGGCAGCGCGTGCGGCCGAGCTGCGCCACGAGCTCGATTACCACGCCTATCGCTACTACATGCTCGACGCGCCCGAGATCACGGATGCCGCATTCGACAAAATGCTCGTTGAGCTGCAAGAAATCGAGGCTGCCTACCCCGACCTGGTGACGCCCGACAGCTATACTCAGCGCGTGGGCGGCTACGTGAGCGAGCAGTTTACGCCGGTCACGCACATGGCGCGCATGTATTCCATGGACGATGCCATGGATCTGGACGAACTTGACGCATGGCTCCAACGCACCGAGGACGCGCTCGGTGCCGGCAGCGTCACCTATACCTGCGAGCTCAAGATCGACGGTCTGGGCGTGGCCCTTACTTACCAAAACGGCACCTTCGTGCGCGCGGCCACGCGCGGCGATGGCATCACGGGCGAGGACGTGTCGCTCAACGTGCGTACCATCAAGGATGTGCCCATGCACCTGTCCGAGCCGGCGCTCGCCCACATGGGTGCCGACCGCGAGCGTACCATCGAAGTACGCGGCGAGGTCTATATGCCCAAGGGCAGCTTTGTTCGTCTGAATGAAGAGGCCGATGCCGAGGGCCGCGACCCCTTCGCCAACCCGCGCAACGCCGCCGCCGGCAGCCTGCGCCAAAAGGATCCCAAGGTCACGGCGCGTCGCGACCTGGCCACCTTTATCTATGCCATCGCCGATACCGACCCGCTGCACGTCCACAGCCAGCGCGAGTTCCTCGATTGGCTGCGCAGTGCCGGCTTTAGCGTCAACCCCAACGTGGCACGCTGCGCTACGCCGGCCGAGGTTCACGAGTTCTGCGCCCGGGCCCTCGAGCACCGCGGCGACCTGGATTACGACATCGACGGCGTGGTCGTAAAGGTCGACAGCTTTCAGCAGCAGCTCGACCTGGGCTTTACCGCCCGCGCACCGCGCTGGGCCATTGCCTTTAAGTTCCCGCCCGAGGAAAAGCAGACCGTCCTGCGCGAAATTCGCATCCAGGTGGGCCGCACCGGTGTGCTCACGCCGGTCGCCGAGTTCGACCCGGTGATGGTTGCCGGCTCCACCATCGCGCGCGCCACGCTGCACAACATCGACGAGATTCGCCGCAAAAACGTGCGCGAGGGCGACACCATCATCGTGCACAAGGCGGGTGACGTGATCCCCGAGGTCGTGGGGCCGGTGCTCGACAAGCGCCCGGCCGATTCGGTCGACTGGCACATGCCCGAGGTCTGCCCCGTGTGCGGCAGCCCCGTGGTCCATGAGGATGGCGAGGTTGCCTACCGCTGCGTGTCCATCGACTGCCCCGCGCAGCTCAAGGAGCGCCTGCTCCATTGGGTGAGTCGCGGCTGCATGGACGTCGACGGCCTGGGCGACGAGATCGTCGACAAGATGATTGCCGCCGGGCTGATCCACGATGTCGCGGACTTCTACCAGCTCACGGTCGACGACATCGCAGGCCTGGACACGGGGCGCACCTATGCCAGCTCCAACAGCAAAAAGGGCGTCAAGAAGGGCGACCCCATTCCGGTGGGCCTCAAGACGGCTGAGAAAATCATCGCCGAGCTCAACAAGTCCAAGAGCCAGCCGCTCGGTCGCGTGCTGTTTGCCCTGGGCATCCGCCACGTGGGCAAGAGCGTGGGCGAGGTCATCGCCGAGCGATTCCTGTCGATTGACAAGCTCATCTTGGCGAGCGAAGAGGATATTGCCGAGTGCGAGGGTATCGGTCCCAAGATTGCGGCGAGCGTCAAGCAGTTCCTTGCCGTGCCCGAGAACCTTGCCGTGCTGGAGCGCCTGCGTCAGGCGGGTCTGTCACTCGAGGTCGACTTGGGCGCCGCGCACGCGCAAGCTGCAGCCGACGCTGGCGTGGCAGGCGAGCTCGCCGACGCACAACCACTCGCAGGCCTGACCTTCGTGCTCACCGGCACGCTTGTCAACCGCACGCGCGACGAGGCGGGCGCGGCGCTCAAGGTGCTCGGCGCCAAGGTTTCGGGCAGTGTTTCTAAGAAGACGAGCTACCTGGTCGCCGGTCCCAAAGCGGGCTCCAAGCTCACCAAAGCCGAGCAGCTGGGCGTACCCGTGCTGGACGAGGACGCACTCGAGCAGATCTTGGCTACCGGCGAGGTGCCTGAGGCGTAAGGCATCGATAGCCAAATTGAAGAACCGCCCGGAAGCACGATGCCTTCCGGGCGGTTCTTACTTTGCTGGGGCAACCGGCACCGTGATCTGCGTTACGTAGGTTGCCGGGTCGTCGCTGATGATGTCGTCGATCAAGGCGATCTCGCGCGAGGGGCCGGCGGGCGTCAGGTTGTGTTCGCGCATATAGCTGAGCAGCCGCTCGTAGCGCGGGGCTGCTTGTCCGTGCGTGCCGCGGAAGCTTATGGTTAGGCAGCGCGCGGCGGGCCGCACCTCGACGTCGCCCAAGTAATCATCGGTGTCATCGAGCAGCAGGAAGACCTCGTCGTAGCCATCAAAGTCGCCGGCGGCGAGGCGTTCGGGCGCGATGCCCACACCCAGATTGCCCAGATAGGCAAAGGTTTCGTGCTGCCCCTGCTGAAGCTGGCGGATATGCCATCCCAGCGAATAGGCGTCGGTGGGATTGACGCGCTCGTGCAGCGTGGCGCAGCGAAGTTCGGGTTCCTCGATTTCGCTAATGGTGTCGAGATCAGCATTCAAAGCGCCATGAAGCAAGGCAAGCCGCTGGTCAATCTTGCGCGACATGCGCTCCAACTCACGCCGCCTGTGCTCAATTAACTCCTGTTGCTTGGTCAGTTGCCGTTGCATCAAATCCATATCGCGCGTAGTGACAAACTCGCGAATCTGGGCCAGCGGCAGGTCAAGAACGCGCAGGTTGCCGATGGTGTTGAGGGTGGAGAGCTGCCGCGATCCGTAGTAGCGGTACCCACTCGTCGGATCGACATATGCCGGTTCCAATAGCCCCATCTGTTCGTAATGGCGCAGTGTGCCCACGCTCAAATTGAGCAAGCGCGCCACCTCGCCAATGCGGAGCAGGCCCTCGGTGTGTTCGCTTGGCATGTCGGTCACAGGACCGCTCCTTTCGGTAAAACAGGGGAGAGGCGCTAGGCCTGCGTTGCCCCGCTACGCCATCAGCTTGTCAAAAGTTCCGCGGCGGTTGAGCACGGTAAATGCAATCACGCAGATGGCCGCCGACAGAATCGACCCGCACGGCGAGGCGATACCCATGGGGAACAGCGTGTCGGAATAGGCGTTCGACAGCAGCCATGCGCCGGGTACGCGAATGAGCGCCACGGCCAGCACGTTGTGCGCAAAGCCGATGTAGCTCTTGCCGTATGCAGCGAAAAAGCCGCTAAAGCAAATGTGGATGCCGGCAAAAATCGCGTCGAAAATATAGCTGCGCATATAGCCGGTGCCGGCGGCGACCACCGCGGGGTCCTTGGCAAAAAAGCCGATAAACGCCGGCGCCACCAGCCACATCAGCACCGTGATCAGGCAGCCGTACACCACCGAGACGGTCATGGCATCCTTGAGCACCTGGCGCGCGCGGTCGCCCTTGCCTGCGCCGGCGTTTTGCGCCGTGAGCGCGCTGACGGTAGCGCCCATGGAACTCGGCACGATAAACAAAAAGCTGATCATCTTTTCGACCAAGCCTACGGCGGCGGCATCAACCAGGCCGCGGTGGTTGGCGATGACGGTGATGAACATAAACGCCACCTGGATGCAGCCGTCCTGCACGGCTACGGGCACGCCGATTTTAAGGATGCTGCCGAGCACCTCGGGCTGGGGGCGTAGGTCGCTGCGCTTGAGGTGAATGTGCGTACGGCGGCTCTTGAGCCACACGAGCGCGAGAGCCACGCTCGCCGTCTGCGCGATGACTGTGCCGAGTGCCGCGCCTACGGGGCCGAGCCCCATGTGGCCGATAAACAGAAAGTCGAGCGCGATGTTGATGATGCATGCCACGCCAATCACGTACATGGGCGAGCGCGAATCGCCTAGGCCGCGAAAGATGGCCGAGAGGATGTTGTACGCGGCGATAAAGGGAATGCCCATAAAGCAGATACGCAGGTAGGCGGCGGTGCCCTCGACCGCCTCGGCCGGCGTGCCAATGAGTGCCACAATCTGCGGACACAGTGCGAGCAGGACAGCGGCCAGCACCACCGAGACACCCATAAAGAGCGTGATGGTGTTGCCGATGGCGGTCTCGGCGCGGTCAAACCGACGCGAACCCACGGCGTGGCCGACGATAACCGTCGTTCCCATGGCCAGGCCCACGAGCGTCACGGTAATGATATAGAGCGTCTGCGCGCCGTTGCCCACGGCGGTGATGCCGGCGGCGCCGCTAAACTGCCCCATCATGTACAGGTCGGCCATGCCGTAGAGCATCTGCAAAAAGTACGAGAGCATATAAGGCAGGGCAAAGACCGCGATGGTCTTAAGGACATTGCCGCGTGTGAGGTCGTGTTCCATGGGCGGGGCTTTCTGGCTTGGTCTGTTTACGTACCAGTGTAGTGAAAACCCTACAACGATTATAGAGTCAAGGTTTATGTTGGCAGTGGGGCGAAAAAGTCACGCTCGCGTTCATTTCTAATTGAATACAGGGGCGCGTCCTGCGAGCTTGGTGCCTGCACTAGCCTTGCAGAAATCGATTTCGGAACACTTGACACCGCCGCACGGCGCGCCATAATACGTGGGTTTGCGAACAACGTTTGATGGGGGATGAACCTGCGTGCGCAATCTCAAGATTCTGTTTTCCTATCTGGGGGCATACCGCCGCGATGCCATGCTCGGCGTGCTCTTTGTGACGGCCGAGACGGCGCTCGAGCTGTTTATCCCGGTCATCATGGCAAATATCATCGATGTAGGCGTGCCCGCGGGCGACATCGACTACATGCTGTTGCAGGGCACGTATATGTTGGTATGTGCCGCATTTTCGCTGGTACTTGGCTTGGGCTATGCGCGCACGTCTGCTCGCGTCGCCTCGGGGCTGGGCGCTAACCTGCGCGAGGCCGAGTATCGCAAGATCCAGACGCTCGCCTTTGGCA
This sequence comes from Collinsella aerofaciens, assembly GCF_028209395.1. Classification (GTDB taxonomy): domain Bacteria; phylum Actinomycetota; class Coriobacteriia; order Coriobacteriales; family Coriobacteriaceae; genus Collinsella; species Collinsella aerofaciens_AZ. The sequence goes on from NZ_JAQLDQ010000001.1 coordinate 116,985, forward strand.
ATCTGGACAACTACGACGCCAGCTCGCTCGTCACTCGCATGACCACCGACATCACCGTGATTCAAAACGCCATCGGCAACGGCTTTCGCCCCATGGTGCGCGGCCCCGTGACGCTCATCGTCGGCTTGGTCTATGCGCTGGTGCTGTCGCGCCCGCTCGCTACGGTATTCGCGATTATTCTGCCAGTGCTGGCGATTGTACTGGGCGTTATCACCTATCGCGTCAGCCCGCTCTACCGCCAGCTGCAGACCTCGATGGACCATCTCAACGGTGTGGTGCAGGAGGACCTCACCGCCGTGCGCGCCGTCAAGGCGTACGTGCGTGCCGAGCACGAGGAGGCCAAGTTCGATGCCGTCAATACCGAGCTTGCGCATACGGCGACGAAGACCTTTGGCAACGCCGTGCTCAACCTGCCGGTGTTTCAGCTGTCGATGTACGTGGCGGCGCTTTCCATTCTGTGGATCGGCGGGCGCATGATTCTTGCCGGCGAGCTCGGCGTGGGCTCGCTCACGGGCTTTATGAGCTATGTGCTGCTCATCATGAACTCGCTCATGATGATTTCCAACGTGTTTTTGCTGATCACGCGCGCACTTGCCAGCGTGGAGCGCATCTCGCGGGTGCTCGACGAGCGTTCGCTTATCCAGGCGCCCGACGTTGCCACTGCCGTGCACGGGGTGGCCGACGGAAGCATCGAGTTTCGCGACGTGTCGTTTAAGTACCGCGCGGATGCAGCCGAGGATGTGCTCGAGCATATCGACCTTCGCGTCGAGAGCGGCTCGACGGTGGGCATCCTCGGCGGCACGGGCTCGGGTAAGAGCTCGCTTGTGCAGCTGATTGCGCGTCTGTACGACGCCACCGAGGGCGTCGTACTTGTGGGCGGACACGACGTGCGCGACTACGACCTGGTCGCCTTGCGGGACGCCGTGGGCATTGTGCTGCAAAAGAACGTGTTGTTCGCGGGCACCGTGCGCGAGAACCTGCAGTGGGGCAATCCGCAGGCGTCGGACGATGAGCTCCTCGCGGCTTGCCGCGCAGCGTGCGTGGACGAGTTCCTTGATCGCATCGGCGGGCTGGACGGCGAGTTGGGCCAAGGCGGCGCCGGTGTCTCGGGTGGTCAGAAGCAACGTCTGTGCATCGCGCGCACGCTGCTCAAGCATCCGCGCGTGCTCATTTTTGATGACTCCACCAGCGCGGTCGATATGGCGACCGACGCTAAGATTCGCGAGCACATCGCTCGGATCCCCGATACGACCGTGCTCATCATCGCCCAGCGCATCGCGAGCGTTATGGATGCCGATCGCATTGTGGTGCTGGACGACGGTCGTGTCCACGGCGTGGGCACGCACGAGGAACTGCTAGCGGGCGACAACATCTACCAGGAGATTTACGCCTCGCAGATGGAGTTTGCGGGGAACGTAGACGCCGGCGACGGCAGCGACGATGGCTGCGCGAATAATCCGTTTTCCTCCGTCCCCAGCAGATTACCCTTGGAAGGGGGCGAGCGCCATGCCTAAGACCGCAGCCCAAGCGCGCCCGGCCGACCTCAAGCGCACTGTGCGCCGTTTGCTCTCTTACATGGGCCATGCCAAGTTCTCGCTGCTGGCGGTGGGTATGCTTGCCTCCGTCGCGGCCATCGCGAGCCTCGCCGGCACCTACATGGTGCGCCCCATCGTCAACGGCCTGGCCACGGGCGGTGAGGAGCTGCTCGCCAAGCAGGTCATCGTAACGGCGATCATCTACGCCGCGGGCGTGCTCTCGGCCCTAGGCTACTCGCAGATCATGGTGCGCGCGGCCCAACGCGTGGTGTCCGACATCCGTCGCGACCTGTTCGCGCACATTCAGACGCTGCCGCTCAGCTATTTCGACAGTACGCGCTCGGGCGACATCATGAGCTTTTTCACCAACGACGTCGACACCGTCTCCGAGGCGCTCAACAACAGCTTTGCCAACGTGATTCAGGCGACCATTCAGGTGATCGGCACCACGGCCATGCTCATCATCCTCAACTGGCAGCTCACGATTATCACGCTCGTGTGCGACGCGGCCATCGTGCTGTACGCGCGCTACTCGGGTATCCGCTCCAAGCGCTTTTTTGCCGCCCAGCAGGCATCGCTCGGCGACTTGGACGGATATGTCGAGGAGATGGTCTCGGGCCAAAAGGTCATCAAGGTCTTCAACCACGAGCAGGCCAACGTGGCAGGTTTTGACGCGCGCAACCAGGAGCTGCGCCGCACCGGTGGCGCCGCGCAGACCTACGCCAACTCGATGGCGCCCATGACCGTGGTGATCGGCTACGTCAACTACGCCATCGTCGCCGTGGCGGGCGGCATGCTCTGCATCAAGGGACTTGCCGACGTGGGTGCACTCGCGAGCTACCTGGTCTTTGTGCGCCAGGCGGCCATGCCCATCAACCAGTTTACGCAGCTGGGCAACTTCTTACTCAACGCGCTGGCCGGTGCCGAGCGCCTGTTTGCCGCGATGGACCTTAAGCCCGAGGTGGACGAGGGCTGCGTGGAGCTGGTGCAGACGGGCGACGCCGCGTGGGCGTGGAAGATTCCCGAGGGCCAGGGCGTGGGCGCGTACGGGCATTTGCATGATGTGGCAGCCGTTGATGAGTCGGGCCGCGCGGTGGCTGCCGACGGCACCGAGCTCACGTGCGGCTTGGTCCCGCTTGCCGGCGACGTGCGCTTCCATGCCGTGGATTTTTCCTACGTGCCGGGCACCCGCGTGCTCACGGACCTCAACCTGTTTGCCAAGCCGGGGCAAAAGATCGCGTTTGTGGGCTCCACGGGTGCCGGCAAGACGACCATCACCAACCTCATCAACCGCTTCTACGAGGTCGATGACGGCGAGATCACGTACGACGGCATCGACGTCAAGCACATTGCCAAGGCCAGCCTGCGCGGGTCGCTCGGCATTGTGCTGCAGGACACGCACCTGTTTAGCGGCACCATTGCGCAGAACATCCGCTTTGGCAAGCTCGACGCGACCGACGAGGAGGTGCGCGCCGCTGCCGAGGCCGCCTGCGCCGACTCGTTTATCCGCCGCCTGCCGCGGGGCTACGACACACCGGTCACGGCCGATGGCGCCAACCTGTCGCAGGGCCAGCGTCAGCTGCTCGCCATCGCGCGCGTGGCCGTCGCCGATCCGCCGGTGCTCATCCTGGACGAGGCCACGAGCTCCATTGACACGCGTACCGAAAAGCTCATCGAGCGCGGTATGGACCGCATCATGCGCGGACGCACCACGTTTATGATCGCGCACCGCCTGTCCACCGTCCGCGACGCCGATGCCATCATGGTCCTCGAACACGGCCGCATCATCGAGCGCGGCACGCACGAAGAGCTGCTCGCCCAGCACGGCGAGTACTGGCAGCTGGCGCATGGCTTAAAAGAGTTGGATTAACCCGTTCGAGCACGATGCTTTGGTCCTCCGTGCCCCTCACCTCGCCTCGAACCATCACAACATTCGACGTTTTTTGCCAAAAACGGGAAAAGCATCGAATGTTGTGATGGTTTTTCTGCCACTCGACCGGGTGGAATCGCTTTCTTGCGCACGAAGGTGTGCGGACCCGTGGGCAGGGGAACAAGGTTGGTTATCCGACTCCATTGGAGGGCTCATGGACCTGCCAATCGTCCTGTCCCATAAGACTGCCTGGCTGTACCACAACGTGGTGCGCCCGTCCGAGCCGCTCTCGCGAGCAAGCAGCCTATACGATGAGGACTCGCTTGCCAACGAGGCGGAGCCGACTGCGGACCTGCCCAAATTGGGGCTCGATGCCAAGGGGCTGAGGGCTTCAACGGCAGTTGGGATCGTTACCGACTATCTGGTCTCGCTCGGTATTCCACGAGAAGAGCTCGATCATGTCGACACGCTCGTCAACTTCGATTTTGAGCGCTCGACGCCGGCTGGATTTAGGTGCCACGTGTTTGGGTCGCCGGTACCTCCGGGCCATCTTATCGAGGTGGCAGAGGACCTTCTAGTGGTTGATGAGGCCATGTGCTTTGTCCAGGCGGGCTCGTGGATGAGTGAGCCCGAGCAGCTGGAATATGGGTATGAAATCTGCGCCCGATACCATTTGAATCATCTGTCGACAGGCGATTATATCGAGATGGGGCAGAGGTATACCGTTGCCGACTTGATTGCCTATTGCAATGAGAACCGATCTCGCCAGGGGGCTGTGCGCGCGGCCGCCATGCTCAAGCGCGTGCACGATGGCGCGCGATCGCCCATGGAGACGGCCACCGCAATCATGGTCGTAGCAAAACGTTCCCAGGGCGGGCTGGGATACGCCAAGATCGAGCTCAACCATCGGGTCGATGTTCCCAACGAGTTCAAGTATCTCGCAAAGGCCGGGTATTTCGAGATTGACGTATATGTGCCTGCGAGCGGTACGGGGATTGAGTACAACGGCTCGGACCATCTTGATAAACAGCGCAGCGCGTCGGATGCGGAGCGTATGACCGTGCTGAGCGCGCTGGGCTTTAGGATGATCGTCCTCACCGGGACTCAGTTTGCCCATCAGCTGCAATTGCACCGGGCGATGAACGCTATCGCGCTCGCTATGGGCCTTAAGTGCGACCGAAGCGAAGCGTTCCAAAAGCGGCAGAACGACCTGCGAGAATTCGTGATTCGGCACTGGGACGGCGGTCTTTAGGGGCGCTTTGGTCCTTCCGCGGGGTGCTGCGGGCAGGCAAACCATCACAACATTCGACGTTTTTTGCCAAAAACGGGAAAAGCATCGAATGTTGTGATGGTCTGTGCTGAGGATGGGCTTGGAAAGTCCGTTTTGCTCGAAGCGACCTGTCCTGTCGTACGGGTGTCGGCATGATTCTCTCGTGGGGTATTATGTTTTCCGAAGAATAAAACGCCGCGTGAGGGAGGGCTGCGTGGACGGGCACGTGCAACATGACGGCTTTGGCCGCGATATCAACTACCTGCGCATTGCCGTTACCGACAAGTGCAATTTCCGCTGCATTTACTGCATGCCGGCCGATGGCGTGGCACCCCGTGCGCACGATGAGCTGCTCAGCGCCGAGGAAATCGCCCACTTTGTGCGCTTGGTAGCGGGAGAGGGCATTCGCCGCGTGCGCCTGACGGGCGGCGAGCCGCTGGTCAGCCGCCGTATCATTCCGCTCATTCGCGACATCCGCGCGATTCCGCAGATCGAGGACATCTCGCTCACCACCAACGGCGCCCTGCTGCCCAAGCTGGTGCCGCAGCTCAAAGACGCTGGGCTTGACCGCGTCAATATCTCGCTCGACACGCTCGACCCTACGCTCTTTGGAAAGATCACGCGCCTGGGCCGACTCGAGCAGACCATGGCTGGCATCGACGCAGCGCTGGCTTGGGGCTTTGAGCCCGTTAAGGTCAACTGCGTTGTGGTGCGCCGGCTCAACCAGGATGTTGCGGCCCTTGCACGGTTGACCGTCGACCGCCCCATCCACCTGCGCTTTATCGAATACATGCCCATCGGCGACGAGCACACGAGCTCGCATTGTGCCGTAGACCCTCACGCGCCCGCGCTCAATCCCGAGTTGTGGGACGCGAGCGATACCGTGCCGAGCGACGAGCTGCGGGCGCGCATCAATGCCGGGGCCGCCGCGACGGGACTGGGCGAGCTTGAACCGCTCGACATCAACGACGCTCCTGCCGGCGCGGGCCCTGCGCGCTATTGGCACTTTCCGGGCGCGGCGGGAACAGTCGGCTTCATCAGCGCCATGTCCAACCATTTTTGTGCGAATTGCAACCGTCTGCGCCTGACGGCCGATGGCAACGTGCGTCCGTGCCTGTTCAGCGATGCCGAGTATTCGGTGCGTGAGGCGCTGCGCCGTGGTGATGATAATCAGGTACTTTCGATTTGGCGCGATGCCGTGGCCCACAAACCGCAGGAACACGCGATAATTGAGGGAACGCAACGATTTATGTCCCAAATCGGAGGATGATCATATGGCCAAGAGCAGGTACGCCGATGCCACCAAGGCCGCTCGCAGGGCCGCGATGTCTGCCCATAAAGCCACGGCTGCAGCGAATGCTGGCAACGCCGACGCGTCCGCGCAGCCGACTGCCAGCGCTGCCGCCGAGCCCGCCCGCGACGCCCGTCGCGACGAGCTGACGCACGTGGACGCCAAGGGCGAGGTTCGCATGGTCGACGTGTCCGACAAGGCCGAGACCCATCGCATCGCCATCGCCGAGGGCACCATCCTCATGCACCCCGAGACGCAGGCCATGGTGCTGCAGGACCGCGCCAAAAAGGGCGACGTGCTTGCCTGCGCGCGCGTGGCGGGCATTATGGCCATCAAACGTACGAGCGACATCATCCCCATGTGCCATCCGTTGCTCATTACCAAGAGCAAGTGCGACATTGCGCCCATCGCTCCGGCGGGGACGCCGGCCGAGGACATGCCCGAGGGCTGGGCACCGGCGCGCGCGGACGGGCAGGTTGGCTTTCACGTGCTGGTTACGGCGGGCGTGACGGGCAAGACGGGTATCGAGATGGAGGCCCTGACCGGCGCGAGTGCCGCGTGTCTGACCATCTATGACATGTGCAAGGCGGTCGATCGCGGCATGGAGATCGTCGACGTGCGCCTGCTGCACAAGGAGGGCGGCCGCTCGGGGGTGTGGGATCGTGCCGAACGTCAGGCCGCTGCTACTGGGGCCGTGGGGGCCGCGGGCGACGCGCCCGCGATCGCACCCGTCGCCGTCGCGCCTGCAGCTCCGAAACCGGCCGTCCCCGCGATCGCGTTTATCGGCTACCAAAACTCGGGCAAGACAACGCTCGTCGAGAAGGTTATCGCCGAGCTCACCCGCCGCGGCCTGCGTGTGGGTTCGCTCAAGCATCACGGGCACCACGGCTTTGATATCGATGTGCCCGCTAAGGACACCTGGCGCCATCACCAGGCCGGCTCCAAGCACGTGGGCCTCATCTGCGCCACGCGCTGGGCGGAGTACGCCGACACGCGCGAGGAGGACGAGATGCCCGCGCGCGAGCTGCTGTCGCGCTACAACGATGTTGACGTGGTGATCATCGAGGGCTACAAGACCGAGGGCTTCGACAACATCGTCGTCGCGCGATCGGGTGTCGACCGTTTGCGCGGCAAGAGCTCGCTCGACCTGGTCGACGGTCACACGTTGGCCCTTGCCTGCAACGAAGCCCTGGCGCGTCAGGCCTTCGACGCCGGTTTTGCGACCCGAGCCATCAACATCAACGACGCCCGAGCCATCTGCGATCTCATCCAAGACCACCTTTAAGGCTTGACGCTGCGCCGGCCCCAAGCACCCCATCTCGCCCCTCAAGCCGTCGCTCGCGTACCAAAGTACGCGTCGCTCCTCTTTCGGGGCGACCTGGGGCACTTGGAACCGGCTCGCTGCGCTGCCATAACATGCCAAAAAGGGACAGGCATCTTTGTGGTGGTTTTTGCAAAAAAGCTTTGACTTAAAGTTAGCTCAAGGTGTCATAATCGCTGACAAACGATTGCGATCACGGAGGCCTCATGTCAAAACTGTACTTTATGCGTCACGGTCAAACGCTCTTTAACTTGCTTCGTCGCAAGCAGGGCTGGTGTGACTCGCCGCTCACCGAGCTGGGAATCGAGCAGGCTAAAACTGTCGGTGCGACCCTGCGAGGGCGTGGCCTTACGTTTGACCATGCGTACAGTTCGACGTCCGAGCGTGCGTGCGACACGCTTGAGCTTGCGTTCCCCGGTCAGCCTTACGAGCGCGTCAAGGGCCTTAAGGAGTGGAACTTTGGCAAATTTGAGGGCGCGAGCGAGGATTTGAATCCGCGCCTGCCGTACGGCGATTTTTACAAGCAGTATGACGGCGAGGGCGAAGTCGAGTTTCGCGAGCGTATGATGGCGACCATCACCGAGTTCATGCAGCGCCCTGGACATGAGAGCGTGTTGTGCGTGAGCCATGGCGCCGCAGCGGCTCAGGTCATGCGCGGCGTGGGCGTGGAGCCGCTCAAGATGAAGCACCGCATTGGCAACTGCTGTGTGCTCGAACTCGACTTTGATGCTACTACCGGCACATTTGCTCTTGCAGATTTGTACAACCCCTACGGCACCCCGCGCGAGTAACATCGGGGCATCAGCTAAAACCACCACAAAGGGGCCAGGCACCTTTGTGGTGGTTTTGCCGTTTACAGGCGATTTCCTACCGTTCAGCGGACTTTCGCACCAATGGGGCTTACGCTGCATGCAAGTTTCATCCTACAATCGCCCACGTGCTCACAAGTTTGTTACTCCTCTGGAGGCATCACTTGCGCATAATAGAAGACGAGGAATATCGCCCCGTCGTCTAGCGCCGATGTCCGAGGAGTTTTTTCATGCTCATTTTAAAGAAGATCAACAATAACGTTGCTCTCGCCGCCAGCGATGACGGCCGAGAGGTTGTTGTCTTTGGCAAGGGCATCGGTTTTCACGAGATGCCCTACGAGCTTGCCGATGAGTCGCTCATCCAGCGCAAATTCTATAACGTTCCCGAGAGCCTGCAGGATATGGTCGGCACACTTACCGACGACGTTCTGCTCGCGGCAAGCGACATTGCCTGCTTCGCATCCCAGCAGCTTGGTTGCAAGCTGTCCGGTGGCCTGCCCTTTATCCTGGCAGATCACCTGCAGTTTGCCGTTCAGCGCGACGACGACCAGATCAGCGCTCCCAACCCGCTCGAGCATGAGGTGGCTTTCATCTACCCGCGTGAGCTCGAAATCGGTCAGGCCGCGCTCGCCATCGTGCAAAAGCACACCGGCGCCAAGCTGGGTCAGAACGAGGCCACGAGCATCGCGCTCCACATCGTTAACGCCGAGGTCGACGGCATGGGCCGCGCCAAGGACATGGACTTCATCATGAAGAGCACCCGCGTGCTTGACGAGGTAACCCATTCCGTGGAAAAGCAGCTCGGCTGCTCGCTCGACACGGCGTCGTACTGCTACATTCGCTTTCTTGCGCACCTGCGCTTTTTGGTTCGCCGCCTTGTTAAGGGCAGCTGCACGCAGACCGAGAACTCCTCACTGTTTATGCAGGCCGCCCGCGATTTTCCCGAGGCCTACCAGTGTGCGTACGCCATCAACCGCGTGTTCGAGAAAGAGTTCAAGCAGAGCTGCTCGGACGAGGAGCTCTTGTATCTGATGATGCATATCAACCGTCTGCGATCGGCTTCGCAGACCGAGTGAGTAAAGCCGCCAGCCCGGCGGCAATCGCAACAATTCTTTTTGGTTTCTAACTGCGGGCAAGGTACCGGCTCGCGGTAGGGGATATTTTTGTCGAAATTTGGAAAAGAGAGGACAGATCATGGCAGGTAAATACGACGATCTTGCTGCCCAGATCGTAGAGCTGGTTGGCGGCAAGTCCAACGTCAAATGCGTCGCACACTGCATTACCCGTGTTCGTTTTAAGCTCAAGGACGAGTCGAAGGCCAATGACGAGGCAATCTCCGAGCTGCCCAACGTCATCAAGGTCATGCACGCCAACGGCCAGTACCAGGTTGTTGTGGGCAACATCGTCGAGGACGTCTACGACGCCGTTCTCAAGGCCGGCGGTTTTAGCGACGGCGGCGCCGTCGACGCCGATGACGACGATGCCGCTCCCAAGGGCGTTACCGATGTGATCATCGACCTCATCTCGGGCATCTTCGCCCCCATGCTCGGCACCTTCGCCGCTGCCGGTATCATGAAGGGCCTGCTGGCGCTCGCTACCTTCCTGGTCCCGAGCTTTGCCAACGACGGCGCCTACACGCTGCTCTACACCGTCGCTGACGGCATGTTCTACTTCCTGCCCGTGGTGCTTGGCTTTACCGCGGCCAAGAAGTTCAAGATGAGCGAGTTCAACGGCATGGCCATCGCCTTTGCCCTGGTGTATCCCACCATGGTTGCCCTGACCTCGGGCGAGGTTGTCGGCTCCGTCGAGCTCGGCTTTGCTGGCACCTTCTCTTGGTACACCACGTTCCTGGGCCTGCCGCTCATCATGCCTGCCTCGGGTTACACCAGCTCCGTTATCCCCATCCTGCTCATGGTCTGGTTTGGCTCCACCCTCGAGCACTGGGTTAAGAAGTGGATGCCCGCTTCTATGAAGATGTTCTTCACCCCGCTGATCGTCGTCACCGTTACCGTCACCCTTGGCTATCTGGTCATTGGCCCCATCGCCACGCTCATCACCAACCTGCTTGGTGAGTTCTTCGCGCTGCTGTTTGGCCTGCCCATGATCGGCTCCCTCCTGGGCTGCACCCTCGTCGGTGCCTTCTGGATGTGCCTGGTCATCTTTGGCTTCCACTGGTCGCTCGTGCCCATCGCGCTGGTCAACCTGTCCACTCTGGGCCACGACTACATCCTGGGCTCCGTTATCGCCCACTCCTTCTCGCTGGGCGCCGTGCTCTTCGCCATGTATCTCAAGAACAAGGACGAGAAGTTCCGCGGTATCGCGCTGCCGGCCATGATCTCCGCCTTCTTCTTTGGTGTCACCGAGCCCGCTATCTACGGTGTCGCCCTGCCCGATAAGAAGGCCTTCATCAACGCCAGCATCGGTTCTGCTGTGGGCGGCCTCATCATTGGTCTCTCCGGCGCCGTGGTGTACATGTCCGGTGGTCTGGGCGTCTTCAACTGGCTGTCCTTCATCGACCCCTCCGGTGTTAACGGCATCAACCACATGATCTGGGCTATCGTTGCCTCTTTCGTGGGTGCCGCCGTGGGCTTTGCGATCGAGTTTGCCACCTACAAGCCCGAGGCTGCCAAGTAGCCCAAACGACAAAGACTCGGTACCAAGCCGGCGGGGGGGGGGGGGGGGGGGGAGCGCCCCGCCGGTTTTTTTCAAAGGGGCTAGATGCCATGCGCTCGTCCGAGCGACTGCCCAAAATCAAAACCATGCCGGATTACGGGGCTGAAACGGTGAGTGCTGACCATACCCCGTTTTTCCGTAAACTGACAAGCCTTCTACCTGCGGTTTTGTCCTTGCCGTTTCTGGCATGCTCAAGGGGCACTGGTTCTGCCCCGTAAACCGGCATGGTTTTGAACCTGCCAATAAGGGACAGGTTTATTTTGGTCGGTTTTATCTGGGCAAACGTCGTCTCCGTCAGCTCCGTCCGCATATCTTAAGCCGGCATAGTTTCGATGGGTCGGTCCGTGCGCGTCCCGCAACATGCCTCGCCACGAAACCGGCCTATCTACTACGTTTAAGTGGTAGGGGCCAACCACACGGTGGTTTTTCGAAAACCGCCAAGCCGTCTACCTGCGGTTTTATTTTTGACAATTGCGGCGTGGTCGGGGGTTCACGACTAAACGTAGTAGATGGGCCGGTTTCGTGGCGGCCGACTCAACGCGAACTCCGATCGGGACGCAAATTACCTCGTGGACGCCGCTTCGGCGTCCACGCAACATCCCAACACGTACGAAAGGAGCCAACATGGCTTTTCCCGATGGATTTCTGTGGGGCGGTGCCACTGCCGCCAATCAGTGCGAAGGCGGATACAACGAGGACGGCAAGGGCCTCGGCGTTCCCGACATCATGACCGGCGGCACGGTCTCCGAGCCGCGCCACATTACCGACGGCATTCTGCCCCAGTACCACTATCCCAGCCACGAGGCCGTGGACATGTACCATCACTATCTCGACGACATCAAGCTTTTTGGCGAGATGGGCTTTAAGTGCTACCGCATGTCCATCAACTGGAGCCGTATCTTCCCCAACGGCGACGAGGCCGAGCCCAACCAGGCCGGCATCGAGTTCTACCGCCGTGTGTTCCAGGCCTGTCAGGAGCAGGGCATCGAGCCCATGGTCACCCTTAGCCACTATGAGCTGCCTTATGGTCTGTCCAAAAACTACGGAGGCTGGAAGAACCCCAAGCTCATCGATTTCTACCTCAACTACGCCCGCACCGTCATGACCGAGTACAAGGGCCTGGTGCGCTACTGGCTCACCTTTAACGAAATCAATTGCCTGCTCATGGGCGGCTTTGGCGGCGTGATGGGCGGCGGCATGGTGCCCGAGGCAACCGACACGCCCATGGCCTTTGGCGACTGCGACTGGGACGACCCGCAGGCGCGCTTCGATGCCCTGCACCATCAGTTCCTGGCGAGCGCCAAGTGCGTCACCATGGGCCATCAGATCGATCCCCAGAACAAGATCGGCTGCATGATCGCCGGCAACGCCTGCTACCCGCACACGTGCAATCCGGCAGACGTTCTGGCCGCACAAAAGCAGCAGCGCGAGATGAACTTCTACTGCGGCGACGTGCAGGTGCGCGGTGCGTATCCCTCGTGGGCGCCCAGCGTGTGGCGCCGCGAAGGCGTGCACGTGGAGGTTTCGCCCGAGGACGCCGCCACGCTGGCCGCCGGCAAGGTCGACTTCTACAGCTTTAGCTACTACATGAGCGCCACGGCCACGGCTGACCCGGTGCTGCTGGAGCAGGGCAACATCTTTGGTGGCGCCGGCAACGAGTACCTCAAGAAGAGCGATTGGGGTTGGGCGATCGACCCCGAGGGCCTGCGTTACTACCTGGAGGAGGTCTACGACCGCTACCAGGTGCCGCTGATGATCGTCGAGAACGGCCTGGGCGCGGTGGACGAGGTCGAGGCGGACGGTGCGATTCACGACGGCTACCGCATCGATTACCTGCGCGAGCATATCAAGCAGATGGAGATTGCCATCGAGGACGGCGTGGACCTGATGGGCTACACCATGTGGGGCTGCATCGATTTGGTGAGCGCCTCGACCGGCGAGATGAAGAAGCGCTACGGCTTCATCTACGTCGACAAGGACAACGACGGCAACGGCACGCTCGCCCGCAGCCGCAAGGACAGCTTCTTCTGGTACAAGAAGGTCATCGCCACCAACGGCGCCGACCTGGCCTAGCCAAGTCTCAACCAGCGTAAACGTCGCAACCACCACAAAGGGGCCAGGCACCTTTGTGGTGGTTTTTGCTTTGGTAGATGTGTGGGACATGCCTTACAATCTACCAAGTAGTTCATGACGGGCGAAAAACGGAGAGAAGGGTCCTGATGCGTCCTTAATGTTTCATGCGGATAGATTGATTTGACAGACGGTGGCGAATGCCCACCGCCCGTATTCGTATGAAACAAGGAGTCTCCATGCTCGCATCTCTTTTCTCAAAGCCTCAATCATCGCTGTCCGTGCAGGCCAAGCGGCTGGTGGCGATGCGCTTTCTCATCTACACCGGGTTTCAGACCAGTTATTTTATCGGCGTCATCGGAACGCTCACCTATGCAGACGATGCCTCAGTCGTGGCGACATCGCTGGCCGTTCTGTTTATGAACGTTTTCGTGATCCTGGGATCCTTTGCGGGTGGCGCTGCGCTCGACGCCTGGGGTCCGCGCCGCCATTTCTTGCTGAGCATCATCGGCGCTCTTGCAACTGGCACGGCAATCATCGCCTTTGGTAGCGCGACCGGCATCGTTCTGCTCGGCGCGGTGTTCCTAGGCTTTACGATGGGATTCGCCCAGCCCATTGCCACATCCTATCCGGCCTACCTCACCGATGATCCCGTCGAGCTCAAAGACATCAACTCCGCCATCGCCATGTTCTCAAACGTGAGTATTATCGTCGGACCCACGTTGGGTGGCTTTGTCGCGGCGGCTGCGTCGTCGCGCGCGGTGTTTGTGCTCATGATGCTCTTTACCGTGCTGGCGTTCGTCGTCGGTTGGGGCTTTAGGCCACGGGCGGGTCAGACCGCCGCGCACGAAGGCGAACCCGCGACCGGTGGCATCACATCGGACAAGGCCGGGCAAGGCCCCAGCCCCAGCACGTCCGCCCGCGCAACCTTCGCGACCAGCATCAAGACAGTCTTCACCAACAGCGTCCTCGCGCTACTTTTCTGCATCATTTTTCTTTCGAACTTTGGCTACGGAGCCTTCGATCCGCTGGAGTCGTTCTTCTACCGTGATGTTCTGCATGTCGGTGTCGAGTGGATGGGCTGGCTCTCGTCGGCTTGCGGCGTGGGCGCGGTGCTGGGCGCCGTCCTCGCGCTCCGCTTGCCGCCGCACCTGGTCAACCTTAAAACGCTGCTCGTGGCGCTCATGTCCGTGGGCCTGGGAAGTCTGCTCTATGTGGGGACGCCGTACGTGGGCGTGGCCCTCGTCGGCCAGATCGCCCTGGGCATTGCTTGGGGTGTCGTCAACCCGCTCCACAACACCATTGTGCAAACGACGGCTCCGCTCGAGCAGCTTGGTCGCGTCAATTCGGTCATGGGCTTTGGCAATATGTTCGCTGGCGTGGCCCCTCTGGCAATTGCCCCGTGGCTGGCGGCAACATTTGGCGTACAACGGACACTCGTGGGGGCAGGCATGGTCGTGACGGCGGTCCCTGCGGCGTTGCTGCTGTTTGGTCGCAGGCATTTTGATCGTGCCGTAAAGCGGTAAGAAACCGTCACAACATTCGATGAAAATCGCGATTTTGCCGAAAAACGTCGAATGTTGTGATGGTTTGGCCCGCAGACGTCGCAACCACCACAGAGGGCCAGGCACCTTTGTGGTGGTTTTGCGCCAAAGCGCCCCGTGTGCGCTTTGGTATACCATGAACGCCACTTCCAGATACACCCCACACCGCCGCACAACTCAGAAAGGCCCCCATGGACGCCACCTTCAGCCACATCAAAGCCGTGTTCTGCGATATCGACGGTACGCTGCTCACGAGCCGGCACACGGTGTCCCCGCGCACCGTGGCGGCGATCCGCGCCCTGCGCGAGTGCGGCGTGCTCTTTGGCCTGTGCACCGGGCGCGACGCCCACGCGACCGAGGCCATGTACGAGCTCTGGGGCATCGAAGGCTTGGTGGACGTGCTCGTGGGCTGCGGTGGTGCCGAGGTCATCGACCGCGCGCACGACATCAACGAGCTGAGCTATCCGCTGTCGGGCGAGACCATCGCGCGCATCTGCAAGCACATGGCGGACCTTCCGGCAACGCCCGTCTGCCCCCGAGACGGCGTGTTCTACGTGCCCGAGAGCAACGCGTGCGTCGAGCACCTGTCGCGCGTCGACGGCGTGCCCTACCAGGTGGTCGATTTTGCCGAGTTTTTGCGCGAGCCACAGCCCAAGGTGATGTTTACCATGGCGCCTGAGGTAATGCCGCGGGTGATTGAGCGGGCGTCGACGTTTGCCGATAACACCGTTAAGGCGGCGGCTCTGCAGACCACGCAGCGGCTCTACGAGTTCATGGATCCGCGCGTGTCCAAGACGCGCGGCCTGGTGCGCGTGGCAGAGCTCAACGGCATGGAGCTCCAGAACATCTGCGTGTTTGGCGATGCCGATAACGACACCTGCATGGTGGCTGACGCCGGCGTGGGCGTGGCCATGGCAAACGGCAGCGACGCCACCCGTGCCGCCGCCGATTTTGTAACCGCCAGCAACGACAAAGACGGCATCGCGATCTTTATTGAGGAACATCTGCTGTAGCGCGGGGGAGAACTACCACAAAGGGGGCAGGCGCCTTTGCGCCGGCCTCAGGCGATTTGGGCGAATTGATACCTAAAATCTGCGCGCAAATTCAAATATGGTCGTCAGAACATCATGCTTCTAACCACCGATGGGTTAAAGATATTCTCATCAATTTGGTAGGGTATTCCTTCCGGTTAATGAGTCACCGCTCACGGTCGATTTTCGACCGTTCACAGGATGTTCGCTCTTGAGCAAAATGTTGTGCAAATAAAACTAATGCCATTAAATAATAATAGGCAACTAAATTACCAGCAGAAACAAAAAATAGATAGCGAATAAACGAAGGTAAATCTGAGTAAATGTCAAGAGAATTGAGAACTCGCTACAAAAATGTCGGTTTTGTTGCTCAGATGTTTAAACAATCGTTATAATTGCATTACTAAACGAGCGCAATTACAGATTGCGCAGATACGTTTGATGGTGAAAGAGCAAGATCGCGGTCTCTTGGGGAGGAGACATCGATGAAAGCGAATTCAGAAAAAACTAAGCAGAGCAAAAAAGCGACGCGCCGTGTACTGGCAGGCGTTTTGTGCGGAGCTTCCGTTTTGAGCCTGGTACTGTCGCTCGTCATGCCTCCAATATCGCAGGCCATTGCCAATGATGCCCAGACGGTTTCTACCGAGGAAACTGTGATGGGGGGGGGTTCCTCAAGTGAGTCTACTGATGTAGACAACACCAACAACGGGGATACCGAAAAGCTGAATAGCGGCGATGCCGAGAATGAGGCGAACGAGGATACCGTTGCACCAGACTCGACAGCCGATGACGCGGAGGCCGAGGGCGCCGCGCAGCCTTCCGACGCACAGACTTCTGATGATGAAAATAGCGACGAAAACGCAATTGCCCCCGCCAGCGTCAGTGACGATGACTATGCCGAGGTAAATGGTGATGTTTCTGGGAAATTCGGCAGCGGCGGCAAGTTTCAACTGACGGGTCCTGCCTATTCGGATAAGCGGATCACTATCAGCAAAAACACCACCATCGATCTTAACGGCAACATGCTCTGTAACCGTTCTGGCGGCTTAGACTCCTTCTTTTTGGTCAAAGAAAGGGCCACACTCACTATCGAGGATTTAAGCAAAAAAACAAATGATGTATCAAGACCGGTCGATACGGCCAAGACGCCGGCGGGTCAGCTTGCGAGTATGGAGTGGGAAAAGGGAAGCGGCTCTAATAACGTCACTCCTAAGAGTCTTACTTACTATGAGACTAAGAGCACGCCCAATACAAATGGACTTGGCACCACCGAGACTACGTACGAGCATGTCGTTACGGGCTTTGGCGCTATTGATGCAGCATCGGAAAGCGGTTCCGTAAAGTATGTGGTCAACGTTGAAGCGGGCGGCATACTCAATCTCAAGGGCGGCATGATTACCACGGCTGCCAACCTGAGTAACGACGGTCATGTGATTTTTTCTCAGGGTACGGTCAAAATCGAGGGCGGTTACGTCACCAACGGCAATGGCGGTGGCTGGGGCGGTGGCCTGTGCGTAACGGGTGCGAAAGCCAGCCTCGAAATGACAGGCGGAGTGGTCGCGGGAAACAAGGCAGCTTCTGGCGGCGGCATCTATGCTGACAGAGGAGCCACCTTGAAGCTTACGGGTGGAATCATCTCTGGCAACGCTACGTACGGCGAGGCGGTTGGTCTCGGTGGCGGCATCTTGGTTTCGGGCGGTAGTGTGACCGTTTCTGGTGGCTACATCACTAACAATAAATACGCCAGGTATTGCGGCATCGATGGCCAGGGTGACCATGGCGGCGGCGGACTTGCTGCCAATAACGGCACTCATGTCATCATTTCCGGTGGCCAGATTACTGGCAATTATTCTGATGAAGCTGGCGGCGGCGTTTACGTTACCAATCTTGGCCAACAAAGTATGGCATGGCTCGACATTACGGGAGGAAATATTGCCTCTAACGTGAGCTACAAATCTGAGGGTGCTGGCATTCGAGTGGGCCAGAAGGTTGACGCGATGATAAGTGGAGCGTCAAAAGATAGCCCAGTCTACATCACTAATAACCACTGCATGTCTCGCTTTGACTGGGGCGGAGGCGGCGTCTTCGTTCAGGGCGATTCGGATAACGACGCATCTAATGCTGGCAGGCTCTTTGTATACAGCTCGTATATAAGCAGCAATACCGCTGGTGGCTATGGTGGTGGCGTTGCAGTCTGCCCGACGGGCAAGACGTTGGTAACGAACACTGAAGGCACGGCAATCTTTGGCAACGCTGACGCTCAAAACGCTAATTCTTACGATAAAAATGACAATAATGGTAACCCTCATCTTTCTGGCGGCGGCCACAAGAAGACTCAAGACAAGTACGCCTATAACTCGGTCGATAAAAACGGCGAACATGTTTTTCGTGACAGTGGTCATGCCGATTTCTTCCTCGCAGCGGAAGGTCACATAACGCCGGTCGCAGTAGTAACCGGCAAGATGCTTGGCGATATAGACGCCAAGTATTCGGGAAGCATTGAGCTAACGGATCGCATCACCATCCCCGCCAACGGTGTTGCTCAGGTAAAAAATAGCATCGGTCTGACTTCGGGTGTTAGTGCCACGGATAATACGGCGACTGAAGCAGTACAGAAAAATGCGACAACCTTCATCACGGGCAATTATTCCTGGAACCATGGCGGCGGCATCATGTCGAACGGCGACCTGTACTTGGGCGTGCCTGCGGATACGTATGTCTATCCGAGCCTTAAGCTGAAGGCAACCAAGGCGCTGAAAATGAAAAATAAGCAGACCGAGGAAAGCATAGCGCTCGCCAAAGACCAGTTCTCCTTCTCGGTCTACCGTAAGGATTCGGATGGCGCGACGGAGCCCTCTTGGAATGACAAGACATTCAACAGTGGCGGCTGCACCTTGGTCGGAACCGCCAAGAATGATGCGGACGGTAACATCACCTTTGACCTTGGCGAACAGTTCATTGATAAGACTGTTGAGGCTAACAAGATTACATACTACTTGGTCGAAAATGCTGGCAATGATCTCGACATCACGTACGACCCAGCCGTGTACAAGATTGTGGTGACGGTTCGGGACAACCAAACGCTACTCATGAAGGTGCCGAGCAGGGAAAATCCAAACTCGGACGTTCCTCTTTACGTTCACAACTACACGATCACAAGCGTGAGTCCGGGAGATTCAACTAACTCGCTGGAAAAGGACGACCAAGGCTATTATTCGATTAACGGCCCCGGCGGGGAAAAGACCTTCACCAACAAGTACACTCCGTACACCTCTACCGGCACCTGGACTCCTAAGGTGACCAAGGTCGTAAAGGGCGGCGAGATGAAGGAGTTCACGCTCGAGTTTGCGAATAACGCGGACTTCAAAGATGCCACGACGGTTAAGACCGACCCCAAGGGCGAGATTCTCACCGCTGCCGACGGCAAGAAGTCTCAGACCCGGAGCTTCGACGAAATTGAGTACAAACTCGATCAACTCGACAAGCTCAAGACCGACTCTACTGGCCGTGGCGCCTCCAAGACCTTCACGTACTATGTGCGCGAGAAGGGCGAAAGCTCGACCTATCCGCATTACAAGTTTGATCAGTCTGTCTATAGGTTCAAGGTTGTGGCAACGGATAACACCAAAGGAAGGATCGACTGTGCGGTGACCTACATGAAGGGAACCGTTGACTCCGATGGCAACTGGAAAGCAGACGTCGATGCCGAAGAACAGAACCTCACCGACACCTCCAACCCCACCTTCACCAACACCTACTCCACCTCTTTGCCCCTTTCTGGTATGTCGGGCGTCACTCTGACGTACCTTGCCGGCGCGGCGGTGCTTTGCGCTGCTGCGGCCTGGATGCACGTTCGTCGCAAGGCGAGCGCGAAGGGAGGTGAGCGTCGTGAATAAGAAAGTTTGCTCCTTCCCGATCTTGTTTGCGCTGCTTGCCCTCTTGATCGGCACCTGCGCGGTTGTGTTCCCCGCATCCGCGCAGGCCGCGCCGAGCGCGACCGGATCCATCACGGTGAGCGGCACCGTGGCGCGCAGCTACGATGCCTACCAGATCTTTAGCGCCAACGTTATCGACGACAACGGCGACGCCAAGATTGCTACCGACCTCGCCTGGGCAAGCGACGCCGCGCGCGATGCCGTGTTGCCTGTGCTGCACAGCGCCGGTATGCCCAATTCCCAGACCACCGCGCAGGAAGCTGCCGAGTGGCTCAACACCGATTCCCACCTTACGGGCGCGCTGAGCGCACAGCTCGCTCGTTCCCTCCAGAGTTCTGGCGCCGTGTTCGTGGCCCTTAACGCGGGTACGGCGGCCGAGCTGCCCTGCGGCTACTGGCTCATCGTCGCCGACGACGACGCCATCGCCCAGGGCGAGGCCGGCACCGCGCCGATCATGGCCCTGGTCGGCGGCAGCGCCGTCACCGTCAAGCCCAAGGCCGCGACCCCCAAGGTGTCCAAGCACGTGCTGGAGGACAGCACCGCCGCCTGGCAGAAGGCCGCCGACGCCACGGTCGCCGACGACCTGTACTGGCGCCTCTCTGCCACGGTCCCGGCGGGTCTTGCTGCCTACGACACCTATACGGTGCGGTTCGTCGACACCATGAGCGCGGGGCTCGACCCCTCCAAGGTGGCCGCGAGCATGCGCGTGTACGTGGCGGCGGGCGCGGACGGCGGCTTTGACGCGGTCCAGACCGGCAAGGACGGCCGCGCCGGCACCGAGCCCGCGAAGGGCTGGACCGACATCACGGCCCAGTGCGCCACCAAGGTAGCGGCCGACGGCAAGACCTTCACCGTGCGCACCGGCGACCTGATCGCCGCGCTCGGCGGGGCCGATGCCTTCACCGTGGGCGCCCGCGTGGTCGCCGTGTACAACGCGCCGCTCAACAGCGCATGCAACCACGGCATCGCGAAGGGCAACCCCAACGAGGTTTACCTGCACTACCCGCGCTCTCCCTTTGCCGACCAGTCCGGTGACGCCGGCTTTACCCGCACGCCGAGCGACGACGCGTGTGCCTACACCTGGGATCTCGCGCTCACCAAGCGCGGCAGCGACGGCGACAAGCCGCTTGCTGGGGCGGTCCTGAGCATCGCCGACGACCGCGGTCGCACACTGGCGGCCGACAGCACGTGGGATGCGCAAGGTAAGGCCACCGTCACCACGGGCGAGGACGGCCGCGTGACCGTCTCGGGCGTGGACTCGGGCAAGCTGGAGGTCCGTGAGCTCAAGGCGCCCAAGGGCTACACCGCCTTTGAGGGCACGCGCTCCGTGACGGTCAAGGCCGAGGGCCTGGACGTCGACCAGGTGGCCGCCGCCAAGCCCAAGCTCACCATCACTGCCGAGTCGCCCCTGCGCGCCGACAGCGCGGACGGGTCGACGGGCAGCCTGGAGGCGTCGCTCATTAACACGCCCACCGGCACACCCCCTAGCATTACCACCGGAGGCTTTATGCCCTCGACAGGAGATAGAACGTTGGTGTTGGTGACGGCTTTGGTCGTCATCGGAGTAGTGGCTATTGTCGTCGCGCTCGTCATCAAGCGGGGAGGAGGTCGCCATGATAAATAATTGTCCCCCCCCCTGCTCAATGGCGTACTGCCTCCGTAGCGATTAGAGCGCAGGGAAATGAGCCTGCTGACTTTTGGTGATGACAAGAATTAAAGCAACCTCCAAGAAAGAGGTCCCAACATGAAAACAACCAAGAACATCGCACGCCTGGCAGTAACCGCCGGCCTCACCGCAGCCCTGAGCTTCGGCGGAGTCATGGCCCCGGTGACCATGGCGTTTGCTGAGGGTGACAATACGATTACAATCTCGCAGGCCGACAAGAACGGCACGACCAAGTTTAAGGCGTATCAGATCTTTAGGGCCAAGGTTGTGGACCAGAACGAATCCAAGGTCGCCTCGGACATTAATTGGGCGAACGATGAGACGGAGAAGGCCGTCATCGGTGTTCTCAAGCAGGTCGCGGCCCCCAATATCAACGACTCCTCGACCGCCGAGGACGTCGCGGACTACCTCGCCCAGAACGTGCGGGACACCACTGACAAGACCTGTGTGAAAAACAGCGACCTGCTCTACAAGATCGCGGACGCCGTGGCCAAGAATTCCACCCAGACGGGCACTTCTTTCGATGCCGGCACAACCTTTACCGCTCCGAGCAACGGCTACTACCTCTTTGTGACCGACGTGCTGGACGCCTCTAAGCCCAACACCGGTACCTCGCCCATCTTTGCCCTCGTTGGTGGCAAGTCCGTGACCGTTACCGAGAAGACCAGCATTCCTACCGTGACCAAGAAGGTCAAGGACAACAAGTCGAACAGCAACTGGGCGGACAAGGCCGATTCGCAGATGGGCCAGAACGTGAACTACCAGCTTACCGGCACTGTTGCTGACAACGTTGCGTCCTTTAGCGCGTACAAGTATGAGTTCTACGACGAACTGTCCGCCGGCCTGACCGCAGACGAAGGCAGCATCAAGGTTTACGCCGGGACGGATCGTGATACTGCAACTGCGATCGCGGCAGACAACAACTACACTGCTGACGTCACCGCCGACGCAACCACCGGCAAGTCGACCCTGACTGTCAAGTTCACCGACCTCAAGACCGCCGTGGCCGATCTCTCCGCGCAGACGAAGATTTATGTCGAGTATACCGCCAAGCTCGACCCCAAAAAGGACGCCAATATCGTCGTGGGCGGCAACGGCAACGAGAACACCGTCAAGCTCGTTTACTCCAACAACCCCATGGCAGAGGGTACCGGCACCTCCGTGTCCGATACCGTGCGCGACTACACCTACGCGCTCAAGCTCATCAAGGAGGATTCTGCCAAGGAAACCATTAAGCTCGAGGGAGTAAGGTTCTCCATCCAAGCCACCGAACCCGACGATTCCAACTCCAAGGGCCTGTACGTCCAAGAAGATGGCTCGCTTGGGCCCAACGAGCATGAGTTCACGACTGATAAAAACGGCGAGATTAACGTCAAGGGCCTTGACGCCGGCACCTACACCGTCAAGGAGACCCATGCCCTCGACGTCTATAACACCCTGCCCAAATTTACCTTGACCATCTCCGCGTCCGGTCTTAACCAGGACGAGGGCAATAACACCCTGACCGTCAGCGCGACCAAGGGCGAATCCGACCTCGTCCTCGATCCGGTCGGCAACGGCGGCACCGTCACCCTTACCGTCAAGAACAAGAAGGGCTCCGGCCTTCCCCTCACTGGCCTTAACGGCGTGACCTTCACCTGGATCGCTGGTGGCGCGGTGCTGTGCATCGGCGTGGCGCACCTCATCCGCAGCCGTAAGCAGGCTGAGGAGTCCGAGCAGGAGTAACGCTCGCTCACCCATCCCTTTGGCAGGTGGGATGTGATGGCCATGAGACTTGCGGACACTTTTCTCGTCCATTGACGTTCTTGCTTTGCCATTCTCTTTTTGGGGCAGACTCCGCACTGGAGTTTGCCCCGTTTTTTTGGATAACGCAGCCAGCCTCCATCGTCCGATGCGGGCGTTCGTCATCGCGTTTCTTGACTCGTATGAGGTTCGGATTAAGGTCCGTAGGCGCACGCGCAGTGCGGGCGTTAGAAGGCATTTGCGCCGCAACAAGCGCAAATAAGAATGCCCGGGGGTCGGATCCCGGGCATTTAACAAAACCAGAAAACTAGGCCGCCCGCGCTCTCGTACACTTACGCGGGGTGCGTCGTTTTCTATTGACATTGTATCCCGAATCGCCCAGTCGATTCGGGACATTTTGAAAACGCAAATGTAGGCTTAGGCACGAACGGTATCTCTTTAATTCCGAAAATTATGTATAATTCCAATACAAACTGGAATCGAACGAAAACAATGGAAATGAACGAAGCACTAATCTACTTACAAGAAGCACTAGGCCTTTCCGCCAAGACCAAAACTTGGCCTGGATCCGCACACTTGCCGCTGCATCTGCGGACGATTGAAGTCTGCGCTGTTGACGCAAGCGGTTTTTCGTTTTTGCTTGCAAGCTTGCCTACTGGCGTCGGGCTTCCCGAGGCTAAGAGAGTCTATAGTCAGCTAGCCTTGCGCGCGGAGACTCCTGTTGTCGTTTCGTTTCCTGATGCCGATGCACGTCAGCGCAAAGCATTGGTTGCACAAGGGATTCCGTTTGTTTGCCCCGGTAGACAGGCTTTTCTTCCATTTATGGGCACAGCTTGCACGGAGAGGGGCGGTGCCCGGTTTCATAATCACGCGACCAAGATGTCACCCAACGCACAGGCTGCCGCAATCTGGGGAGCAGCCCAGGAGCCATATCGTCCCTATGACCTTTGTCGTGCGCTTGGGATCTCGGCAAGCCGCGCAAGTGAGGCTATAACCGAGCTTGTTGACAGGGGGCTCGCGAGGCGCGAGCGTTTCGAGCGACGTGTCGTCGTGTTCCCTGTTGCCGTTGATCTTCTGCTCAGTGAGCACATGGCAGAGCTCTCCTCGCCTGTCTCGAAGGTCTTTTTTGCAAGGAAGACGCCGCAGATCGACTATCTTGTTGACGCCGGGGAGACGGCGCTCGCCGCGCGTTCGATGCTCGCTGCGCCGGGCATGGAACAAAAGGCCGTCTTAAGAAGTACATGGCGTCAACTGAGCGACCTCGAAGTCGCAGACGGGGAGTTGCCGGATAACGAGACGGCGATGATCCAAGTGTGGCGCTATGCGCCTGTGTTTGCCGACTCCTCCTGCGTCGATGACATTTCGCTTGCGCTATCTTTGGCGGCAATCGACGATGAGCGAATTCAGCTCGAAGTCGATCGCATGTTTGGAAAGGAATATCCATGGCAAGAAGCGCTGTAGAAGGTCTCCAAGAATTCGAACCGTAGGCGGCGTTTCGGTCCTAGCTGCGTTGTCCGGCGCATGAGCTCGCTAATCGGCTATTATTTGTTTAGACAACCTGAGCTGTAGAGGAGTGACCGGCGATGGTGCAGGGCGCCAAACATATGAAGAGCAATAACGCCGCGGACAGTGGCGGCTCGAGCCCTCAACCAAAGCCCAAGCGCCGCCGCAAGCGACTGCCGCGCTGGGCCGACCGGCTCATCACCATCGTCATCATCCTTATCGGCGTGGGCCTTATGACCTGGCCGTGGATCTTGGACCGGCTCGAGGCCTCGGGCGTGTTCAACCAGATCAGCACGGTGTCCAGCACCGTGGACGCACTCTCTGCCGAGGAGCGCGAGCGCATTCTGCTTCAGGCGCGCTCCTATAACGAGCAGCTTGCCGGCGAGGCCACCGAGCTTCCGGCCGACCAGATCGAGCCCTATGCTCAGCAGCTCATCTTTGACCGCGACCCCATGATGAGTTGGGTCGAGATCCCCTCCATCGACGTGAGCATGCCCATCTACCACGGTACGAGCGAGGAAGTCCTTATGGCGGGCGTCGGCCACTTGGAGGGCACGAGCCTGCCGGTGGGCGGCGCCTCGACGCATTGCGTGCTCACCGCGCACTCGGGCATGCGCAACCTGAGCATGTTCGACGATATTCACTCGCTGGAACCCGGCGACCTGGTGCTGCTGCACACCATGAACAAGACGCTCGCTTATAAAGTGGTCGACTCCGAAGTGGTGCTGCCCGAGGAGATGGAGTCGCTGACCATCGAGCCCGGCGCCGACAAGGTGACGCTCGTCACCTGCACGCCCTACGGCGTGAACGACCATCGCCTGCTGGTGCATTGCGTGCGCACCAAGTACAACAAGAAGGACGTCGACAAGCAAAAATCACTGGCCGGCCGCCACTGGGGCAAGCGCGAGTTTGCCGTGCTCATCGTGGTCGTAGCCATTGTGCTGTTGCTGCTGGACATCGTGATCCACGCGGTCCGCAAGCACCGCAAGGCCAAGGCCTCAGCATAGGGCATTCTCCAGAACCACCACAATGGGGGCAGGCACCTTTGTGGTGGTCGGGACTTCCAAACCATCACAACATTCGATGAAAATCGCGATTTTGGCGAAAAGCGTCGAATGTTGTGATGGTCTTCGTTGTGGACGGCGCGGTTTTCGTTGTGGGCGAGACGGTTTTCGCTATGGACGGTGCGGTTTCGCTGAAGAACCGCCGGCCCGCAGCCTGCCAACCGCCGTCCTCGTTACGTTTTCGCTGCATTTGGGTAAAGCACCTGCTCCAAGCGGCGTTGCCTTGTATACTAGAGCGGTTTATCTGTTATGCGGAAGGGAGCGCCTATGGCACTCAGCGAGAAAGACGTGCGCGGCATCGCCGAGTACGCAAAGATCGCACTGACCGATGACGAGCTCACCCAGATGACGTCCTACATGAACGACGCCGTCCAGATGCTCGAGCCCGTCTTGCAATATGACTTGCCCGACGTGGAGCCCACGTTCCATCCTATCGGAAGCCTGTCCAACGTGATGGGCGACGACCTGCGCGAGCCCGAGCGCGACCTGCCGCTCGACGTTGCGCTCGAAAACGCCGGCAGCGCGCGCGACCGCTACTTCCGCGTGCCGTCCATTTTGGGAGAGGGGGAGAGCGAGTAATGGCGCAGAGCTTCGATTCCCTTACCGCCGCCCAGATCGCCGCGGGCGTTGCCGCCGGCGACTTTACCGCTACCGAGGTGGCCCAGGCCTCCCTTGCCGTCATCGAGGCGCGCGAGGACGGGGTCCAGGCATTCCTGCAGGTGGCGCCCGAGCTTGCGCTCGAGGCCGCCGCGCGCGTGGATGCCGACCGCGCTGCAGGCAAGCCGCTGCCCCCGCTCGCGGGCGTGCCGCTGGCCATCAAGGACAACATGAACCTCGTGGGCACGCGCACCACCTGCGCTTCCCGCATGCTCGAGAACTACCAGAGCGTCTACACCGCCACCTGCGTCCAGCGCATGCTCGACGCCGGCTGCCTGCCCATGGGCAAGGCCAACATGGACGAGTTTGCCTTTGGCAGCTCCACCGAGAGCTCGGCGTTCCACCGCACCAACAACCCCTGGGATACCGAACGCGTGCCCGGCGGCTCCTCGGGCGGCTCCGCTGCCGCCGTCGCCGCGGGCGAGGTCGCGCTCTCGCTGGGCTCGGACACCGGCGGCTCCATTCGCCAGCCGGCGTCGCTGTGCGGCGTGGTGGGCTTTAAGCCCACGTATGGCGCCGTGAGCCGTTACGGCGTGGTTGCCTTTGGCTCGTCGCTCGACCAGGTGGGTCCCTTTGGCCGCACGGTCGAGGATGTCGCGCTGGCCATGAACGCGCTTACCGGCGCGGGGCGCGATCCGTACGACTGCACCAGCCAGGACTGCGCCGTCGACTTTACCGAGCATCTCAACGACAGCATCGAGGGCAAGCGCGTGGGCATCATCCCCGCGTTTATGGAGGCCGAGGGCCTGACGCCCGAGGTCAAGGCCGCTGTTCAGCGCGCCGCCCAGGAGCTGCAGAACCAGGGTGCCGAGCTGGTCGAGGTCGACCTGCCGCACCTGGACGCCGCCATCGCCGCCTACTACGTCATCGGCCCGGCCGAGGCATTCTCCAACCTGGCCCGTTTCGACGGCATTCGCTACGGCTACCAGGAGGAGGGCTGCGCCAACCTGTCCGACCAGAGTTCGCTTTCGCGCGCCCACGGTTTTGGCGCCGAGGCCAAGCGCCGCCAGATGCTCGGCGCCTACCTGCTGAGCTCGGGCGTGTACGACAAGTACTACTACGCTGCGCAAAAGGCCCGCACGCTCATCACGCAGGACTACGATGCCGCGTATGCCAAGGTGGATACCATCCTCATGCCCGCCTCGCCGCGCACGGCCTTTAAGTTTGGCGAGATCAGCGACCCCACGCAGATGTACCTCTCCGACCTGTACACCATCTCGCTCAACATCTGCGGCAACGGTGGCATCTCGGTGCCGCTGGGCCTGGGCGAGGATACTCATCTGCCCGTTTCTGCCCAGCTGGTGGGTCCGGCCTTTAAGGACCGTCAACTGCTCACGTTTGCCCGCGCCCTGGAGCGCGGCTTTGCCGATGCCGCCACGGGTGCGCCCGCGCTTTCCGTCGCGCCCGATTTTGCCGGGAAGGGAGGCGAGCTGTAATGAAGGAGCTTTCCGAGGTCCTGCAGGATTGGGAGGCCGTGATCGGCCTGGAGATCCATACCGAGCTCACCGCACTCGATACCAAGATGTTCTGCAACTGCAAGCTCAGCCACGATGACGAGCCCAACGCCAACGTGTGCCCGGTGTGCCTGGGCCTGCCCGGCGCCCTGCCGGTGCCCAACAAGCGCGCCATCGAGAGCATCGTCAAGGCCGGTCTCGCCACCAACTGCGAGATTCAGCGCCACTCGATGTTCTACCGCAAGCACTACTTCTATCCCGACATGGCCAAGAACTTCCAGACCACGCAGGGTCCGGTCGCTTTTGCCATGTACGGTCACCTGGACCTGGACGTGACCGGTCGCGGTGCCGCCGAACGCCCCGACTGCGCGTTTGGCGAGGCCGAGGCCCAGAGCCTGGCGAGCGCCTCGGCCAACGCCGAGGGCCTGTCCACGTCCATGACGTCGACCATGCACGAGGGCAACCAGCGTGCCGGCCACCTGGCCAGCTACGATGCATCTAACCTGCAGATGCCTGAGCGTCGCGAGGACGGTTCCTACACGGTGCCCATCCGCATCCTGCGCATCCACATGGAGGAGGACGCCGCCAAGATGGTCCACGTGGGTGGCACCGAGGGCCGCATTACCGCCGCGGCCGAGTCGCTCGTCGACTACAACCGCTGCGGTACGCCGCTGATCGAGCTCGTCACCGAGCCCGACCTGCGCACGCCCGAGGAAGCGCGCCTGTTTATGGAGAAGCTCCGTCGCATCTTTGTGACGCTGGGCATTTCGGACTGCTCCATGGAGAAGGGTTCCATGCGCTGCGACGGTAACGTGTCGCTGCGCCGCCGCGGCGAGACCAAGCTGGGCACCAAGACCGAGCTCAAGAACCTCAACTCGTTTAAGAGCCTGCATGACGGCCTCGCCTACGAGATTTGTCGCCAGGCCGAGGTGCTCGAGGAGGGCGGCATCATCTACCAGGAGACCCGTCACTGGGAGCCCAGCCGCAAGCGCACCGTGGTCATGCGTGTGAAGGAAACGGCCGACGACTATCGTCTGTTCCCCGATCCCGATCTGGCGCCGTTCGATCTGGACGACGAGTTTATCGATCGCTGCCGTGGCGAGATTCCCGAGCTGCCCGATGCCAAGCGCGCCCGTTTTGAGGCCGACTTTGGCATTAAGGCGGCAGACGCCGAGCAGATTGCCGGCGACCCCGAGTTTGCCGAGTTCTTTGAGGCCGCCGCTGCCGGCATGGCTGGCAAGGAGGCCCAGACGGTCGCAAACCTGCTGGTGAACGAGATGATCGCCTACCTTAAGGGCGCGGGTGTGTCGCTCGCCGAGTCCGGCATCGCGCCGGCTCAGGTGGCAGCCCTTGCCAAGCTGCTGGCGACCGATGCCATCAGCTCCAACCAGGCGCACGAGGTCTTTGAGGCTATGGCCCAGACCGGCGACGACCCCAACAAGATCGTCGACGAGCGCGGTATGCGTCAGGTGAGCGATGCCGGCGCGCTGCAGCCGATCGTGGACGAGGTGCTGGCTAACTGTGCCGACCAGGCGCAGCAGTATCGTGACGGCAACCAGAAAGTCATCGGCTTTTTGGTGGGCCAGTGCATGAAGGCGAGCCGCGGCAAGGGCAACCCGAAGCTCTTCAACGAGTTGCTGAGAACGTCGCTCTCGTAAACGGGAACCGAGGGGCCGGGCGCAGGGCCTTGCCTCTCAATTTCGGACAGTCCTGACTCACGACGGAGGCGCCACTGGCGCCTCCTGTTCGTGCGGAACTCATTGAGAGGCAAGGCCCTGCGCCCGGCCCCTCGGTTCCGTGACGACTCGGCCGTTCGGGTCAGGTGGGCTGAATGGAATCGAGTGAATGGGCGTGCCGTCGGCGCGCCCATTGTTTTGAAGGGAACTCATTTTGAGGAAGCACCCGCCCTGCCGGGGCTCCCGGGTTCCGTGACGACTCGGCCGTTCGGGTCAGGTAGGCTGGATTGAATTTGGTGAATGAGGGCGCCGTTGGCGCCCTCATTCTTTATAAATGTTGGGAGCGCCAAGCGGTGGGGGTGGTGCCGGTGTGTTGCTTGAAGGCTTGGGCGAAGGCGGCCTGCTGAGGGTAGCCTAGACGCTCTGCCACCTGCGCTATCGTCAGCGAGCTGTCGGCCAAAAGGTCCTGTGCTCGTTCCATACGGCGTCTGCGAATGTAGGCGCCCAGGGACTCGCCAGTTTGGGCCTTAAAGGTGGCGCATAGCTTGGAGCGGCTTGAGAAGAGCGCCTCGGCCACCTCGTTGATGCTCACATGTCTGCCCTTGTCGAGCGAGCGCTCCACAAGGCTCGCTGCTTCTTGGGCAATGGTAACGCTGGCGCGCGTGTCTGTCGCTTGCTGCGCTTGCCTGTGGGCCGCGCGCGAACAGGCGAGCTCCGCGACCATGGTCTCTACGATGCCTTGCATATAGACGTGTCCGCCTACGGTACGGGCGCGTTCCTCGTTAATCCTGCGCAGCGTGTGGTAGATGGCAGACGCTGCCTCCTCGTGCCATGACTCGGCAAACGCCTTAAAGACCCCCGCGAACTCGGTGGGATAGCGGTGCTCCAGTTCGTCAAAATATCCAGGCAAAAAGAGGACCGAGCGCGAGTGGTAGAGCTGCCCTGCAAACAGCGGGCTTAGCTCCTCACCGCAGCTATCTTGGACAAAGCTGCAGATCGCGCTGTTCGGCCACGGTCCATGCAGCGGCTTGAGGTTCGCAGGCGTTATGCCGGCTTCGGGCATGCACATGAGCGTGGGCGCGCTGACCTCGCTCACGCACGCGTACGGTTCGGGCGTGTATTCGGCTAGCTGCATGTTGTGCGTCGGGGTAATGAAATGCTCCATGACGATGCAGGTGGGGGAAAGGGGCATGATCCATGCGCGTCCGTGTGCCCGATCGTTTGCCACCTCGCCGGTAAAGACGGCGCCCTTGCCGGAAAGCTGCAGACCAAACTGCTCAAACTGCGGTGCGTAGAGCTCGGTTATATCGGTTGCTGCCCGCCGCATTTTCAAAAGCGTCCCCTTCATTTGCGAAAACGTCCACGCCTGGCCCAATTGTGTGCCCTGGCTAACACGCCCATGATAAGTTTCTTACGGTTAACTCTCAAGCCGTTAGAAAGGAATCTCATGGCAAAGGGATCAAAAAAGGAAGGCGGCGGCATCGGCGAGCTACTTGCATATGCCGGTGACCGTAAATTCCTAACGTATTTGGGCATGGCCCTCTCGGCGTTCTCGCAGCTGTTGAGCTTTGGCCCGTACGTGTGCATCTGGCTTGTTGCGCGAGACCTGATTGCCGTGGCGCCCAACTGGAGCGAGGCCGCCGACATCGCGATGTATGGTTGGTGGGCTGTTGGTTTTGCCCTGGCAAGCATCGTGGTCTATTTCGTGGGGCTCATGTGCACGCACCTGTCCGCGTTTCGCTGCGCATCCAATATCCGCAAGGCTACGAGCGAGCATCTGCTTAAGCTGCCGCTCGGCTACTTTGACGCGCACGCCACCGGTGAGCTGCGCCGTATCGTAGACGGCTGTGCCGCCTCCACCGAGACGCTGCTCGCGCACATGCTGCCCGATATCGCCGGTGCCACCGCCATGGTCGTGGGCCTGCTTGTGCTGCTATTTGCCCTCGATTGGCGTTTGGGCGCGGCATGCTTAATCTCGGTCGTCGTTTCGTTTTGCGCCATGGCCGCCATGATGAGCGGCAAGGGCGCCGAGTTTATGAAGGCTTACATGGGCGCGCTGGTCAAGATGAACAAGACCGGCACCGAATACGTACGCGGCATCCCCGTGGTCAAGGTATTCCAGCAGACGGTCTACTCCTTTAAGGCCTTCCACGATGCGATCGCCGAATACGCCGACATGGCGCAAAGCTATGCGGGCACGTTCTGCCGAGGTCCACAGGTGCTCAACCTTACCGCGCTCAATGGTCTTGTGGCATTCCTTTTGCCCGTGGCGTTGCTGTTGGCGCCGGGCGAGACGGACTTTGCACGCTTTATGACCAACTTCACGTTTTACGCGATTTTTTCGGCCGTGGTGCCGACGGCCATGACCAGGCTCATGTTTGTGGGCGAGGCCTCTCAGATGAGTGCCGATTCGCTGGCTCGTATTCGAAGCGTCATGGGTTCCAAACAGCTCTCCGTGCCTGCCCAGCCCAAGCACTCCGCCGGTAGCGATGTGCGCTTTGAGGACGTGAGCTTTACGTACGAAGGTGCCGAAGCACCTGCCGTTAGCCATGTGAGTTTCAGCGTTCCCGCTGGTAGCACCCTCGCCCTGGTGGGTCCCTCGGGTGGCGGTAAGTCAACCT
Organism: Collinsella aerofaciens; assembly: GCF_028209395.1. GTDB lineage: Bacteria > Actinomycetota > Coriobacteriia > Coriobacteriales > Coriobacteriaceae > Collinsella > Collinsella aerofaciens_AZ. Next base: position 148,718 of record NZ_JAQLDQ010000001.1, read on the forward strand.
GCGCAAGCCTGATTCCGCGTTTTTGGGATGTCTCCTCGGGTCGAGTGCTCGTAGGCGGTGTGGACGTTCGCGATATGGATCCGCACGAGCTTATGGACCAGGTCGCCTTCGTGTTCCAGACCAACCAGCTGTTCCGGCAAACACTTGCCGACAACGTGCGTGCCTCCAAGCCCACGGCCACTGACGACGAAGTGCGTGCGGCCCTCTCCGCAGCTCAGTGCGACGACATTGTGGCCAAGCTTCCACAGGGCATCAATACCATGCTCGGTGCCGGCGGAGCATATCTTTCGGGCGGCGAGGTCCAGCGCGTGGCACTCGCCCGCGCGATCCTTAAAGACGCACCTATCGTGGTGCTCGATGAGGCCACGGCGTTTGCCGATCCCGAGAACGAGGCGCTCATCCAGCGCGCCTTTAGCAAGCTGGCAGCGGGTCGCACGGTCATTATGATTGCGCACCGACTCTCGACTGTAGTGGGCGCAGACCAAATCGTGGTGCTCAACCAGGGCAGCGTGCAGGAGTCGGGTACCCATGCCGAGTTGCTGTCCCAAAACGGTCTATACGCCAAGATGTGGGCCGAATACGAACAGGCCGCGAGCTGGAAGATCACTGCTGCCGCGGATGCCGCCGTCACGAAGGGAGGCGAGGCCTAAATGTTCGCCTCATTCCAAAAGAAGTATTTCCTATCCGATAAAGGCGTCGCCGGCGTAAAACGCGGCATTTTCTGGACCGCGCTCACCAATCTCATTACCATGGCCGGCATGGGCTTATTGTTCCTGGTCATGGCCGGTTTTGTCGAACATCTCGCCACCGGTGCCGACCTGCCGGATGCCCTGCCGATTGTGGGCGGCCTCCTGGTCTTTTTCGTGTTGCTCTTTGCCTCTAACTGGCAGCAGTATTACTACACCTACTGCATCTTTTACGAGGAGTGCGGCAAGCAGCGTATGGAGATTGCCGAGCGCTTGCGCAAGCTGCCGCTGTCGTTTTTTGGCCGTCGTGATCTGGCCGATTTAACCGAGACCATCATGGGCGACGTCCAGGCCATGGAGCACGCCTACAGCCACGTGCTGGGAGAGCTTTGGGGTGCCATCATCGCAAGCGCCATTGTGTTCGTGGCGTCGCTGTTCTTTTGCTGGCAGCTGGCGATCGCGGCGTTTTGGAGCGTGCCCGTGGCCTTTGCCGTGCTGTATCTGACACGCGGCCCCATGACCCCGGTGTTCGACCATGTGCGCGCCGAGAAGGTCAAGGTTACCGAGGCGATCCAGGAGACGCTCGACTGCGTGCGCGAGATCCGCGCCACCAACCAGGAGGCTCATTATCTTGAGGGGCTCAACGCCGTGATCGATGCCGAGGAGCGCGAGACCACCAAAGGCGAGCTCGCCAATGGGCTTTTGGTCAACTCCGCCTTTGCCATCCTGCGCCTGGGGATTGCCACCACGTTGGTCACGGGCGCTGCGATGGTCGCCTCCGGCCAGGTCGACTTTTTGGTGATGTTTGCCTTCCTGCTTATGGTGAGCCGCATCTATGCGCCCTTTGATCAGGCGCTGATGCTGATGTCCGAGCTGTTTGCCGCCGAGTCGTCGGCCAAGCGCATGCGTTCCATCATGGAAGAGCCCGTGGCGCGGGGCAGCGAGAAATTTGAGCCCGTGGGCCACGATGTGGTGTTCGATCACGTGGCATTTGGCTATGGTGCGGGCGAGGACGGCCGCGCCGGCGAGAAAGTTCTTACCGACGTGAGCTTTACCGCCAAGGAAGGCGAAGTTACGGCACTGGTCGGTCCTTCGGGTTCCGGCAAGTCTACGGTGAGCCGCCTGGCTGCGCGCTTTTGGGACGCCACCGAAGGCACGGTCACCGTGGGTGGCGTGGATGTTGCGAGCGTGGATCCCGAGGTGCTGCTGCGCGACTACGCCATTGTGTTCCAAGACGTGCTGCTCTTTGACGACACGGTGATGGGAAACATCCGTCTTGGTCGTCGCGATGCCACCGATGAGGAAGTGCTTGCTGCCGCGCGTGCCGCCAACTGCGACGAGTTTGTGAGCCGCATGCCGCAGGGCTATGACACCATGATCGGCGAGAACGGCTCCAAGCTGTCCGGCGGTGAGCGCCAGCGCATCTCTATCGCCCGTGCGCTGCTCAAAGACGCGCCTATCGTGCTGTTGGACGAGGCGACGGCGAGCTTGGATGTGGAGAACGAGACCGTTGTTCAGCAGGCGCTCTCCCGTCTGCTTGCAGGTAAGACGGTTATCGTTATTGCCCACCGTATGCGCACGGTGGAAAATGCCGATAAGATCGTTGTACTCAAGGATGGTGTGGTTGCCGAGCAGGGCACTCCGGCGCAGCTCAAGGCGGCAGGTGGAGAATTCGCCCGCATGGTGGCGCTGCAAAAGGAAGCAGCTACCTGGCAGTTGTAAGAAGGGGCAAAGGGACAGTCCCTTTCTCACATTGACAATCGGTTACTCCGCATCGTTAATTTTCAAAAGGTTAGCCATGGCTGACCTAGATAGTTAGATAAAATTGAGATATTTCAAAAGCGTGCTCGAGCAAACTTGTTTACTCGGGTGCTGAAGCACCATGCCGCGTCCAATGCGGCAAAAAGGAGAAGCAACATGAAGAAGTCGACGTTCAATACCCTGCTTGTCGGTGGCGGTTTTCTGCTTGGCACGGCCGGCATCAAGCTGCTTACCAGCGCTCCGGTAAAGAACGCCTGCGTGCAGGGTATCGCGTGCGGCATGCGCATCAAGAACGGCTACCAGGACATGGTCGAGCAGGCCAAGGCTAATGTTGACGACATGGTTGCCGAGGCTGCTTACATCACCCAGAGCGAGGCCGCTGCTGACGAGGCAGCCGAGTAACGCTCCCAGGCACAAACTATGAGATTCTCGATTATTAGCGAGATCCCCGGCAGGACCCGTCTTCAATTGGCGGGTCCTGTGCCAGAGAGCGATCTCGATGCACTTCTTAAGCTCAGCGGCGATATCGACGGCGTGCACAAGGTGCGCGTATATGGCCGTATTGGCCAGATGGCGCTCGAATACGACGAGCCACGTCGCGCGAGCGTGCTCGACGCCTTGGGCGCACTCGATGCTCAAGCTATCGCCGATGCCAAGTCGGGCTATGTGATGCAGCTTGAGCCGCGCAAGCACAAACTCGTTATGGACCTGGCGACACTCGTCGGCGCCCACTACGCGCGCCGCTGGTTCTTGCCCACGCCCCTGCGTGCGGTGTTTGTCGTGGCCGGTTACATGGCCTTTTTGCGTGCCGCCCTCCGTGAGCTCGCGCAGCCGCGCCTGACCGTTCCCGTGCTCGACGCTTCGGCCATCGGCATTTCGTTCGTCAAGCGTGATGTCGACACCGCGGGCCAGACAATGTTCCTGCTCAACGTGGGCGAGCTGCTCGAGGACTACACCCGCGCCATGAGCGAAAACGAGCTCATCAACTCGCTGCTCGATGTACCCGACAAGGCGCAAAAGGTTGTCGGCGACACCGAGGTAAGCGTTGCTGCGACCGAGCTCGAGCCCGGCGATCTGGTCGCCGTGCGCACTGGCATGTCCATTTGCATCGACGGTGTCGTCGAGCGGGGGAGCGCTATGGTCAACCAGGCGACCCTGACCGGCGAGCCGCTGGCCGTTGAGCGCAGCGTGGGCGACGACGTGTTCGCCGGTACCGTCGTGGAAGACGGCAGCATCTTGGTGCGCGTGCGCGCCAACACGGCGCAGACCAAACTGCGCTCGATCGTCTCGCTCGTGCAGACGGCCGACTCGCTCAAATCCGAGGGCCAGTCGCATATGGAGGACCTCGCCAACAAGATCGTCCCGTGGAACTTCCTGCTCGCGGGCCTGGTTGCGCTCACCACGCGCAGCCTTATCAAGACCTCGGCGGCGCTGATGGTCGACTACTCGTGCGCACTCAAGCTCACGGGTTCCGTCGCCGTCATGACCGCCATGAGCGATGCCGCCAAGATGGGCGTCATGGTCAAGGGCGCGAAGTACTTTGAGTCGTTTGCCAAGGCTGACACCATCGTGTTTGATAAGACCGGCACGCTTACCGAGGCGCAGCCGCGCCTGGCTTGCGTGCTGACGACAGATGGCTGGAGCAAGGACGAGGTCCTGCGCCTTTCCGCTTGCTTGGAGGAGCATTTTCCGCATCCGGTGGCGCGTGCCGTGGTCAACGCCGCCCTCGAGCGCGGGCTCGAGCACCGCGAACGCCATGCCGCGGTCGAGTACATCGTGGCGCACGGCATCGCTTCGTCCATCGAGGGGCGTCGCGCCATTATCGGTTCGGCGCACTTTGTATTTGAGGACGAGGGTGCGCAGCTCGAGTCCGACATCAAGGAGCAAATCGAGCTCCAGATGCAAGGCCTGTCGCCGCTGTATCTGGCGGTCGACGGCAAGGTCGTCGGCGTGCTCGGCATCGAGGATCCGCTCAAGCCCGGCGTCCGTGAGGCCATCGCCGACCTACATGCGCTGGGCGTCAAGCATGTCGTTATGCTCACGGGCGATTCGGAGCGCACGGCCGAGCGCATTGCGCGCGAGGCGGGTGTCGACGAGTTTAAGGCCGAGCTGCTGCCCGAGGACAAGTACGCCTATGTGGAGCGCATTAAGGGTGAGGGGCGCCACGTTGCCATGGTGGGCGACGGCGTCAACGATTCGCCGGCACTCGGTTTGGCCGACGTGGGGCTGGCAATGGGTGGCGGAAGCGACATCGCCAAGGAGGTCGCCGATATCATCCTGACCGACACGGATCTGGCCGCGATCGTGCGTTTGCGCCGCATGAGCCAGGGCCTCATTGATCGTCTGACGAGCTCCTACTCTAAGGTGATGCTCACCAACTCGGCGCTGTTGGCATTGGGTATTACCGGCGCGATTACCCCGCAGACGTCGTCACTGCTGCACAACGGCTCGACGATTGCCTACAGCCTGAGCAACGCGAAGGCTTACCTGCGTTAGCAGACGTGTTCGCCCACGTTATCTGGCCTGCGCCCAGACGGCATCGGTGTCGTCCGGGCGCAGGCCTTTTGCGTTTGACCAAGTGCTAGCTTCTCTATATAGTGGTGCTAGCATGGCTAGCAATTGAAGGGGGCGGGATCGACGTGGGTGCTGTTAGCGGCATGGCGCAGGTGAACGTTCGCGTAGATCGCCAGGTCAAGAACCGTGCCGAGGAGGTGCTGCGGCTTTCGGGCGGGTCACTGCCCGAGCTCATCAAAAAGGTGGTGGCCAAGGTCGCGCAGGGCGGTGGTTCGTGCGAGGAAGTGCTTGCGGCCGTCGACGACCGGCAGCAGACCGTCGCGCCCGATACGCCGTTCGCCGCATCATGGGCGGCGGCGGATCAGCTTTACGCGGACCTGGGCATCGCTACGTCGTCCGTATCCGACGATCGCGATTGGGACACAATCTATTCCGAGGCCATGGACGAGCGCTATCGCCAAAAGGGGATGATCCTGTGAGCGGGGCTCCCCTCAAAATAATGGTGGATGCCAACGTATGGGTCGATTCGTTTTGCGTCGACCATGCCGAGTCGCTTGCCGCGCGTGCGTTTATTGAGCGGGCGACGGAGACGGGGGCGTTGCTGTTCTTTCCGGTGCATATCGCCAAGGATGTGCTGTACGTTGTCCAACACGAGCTGAAGCGTAGCGTTCTTGCCAGTGGGGAAGCGCTCGACGAGGCATCTGCCCGTGCAATTGGCGATGCGGCGTTGGCGTTTGTTCGGAACATGACCGAAAACGCCACGGCCGTGGGTGCAGATGCGTCGGACCTTTGGCTGGCCGACAAATACTTAGCGCTCCATCGCGATTACGAGGACAACTTGGTGTTCGCCGCGTGCAAGCGCGCGCAGGTCGATTACTTGGTGACCAACGATCGCAAGCTGCTCGAACATGCCGATCTTGCAGCAAAGACCCCGCGCCAAATGATGCCGATTCTGGCTTTGGCCGAACGCGGCGGCGCGGCTATCGGTTGACGCGAACTGTTTGCGGGCCTCTTGGACGACGTTGCGCCAAGGGACCCACGTCTGCTATTTACAAAAGCTCGGCCTTAATGGCGGGACTTTCTGCGAGCTGCTCGGCTGCCTTTTCTTCGGAGCTGTCGAGTGCTGCCAGGCTGCGGTAGACCCACTCGTTGACCTGGGTGTTCTTGACGCCTGCGGTCTGCATGAGGGCACCTACCTCGCGGATTGCTGCGAGCAGATCGGCTTTGGGACCCGCGAGCTCGACCTCGATGCCGTGGTAGGCGGCCACGCCGCGGTTCTCACTCACGTGGTCGATAAAGCCTTCGACGGTCTCAAGCTGCTGGGCGAGAGCTGCATCATCGTCAGCGTCCAGCGCAACAAGGGCGTTCGAAACCGTGAGGGCGGGATGTCCGCAGGGGACAAAGCCTTCGATGACATCCATAGCTTCGGTAATGGTTGAGCCCAGGCCTGCGAGGGCATTGACGAGTTGCTGCTTGGTATCCATAACGGTCCTTTCGACGGGTCAATTTTGCTTGGCGAAAATATACGTGACGCGTTCGGTGGCAAAAGTGCGAAGTGTGGTGCACATTAGGGTCTTCACAGCTCGTGCATAGAACAGCTGTCCGCTTTCAGAACGTGGTAAGATAACACTCCACGAGCGGGGCTCACCCCCGCGTGTTCCTTGAAAAGTCGACGGTTATCGGGTGTTTGCAGGCCTGATACCATCCAGACTTTCCCGACATTCGGGGGCGACTGGTTTCGACACGATAGCTCTGAGAGAGGAAGCAAGCCGAGGTCTCCTCGCCTCGTTAAACAGGGGTACCGTCAAATTGAATTGACAACAACTCTTCTTTTGAGCCTATGGCTCTCGCTGCTTAGTTAATAGCGGCGCGTCAACCCGGTGATTTCCCCGACACCGGCGCGACGTCATGTTAGGGGAATGCTCCTGCGCATGTAATCGGTATGGCGCGGGCTAAGATCGAACCGGTTGGGACGCCGCGAGCGTGTCGCTGCGCGCAAAGCGTCCGAGACTAAACCAGCGACTGAGCTTGGAGATGCCAATCAGGGGGCTTTCGTGGACCGGAGTTCGATTCTCCGCGCCTCCACCATACGTAACAGGCAGGTAGATACTTATATCTACCTGACTTTTTATTTCCAGTTCGTACCGCGGAGAATCGAACTCTGTGCAGGGCGCGAGCGTTAAGCAAACGCGAAGCGTTTGTAGCGAGCGGGCGAGGACGCCGGCGGGCGGCCGAAGCCGGTGCGGATTTGCGAAGCAAATACGCGGATTCTCCGCGCAAAGCTTCAACCCTATGCAGATGCGATGCCGATCGGACTGCAGCCTGCCATGCCCCGCATCAACGTCGCCCCAGGCGGAAAATCCATCCCAGAATTCCGGTTCAGACTGGGATGCGGTTTCCGGATGACGTTTCAAGCGGAAACCGCATCCCGGAATCGACGCTCGGAATGGGATTCATTTTCCGGATGGCGCCTCAAGCGGAAACTGCAACCCGGAATCCGCGCTCAGAACGGGTCGCGCTTTCCCAACGGCGGTCCAAGCGGAAAGCGCATCCCGTAATCCCGCCTCAAACTGGGACGCACTTTCCGCTGCACCTGCCGCCTCGAAAAACCTGCGCGCCCTCCATTCCAAAACTGGGTAGAAGAAAGCCAAAACGCAATCGCAGGAGGTCAATATGACTGCAGAAGATAAGGCAAAGAACGCCGGCAAGGTCGCGCTCGTCTTGGAGGGTGGCAGTTTTCGTGGGCAGTTTACCGCCGGCGTGCTCGACGTTCTCATGGAGGCCGGTGTCGAGATTCCGGCGGTATATGGCGTATCGGCCGGCGCCCTCAACGGCGTGAACTACAAGTCGCACCAGATCGGCCGTGCCAACCGCATCAACCTGGCTTTCTGCAACGACAACCGCTTCATGGGCGCCGCGTCGTTTGCGGCTACGGGCTCTATCGTCGGCTACGACTTTATCTTCAACGATGTCCAGGACCGCCTGGATCCCTTTGACAACGAGACGTTCGACGCCAGCCCCATCGAGATGTACGCCGTCGCGACGGACATGCTCTTTGGAACCGCTGCCTACCTGCCGGTCAAAAGCGCCGTACTTGACCTCGACGCTGTGCGCGCATCGACCTCGTTGCCGCTGGTGACACCGCCGGTCGAGATAGACGGGCACAAATACGTCGACGGCGGCGTGGCCGATTCGGTCCCCATCGAGCATGTGCTCGAGGAGGCGGGCTTCGACCGTGCGGTTGTCATTGTCACGCAGGACCGTTCATACGAGAAAAAGCCCTACGAGTTTATGCCCGCCGCACGCGCCCGCTATGCTGACTACCCCTATCTGCTCGAGGCTATCGAGACGCGCCACGACCGTTACAACATCCAGCGCATGCACCTGTGGAAGTATGAGCGCGAGGGCCGCGCGTTGGTCGTCGCTCCGCAAAAGCCGGTCGAGGTCGGCCATGTCGAGCACGATTCGGCAAAGCTCCTCGACCTGTATATCCAGGGCCGTCAGGAGGCAAAGCGCCTGCTCGCGGAAATACAAGAGTTCGTTGAGCGCTAACGACGGCGAACCCTCAAAAAATGGCAACAGCTAAAGAGCTGGAAAATCACGGCTCGTGGATGACATGTGCAGAAACTCTGGTCGGAGCCAAAATACCTGTTGACTCGTACGGCGAGCGGGGTAATATGGACGGGTTACTTGCAGAGCCCCGTGAATCTCTGTAACAACACGTACTGTACATGGAGGAGTCTAAGTGATTTCGAAATCGACTCACTACGCCAAGCAGGGCGAGGTCCAGCGCAACTGGGTTCTCGTCGACGCCGATGGTGCTGTCCTGGGCCGTCTTGCCACCCAGATCGCAATGATCCTGCGCGGTAAGAACAAGCCCCAGTTCACGCCCAACAGCGACTGCGGCGACTTCGTTGTCGTCATCAACGCCGATAAGGTCCAGCTTACCGGTAACAAGGCCGACACGAAGACCTATTATCGCCACAGCGGCTACAACGGCGGCCTCAAGGCTGAGAGCTTCCGCCAGGCTATGGAGAAGCACCCGGAGAAGGTCATCGAGCGCGCCGTTCGCGGTATGCTGCCCAAGACCACCCTCGGCCGTGCCCAGATGACCAAGCTTAAGGTCTACGCTGGTGCCGAGCATCCGCATGCTGCCCAGAACCCCACGAAGATTGAGCTGGAGGCTTAAAGATGGCTGAGAACACCGTTGTCTACCAGGGTACCGGCCGTCGTAAGAACGCCGTCGCCCGCGTCCGTCTCGTCCCCGGCACCGGCAAGGTGACCATCAACAAGCGTGACGCCGAGCAGTATTTCGGCCGTCATCAGCTCGTTGAGAACGCCCTTGCTCCCTTCAAGGTGACCGACACCGCCGGTCAGTTCGACGTTATCGCTCTGTGCGATGGCGGCGGCATCTCCGGTCAGTCCGGCGCTCTGCGTCTGGGCATCGCTCGCGCTCTTCTGAACGCTGGCGACTACCGTGCTGACCTCAAGAAGGCCGGTTTCCTTACGCGCGATGCTCGCGTGGTCGAGCGCAAGAAGTACGGCCTCAAGAAGGCCCGCCGCGCTCCCCAGTTCTCCAAGCGCTAAGGTTTTATCTCCTTACGAGATACAATGTACAAGCGGGGCCTGCCGATTCCTCGGCGGGTCCCGCTTTTCTTTTTCGACTAGGGCGGGCGGTTGTATATCGCCTGCTAGGGAAGGAGCGATCCTATGCCCCAGAACATCTTCGGTACCGACGGCGTCCGTGGCGTCGCCAATGCCGACCTCTCGTGCGACCTCGCGTTTCGCCTGGGCCGCGCGGCGACCAAGTTCCTTGGCCCGGACATCTGCATCGGCCGCGACACGCGCCTTTCGGGTACCATGCTCGAGAGTGCTCTGACCGCTGGCATTATGGCAGAGGGCGGCCGTCCGCATTGCTGCGGCGTTATCCCTACGCCGGCCGTGGCGCTGCTCACCGTCCAAAACGAGCTCGACGGCGGCATCGTCATCTCCGCTTCGCATAATCCGCCGGAGTTCAACGGCATCAAGTTCTTTAGCCGCAAGGGCATGAAGCTTCCCGATGCTGTCGAGGAAGAGATCAGCGCCTGGGTCATGTCCGAGGAGGCCATGGCTGCCGACACGCTGCCGACCGGCGCCTGTGTGGGTCACATCATCAAGATGAAAGACGCCCGCAAGGCCTATGTCGATCATGCCATCAGCACGCTCGACGGCCTTAAGCTCGATGGCCTGGTTGTTGCCGTCGACTGCGGTCACGGTGCTTCCTGCCAGACCACGCCCGCTGCGCTGCAGCGCTTGGGCGCCACGGTCCATGCCATCAACACCGATTACTGCGGCACCGACATTAACGTTGAGTGCGGCTCCACTCACCTTGAGCCCCTGCGCGAGCTCGTGCTGCGCACCCACGCCGATATCGGCCTGGCCCACGACGGCGACGCCGACCGCGTGCTGTTCGTCGACGGCGAGGGCAATGAGATCGACGGTGACTACATCCTGGCTATCTGCGGTTCTGACCTCGCCGCCCGCGGCAAGCTCGCCAACTCCGAGATCGTCTCGACCGTCATGTGCAACCTTGGCTTCTCCATCGCTATGAAGGAGCAGGGCTTCGAGATGGTTCAGACCGCCGTGGGTGACCGCTACGTTTTGGAGCGCATGCTCGCGGATGGCGCCGTCATCGGCGGCGAACAGTCCGGCCACATCATCTTCCTGGAGCACAACACCACCGGTGACGGCCTGGTGACGGCTCTGCAGCTGCTGGCCGTGCTCAAGCGCACCGGTCGTACCCTCACCGATCTTGCCGGCATCATGAAGAAGTACCCGCAGGTACTCGTCAACGTGCATTCCGACAACAAGGCCGGCCTGGACGATTGCCAGCCCATTTGGGACGCCGTCGCTGCCGCCGAGAAGGAGCTTGACGGCCGCGGCCGCATTCTGGTGCGCCCGAGCGGTACCGAGCCGCTGGTCCGTGTTATGGCCGAGGCGGAGACGCACGAGCTCACTCAGCGTGTTGTCGACGACATCGTCGAGGTTGTCAAGCGCGAACTTCCCTAATGGTCAAAAACGGGTGCCAAGTGGTAAACTGTTGAAGCTATTTTGATTGATTGGTATGTCCGAGGGGGAGCATGTTCACTAAAGTCCTAAGGTCTTTTGGTATGCGTGGACGAGTTCTTACGCTGGATGCTCCCATCTCGGGCGACGTCATTCCGTTGTCCGAGGTCAATGACCAGACATTTGCCACCGGCCTTTTGGGCCAGGGCGTGGCGATTCAGCCTACCGGCACGCGTGTGATTGCGCCGGCAGACGCCAAGGTCGAGGCCATTTTTCCTACGGGACACGCCGTTGCGCTCAACACGGTCGATGGCCTAGACGTGCTCATCCACGTTGGTTTGGACACTGTTCAGCTTGAGGGCAAGCATTTTAGCGTGCATGCACAGGTGGGCGATGTCGTCCATAAGGGTGACGTGCTCATCGAGTTCGATCGCGAGGCAATTGCTGCCGAGGGCTACGATGTGACGGTTCCCATCTTGGTGTGCAACTCCGTTGAGTTCTCGAGTATCAAGGGCTCCGTTGGTGCGCATGTCGAAGAGATGGACCAGCTCATCGTTGCTCGCGAGCGCTAGCAAGTGCACGTGGCCATTAGCCTACAATTCAAACACGTTTATGGAGGGCGCCCTTGAAAGAGGGCGCCCTCCGTGGCAAGATGGGATTTGTCCGAAGCTAAACGGCTTTGGGTCACCGTGGACGGGCAGGGGCCTCGACGCGGCTAGACACGAGACACATACATTACGCGACCTCGCCCTGGTGGCCGCACACGTTGGTTGCGGCCGACGCGGGCCGCGGGCAAGTGCTTGTAAGGGGAGCCTTGCCTCTCTTGTACGAGAAAGGACGCGTAATGAAGATCATTAAAGCTAAAGACTACGAGGATATGAGCCGCAAGGCCGCCAATATCATCTCGGCGCAGGTTATCCTCAAGCCCGATTGCGTGCTGGGTCTTGCCACCGGCTCCACCCCGATCGGTGCCTACAAGCAGCTCGCTGCTTGGTACGAGAAGGGCGACGTCGACTTTGCCGAGGTCAGCACCTACAACCTGGACGAGTATCGCGGCCTTTCGCACGACGATCCCCAGAGCTATCACTACTTCATGCGTGAGAACTTCTTCGATCACATCAACATCGACCTGAACAACACGCATGTGCCCGACGGTTCCAACCCCGACGCCGCCGCTGCCTGCTCTGAGTACGACAAGATCGTCGCCGCCGCCGGTTACCCGGATCTGCAGCTGCTCGGCATTGGCAACAACGGCCACATCGGTTTCAACGAGCCCGATGACCACTTCTCCAAGGGCACGCACTGCGTCGACCTCACCGAGAGCACCATTCAGGCCAACAGCCGCCTGTTCGACAGCATCGACGATGTTCCCCGTCAGGCCTACACCATGGGTACCCAGACCATCATGTATGCCCGCATGATCCTAGTCGTCGCCAACGGCGAGGCCAAGGCTCAGGCCGTGCATGACATGTGCTATGGTCCGGTTACGCCCGCGTGCCCGGCTTCGATCCTGCAGCTGCACACCAACTGCGTTGTCGTTGCCGACGAGGCCGCCCTTTCGCTCTGCGAGTAGCGCGAATCCTGCATCTCGACATAGCCTTGCCTAAGGCCTCCGCTTTGCGGGGGCCTTTTTGTTATCCCTCTCCGCCCGCTTGACCAAAATCTTGCCGCAAGCTTGACGAATGCCGGATGCCCAACAGCTTGATTCATTCCATACCAGATTCTATGCAAAAATGCCACTAAAAGGTCGTAGACGGTAGCGGGTGCTAGGCGAGTTGAATGACATAGCTGAACCTTGTTCATTTGCGTTACACTGCCGCTTAGATGGGACAAGCTGACAAGCTCATTTACCTGCTTAAAGACCGATTAGTCGGGGGATTAATAACAATCGGCCCTCGCTGTACAAAAACTTGCCGCTTGCGTACCAAAAGACAACCTAGAACACAAGGTCGCTCTATTCATAGCGCGGCTTGTATGGTCTTGCGGTTACAGTGTCCATACGGTCGAGTTGAGGAGCGGGCATGGTAAACGATTTGGGCAGTATGGACGACCTCGAGCTGATGCCGCTGGGCGGTGGCTATATGGTGCGACGCGAACGCTTGATGAATGAGCTTCTCGCCAAGGGCCGAAAGGCCGGCATCGTGGTTCTTTATGCGCCCGACGGGTTTGGGAAGACCTCGGTGCTGCTGCAGTACACCCATGAGGTTAAATGCGACCCGACGCGAGGCCCCGTGCGGATTATCGAGGCCGATCGCGCCACTGGGCGCGAGGTGTTTATGCAGCTCGAGGTGGTTACCGAAGAACTCAAAGACAAACCGCACTCCCTTATCGCGATTGATAATGTGCCAAACCTCGATCAGCACGATACCGAAGACCTCATCGACAGGATTCGCGGCCTGCGCGCTATGGGGGTGGGGGTCTTTATCTCCTGCCGTCCTTCAAATCGTCAACTGATTCATGGGCTGGGCGATTCGGTTAAGATCAATGCGCAGATGCTCAAGGTGCATGCCTATGAGTATTCGGCGTGGGCATCGGCGTTTTCGATCAGCACATCGCTCGACTTTTATCAGCTCACGCAGGGCGTGCCCGAGCTCGTTTCGGCATTGCAGACGGGTCTGTATGGCCAAGGCGACGTAGCCGGTCTGCTCGAAAACGAGATTGTCAACGTATATGGCGCGGCACTTGTCGACCTGGCTTCGCTCGACAATAATGCACTGTTTTGCGTGGCATGTCTCATGATTTTGATGGGCGAGGGCAATATCGCAGAACTCGAGGCTTGCGGGGTGAGGCTATCGATGGTCGACCAGTCCTACTTCGTACGCGACTACCCGATCTTTGGCTTGGACCCCGCCGAGCGGAGTTTTACGTGTCTGGGCACGGAGGATAACGGACGCTTGCGCTTGCGTAAGTTGGTGGCCGAGGTTCGCCCCGAACTTGTTCCGAGGGCGGCCCGGATTTTGCTTAAGGCGGGCCGATGCGATGCGGCGATGGGCCTGGCGGACGCCTTTTTGGACCGTGATGCGGTCCTTGAACTTGCTGGGCAGTATGGGGTCGATCTGGCTCTGACGGGGCACGGGGCCGATATCTGCCGAGCAGCGCTGGGCACGATCGATGCCGAGGATCCGGCTCCAGAGCCAACGCCTGCCGAGGCGCTTGGCGTATATCTGGCAGCGGTCAGCGTGTCCAATACAAAGCTCGCTCGCTATATGGCATCGGTCATCGAGCGCGGGGGCGAACGGGCGGCCTGCGAAATAGACCCTGTTTCATGGAGGGTGGCCCAGACACTGACGGCTGTTTGCTATGGGGACAACGGGCTTGGGCTTCCTACGAACCTGGCCGTGCCAGAAATCGAGACATCCCATACCGCGCTCGATATGTTGTCTGCGCATATCGAGGTCAAGCGCTGCCTGACCGAGCGGGGAGATGACGGCGGCGTTCTACAGCAGCTCAAAACGAGCAAGGCCTACGACTGCGAGCTCGACATCGCGGGGATTGTTATACGGGCCGACAGCATGCTGGTGGAGCTTTTTGACGGGTCGTTTGCGGGAACCGACGAGCGCGACGACGAGATGACGGTGGTGCGGGAGGCGCTCGACGTACGTGGGCTCAAGGCGATGGCTATCTGGGTGCGCATGGTGTTGGCGGCACGGCGGCTCCTTTCCGGCTTGCCGGTAACCGACGACGCGGCATTCAACGAGCTCGATCGTTTTGCCGTGCGCATGCGCGACAACCAGATTCAGCTGTTTGGCCTGTTGCTAGAAGGCTGGCAGTCGCTGGCAGAGGGACGGCCGGTTAATGCAAAGTTCCGTGCGGTCCAAGTGCTCAAACTTGCCGAGGAGTCGATTGCGTACATGCGCGATAACGCATTGCTGCTGGAGCGCGCGGCGTATCTGCGTAACACCTCGATGGTTTCGGTACGTGAGGAAGCGGAGTTGCTCGATATAAGCCAGACGCAGGTTGGTGGAGCGGAGGCCTGGATGGTGGCGCTGCATTTGGCCTGTGCGGGCCGAGACAGCGACCTTGCGGCCTGGATGTCCATGAATCGTGCGGGGATTCTGGAGCCATCGTATCGGCTCTTTGCGCGCCTTGCCATGCATTGTCTGGGCGAGCCGGCGACCAGGATTCGCAAGAAGCTTCCCGTGCGCGAGCTGTCGCGGTACTCGCTGCGCGACGATTTGGAAGGGGAGGGTGAGCGCCTGTTCCAGGCCGGCGAGGTTGAAGCCGTTGATACCATTGACCATATCGAGATTCGCATGTTTGGTGCGTTTCGCGCCGAGCGCGACGGGTTTCCCATCACGGACAAAATGTGGCGCCGCAAGAAGGCGGCGACACTTGCCGAGCGGCTTGCGCTGGGCATGGATGCACTCGTCGATCGTGAGACGTTGGCCATGGAGCTGTGGCCCCATGCCGAGTTCAATAGCGCCCGCAACAACCTGTACTCGACGATATCGCGCTTGCGGTCGGCTTTGGGACCGACGCCGGATGGCAAGTCGTGCGTGCTCATCCAAAATGAATGCATCGGACTCAACGGCGACTACGTCAAGACCGATGTACGGCTGTTTGACCAGATAAGCCGCGAGGTTTTGGGAAATCGCACGGGTGCGCGCGGGCCCCATTTAGTTGAGCTGTGCCTTAAGATTGAGCAGCTTTATGCCGGACCGCTGTATGTTCCCAATGGCTGTAATCCCACCTACTTTTTGCGTATGCGACGCATTATGCAGTCAAAGTACATCGATTGCATGATTAAGGGAGCAAATGCCGCTCTAGAAGAAAACGATCTGCAGTCGGCGATTTGGCTGGCGGAGTCGGGTCTTCGACAGGAAACGGCGCGTGAGGATATGGTGCGCTGCGCCATGCGTGTCTACAGTGCGGCGGGGCGGAGGCGCGATATCGTCGAGCTATACAGTGGGCATATGCACCATCTGAGGGAGCAGGTCAATGGCGTGCCCGAGCCCGAGACGCGGCGTCTATACGAGCGCTTGGTGGAGGGGCGGCTCAATCGCGTGCTGGTCGAGCGATAAAAAACGGGCGCCCGAAGTACTTGGGCACCCGTATGCTTGCTATGTGTTGGTTCGCCGGATCATTGACTCTTAGACGAGCTTGATCTTCTCGATGTCCTTGCGCGAGGACTCGCGATACAGCGAGAACTTGCGGCCGATGACCTGGACGACCTCGGCGTGGCAACGCTCAGCGAGCTCTTCGGCGGCCTCGCGGGCGGAAAGACTGGAGCCATCGAGCACGGAGCACTTAACGAGCTCATGCTTCTCCAGGTAGGCGACCGTCTGCTCGACGGTGCCCTCGTTGACATCGGACTTACCGATGATGATGGCGGGGTTGAGGTGATGGGCCATGCTGCGAAGCTGCTTGACCTGGGCTCCTGTCAGTGCCATGGGTTCTCGCTTTCTATGTATGGGGCGCCCCGCGACGGGGCCTTAATCTACGTGAGCTGTCCCACGATAGCGCAGGAACGGCGCGGTGTGGAGCGCGTTTGCCCAGTTCAAAAAGAATGCGGATGCCGAGGTGATGGGCAGTGCGGGCTGTGAACGGGCTACGAGCGGGATTCAGAGACCGGTTCCCATGCAATAAACGCCCAGCGAACCTTACGGATATGGTCGAGCATATAGCGCCCCTGCGGCACGCCCTTGGAGCCCGGCTCGCCGGCATGGGGGTTTTCGATCATGTGCTGAGCGATATAGTCGCGCAGGCGGTCGATCTTATCCTCGTTGCCATGCTCGAGCATACGGGAAAAATCCGCCACGCCTGCCTCAAGGCTATCGAAGGTATCGCGACGAGGCGATTCAAAGTATGTAACCTGCGGCAACGCACCCATCTGAATGAGGATGTTGAAGGCGTACACAAAGCCATTGCTGCAGGTAACCGAGGCGCCGATAGCGTTCATCAAGTGCAGATCATAGCGCGGGCTGGAGTTAGCGACCATCGTGACAGTACAACGCCGACGAGCCGCACGGTCAAGCTTGGCAAGCGCACCTTTTAGATTGGTCGTCGTAACCGACCGACTGGCAAAGGCAACATCCACCGTTTTCGCGACCGGTCCAACCAAATCCCAATCATCATCCCAAGCAAGCTCAAGCGGCGTAATGCGATCCTCGAGCCCATAGTACTCAATACCAGCATCAAGCGTGCCCAACATGGCAGGGGAAAAATCAGCTGCAATCACGGGATGCCCGTCTTGCGCAAGCGGAATAGCAATCGACCCAGCTCCACACCCCATATCGAGCACCGACTCGCCGGGCTCAAGTGCCAACAGCTTTATAAAATCCCGAGCATAAGGGGCAGTCTCAAGAGGTCGAAAATGTCGAGCTCGCTTATCCCATTCAAAAGAATCATCAGCCCGATGCCGAGCGGCCTGCAGACGCATCCATTCGCCATTCCAATCCGCAGCAAGCAGCTCAGAACGAATCTCCCCATCAACCACGGGCCAACCTCCTCACACAACAAAAAAAGCGGCCCCTCCCAAAAGAAGAGCCGCAACAAGCATATATCAGAAAAAGAACCGTTCCAACGCCAAACCGCCACACCAACCAAGGCGGGCAGAAGCGAAGCGACTGCCACTGAGCCAGAACCCAGCCAAGGTTGAGATGTGCGGGAGCCCCGCCGCCGGGCGGCAGACATATAAGGTCGATCGCGAGTTCCGCACGAGCCGGAGAGCACTTAATGTGCTCTCCGTGCGAGTCAGGACTGTCCGAGCAGGCGACCTTATATGTCTGCCGCCCGGCGGCGGGGCTCCTCGCCTCGTATCCCTAGGCTAGTTCTTCAGCGAGTTCAGCGGCGCCGGGAAGCGTCCACCGCGATGGGCAAGCACGGTGCCGGCGTTGGGGTTCACCGGCATGATGGGCGCACGGCCGAACAGGCCGCCGTACTCGACGCAGTCACCCACGCCCTTGCCGATGGCGGGAATCACGCGGACGGCCGTGGTCTTGTTGTTGATGACGCCGATGGCCATCTCATCGGCGATGATGCCGGCGATGGTCTCGACCGGGGTGTCGCCGGGGATGGCGATCATGTCCAGGCCAACGGAGCACACGCAGGTCATGGCCTCGAGCTTCTCGAGCGAGAGCGCGCCGGCTTCGACGGCGGCGATCATGCCGGCGTCCTCGGACACGGGGATGAAAGCGCCCGAGAGGCCGCCCACGCTGGAGCTGGCCATGACGCCGCCCTTCTTGACGGCATCGTTGAGCATGGCGAGCGCGCAGGTCGTGCCCGGGCCGCCGCAGGTGCCCACGCCGATGATCTCGAGGATGCGGGCAACGGAGTCACCGATGGCAGGCGTGGGGGCCAGCGACAGGTCGACAATGCCCTTCTCGACCCCCAGGCGATGGGCGGCCTCGCGGCTCATGAGCTCGCCGGCGCGGGTGATCTTAAAGGCGGTCTGCTTAATCTTCTCGGCGACTTCCATCATCGATGCGGAATCGGGCAGCGTCTCCAGGGCTGCGGCCATAACGCCGGGGCCCGAGACGCCTACGTTGATGACGGCGTCGGCCTCGCCACCGCCGTGGACGGCGCCCGCCATAAACGGGGAGTCCTCGACCATGTTAGCAAAGCAGACAAACTTGGAAGCGCCGACGGAATCCTGGTCGGCCGTGAGTTTAGCGGCATCGATGATGGTCTGGGCGGCCATAAGCACGGCGTCCATGTTGATGCCGGCACGCAGGCTGGCGACGTTGACGCTGGAGCAGACACGGCTCGTGGTGGCGAGCGCCTGGGGGATGGACTGGATGACGCGGCGGTCGGCGTCGCCGATGCCCTTCTGGACGAGTGCGGAGAAGCCGCCCAGGTAATCGATGCCGAGCGTCTCGGCCGCGCGGTCGAGGGCATGCGCGATGGGGGTGAGGTCCTCATCCTTGCAGCACGCGGCGATCTGCGCCACCGGGGTGACGGAAACGCGCTTGTTGACAATGGGGATACCGTACTCGCGCTCGAGGTTCTCGGCGGTCTCGACCAGATGCTCAGCCGTGTGCGTCACATGGTCGTAGATCTTCGTGCACATGCGGTCGAGGTTCTCGTCACCGCAACCCATGAGCGAAACACCCATGGTGATGGTCCTGATGTCGAGGTTCTGTTCCTCAACCATGCCGCGGGTTTCCGCGATTTCTGCGGGCGTGATCGCCATCCTTGCGCTCCTATCTGCCAAAACGAGCATAGTCTTATCTATTCTAACGTGCCGCACGTGCCAAGTGGCGCGTGCGGCACGTTTTGGTGCTCGGTTGTTTCCGTTGTGTTACTTCCCAAAGACCTCTTCGGCGATACGAGCGCTCTCGGCGGCGTCCTTGGCGTAGTAGTCCGCGCCGATTTGCTTGGCGTATTCGGGGGTGAGCACGGCGCCGCCCACGATGATCTTGACGCCCGGAACCTCGGCATGGAGCAACTTGATGGTCTCTTCCATGGCGACGACCGTGGTGGTCATAAGCGCCGAGAGGCCGACGAGCTTGATGTCACGCTCCTGCACGGTCTTGAGCACCTCTTGCGGGTCGACATCGCGGCCTAGGTCAAAGACGGTGTAGCCGTAGTTGTCGAGCAGCATCTTGACGATGTTCTTGCCGATATCGTGGATGTCGCCCTTGACGGTGGCCACGCAGATCTTGCCCTTGTCGGCGATCTCGCCGGCGGGCATCAGGCGCTTGATGGTGTCGAAGCCCACGCGTGCGGCTTCGGCCGAGGCCATGAGTTGCGGCAAGAAGAACTTGCCCTGGTCAAAGAGGACGCCCACCTCGTCGAGGGCGGGGATAAAGTGGTTGTTGATAAGGTCCATGGCGTCGTGGTCTGCCAGCAGACGCTCGGTCTCGGCAGCGATCTCGCCTTTGCGGCCCGAGACGACCATGCGACGAATCGGGTCGTCGTTGCCGTCGGTGCCGGCGGTGCCAGCAGCGGGCGCGGCGTCGGTCGATGCGGTCTGAGCCGCCGCCGGGTTGGCGGCGATCTTATACGGATCGGTCCAGCCGGCATAGCGCTCGATGTATCCGGTCGAGCCCTCGTCCTCAACGCTCAGGACGCGATAGCTGTAGACGGTATCCATAAAACGCTTGGAGCCCGGGTTCATGATGGGGGCGTCCAGACCCGCGCCAAAAGCGGCGGCCAAAAAGACCGAGCCCAGCAGCGGGCGGGCAGGCAGACCAAAGCTGATGTTCGACACGCCGAGCGCGCATTTGACGCCCAGGCGCTCCTTGCACAGGGACATGGCGCGCAGGATCTGCTCGGCCTGGCGTTGATTGGTCGAGGCGGTCATGACCAGGCAGTCGATGAGGATACGGTCCGGGCCGATGCCGTAGCGGGCAGCCTCGGCCACGATGCGCTCGGCGATGGCGAAGCGGGCCTCGGCGGTATCGGGGATGCCGCCTTCGTCGAGCGTAAGGCCGACAACGTTGGTGCCGTAGTGGGCGACCAGCGGGAAGATCTCGTCCATGATCTGCTGCTTGCCGTTGACCGAGTTGATGATGGGCTTGCCGGCGTAGCGACGTACGGCGGCCTCGACGGCGGCGGGGTCGGTGGAGTCGATCTGCAGCGGCAGCAGCGTGGAGCCTTGGAGCTGCTCGGTGGCCTGTTGGATAATCTTGACCTCGTCGATCTCGGGCAGGCCCACGTTGACGTCCAGGATGTCGGCGCCCTGCTCCTGCTGGCTGATGCCCTGGCTCACCACGTAGTCCAGATCGCCGTCGCGCAGGGCCTGCTGCAGGCGCTTTTTGCCGGTGGGGTTGATGCGCTCGCCGATGACGGCGATCTTGTGGCCGTCGCAGGGGAGGTCCACCACGGTCTGGGCGCTTGTGACCGACATGCTGGGCTTGCGGTGGCGCGGACTGGGCGTGTGGTTATCGATAAGCGTGCGCAGCGCTGCCATGTGCGCCGGCGTGGTGCCGCAGCAGCCGCCCACGACGCTTACGCCGTCCTCAATCATACCGGCGACGGCCACGGCGTACTCGGGCGCCTGGATATCAAAGACGGTGTTGCCGTCGTCGTCCACGTGGGGCAGTCCTGCGTTGGCCTGCACCATAACGGGCTTGTCCGTAACGGTGAGCATGCGAGCGGCGAGTCCTCGGAGCTCGGCCGGTCCCTGGCTGCAGTTGATGCCCAAAACGTCGGCGCCGATGGCATCGAGCGTGATGGCGGCAACCTCGGGACTCGTGCCCAGGAAGGTGCGACCGTCTTCCTCAAAGGTCATGGTGGCAAAGACGGGCAGGTCGGAGTTCTCGCGGCAGGCGAGGACGGCCGCCTTGATCTCGGCCAGGTCGGTCATAGTCTCGATAATAAAGAGGTCCACGCCCGCGGCGACGCCGGCGCGCACTTCCTCGGCAAAGAGGTCATAGGCCTCGTCGAAGCTGAGGGTACCCAAGGGGCGAAGCAGCGCGCCGATGGGGCCGATATCGCCGGCGACGTAGTGGGCGCCGGCCGCGCGGGCGCAGGCGACAGCGGCGGCAAAGACATCTGCCACGGTGGCGGTACCGTCGAGCTTGTGGGCGTTGGCACCAAAGGTGTTGGCGGTGATCACGTCGCAGCCGGCCTCGACGTACTGTCGCTGAATGTCGGTAATGACCTGGGGCTCCTCAAAGTTGAGCAGCTCGGGCAGGGCGCCCGCCTTCATGCCAGCGGCCTGCAACATGGTGCCCATGCCGCCGTCAAACAGCAGGTGCCCGGTGCCCTTGATGGCGGCGTGCAGACGATCGTCCTTAATGCGAAGGTCGTCGATCGTGCGCGTCTTGTATGCAGCGCCATTACGGCGTGCGGCATCAACGGGTGCCGCCAGCGCGGCACCGTCCAGATCATGAGTGATAAGCGGAGTAAACATCGATGGCTCCTAATGGCTGGAATAGCAGGTGGTGTGGGCGGCGCGGAAGCGGCAGTGCTCACGCATGCGGCAGATATTGCAGGTGGGGCGGCTCTGGGCGTCGTGGACTTCGCCGTCAAACAGACCAATCACCGCGGTCACGCTCTTGGTGGGCATGAGCAGGCTGGTCGGCGTGACGGTAAGCCCGATGAGCCGCGTGGCGTTGAGCGCATTCACGATTGAGCGCTGGGCCGTAAGCGGACAGTCGCCATAGCCGGGACTGAAGCGCCAGTTACCGGCGAGTCCGTGTGCGGCGGCCGCAGCCTTGACCTGCTGGTCCATCTGCTCGACGGCGGCTTCTACATAGGCAGAGCATGCGGCGTCGAGCACGGCTCCCTCCAGGGGCTGCTGGGCTCCCGTGGTGCGCAGACGACGCTCGGCGTCCATGCCGAGTGTGCATGCCATGAGCGCGGCAAAGCGGGCGTCTTTGAGATGTCGATAGATGTCGCGACCGCGCAGCTCAACGTTGGTGCCGACCAAGCGAATGCAAGGCTTTCCCTGCTCGTCCACGCCCATGGCATCGATGGCAAATGCGCGGCGCACGCCACGGGGCTCAATGTCCAGTTCCAGACGCTCAACGACAAGCTCAATACGCTGCGACAGCTCGGGCTCAATCTGCTGACCGCCGTAGCCCAGATAGCGCAGCATCTCGGCACGATCGACGCGGGGATGGTGGGCATCATCGATACGATAAAGCGCCGGCGACGCAAGGTCGGCCGGCACTTCGACAGCGGTTGTATCGATGTGCGGTTTTTCCATTACCCCAAGCGCTCCATAATGGTTGCGGCGATTGCAGGACGGTTCATAGTGTACAGGTGCAGACCGGCGGCACCGTGCTCCTTAAGGTCGCAAAGCTGACGGGCGGCATAATCTACACCGGCTGCCTGCAGACTCTCGGGGTCGTTCTCGTACTTGGCGAGAATCTTGATGACGGGGGAGGGCAGTGACGCGCCGCACATAAAGACCATGCGGCTGATCTGCGACTTGCCCATAAACGGCATGATACCTGCGGTAATGGGCACGGTGATGCCGGCCTTGTCGGCAAGCTCGCGAAAACGATAGAAGCACTCGTTATCAAAGAAGAGCTGCGTCACAAAGAAGCTCGCGCCGGCGTCCTGTTTTTGCTTGAGGTGTTCGACCGAGAGGTTGAGATCCTCGCAGGCAATGTGGCCCTCGGGGTAGGCTGCGGCACCCACGCAAAAGCCGGCGTCGACGAGCTCGGGGATGAGGTCGCGGGCGTAGGCGTAGTCGGAGGCGGGCTTGTCGTCCTCGGTCGCGCCGGCAGGGAGATCGCCACGCAGGGCCAGGATGTTTTCCACGCCGGCGGTGCGGTACTCATCGATCTTGGCGGCGATATCGGCGTGGGTACGGCCCACACAGGTGAGGTGCGCCACCGAGGGCGTATCGAATTCGCTCGTAATCATATGCGCGATGGGGGCGGTGGTGGCGCCGTTGCCCGAGCCGCCAGCCGAGCAGGTGACCGAGACAAAGCTCGGCGAAAGCTTGCACAGATTGCCTGCCACTTCGCGAGCCGTGTCGAGGGTAAGCTCGCCCTTGGGCGGGAACATCTCAAACGAAACGGGTGCAGTGCCCTGGGATGCTGCCTGCTTAAAAACCTCGTCGACGCGCATATCGTGCTCCTTTAGATATTTAGTGCGATGTATTGTAAGGATTCTACAGCACCACTGTGTCACGGTGGAGTTTCACTCGCTATTCGGGGATACCAATCAAAGATGCCTTGCTATCGACATTCCCTATAGCAGAGCGGTCAATCTAGGATGGGGCTATAAAGACTGGTATCTGATGCGAAATACCAGTTAATAGAGCCCCATCCCAAATTGACTACCCTTAAACCATGGGGAGAGGTCTGCAATTTATACAGTTGATTGGCTGTTGAGGGCGGCAACGCCGCCGCGATGCGGTAACCTCATTGATTGGTTTCGTGACAGCAACATAACGGTAATGTTGCGGAAACACGACGAGCCTAATCTATGACTCGTTCGTTAGTAATCAACACCGCTTCTCACGCGGTGCCGATACGAAGGGAGTTCCGTATGGCCGAACTTACTGACCGCTTCGGGACCATGGTGTTCTCTGAGGAAGTCATGAAGGACTACCTCCCCAAGGACATTTGGAAGCGCCTTGCTGCAACCCTCGAGGGCGGTGAGCCGCTCGACCTGGATGTGGCCAACGCCGTTGCCCACGCCATGAAGGTCTGGGCCATCTCCAAGGGCGCGACGCACTACGCGCACTGGTTCCAGCCGCTTTCGGGCATTACTTCCGAGAAGCACGACAGCTTCCTGGAGCCCAACCACGACGGCACCGCCATTACCAAGTTTACGGGCAAGAACCTCATCCAGGGCGAGCCCGATGCCTCGAGCTTCCCCAACGGCGGTCTGCGCGCCACCTTCGAGGCCCGTGGCTACACCGCTTGGGATCCCACTAGCCCCGCCTTTATCAAGGACGATGTCCTGTGCATCCCCACGGCTTTCTGCTCCTACACGGGCGAGGCCCTGGACAAGAAGACCCCGCTGCTGCGCTCCATGACCGCGCTCTCGCGTGAGTCCAAGCGCGTTTTGGCGCTGTTTGGCAAGACCCCCAAGAAGGTCGTTCCTTCCGTGGGCGATGAGCAGGAGTACTTCCTGATCAAGAAGGACGCTTACCGCAAGCGCAGGGACCTAGTCATCACCGGTCGCACCCTCTTTGGCGCTGCTCCCTGCAAGGGTCAGGAGCTCGAGGAGCACTACTTTGGCGCTATCCGCCCCACCGTCTCGGCCTATATGAAGGACCTGGACGACGAGCTGTGGGCGCTTGGCATTCCTGCCAAGACCAAGCACAACGAGGTCGCTCCCTGCCAGCATGAGCTCGCCCCTGTCTACGGCGAGGTCAACGAGGCCATCGACCAGAATCTGGTCATGATGGAGAAGATGAAGCTCATCGCCTCCCGCCACGACTTGGTCTGCCTGCTGCACGAGAAGCCCTTCGAGGGCATCAACGGTTCGGGCAAGCACAACAACTGGTCGCTTGGCACCGAGTCCGAGAACCTGCTCGACCCGGGCGACACCCCGCTCGACAACCTGCAGTTCATCGTCTTCCTCACCGCGGTGATCGAGGCCGTCGATAACTATCAGGAGCTCCTGCGTGCCTCCGTTGCCTCGGCCGGCAACGATCATCGTCTGGGCGCCAACGAGGCTCCTCCGGCGATTATGTCCATCTTCCTGGGCGACCAGCTTACCGAGGTTGTCGAGAAGATCATCGACGGCAAGGCTTCCGTCCACGCCACGCGCGGCGTGCTCGACCTGGGCGCTGATACCCTGCCCAAGCTGATGCAGGACAACACCGACCGCAACCGCACCTCCCCGTTCGCCTTCACCGGCAACAAGTTCGAGTTCCGTGCCTGCGGCTCCGAGCAGAACGTCTCCGACTCCAACCTGGTGCTCGATGCTGCCGTGGCCAAGTCGCTCAAGTCTTTCGCCGACGCACTCGAGGGTACGCCCGAGGATAAGTTCCAGGACGCCGCGCTCGAGTACTGCAAGAAGGTGCTGACCGATCACCAGCGCATCCTGTTCTCCGGTGACGGTTACTCCGACGAGTGGCCCATCGAGGCCGAGAAGCGCGGCCTTGCCAACAACAAGACCACGGCCGACGCTCTTCCCGCCTTTGTTTCCGATAAGGCCATTGCGCTCTTTGAGGAGACGGGTGTCCTGACCAAGGCCGAGGCCCAGTGCCGCTACGACTGCAAGCTCGAGAAGTACAACAAGCTCATGAACATCGAGGCCACCACGATGGTTCGCGAGGCGCGTCGTACCTATCGTCCGGTCATTACCGCCTATGCCACCAAGGTTGCTAAGGGCCTTGAGACTATTCGTGCCGCCGGTGCTGAGGCCGCCATGCAGTGCGAGCAGAACACGCTCAACAAGCTCTGCAACGGTATCACCGCCATCAACGATTCCATCAAGGCGCTCGACGCCGTGCATCAGAAGGCCGAGGCTCTTGATGGCCAGGAGCAGGCCAACGTGTATGCACACGAGGTCGTTCCCGCTATGGATACGCTGCGTGCCGCCGTGGACGCAATGGAGGAGATCGTGGCCGCCGACTACTGGCCGGTTCCGACCTACGATGACATCCTGTTCTACGTGTAGGACGTAGCTGACATATCGTCACGGTATTGAGCCGGGGTCCGCATCGCGCGGGCCCCGGCTATTTGTTTGCGAAGGACGCTTTGGATCCCGCTTTGCAACTGATTCGCCCACGCAATAAGGGGTCGTGGGCAAAAAACGTCAAATATGAGTACTGTCACAAGCCCTGTAGCATTATCTTTTTGCAAAATATGCAGTGTTACGCAACATATGTCCAAGTACTTAGCTGATAAATGCCTGCAATTCCTCCGCCGTAGGACGCCTTGTGTCCAAATCGCCTTCTGATGGCATGAAATCGCTGTTACTAAATTGGTAACAGTACTCATATTTGCTATTTTTTGTCCACGGGCCCTTGGATGACAGTGTGATTTTATGCCTTCGGGGTTCGAATCCCGGCATATCGGCAGCAAAAAGCCCGTTACCGCGAGGGCAACGGGCTTCTCAGTTTAAATGGTGCCCCCAGCGGGATTCGAACCCGCGATATCCACCTTGAAAGGGTGGCGTCCTTGGCCGCTAGACGATGGGGACAGCGGGAAAGAGTATAGCAGACTTTTTTGCCGGCGCGTATATCGTTGGCAAACTGGAAAACCACCATAAAGGTGCCTGTCCCCTTTGTGGTGGTGAGGTGTTAGGGGAGGAGCTTCATGGCGGCGTCGTGGGCGGCGTGCTCGTAGATGTCGTCGAGGGGTTTGAGCGGCAGCAGAGCGTTGGCCTGTGCGTCGCCGCGGCGCTCGAGGGCGTGCGCGATCAGCCAGTCGGCGAGTTCGGGATTCTTGGGTAGCGCCGGGCCGTGCAGGTACGTGCCGATGACGCCCTTGTAGATCAGACCCTCAAAGCCGTCGTCGCCGTTGTTGCCGGTGCCAGTGACGACGGACGTTCCGAGCGGCGTGGCCGCTGTATCGAGCAGGGTGCGGCCGCCGTGGTTCTCGAATCCCACAAAGGGCTCGGGTGCCAGGTCGGTCTTGACGGCGACGTTGCCGATCAGGCGGTCGGAGCCGCGCACAGTCTCGGCGGCAATGACGCCCAGACCCTCAATGCGATCGTCGCCCATGTAGTACGAACGGCCGAGCAGCTGATAACCGCCACAGATAGCAAGCAGTGTGCCGCCGTCCTCAACATAGGCCGCGACCTTGTCTTTTTGAGCGAGCAGTTCATGTGCAACCGCCAGCTGGTCGCGATCGGAGCCACCGCCCATCATAACGATGTCGGCGTCGGTCAGGTCGAGCGTCTCGCCCATGTGGACTTCGTCCACACGCACGGGAATGCCGCGCCAGGCGCAGCGGCGTTCGAGCGCGATAACGTTGCCGCCGTCGGCGTAGAGGTTGAGCGCATCGGGATACAGGTAGACGATGCGCAACGGGCGCGAAAGCTCGACCGGCGCAATATCGGTGGGGACAGCGCTACCATCGGCGCGCGTTACGGCGTGGGAGACAATTGAGCTTGCATCGTCGTCTTTAAGCCCGTCGAGCTCCTTGACTAACGGCGGGAAGGCCGTGTAGTTGGCGACGGCGTAGAAGGTGTCATCGGCGGCCTCGTCTGCCACGGCGCCGATCGCCTGCGCGACGTCCGAGATAATCGCGGCATCGATGCCGGCGTACTTGAGGCGTACCTGCATGTCGTGCGCACGCGTGCCTCCGGCAAAGGCGACAAGACCCGGCGTGTCGGCGATGCGCTCGAAGTCGACGTCGTAGATCCACGATACATCGTGGCCGTCAGCATCGTTGTCGTTGAGGAAGAAAGCGCAGAGTCTGCCGCCTGCCGTCTTGATGGACTGGATTTGTCGATCGAAGCCTACGGGATTCTTTGCCAGGTTTGCCTCGACGGTGCGGCCGGCAATATCCCAGCGGCCCATGCGTCCGCCGGCGGGGACGTAGGCATCGAGCGTGGGCTGCAGATGTGCCGCGTCCACGCCCAGCTCGCGCGCCGCAAAGAAGGCGGCGGCAACGTTATAGACCATGTACAGGCCGTTGTAGCGTGTGGCGATGTGTGCAGCAGCAGCGTCGGGCGCAGGTCCAAAGACCAGGTCAAAGCCGTAGCCGTCGCAGCCGAGCTCCACGCCCGTCACGCGACGGACCAGCGCGGGACGCTCCCATCCGCACGAAGGACAATGATAGGCTCCGAGCTGGCCGTACTGCACATAGTCGTACTCCAACGGTGCGTTGCACTGTGAGCAAAAACGCGAGTCGCTAATGCGGTCGGACTCGGTGCCCGTGGCGCCGTCGATGCCAAAGGCGATGCTTGCATTGGGGACGCGCGCGGCGATCGAGGCGCACAGCGGATCGTCGGCGTTGTAGACGAGCGTTGTCGTCGGAGAGAGCTCCAACGCATGGGCGATGACGTCTTGGGTATGGTCGATCTCGCCGTAGCGGTCTAGCTGGTCGCGGAACAGGTTGAGCAGCACAAAGTACGTCGGTTTGAGCTTGGGCAGGACGCGCACCGTGTAGAGCTCGTCGCACTCAAAAACGCCCACGCGCTTGCCGCTGCTGGTGTGCTTAAGGCCGCCGCGGGCCTCGAGCAGAGCACCCACCACACCAGGCTCCATATTGTTGCCGGCACGGTTGCACACCACGGTAGCGCCGCTGGCAGCAACGGCGTCAGCGATGAGGTTGGAGGTGGTGGTCTTGCCATTAGTACCGGTGATCACCACGCTGCGGTCGACCAGGCTCGCGAGGTCGCTTAGCAGCTCGGGGTCGATCTTCATGGCGATGCGGCCGGGAAGCACGCCACCCTGGCGTTTGAGGACAGAGCGCAGTCCCCAGCGGGCGATATCGCTCGAGGTGCAGGCAAGAGATGAGCGGAAGTTCATGAAGTCGTTCCTAACGTGAATGACATGGTCGGGGCGATCGCGTCGCTAAAAGCCGTAGCGGCGCGCAAATTCCTGGGCGAGCTGCGATACATCTTCGCAGGCGTTGGCCCAGGGGGCAAAGTCGGGGGTGTCCGAGATAATGCCGTCGGCCTCCCAAACTGCCTGGTGCGAAAGATCCCAGGGATCGCGTGGCTCGGGCCGGCAGGGAAGGTACGGTGTCTGGTACATGGGATTCAGCAAGAAGAACGCGCCACCCTCGCAACGGTTAGCGAACTCACGCAGCGCGCGCGTCGCCGGGCGCATCTTGTTTGTTTTGAACAGCAAGATCGTGCGGGCGAGCAGGTACCAAGGAGAGTTTTCGAGTGCGTCTGCCCCCACCTGTTCCTCGAGCTGATGCGCCAGGGCAAAAAAGCCGTCCTGGTCTTCCAGGCGGGCGAGGGCAAGCAATACGGTGCCGGCGGCCCGGGTGGGATAGCCCTCCGTCTTAAGGACACGGCGAGAATAGTTGGCGGCGGCGCGGTAACGAGCGCTCGCCATGCACAGCTGCGAGATGGCCTCGAGTGTGTGAAGCCACCCGATAAGGGCCGGCTCGCTCACGGTAAGGTCCGCTGCGGTGACACCGTCGGCCAAAACATTATTGGCCCAGTAGTGCGGGGCCTCCATATCAAACCCGGGCACGCTCTGTTGCAGGTAGTCGGCCGTGCTCGTCTCGAGCTTCATCAGGTCGCCCAGGCAGGCGTCGACGGGCGTGTCCGCCAAAATGATGGCGAGCAGCTGGGCATCGACGGCCAGCGCATCGATGCGGACGATCTTGAGCAGCTCATCACGCATATCGTCGAACAAGCGGTTGCGCGTCTGCTCAAACTCCTCGTCGCTGCCCATGTCCTCGATGCGATGGAGCTCGTCGAGCAGGTGGCGATGAACACCGGCATAGGACAGCAGCGCCTGAGCATGCTCGGACTGCGCATACTTTTGGGGATTCGCGCTAATGTCGTTATGGACAAGCTCGCGTGCTGCATCGGTGAGCTCGGGGTGCGACGCCAGATAGGTGCGCTCCAGGTAGGCGGGGATGTAGACGCTCGGATCCATTAGAGGTCTCCTCCCTTAAACGGCAAGCCCTGCTCGGCCGCCCGCAGTATGCGCTCGTCGATCTGGGAGCGCACGATGTCGTTGGTGGCGACCCAGGCGGCAAAGCTGGCGTTGTCGGGTGCGCCCAGGCCCTCCTGCAGTACCGGCGTCGCCTCGGAGAGTGCAAGGACGAGCTCGTCGGTGGAGCCTGCACCCACGTTGACGCGGGCATAGACGCCATCGGGAAACTCGGTTTGGAAGTAGAGCGCCTCGGCTGCGTGCGGGCACGAGCGCGCAAGGATACGCAGGTAGTGTTCGGCGCCCTCGTAATCCAGCTCGCGCCAGGCAGCGCTCATCAGCGCGATGAGCGTCCACGGGTCCAAGTCGCGTTCTGCATCCTTGGGACGACGGCGCAGCGGCGTGTTGGCGAGATAGGGGACGGAGTGGGCAGAGCGAAAGCGCTTGAGCTCCTCAGCGGGGTATTCGAGCTTTGCCATGGCGAGCATTGCGGTGTGGCGGACGCCGGCAGGATCGTTGGGGGCAAAGTCGAGGCTGCGGTTTGCGGCTTCGAGCGACATGCGGTAGCGGCCGCTAATGAGCGCGCGCGATGCCAAGGCGGCAAGCCAGCGCAGGTAGGGACGGCGGGTCAGGTCGCCTGCAGCCTCGCGCTCGTAGGGGTCCTGCGCCGAGGCGATCTTGAGCGCCAGGTCGTGCTCCACCTCGTCGCACTTGGACACCAGATATTGCACGTATTCCTCGTTGGAGTCAGCGGTGAGGGCGCACAACATGCGCTGCGCATCCCAGTTGGCCGGATCGAGTGCGGCGGCCTCGCGAAGCATGTTCTCGGCAGCGGCCTCTTCCTGCTCGGCTTGGGCATCGTCGGGGATAAAGGGAATGCGGTAGTCGACGGCCTCGACCACCTTGGCAATCAGATGCCCGGCGCGGTCGCGGTCGTGCACGATGAGCGGCGCGGGGTTGCGGGTGAATTGCTCCATCAGACGCTCGACGGCGGGGCCGTCGGTGAGCGGGATATTGTCGCGGCGCAAGGCCTCAAGAACGAGGCGATGGCAATCCTCTTGAATGGGATCGAATGCCATGGGGCCTCCTTTGCTGCGGTTAGGGTTCAAATGTCTCTATATAAGGTTCTAGTTTACCCGCATGTGGCACACCGGGGGTGCCGCACTTGGACATGCACCTTTGCACCACGAAGACGGATGTCGCACAAATGTCGGCACCTTGGACGACTGAGTGGTATCACGGTGCCGCAAACGGTCGATTTTTGGCGGCGAACGGGGCGTATTTTGGAGGGGCACCGTCCTGTCCGGGATATGTGGTCAACCTTGATAAAACGTTTGCCCAGCTTGGGAGTATGAATGCCCCACAAGGGTCTTCAGGGATAGAAAAAACGTTTCATCATTGTCGGCTTTAGGTGAATAACTGACCAACCAGAACGGTAAAATAGTGTTTGTCTGAGCGTTGAGACGTTTAGACATCGCGCATTGTCATCGCCGGCAACGCGCAAAACGGTCCTAACGGAGCCAATCGGGTGCTCCGTTATATACGCAAGTCTAAGAGGGGCTTGTTTAGGAGGCACAGTATGGGACGTTTTACCAATCCTCGCGATCTGTACTTTGGTGAGGGCGCTCGCCACGAGGTGAAGAACCTCAAGGGCAAGAAGGCCATCATCGTTTCTGGCGGCAGCTCTATGCGCCGCGGCGGGTTCCTGCAGGACGTTGAGGCCGACCTCAAAGAGGGCGGCTTCGAGGTCAAGCTGTTCGAGGGCGTCGAGTCCGATCCGTCCATCGAGACGGTCATGAAGGGCGCCGAGGCCATGCGCGAGTTCGAGCCCGACTGGATTATCGCCATCGGCGGCGGCTCGCCCATCGATGCCGCTAAGGCCATGTGGGTCTTCTACGAGTATCCCGAGGAGTCCTTCGATAACATCATCCAGCCGTTCAGCTTCCCTGAGCTGCGTCAGAAGGCTCACTTCTGCGCCATCTCCTCTACCTCCGGTACCGCTACCGAGGTTACCGCCTTCTCCGTCATCACCGACTACGCCAAGGGCATCAAGTACCCGCTGGCCGACTTCAACATCACCCCTGATGTCGCCATCGTCGACCCCGAGCTCACCTACACCATGCCCGCCAAGCTGTGCGCTCACACCGGCATGGATGCTCTGACCCACTGCATGGAGGCCTACGTTTCTACCTTCGCCTCTATGTTCACCGACGCCAACGCCCTGCACGGCATCCGCGAGATCGTCGAGTGGCTGCCCAAGTCCTATGCTGGCGACCATGAGGCCCGTCAGCACATGCATGAGGCTCAGTGCATCGCCGGCATCGCCTTCTCCTCGGGCCTGCTGGGCATCGTTCACTCCATGGCTCACAAGACCGGTGCAGCCTTTGAGAACGGCCACATCATCCACGGTGCTGCTAACGCCATGTACCTGGGCAAGGTCATCCAGTGGAACTCCAAGGATCCCCGTGCTGCCGAGCGCTACGCTTATGTGGCCAAGGAGATCCTGCACCTTCCCGGCGAGACCAACGAGGAGCTCATCGCTGCGCTCGTCCAGAAGATTCGCGACCTCAATGACCAGCTCAACATTCCGCAGTCCATCAAGGATTACGCGAATGGTGGCGTGAAGGTCGACGCCGAGAACCCGCAGATGGTTTCCGAGGAGGAGTTCCTCGCCAAGCTGCCCGAGATCGCTGCGAACGCCGAGACCGACGCCTGCACGCCCGAGAACCCGCGTGAGACCAAGGCTGCCGACTTCGAGAAGATCCTCAAGGCCTGCTACTACGACACCGACATCGATTTCTAATCGACTCTTGTTATCGTAACGAGGGGCTCCGCACGTATCCGTACGGAGCCCCTTTCTTTTTTCTTTTAGAGAATGGGATAGTTATGGCTGCAATTTTCAATAGCCCCAGCAAGTACATCCAGGGTCCGGACGAGCTCGCCAAGCTCGGCTCCTATGTCGAGCCGCTCGGCGCTAAGGCCCTCGTCATCGTGACGCCTTCGGGCAAGAAGCGCGTCGGTGCCAAGATCGAGGGTGGTTTTGCCGAGGCTAAGGCCGAGTTGCTGTTTGAGGACTTTAACGGCGAGTGCTCCAAGAGCGAGGTCGATCGCCTGGTTGCGCTCGCGCGCGACAACGGCTGCGACATCATCGTCGGCGTCGGTGGCGGCAAGATCCTCGACACCGCCAAGGCCGTCGCCTACTACCTGGAGTCCCCGGTCATCATTTGCCCCACCATCGCTTCGACCGATGCCCCGTGCTCGGCGCTCTCCGTGCTCTATACCGATGACGGCCAGTTCGATAAGTACCTGTTCCTTAAGGCGAACCCCAATATCGTTCTTATGGATACGACGGTTATCGCGGCGAGCCCGGTACGCCTGACGGTGGCAGGTATGGGCGATGCGCTCGCAACCTACTTTGAGGCCCAGGCGACGCACGATGCCGACGGTGGCACCTGCGCTGGTGGCAAAGGCGGCATGGCCGGTCTGGCGCTTGCCAAGCTCTGCTACGAGACGCTTATGGCCGATGGCGTCAAGGCCAAGGTCGCGCTGGAGAAGGGTGCGCTCACGCCTGCCGTCGAGCATATCATCGAGGCCAATACGCTGCTTTCGGGCATTGGCTTTGAGAGCTCGGGCCTTGCTGCTGCTCATGCCATCCACAATGGCCTGACGATGCTGCCCGAGTGCCACGGCATGTATCACGGCGAGAAGGTCGCCTTTGGCACCATCGTTCAGCTGGTACTCGAGGATGCTCCGACTGAGAAACTCGAGGAAGTCTTGGGCTTCTGCATTGAGCTGGGCCTGCCGGTCACGATGAAGGAACTTGGCGTTGCCGAGCTTACGCGCGAGCAGGCCATGATTGTTGCCGAGGCCGCCTGCGCGCCCGATGACACCATGTGCAACATGCCGTTTGAGGTGACGCCCGAGATGGTCGCAAACGCCATCCTGGGTGCCGACGCGCTGGGTCACTACTACCTTATGGATGAGTAAATCAAGCTAAGGAAGGGGCAAAGCCAGCAGACGGCTTTGCCCCTTTTTGCTATGGTGCAAACCAACCTGACCCCATCGCACCAAGTTGGTGCAAAGGGGTCAGGTTACTTTGCACCAATCGTTGTTTGATGAAGGGCGGATTCTCGTATGGCGCTTCCTATGGTTTACGGCGGTCCCGGTCGGTATGTTCAGGGGCCGGGCGAACTTTCGCGTCAGGGCAGGTATTTGTCATGGTTGGGCTGCGCTGCCTATGTCTTGTTTGACCAGGGCACCGAGGATCGGCTGTGCAGGCAGATTGTCGATGGATTTCTGGACGACGATCTAAGCGAGCCGTTCTTTAAAATTTACAACGGTCCGTGTACGGAAGAGGCTGTTGCCGAAATGGCTAAGGAAGCCCAGGCTGAGTATTGCGACATGGTGGTGGGTATTGGCGGTGGCAAGATGCTCGATATCGCCAAGGCAGTAGCGTTTTATGCCGAGTTGCCGTTGTGCGTATGTCCCACGGCGGCCTCAATGGATGGTCCGTGCAGCGCGATTTCGGTGCTGTATCACGAGGATGGGTCGTTCGACCGCTACCTGATGCTCGAGAAGAATCCAGATCTGGTCGTGGTCGATACCAACGTGGTCGCAGCGGCCCCACTGCGTATGACGGTCGCTGGTATGGGCGATGCGCTGGCAACGTACTTCGAGGCGCGTTCGTGCGCCGCGGCGCACGGCGCCAACGAGCACGGTGGCGCGCCGGGGCACTTGGCTCTGGTTGCGGCTCGTGCCTGCTACGACACACTTATGGAGTGCGGTGTCGCTGCCAAGCGCGATCTCAAAAAGGGGCGTACGTCGCCAGCGGTTGAACGCCTGATCGAGTGCAATATTTTGCTCTCGGGTGTCGGCTTTGAGAGTGGCGGCTTGGCGTTGGCGCATGCCATCGCCAACGGGCTGACGATTCTGCCCGAGTGCAAGGCCATGCATGGTGAGGCCGTGGCATTTGGTCTGGTGGTGCAGCTGCGCCTGGAGCGTGCACCCGAGCTTGATCAGGTGCTCGAGTTTTGCCAGCGCGTCGGTCTGCCGACGACGCTTGAGGAGCTGGGGCTTGATGAGATTACCGATGCCGATTTGCTGAGCGTTGCTGACGCAACTTTTAAGAACGAGCGCAACATGGCCAACGAACAGACAAAGGTGACCAGGCAAAAGCTCGTGCAGCTCATGTGCGAGGCATAGTTTGGCGCTTGATTGGCCTTGTGCAATCGAGGCGGCGATAGGCCATGGGCTATTTGCCGCAAAGATGCTCCGCGTGTAATTTGCCCGAGGCGTGGGCCGATAGCGTATCATTATCTCTTGCTTGTTTGCACTGCTCAGGGAGGGGCCGCGCATGGCGCAGGAACACGATCTGTTTGATGACATTATCGAGATCAGCAAGGGTTTCGACTTTCTTAAAAACCCGCTTGGCGGTGTGACCGATGCGCTCGATCCGTCGGCGCCGCAGTGGAATCCTGCTGACTACAAGGAGCGTCCGCGCGGCAACACCATTCCGTGCTTGACCTGCAAAAACGAAAAGAGTGGCTGCACCGCGTGCATGGACGTGTGCCCGGTCAACGCCATCGAGGTCGAGGAAGATGCCATCGAGATCCTCGATTCCTGTCGCAAGTGTGGCCTGTGCGCCGCTGCCTGTCCGACTGAGGCGATCATCTCGCCGCGCCTGGCGCCCAAAAACCTGTATGACGACATTGTCTCGGCGGCTACAAGTCACGAGACCGCCTACGTTACCTGCACGCGCGCCCTTAAGCGCCTGCCGCGCGAGAACGAGGTCGTCGTTGCCTGCGTGGGCGATATTACAGCCGAGACCTGGTTCTCGGTGCTGGCCGACTATCCCAACGTGAGTGTGTATCTGCCGCTGGGCGTGTGCGATAAATGCCGCAACACCGGTGGCGAGGACATGCTGGGCGAGGCGATTGCGAAGGCCGAGGAATGGGCTGGTACGGGTATGGGCCTGGAGGTCGACCCCAAGAGCCTCAAATGCCATAAGCGCCGCGAGTACGAGCGCAAGGAATACATGGAAAAGATCGCCCGTACCACGGGCCTGACCGTGACCAAACTCAATCCGGCGACGGCGGCACTGGCTTCGGTGACGCAGAAGCTCAAAGCCCATCGCCATCAGATCACCCAGCTGGAGCGCACGCTCAACACCATGTGCGGCACCACGACGACCAAGCGTCGCCGTTCGCTCACCCATGGGCGCCAGCTGGTGCTCTCGACGCTGCAAAACCACCCCGAGCTTGCCCAGAACATGCAGGTGAGCACGCCGGAGTGCGATTTTGACAAGTGCACGTCGTGCGGCGAGTGCGTTAACGCGTGTCCCACGTCCGCCTGCGATTTGGTGGGAAGCGGTCGCTTTGCACTGGAGTCCACGTATTGTTTGGGTTGCGGAGCCTGCGTCAAGGTTTGTCCCGAACATGCGCTCAAGCTGGTCGAACACGATGCGTCCAATCTGGTCGTCGCCGATCCCGAGGCCGAGGAAAAGGCCGCCCAGAAGGCGAAGGCTCACGAGGAGGCCGAGAAGGTCAAGGCCGAGGCAAAGGCCAAGCTCGATAAGATGCTCGATCAGGTGGAAAAGCTCGCAGACTAGTCAGCGACCCCTATCTCTGCTTCATTTGCGCCGCCGTGGCGTCCGGGTTCGCCTGGATGCTGCGGCGGCGCTATACTTATGCAGTTTGAAGTACCTGTATCAAAAGGAGCTGTCGTGTCCCTTTCCATCGGTATCGTGGGCCTGCCCAACGTGGGCAAGTCGACGCTGTTCACCGCGCTTACCAAAAAGACCGGCCTTGCCGCCAACTACCCGTTCGCCACGATCGACCCCAACGTGGGTATCGTCGATGTGCCCGATAGCCGCCTGCAAAAGCTCGCCGACATCGTCAACCCGGGTCGCATTGTGCCGGCTACGGTCGAGTTCGTCGACATCGCAGGTCTGGTGAAGGGCGCTAACGAGGGCGAGGGTCTGGGCAACCAGTTCTTGGCAAACATCCGCGAGACCGACGCCATCTGCGAGGTCGTGCGCTACTTTAAGGACCCCAACGTCATGCGTGAGGTGGGCCGCACCGGCGAGTTCGTCGATCCCGCCGGCGATGCCGACACCATCATGACCGAGCTCATCCTGGCCGACATGGGCACGCTCGAGAAGCAGCTGCCCAAGCTCGAGAAGGAGGCCAAGCGCGACAAGGAGCTCATGCCCAAGTTTGAGGTCGCCAAGCGTCTGCTTGCCTGGCTCAACGAGGGCAAGCGCGCCGCATCCATGGAGATGACTGACGAGGAGCGCGCCGCCGCCAAGGGCCTGTTCCTGCTCACCATGAAGCCCATCCTGTATGTGGCCAACGTGGACGAGGATATGCTCAACGAGGACCTGGCGCCCATCGATGGCGTCAAGCCGCTGCCGATCTGCGCCAAGATTGAGGCCGAGCTTTCCGAGCTCGATCCCGAGGACGCTGCCGACTACCTGGAGAGCCTGGGCCTGGAGCAGCCCGGCCTGGACGTGCTCGCGCAGGCCGCCTACAAGCTGCTTGGCCTGCAGTCGTTCTTTACGGCTGGTGAGATGGAGGTCAAGGCCTGGACGGTTCGTCAGGGCGCAACCGCTCCGCAGGCCGCCGGCGTCATCCACACCGACTTTGAGCGCGGCTTTATTAAGGCCGAGGTCATTGGCTACGACGATTACATCGAGCTCGGTGGCGAGCAGGGCGCCAAGGCCGCCGGCAAGCTGCGTATCGAGGGCAAAGAGTATGTCATGGCCGATGGCGACGTCGTGCACTTCCGCTTTAACGTGTAAGGACGACGCATATGTTTAAATATGGCAAAAAAGCTGGCTACATGGGTATTGCGTTGCTCGTACTTGCGGTGATTCCGCTGGTGGTTGCAGCGTGTGTTATCCCCAACATTGGTCCCGAGGTGGCAACGAAGTTTAACGCGGCCGGTGAGGTGACGCGCTGGGGCAAGAGCTACGAGCTGCTGGCACTGCCGGTGCTCAACCTGCTGCTGAGCGTGGCGACGTACTTTACGGCAGGACGTCAGGCTAAAAACAATGATGACTCCGCCGCCATGGCGCGCATCGTGTGCGAGCGCTACCTGCGAAACGGCTGCATCACGGGTGTGTTCCTCAACGTAATCAACGTCTACTTTATGTACTCGGCTATTACCGGAACAGGCTTTGGCTTTGGTTTCTAGCCTGTCCTTTTAGGCAACGAGCCTGCACGCATATTCAATGGCTGCTGCGAGGCCGCCGCTCGATCGTGGTTTAAAGACCATATCGGCGGCGGCCTCGTTTTCGTATCCGGAGCCGCGGAGGGCGAGTGCGATACCGGCTTCTAAAAGGAGCGGCAGGCCGCGTTGGCTGGTTGCGATTACGGCAGCCTGATTGAGCGAGCAGCTGTGCGCTTGGCATTGGATGGCAAGTTCGCCTTGCGCCGGGCAAGGGACCAGAACGGCGGCGACGCGACTTGATAGTAATGCAAATGCTGTGCGCTCATCGGGCGAAAGGCATTCGGCTTCAACGACGACGAGCTTGGGCGGTGCGCTGTTTGTGCGAAGCGTGGCTCGGTACATGCGGACCGAAGAACCCGACATAGAAAACTCTGTGTATTCGGCAAAACGTAAACTATAGTTTACGTTTTTGTTCAGCTCCATTTCAAACTCGGCTGCATGGACGAACGTGCGAAACAGATTCTTGGCAGGCGGGTCGAAGAGACACGCAGGGACCTTGGTATCTCCAAGGTTGATTTTTGTGTGGCGACAGGAATCAGCCGACCCTACCTCGACCGAATCGAAGATGGGACGGCAAATTTCACGCTCAAGGTTCTATTTAAGATCGCGCCCGCACTCGGCATGACGGTGTCAGAGCTTCTCGAGGGGATCGAATAGGGGATACCCGTCGACAACTGAATTACGCCATCGGGATGCGGTCGTGGTTGACTTGGCTGTAGAACAGGCGCTGAATCTCGGCCGCATCACGTGACTGGCCGAGTGCCCACATGGTTTTGGCCACGAGCGTCTCGGTGGTCATGTCGTCGCCGCGCAAAATGCCCGGATGATCGGCGTAGGCACGGCCGACCTCATAAACACCCAGGTCAAGGCCCTCTTCGGGGACCTGCGTGGTCATAACGACAGTGCGACCCGAATCGACCCAGCGGAAAATTGCCTCTTGGAACGACTCGCCCGACTCACCAAACTCGGGGATACCGCCAATGCCAAAGGTCTCCAGAATCACAGCGTCGTAGCTATCGGCAAGAGCGTCCAGGATACCCGGGTTCACGCCGGGTGTCAGCTTAAGGACAAATACGCGCGGGTCGATGCTGTCGTAGAAGCGAACCGGGTTCTCGTCCTGGTGAGTGCCGTGGAGTCCGTTGCGAACGATGCGGTCGTTGCGGATATAGGCAATGGGCGGATAGTTGACGCTAATGAACGCGTTAAAGCTCATGGTGCGCTGCTTGCGGGCGCGCGTGCCGGCAATGGCTACGCCGCCAAAGACAATCGAGACGTCGTGCGAATGCTCGTCGAGCGCATAGAGCAGGCTCTGGTACAGGTTGAGCTTGGCGTCGGTAAAGGGATTGCCCATGGGCTTTTGCGAGCCGGTGAGTACGATGGGCTTGGGGCTGTCCTGAATCAGATAGGAAAGCGCCGCCGCGGTGTAGCTCATGGTGTCGGTGCCGTGCAGAATCACGAAGCCGTCGTGGTCGGCATAACCCTCGACGATGACGTCGCGGATACGCATCCAGTCGCTCGGACGCATATTGGTGCTGTCGATGTTCATGGGCTGCACGACGTCGAGCTCGCAGAGGCCCGAGATCTCGGGGACGCTCTGGGCGAGCTCCTCACCGGTCAGGGCGGGGGAGAGGCCGTTGCCGTCCTCGGTCGATGCGATGGTGCCGCCCGTGGCGATGAGAAGGATGCGCTTCATGCTGGTATTCCTATCGTATTTGCCGCCGCAGAGGCGGAGTCGTTCGGCAGTATTGTGGCACAGGGCGTCCAATGTTCAAACGTATTACATCATCTGTAACGTTTGGTAACACTTCAATTGCCGTCAAATAGGCCCCGGTCGTGCGTTTGCCGTGCGCTGATGGCTGCGAGGGACGAGAAACCCCATATAACGTGTACACTATGTAAGCTGTTTTCGTTTATTCGCGCGGGTGGGCACAGGCTCCCCGCCAACAAGAGGGGGAAACCATGGATCAAAAGGCTTCCGCAAAGGTCCTCGTACTCGACTTTGGTGCGCAGTACGGTCAGCTCATTGCCCGTCGCGTCCGCGACCTCAACGTGTATTCCGAGATCGTTCCCTGCGACATCTCGGCCGATGAGATTCGCGAAATGAACGCCTCTGCGCTCATCCTC
This sequence comes from Collinsella aerofaciens, assembly GCF_028209395.1. Taxonomy (GTDB): domain Bacteria; phylum Actinomycetota; class Coriobacteriia; order Coriobacteriales; family Coriobacteriaceae; genus Collinsella; species Collinsella aerofaciens_AZ. Next base: position 188,945 of record NZ_JAQLDQ010000001.1, read on the forward strand.
TCTGGCGGCCCGGCTTCTGTGTATGCCGAGGACGCTCCGTCCATCGATCCCGCCATCTTTGACCTGGGCCTTCCCGTTCTGGGCTTTTGCTACGGCCATCAGATCACGGCCGTGACGCTCGGCGGCAAGGTCGGTCACTCCGAGGTGGGCGAATACGGCCGCGCCACCATCACGCGTACGGCCGGCGCCAAGCTCTTTAACTCCACGCCTATGGAGCAGACCGTGTGGATGAGCCACCGCGACGCCGTGTCCGAGGTGCCCGAGGGCTTTACCGTTACCGCCAGCACCGACGTGTGCCCGGTTGCCGCCATGGAGTGCGTCGAGCGCAAGATCTTCACCACGCAGTTCCACCCCGAGGTCAAGCACTCCGAGTACGGTCAGCAGCTGCTGAGCAACTTTCTGTTTGAGATCTGCGGCCTGGAGCCCAACTGGAGCATGGATAACCTGGTCGAGACCATGACAGCCGAGTTCCGCGAGAAGGTCGGCGACGACCGCGTGATTCTGGCCCTGTCCGGCGGCGTCGACTCCTCCGTCGTGGCTGCGCTGGGCGCTCGCGCCGTGGGCAAGCAGATGACCTGCGTGTTCATCAACCACGGCCTGCTGCGCAAGGGCGAGCCCGAGCAGGTGGAGGAGGTCTTCACCAAGCAGTTTGACGTCGACTTTATCCACGTCCACGCCGAGGACCGTTATGCCGAGCTTCTGGCCGGCGTGACCGAGCCCGAGGAGAAGCGCCGCATCATCGGTACGCAGTTCTGGAAAGAGTTCTTCGCCGTGGCGCAGCAGCTCGAGACCGATGGCAAGCCGGTCAAGTACTTGGCTCAGGGCACCATCTACCCCGACATCATTGAGTCCGGCGCTCGCAAGACGGGCGGCAAGACGGCTACCATCAAGAGCCATCACAATCTGATCCCGTTCCCCGAGGGCGTGCACTTCGACCTTATTGAGCCGCTCGACCACTTCTTTAAGGACGAGGTCCGCGCGCTTGGTCTGGCGCTCGGTCTGCCGGGTCATATCGTGTTCCGCCAGCCTTTCCCGGGCCCGGGTCTGGCCATCCGCATCATCGGTGCGGTCGACAAGGAGAAGCTCGAGATCCTCAAGAATGCCGACGCCATCGTGCGCGAGGAGCTCGACGCCTATAACCAGCGTCTGTTTGAGCAGACCGGCGAGCGCAACTCCGAGCATAGCTGCTGGCAGTATTTCGCCGTCCTGCCCGACATTAAGTCCGTCGGCGTTATGGGCGACGAGCGCACCTACCAGCGCCCAATTATCCTGCGTGCCGTCGAGTCCAGCGATGCCATGACCGCCGACTGGGCCAAGCTGCCCTACGACGTCCTGGCCCGCATCTCCGGCCGCATCGTGGCCGAGGTTCCCGGCGCCAACCGCGTGTGCTACGACATCACGTCCAAGCCGCCCGCGACGATTGAGTGGGAATAGAACATACGTTCGATAAAATAATATAGTATCAGATAGCGGGCACGGTTTCAATTGAATCCGTGCCCGCTGCTGTATGCGTGTCCTTGCACGCCCAATATGCGCCGTAAAAGCCGTCTTCTTCGACGTCAAAGTGAATGCGCTTCGTTTTCGCCTCTCAAAATCTTATTTTCACGATTTGCATTTTCATCCCGTTGTCACCGACCCTTGCGAGAAACCGGAAAAAGCAGCTGACAGAAGAGTCTCTCAAATCGTTGTAGCCCAGCATATAGCCGCGACTTGTGACCTGCAGACGGCTGTCCCACGTGCCGATTTCCTTGGCGGCATCCGAAACCGCAAAATATGCCCCCACATCCTTGATTTTTGCAGTCTTAAGCCATGTTTTTGCGATCATCTTTACCGCCGTCCGATTGGCAGCATCAAAGACCAGCACACTGCCGGGGAAAGCGTCCGCCATCCCCCGCACCAGTTCCCGGACCTGCTGGGTCAGAAAGTAATAGAACACCCCGGAGGCAAAGAACACCGCCCCGCGGGAGGCATCGATTTTGCTAAACCATGCGGTGTCTTTCAGGTCGCAGGGGATATTTTGTTCTCGATCCCCGGCGGGCAGTAGCTGCTGCCGCAAGGCAATCACATCCGGGAAGTCCAGATTGTAGATCTTGCATCTACCGTTGTCGCAGGTTCTGCCGGTGTTGTCCAGCCCGCAGCCCAGATTGACCACCGCCGCATTGGGGTGGCCTTTCAGGTAATCCCGCACCTCGAAAGCAAGATCACTCTGCCGTGTGGCCACCTCCAGCGCACCAAAGCGCTGTATCAGGCTGCGGGAGTTTTTCTCTGCCTCTGAAAAGTCGTAGTCGATCTGGTCGAGCAGACGAACCGCTGTTTCATCCCTGTAAAGGTTCGGGTACAACTCCGTACACAGCTTCCGGGAATACAGCGGGAGGATCAGCGTCTCCTGCACGGTGTTTTTCTCAATTTTACATTTCATAGGTTTCTTCCTCAGTGAATAAAAACTGTCATAATTGCCGCCAGCATAGCCGCTATGACCGTCATGCCTATCGCCATGTGCAGGATGGATGCAAAAATGCCCGTGCTTGATACCCCTACTTCCGCGCCGTGACGCAGAGCCACTTTTTCTTTTTGTGTATCTGCACCTCGTGAAAACCCGCCTGCTCCAGACATGCCTTTAATTCAATGTCCTTGTAGATGGTCATGCCGCCGATGATCTGCGTCCACCTCTCGTCCTTGTCCGTATCGCCATTGCTCTCGTTGCAGATAAGAATTGTCCCGCCTGGCTTCAGCGTCCGCCAGACCTCACGGAAGCATCGGGGCAAATCAGGCCAAAAATAGACGGTCTCAAAGGCCGTGGCGGCATCGAAGTAGCTATCCTCAAACACCATATCCGCCACACTGCCTTGCAGAACGGCGCAACGCCCCTCCTGAATTGCAATTCGGTTGAGCTTTCTAGTCTTCTCCACGCTGACGGGCGAATAGTCGACGCCCTTGACGACGCCATGCGGGCATTTTTTCAGCAGCCGTTTTATGTTCGCCCCGCCGCCGCAGCCGCAATCCAGCACCTTGGCATTTGGCGCAAGTCGTAGAAATCGAAGTCCCCACCGCGCCACAGGGCTGTGGCCCAGATTCATCATGGCAACCATAAGTTTTCCGCCGAGGCCCACGGGCTTGCGGGTGTTTTCAAAGAACGACATCTGGCCCCTCCGATTTCGTGCATTCCGCATAGGTCAATGGGAACGAGGCCTTCAGCACCGCGCTTTTCTGCACCGCCCAGCCGTTTTGACGCAGGAAACGCAGGTATTCCTCGCTTGTCCACCTGCTGTGGAGGGGGAATCCCGCCATACTCATGAAAAAGGCTTTTGCCTTGCCGGAAACCGAGTTCCCCGCGTGGGTGAAGGTTGGCGCGATGAGCACGCCGTCGTCCTTCAGTACCCGCCTGATTTCTTGCAGTGCCTTTTCCGGATGCGGCACTATGTGAAGCGCGTTGGACGCGATCACCACTTCGAAGGACTTCTGTGCATAGGGCAGGCGGAACATATCTTGTACGGAAAAGTGCAGCTTTGCGGATTGATTGTCCCGCTTTGCTTCAAGGATCATCTGTGCAGAAGCGTCCGTAGCCTCGATGTGCACCGCCGCATCCACGATGCTCTTTGCGATAAGCCCCGTGCCGGTGGCAACCTCCAGTACGGTTTTTGCTTTCACCACCGGCCTGATCAGCTCATACATCTTCTCATACGCCGCCCGGTCCTTTCGCATGAAACGGTCGTACCGACCGGCATTCTTGTCCCAGAAGCCCTTGCGTTCGTGCATGGCTATCGCCCCCCAAACAGTTAGAGCAATCTAACTATAACACACGAATCATGCAGTAAGATAAGGCTAACCTTATTTCTTGGCCAAGACGCATCTCTTCGGTTTTGCTTATAACGGTGTGAGTCAGATACTAAGCTGGAGCTGAAGAAGGAGCTTGGCGGACAGGTAGGTCGATACCGGTTCCCGGAACGGTGATCCAGCCAATTACACCAGGGCTCTAGTCATGCAGGTAAACCCAATCCATGACGGGAAATAGGTCCTTTTCTCTAGCTCGACGTCTTTCGGAGCTTGACGATTTGGACTGATGGAGGTGAGAAGTCCCTCACTGCGCCAATACCAGAAGATTGCGCTATAGACATCTCTCCGACCCTTTGAATCACCCCTTTTCACGCCACCCGCTACGAACCCCGGCGGAAACTAGGGAGTGATTAAAAAGGCGACCTGCGGTTTTGCGAATCAATTGAGTCATTCACAAAATCGCGAATTAAGGGCCTGATTCGCCCAAATTGCGCACGAATTGGCCCTTAGGCGGTACGACGCGACACGCATCGACAACACTCGGCCTGGATTAGTCACTGAGCGGGAATAGCGGGAACTGGCTTTTGAACTCGCGTTTTGATACCGTCGAGTACCGCCTGATGCTGTTTCGGCGCCGCCATAGAGTAAAGCCACCAGCGAAATAACGGGAATAAAAGCCTCCGGACCCTCTGGTTCGGAGGCTATCTTTTTGCATATCTGCCTAAAACGACTCCTTGCCAAAGCCCCTTGAGCATCGGGCGGCATTATTGAGTGTGGGCGTTATCGTAGGTATCTTTGATTTCTTCTGGCAAATTACCGGGAATCAGCGCCTTCACTCTATCCTCGTTGCCATCTTGGATTGCCTGCTCGTAGTACCAGCATTTGAACTTCAGCATGTCGAGCGCGCGGTTCATGTTCACGATCTCCGACTCCATGTGGGCCTTGCGCTCCTCGAACATGGCCTTGCGTTTGGGGTATGTTGAGGGACCCTCTGCGCACCATTCCATGAACAGCCGGATGTCCTTGATCTCCATTCCAGCCTTCTTTAGGCATTCGATGACCCGAAGCGCTTCGAGTTCCGTATCGCTGAATCGGCGAATGCCGGATGCCCGCTCCAGCCCCGGGAACAATCCCTGCTTGTCGTAATATCGCAGCGTTGAAGCGGGCAAACCGAACATTTCCGCCACCTGTCCGATTGTGTACATGGCTCCTCCGAAACAATGTCGAATTCATTCCTTGACCTAAAGTCAGGTTTAGGTATTACCTTCATTCTCGTCAATGTAAATCGGGAGCGCAAGGGGTATTCCGTAATGGGCAAAACGGTTTTGATAGTTTCTTCAAGTCCACGAAAGAATGGCAATTCCGAGACGCTGGCGGAGGCTTTCGCCAACGGCGCGCGGGAGGCAGGTCACAGCGTTGAGACCGTGCGTCTGCGCGAGAAGCAAATGGGCTTCTGCAGGGGCTGCCTTGCCTGCTTAAAGTTGGGGCGTTGCGTCATCCAAGACGATGCCGTGGAAATTGCCGCCAAAATGCACGATGCGGATGTGCTGGTGTTTGCAACGCCCGTCTACTACTACAGCGTCTGCGGCCAGCTCAAAACCATGCTGGACCGCGCTAACCCGCTTTTTGGCTCCGATTATGCATTCACCGAGGCATATCTGTTGGCGACGGCGGCGGAGAACGGGCGCTCGACCTTCGACGGGGCGAAAAAGGCGATGCAGGGATGGGTTGACTGTTTCTCCCGCTGCACGCTCGCTGGAACGGTTTTCGCCGGCGGCGTGAACGGCGTGGGCGAAATCGCCGGGCATCCCGCTCTGGAGCAGGCGCGGCGAATGGGCATGGGAATCTAGCCGGGCTGTTTGGCCGCGCGGAAACAGATTTGTGCCAAAACTATCGACAGGAGGAAATCGATCATGGCAGTTAAACAGACGGCAGGCAGAGACGCCCTGGGGGAGTTCGCTCCCAAATTCGCACAGCTCAACGACGACGTGCTGTTCGGCGAGGTGTGGAGCCGAGAGAGTGAGCTCTCCCTGCGCGACCGCAGCGTGGTGACGGTGGTTGCCCTGATGTCGCAGGGGCTGACGGACTCTTCGTTCAAATATCACCTGATGTCCGCAAAGAACAATGGAGTGACCAGGACGGAGATAGCGGAAATCCTTACGCACGCGGCGTTTTATGCGGGTTGGCCCAAGGCGTGGGCTGCCTTCCGCATGGCGAAGGAGGTCTGGGCGGCCGACGATGCCGCCGACGCAAGGGCTCAGCACCAAAACGAGATGGTTTTCCCCATCGGTGCCCCCAACGACGCCTTCGCGAAGTACTTTATCGGGCAAAGCTACCTCGCGCCCCTTTCCACCGAGCAGGTCGGTGTCCACAACGTGACGTTCGAGCCCGGCTGCCGCAACAACTGGCACGTCCATCACGCCAAAAGCGGCGGTGGGCAGATCCTCGTCTGCGTGGCTGGTCGAGGGTTTTACCAGGAGTGGGGAAAGCCGGCACAGGAGCTGCGCCCCGGCGACGTGGTCAACATCGCCCCGGGGGTGAAGCACTGGCACGGCGCCGCGCCCGACAGCTGGTTCTCGCATCTCGCGTTGGAGGTTCCGGGCGAGGAGACCTCCAACGAGTGGCTGGAGCCCGTGGGCGACGATGCATACCTTAAAGCGACCAACAAGGAGGCTTAAGCACCGTCGCCCGTCCGCGCCGCCGAGAGCAGCGCGCCCAAATCTGCCTGAATCGCCTCTGCCTTGCTTCCGAGCTGCAGCGGAGCCGAGCCGTTCGAGATGTTGACGCTCAACAGGTGCGCATCCGGCAGCTTCGCGGTCATGCTCCAGAACGGGAGCGTGATGATGCCGGGGGTCATCTCGCCCACGCCGAGCTCCAGCAACAGCACGCGGCGATCGCTGCGCTCGCGCACGAAGCGCTCGTATCGTCCGAGGCTCTCGCGCCAGGCCGCACCCTGCAGAAACGTGTCGTCGCGCACCCACGGCACAAGCTGCCAGCCGCAGTGCGGGCATCGGGGGACATCCTCGCTGAGGACCTCGAACCCCGCCATGCCCGCGAGCATGCGCTCGACGTAGGGGCTCGCGTCGAAGAGCTCGTCACAGCATGGCTGCTTGCACTGAAGGTGCGCGAAGCTTCCCTGATAGTTACAGGTTCTCTCGTCGGGAAACGTCTTCTCGGCCTGGGTGTCCACATTGGTGCTCAGGATGAAGTAGTCCTTATGGCCGATGAGGGACCGTAGGTCGAGATAGGGCTGCGAGGCCAGCTCGCGCAGCATGAAGTCGATGTATCGCGCATAGTATGCCCATCGCTGCTCGAGGCTGGGGTAGAGGTGGTAGAAGCCGTCGAAAAGGCTCTTGAAGCCAAAGGCTTGCTGCCAGTCCGTCATTCCGGCGCGCGCCATGCCTGCGCGGTTGTAATGGTTGAACCCGGCGGCGCTTGACATGCCCGAGCCGATGCCGACGATGATGGCGTCGGCATCGTCGATAAGGCTTCGAAGCCTATACGCTTCCCTCTCTAGAGACGGCATTGGGCAATCTCCTCGAAAGCCGGGGCCATATCGCCGTCAACGAGAATCGTCTCGCACGATGCATCGGGCGCCATAGCCTGGCTGTAGTTGAACACGATGTAGGTGGCGTGCTCGCAGACGTTCGCGATCTGGGCGAGCATGTGCTTTATGATGCCGTTGCGCAGTCCCACGCCAAGTTCGAGGATGGCGACCCTGCCGTTGCGATGGGCTTGCACAAGGCGCTCGAGCTCCTCGAGCTGGGCCGTGGCGAGGGCGTCTGGATGGGCGAGACGCCGCTCGTCGATCGACGTGCGTATGCCCCCCTCCGTCTCGAGCACGCGGTTCTCGTCGAACCCGGCGCGCGCGAAGTGCCCGTCGATGTTGCATGTGACCACGAAGGTGTCGGCGTGCTCCGTAAGACGCCGCAGCCCGTTCATGAGCGAGCCGGGCTCATATTCGAGATACTCCTTTTGATGGAACCGCTCGGCCCATCGGCGTCGCACGCTGGCATCCGGGGAAGCGAGCCCCTGCAGTATGCAGCCGATGCCGTCTGCCTGGGCGAGGTCCCCGTACGCCTCTTGGAAATGAGCATCGGCGCAGAAAAGGTTGAGCCCCTCCGCCATGTCGAGTCCGTTGCTAGCGCCGATGATGACAAGATCCGCTTCGGCTAGCGCCCTGCCTATGCGAACTGCTTTCGCCGTCTCCATGCGCTACCTCCCCAGCGTCTTGCGCACGTCGGCAAGCACGTCGGCGATGTCGGCGCGAACGGCGAGCCCCCGATCCTCGATCGCGCGGGGGAGAAACTGCGTCTTGTTGTTTACGGCGATGTAGCTGGCCTGCGGTAACTGCGCCGTGAGGGCCCAGAACGGCTCCTGGATAAGCGCGGGCGTCATGCGGCCCACACCCAGCTCGAGGAAGAGGATCCTCTGCCGTGCGTGCGCGTCGAGCCATTCGGACACCTTGCGGTACTGCTCCTCGTAGAGTTCGCCCTGCAGGAAGTTGCCGTAGCCGCGAACCCAGGGGAACGCCTCTGCCCCGCAGTGCGGGCAGCGCGGCACGAGCTCTGTCGGAACCTCAAGGCCGTCTCCCATGGCCTCTACCATGTTGGAGACCGGCTCGACCGCATCCCACACCGCGTCGGTGCAACAGCGGGAGCACTGAAAGAAGCGGTGGTCGCCTTGGATCTCTGCCACTTTCTCCCAGGGATAGAGCTTCACAAACTGCGTGTCCTGGTTGGTGGTGAGCACGAAGAAATCCTTCTCGGCGAGAATGGCGTCGAGGTCCCTGTAGGGCTTGCGCAGCGGGGCGTTGAGCGTGGTGTCGAGGAAGGTGGCGAGGTATCCCCAGCGCGCCTCGGCGGTGGGCCAGCGGTAGAACGACCCCTCGAAAGCGCCCTTGAAACCGTAGCGCTCGGCGAATTTGCCGAAATGCTTGCGATAGGTCGCGTTGTCCTCGTAGTAGAAGTCGCCGCCGCCCGCCGCGGAGAGCCCGGAGGCCCCGCCCACCAGCACGCAATCGGCTTCTTCGATCATACGGGCGAAGTCCTCGATTTGCTGGTCGTAGGGCTCGGGCTCGCGGTCACTCAGCTCATAGGGCGTGCTGCCGCTGCGGTAGGCGGCATGAAGGGAAAACGATCGGTTGGTGAGCTCGATAACGAGCTGCTCGTACAGGGTCACTGGATACCTTCTTTCAGCTATTATAAACAGGTGTCTATAAAAAGTATCCATGTCGATTTGCTTAAGAGCAATGAACAGCTTCGGCCTGCTGTCGATAAACGAGCGTTTGCCGGGCATTGTCGAGCGTTGCAATTGGAGGGGTAATGGAAGCGGGGAAGATCGATCGTCGCCGACGCTATACACTCTCGGTCATACGGGAGGCGTTCTTCGCGCTGCTGGCCGAGGTCGGCTTCGCGAAGATGACGGTAGCGGATATTTGCCGCCGCGCCGATATCAACCGTGGCACGTTCTATCTGCACTACGAGGACAAGTTCGCCCTGCTCGACGCGCTTATCGACGAGGCCTTGGCGGCGGTGCCGCCGCTCGAGGGAACGGAGGCGGGTGCCCTCTGCCAGCGTCCGCCGGCAAACGATGACTATTATCTGCTCTACTCGGATGACGACGCGTACGCCCGGGTGGCACAGCGCGTCGTCGAGCGCGGCGCCGAGCAGATGGTTCCCTCGATCATGGAGGAGACTGGGCTTTCGCGCGAGGACGCCTATCTGCTCTTCGTCCACAACGTCCAGGGAAATCTCGCGGTCAACCGCCTGCTCGGTTGGAGGCGAGGGCCCGAGTTTGCTCACGCTCAGGAGCTGCTCAGCGCCTATTCCGAAGGGGGCATGCGGGCGGTATCGGCTCGTCACGATCCTCGTAGCTCGTCTTGACCGCATGTCATTTCAGGTAGGTGGCGTTGCTATGGGCCCTCTTTGATTTTCGACGTTGTATAAGGCAATCGCAATCGTCTTGAGCTTCTTTAGGGAACTTGAACAAGAGATATGGCCTGCTGGCGATTGATTAACACCATTCGTTTTGGTTACAAGAAAGCATGCTGCGCGCCTGCAGCATGAGGGAGAGGGAATCCTATGAATATCGTTGTATTGAGCGGCAGCCCGCGTAAGGGCGCTAATACCGATACCATGGTCGAGGCGTTTGCCGAGACCGCGCGTGAGGGCGGCCATACGGTCGAGGTCATCCGCGTTGCCAGCAAGAAGATCGCCGGCTGCTTGGGATGCCAGTACTGCTTCGCCCATGAGGGCGTCTGCGTGCAGAAGGATGACATGGCCAACGTGATTGAGTCGCTGAAAGACACCGACATGGTTGTCTTCGCTTCGCCTATCTACTGGTTTGATATCACTGCGCAGGAAAAGACCGCCATCGACCGCCTGTACGCCTTCGGTGCCACGGGATTCCCGTTCACCAAGACGGCCCTTTTGCTCGATAGCCACAGCGAGGGCGTCTATGATGCGGCGATCGCTATGTACAAGTCAACCTGTGCGTACTGCAAGTGGGAGGACCAGGGCATTGTCACCATCAGCGGTATGACCGAGCGCGACAGCATGGTATCGTCGCCCAAGCTGGAAAAGGTGCGAGAGCTCGCTCGCAAGCTCGCCTAAGGACAAGAAGAACGCATGGCAATCAGCGTTGGTGGAAATGCTTGCTATCCTTACCAAGAGATAGGGGTGTATTCCCTCAAGCGCCGTATAGAACATTTTTTAAACGCAGAAAAATAACTGAAAACAAATTAATCCGCGTTAAAATATTGTCAAACAGAAGTTAATGAGGGAAGGTAGCGTATGCGTCGCAAGGCAGACGAGCTACTTAGGGAATGGCGAGACAGAGCTGATAGAAAACCTTTGCTGGTCAAAGGCGTGCGCCAGTGTGGCAAGACCTATTTGCTCAGAACGTACGCCCAGGATCTTTTCGAATCGGTTGTCTACGTTAATCTTGAGAACGACCGGTCGGCGCGAGCGGATTTTTCGGGCGGTCTTGACCCTCATTCGATCGTACGCGCGATCGAGGCTCGTACGGGACAGCGTATCGTGCCTGGCAAAACCTTACTGTTCATTGACGAGATCCAGGCATGCGAGGAAGCGCTTACTTCCCTTAAATACTTTTGCGAAGATGCTCCCGAGTATTACGTTGCGGCTGCTGGGTCGCTTCTTGGGGTTGCCATTAACCATCAGTCGTATTCGTTCCCCGTCGGAAAGACCGACTTGATTGAGATGACTCCACTCGATTTCGAGGAGTTTCTCTGGGCGATGGGACACGATCAGCTGGTCGGCGAGATACGCTCGTCATTCGAGTTAATGAGTCCTCTTGCGCCAAGCCTTCATGAAAAGGCGCTTGGGCTCTATCGGCAGTATCTTGTTGTTGGCGGAATGCCCGAGGCGGTCCAAACGTACATCGATGATCAGTCAATCATTGATGTGGCCGAAAAGCATCGGATTATTCTCGACGGATACTCCGCCGACACTAATAAATATGCTGATGAGCGCTTGAGCGCAAAGACGCGTGCGTGCTTCGATTCCATTCCACAGCAGCTTGCCAAAGAGAATCGTAAATTTCAATACAAGGTAGTGCGAGCGGGGGGCAATGCGTCTCTCTTTGGAGATGCTCTCGACTGGCTTGTATTGTCGGGTACGGTGGCGCGCTGCAGCCTAGTCGGGCAGATCGAAAGCCCTTTAGAGGCCTTCGTTAACCCTTCTGCTTTTAAAATCTATCAGGCGGATACAGGGCTGCTCGTCTCCAAGGCCGGTGCTCAACGCGCCGATATTCTTGCCGGTATCGGCGGCACATTCATGGGTGCACTTACCGAAAACTACGTTGCCCAACAGCTTTCAGCCATGGGCTATCCGCTGCATTATTGGACGCGAGATAATCGCGCGGAAATCGACTTTGTAGTAGAAAAGCAGGGATGCTTGTCTGCGATTGAAGTCAAGGCGGGAGAGAACACAAGATCTCGAAGCCTGTCCTCACTTAAAAAGACCCATCCGGGCGTGCGCCGAATCAGGCTATCGACTAAGCCCTTCGGAATGAATGATGGGCTGATGTCTGTTCCACTTTATGCGGCATTTTGTCTATAGGGATGATGCTGCTGTAATGCATGGGGCCCGGAGTGCGATGTTGCTGCGCTCCGGGCCCCGCTGCTTAGTTAAACCATGACGGTTTGGTCGCCGTTGTTTTAGTCAAACAAGCTCGGCATGTCGTTTTCCTTCATGAGCGCACCGGCAGAGGGGAGGCTCTGTGCGGTGAACTTCTCGGCCGAGACACCGGCGCCAAGAATCTCCTCGGTCGTGCCGACGGTGGTGACCGAGCGGCCTTTCTTGGCCGTGAAAGCCTGGACGCCCTGCGTGTTGGTGGTCGTCTTGGTCTTGAGCAGCGACGTGTTGAAGTTCATCAGGCGGTAGTCGCTCGAGACCAGCGCGAGGTCGCGGTCTTCCTTGAGCACCTGCGCATACAGCAGCTTGCTGCCGCCGTAGATGGCGTTCTTGAGGCGCTTGCGGTTGGTCTTGGTGACGTATCCGGAAAGTGCGACGCGCACCACGCGGCCGTTCTCAAAGACGAACAGCACATCGGCCTTGTAATCCTCGGGGTCGATGACCCAGATGACGCTCTCGTCGGGTTCCATCTCAAGATCGGTCGGCAGGTACGAGCCCAGCTGGGCCGACTTGGTGTCCTCAAACGCCGCAACCTTGCACTTGTACACCTGGCTCTTATTGGTAAAGACCAGCAGCTCGTGGGTGTTGGAGGACGGGAACTCGATAAAGGGTTTGTCGCCGTCCTTGTACTTGAGCGTGGTCGCCTTCTTGAGCACGCGGTCCGTCATCTTCTTAAGATAGCCATCGCGCGAGAGCATGATGGTGACCGGGTACTCCTCGACCTCGGGCTCCAGGCTCACCTCGATAACCTCATGGGGCTCGATCCTGCCCGTGCGGCGCGGCATCACGTACTTCTTGTTGACCGCTGCCAGCTCGTCGCTGATGACTTTCTTGATGTTCTCCTCGCTGGAGAGGATCTCCTCAAGCTCGGCAATCTCGCCCTCAAGCTTGGCAATGTCCTTTGTGCGGTTGAGGATGTACTCCTCGTTGATGTTGCGGAGCTTGAGCTCGGCAACAAACTCGGCCTGGGTCTCGTCGATGTCGAAACCCTTCATAAGGTTGGGCACGACCTCGGCCTCGAGCTTGGTGCCGCGGATGATGGCGATCGCCTTGTCGATGTCGAGCAGAATTGCCTCGAGGCCGTGCAGCAGGTGCAGACGCTCGGACTTTTTGCCCAGGTCAAAGTTAATGCGGCGACGCGTGGACTCAATACGCCACTTGACCCACTCGTGCAGGATCTGGCGCACACCCATAACGCGAGGGTAACCATCGACCAGCACATTGAAGTTGCACGAGAACGAATCCTGCAGCGTGGTCGAGCGATAGAGCTTGGCCATGAGCTTGTCGGGGTCGACGCCGCGCTTAAGATCGATGGCGATACGCAGGCCCGAAAGGTCGGTCTCGTCACGGATGTCGGCGATCTCTTTGACCTTGCCCTCCTTGGAGAGCTTGACGATGCGCTCGATGATGACATCGGTTTTGGTGGTGTAGGGGATCTCGTAGACCTCGATGATGCGCTCTTCGGGAATCCAGCGCCAGCGGGAGCGGATCTGGAAGCTGCCAAGGCCGGTCTCGATTATCTTTTCCATCTCCTCGCGGCGGTAGATAATTTCGCCGCCGGTCGAGAAGTCGGGCATGGGCATGTACTCGAGCAGGTCGCAGTCGGGATCCTTGAGGTAGTGCATCGTGGCAGTGCAGACCTCGTTGAGGTTGAAACCGCAGATGTCAGAAGCCATGGCGACGCCGATGCCCTTGTTGGCCGAGACGAGGATGTTGGGGAACGTGGTGGGCAGCAGGCGTGGCTCCTTCATGGCGCCGTCGTAGCTGTCGACGAAGTCGACCGGGTCCTTGTCGATGTCCTTGAAGATCTCGGCGCTAATGGGGGAGAGCTTTGCCTCGGTATAGCGCGAGGCGGCGTAGCTCAGGTCGCCCGAATAGTACTTGCCAAAGTTGCCCTTCGACTCCACGAAGGGGGCGAGCAACGCCTCGTTGCCGGTGGCCAGGCGCACCATCGTCTCGTAGATCGCGGCGTCGCCGTGCGGGTTGAGCTTCATGGTCTGGCCCACGATGTTGGCGCTCTTCTGGCGCTCGCCCTTGAGCAGACCCATCTTGTACATGGTGTAGAGCAGCTTGCGGTGCGAGGGCTTAAAGCCGTCAATCTCGGGGAACGCACGCGAGACGTTGACGCTCATGGCGTAGGGCATGTAGTTGACCTCGAGCGTCTGCGTGATCGGCTGATCGGTGACCTCGGAGTGCAGGCCGATGACGTTCTCGGCGTTGACCTGCTTTTTCTTGGGCTGGTTCTTCGTCTTCTTCTTTGCCACGATTTCCTCTTGAACTTCTTATGGGCCGTCGTTATCGATTTGCTGCTACTGCAGGTCCAGCTGGTCCAGGTATTCCTTGCCGTGCTCGGAGATGTGACGCTTGCGGCCCGTCTCGTCGTTGCCCAGCAACAGGTTGAACATGGTCTCCATCTTGGTGACGTCCTCGGGTTCTACCTTGATCAGGCGGCGCGTCTCGGGGTTCATGGTGGTGAGCCACATCATGTCCGGATCGTTCTCACCAAGACCCTTGGAGCGGTTGATGGAGCACTTCTGGTCGCCAATCTCCTTGAGGATCCCGTTCTTCTCGAGCTCGGTGTAGGCAAAGTAGGTCTTCTCTTTGCAGTTAATCTCGTAGAGCGGCGACTCGGCGATATAGACGTAGCCCTCGTCGATAAGCGTGGGCACCAGGCGATAGAGCATGGTGAGCACAAGCGTGCGGATGTGATAACCGTCGACGTCGGCGTCCGTACAGATGATGACCTTGTTCCAGTTGAGGTTGTCCAGGTCGAAGGCACCGAGGTTCTTGATGCGCTTGTCCTTGATCTCTACGCCGCAGCCCAGCACGCGCATGAGGTCCATGATGATGTCGGACTTAAAGATGCGCGGATAATCTTCCTTTAGGCAGTTGAGGATCTTGCCGCGGACGGGCATGACACCCTGGAACTCGGCATCGCGCGACGTGCGAATGGCGCCTGCTGCCGAGTCGCCCTCTACGATGTAGATCTCGCGGCGGCTCTTGTCCTTGGAGCGGCAATCGATGAACTTTTGCACGCGGTTGGCCATGTCGGTCTTCTGTTGCAGATTGGTCTTGATGCTCTGGCGCGTCTTCTCGGCGTTCTCGCGCGAGCGCTTGTTGATGAGCACCTGCTCCATGATCTTGTTGGCGGCGTCTTTGTTCTCGATCAGATAGGTCGAGAGGCGCTCCTTAAAGAATGCCGTCATCGCCTGCTGGATAAAGCGGTTATTGATGGCCTTCTTAGTCTGGTTTTCGTAGGACGTCTGGGTGGAGAAGCAGTTGGTCACCAGCACCAGACAGTCCTGGACGTCCTGCCACTTAATGCCGCTCTCGTTTTTGTTGTACTTGCCCTGTTGCTTGATGTAGGCATCGATGGCGCTGGTCAGAGCACTACGGGCGGCCTTTTCGGGCGAACCGCCGTTCTCGAGCCATGATGAGTTGTGGTAGTACTCCTGCATCATGAAGGTGCGCGAGAAGCACATGCACGCGGTAATCTTGACGTTGTAGTCGGGCAGGTCCTCGCGGTCGCGACCGCGGCGGTCGGCCTCGATAAAGAAGGGCTCGGTGAGGTAGTCGGCACCGACCTTCTCGAGCACGTAGTCCTCGATGCCCTTGGGATAGCAAAAATCCTCTTCGGTAAATTCGCCATCGTCGCCCTCAATGCATAGGCGGAAGGTCACGTTGGCATTGACCACGGCCTGGCGGCGCATGGTCTCGCGATACCAATCGTGGGGGATGCTGATGGAGGTAAAGACCTCAAGATCGGGGCGCCACTTGATGGTGGTGCCGGTGCGGTCCTCGTCGCTGGGCTCAATCTCGAGCGCCTTCTTCTTGGCGCCGACGACCTTGCCCTTCTTAAAGTGTAAGGAGTACTTGTTACCGTCACGCCAGACAGTGACGTCCATGTACTCGGAAGCGTACTGGGTCGCGCAGGAGCCCAGGCCGTTGGTGCCGAGCGAGAAGTCGTAGTCGCCGCCCTGGTTGTTGTTATACTTGCCGCCGGCGTAGAGCTCGCAGAAGACGAGCTCCCAGTTAAAGCGCTTCTCAGAAGGGTTCCAGTCGAGCGGGCAGCCGCGGCCGTTGTCCTCTACCTGAATGGAGCCATCGCGAAAGGCGGTAAGGGTGATGAGTTTGCCGTAGCCCTGGCGCGCCTCGTCAACGGCGTTGGACAGGATCTCGAAGGCGGCATGCGCGCAACCGTCGAGCCCGTCCGAGCCAAAGATGACGGCGGGGCGCAGGCGTACGCGCTCCTCGTCCTTGAGCTGACGAATACTGTCGTTACCATAGTTTGCGGTGTTTTTTGCCATGCTCGCTCTCTCGATACTCCTTTGCTGCGTTTAAGTCATATAGATAGTCAAGGTAGCATAGCCCAGCCCTTGGGCGATTCCACCCAACACGAAATCCATCGAACAATCGTTCGGAGTCGGGCACCTTTGGCTTCTGCGGTCATTCCCTGCGCGGTGTGGTGCTCGTGTTAAAACGGTGGCTTATCGGCTGGTAGAATTGCCGCATCAAGACTGCATGTTGTTTGAGGGGGCGCAATGACCGAGAAAGAGAAGATGGAGCGCGGTGAGTGGCATGATGCCAACTTTGACGAGGAGCTCCTGGCGCAACGCGCGAAGGCGGAGGCGCTCTGCTATGACTTTAATATGGCAAAACCTGGAAGCGACGCACAGCTCGATGCTTTGAAGTCCTTGCTCGATACCGATCCTCCCGGGGGGCTGACGGTCCTTTCGCCTGCCTACTTTGACTACGGGAGCAAGACGACCTTTGGTGAGGGCTGTTTTGTAAACCATGGCTGCTACTTTATGGACGGCGGCTCTATCACCTTTGGTGGCAACGTGTTTATCGGGCCGTTTTGCGGCTTCTACACCGCTTCGCACCCCCTAAAGGCAAAGGACCGCAACTTGGGTCTCGAGAAGGCTCTGCCCATCGTTGTCGGCGATAACTGCTGGTTTGGCGCGAACGTGTCAGTGCTGCAGGGAGTTACCATCGGCAGCGGTTGCATTATTGCCGCGGGCAGCGTCGTGACGGAAGACCTTCCGGATAATGTGGTGGCGGCAGGCGTCCCCGCAGTTGTCAAGAAGACCATCGAGCAATAAGGAAGCCCTTAAACGATAGTGCCCCACTGTCCTCGGTGGAATGCGGGGCGAGAAAGCCGAGCTCGATTCCGCTGGCCACATCTAATGTGTAATGGGCCGGCTCTGGGTATCCAGAACCAGCCCATTTTGATGTTCGATTAGCCGAGTCGGCGCCTCTCACAAAAGTAAGTAGGAGCTAGCGAGGCCTATCCGAATTGACCTCATTGGCGGTGTCGGTTTCGAGCGCCGTGCGGCGGGCGCTGTAGGCGACGAGGCCGGCGCCTGCCGCGGCGAGTGCTGCAGCGGCTGCCGTAAGGGGAGCGTTGACATCGCCCGTGCCCGCAAGTGCGCCCGCTTTTCCGGAGCGCTTGTTATTGTCGTGGTCCTTGCCACTGCCGGAGCTGCTTCCGCCGGAGCCGCCGCCCTCGTCAGTACCGCCGCCACTCGAGCCACCATCGCCGTCGACCGTCATCGGGGCGTCGTGAAGTCCTGTCGTATCCACGCTGTCGCATACACCGACCTGAACTTCCGAGCGTTCGCATGCCGCGTCGGGCACATGAAGCTCGTGCAGTACGGCACCCAGCGCCGAGTTTGCGCCCGGTCGAATTTCCTCGAGCGTTACGGGATCGAGCGCCACCAGATTACGCGCCTTCGCATACAGCGTTACGCGTTTGCCCACTTCGTCGCTCCAACTCTCGGGGATGGCGAAGCTCATGCGGAACTGTGCCGTGCAACCCGGTGCCAGCACGGCGTTGCCGTTGTCGGCTACCAGCGGGTGCGTTGCAAAACGTGTGCCCAGCGTCTCGAGTGCGTACTTCACGTGTGCCATGTCGTTGGCCGAAGCGTCCTCGGCAAGCTCTGGATCGTAGATCGAAGCCATGCGTGCGTTCACTCCGAATCCGATGGATGCGCTGGAGAACGGCTGACTGGAGCCCTCTCGGTACAGATCGATCGTGCCGGCGGTCAGCAAGGTGTTGCCGTCGTTTCGCACCGTGACCATGAAGGATTCGCCTGCTGCTCCGGGTACCACCGCGCCCGAGGTAGCGACCGCGCCCGTCGGAGTGGCACACGCCACCAAGGGCACTTCGATGCCGTGCAGCTCCGCCTTGCTCTGCTCGGCACTCACAATGTGCGTGGCGAGCGCGGAGAGCATGCCTCCCGACGTCAAAAATGTCGTTATCTGATCGACGGGATGGTCCAGCTCGCACATCACGAACGGCTCCGTGAACAGATCGCCTGCCAAGGTGCTGGCGAAGATGCGGAAGTGCTTGCCCATCACTGCTACCGGGTTGCCTTCTTCGTCGTAGGTTTGTCCCACCTTGCCATCGGTGTTCTCTACATAGAGCACGCATCTGCCGTTGTTGCTTACGCTAAACGATGCCGGGCCACAGCCTGCGGCACCCACAGGCTGCGTTGCAAATGTCGATGCGCCTCGCCTCCAAGTAATATGCTGCAGTTGCTCGTTGACGGTTGCCAAAAAGCCCGAATGTTGTGGCCACGGCACCGCATGGGGTACCGTGGCGTCCGGCGGCATAACGCCCCAGCCCGCAATGGACTGGCCAATCACGGCGTACGATGCGCAGCCGCAACCGTCTGCGGTCTCGTACGCAACGGGCACCACCATTTTACCGTTGATATTCTCGGGCTCGCCCAGCTCGATACTCGACGGTGCCTGCGGAAAGCGGAGAACTTGGCGGAACGTCAGGCTGTCGCCCAAATCATCCGACCACAGGGTGAAGCACTCCAGCGCAACCTCAGCCTCGCTGCCGAGCGCCTTTTCTGCGGTGGTTCCGCGGCGGTGGAGGTAGGCACCCGACAGGCGCCCGTCGACCAGCGTCTTGCCCACCGTGATACGCGGGCACTGCAGGCAATGGTAGCCATCCTCTTGCAAGCGGCCGCGCGAGATGCTGCGCCATGACGTATGCGACACCACGCGAACTCCGTCGTTGCTTATGCGCAGGCGCACGACGGACAGTATGCCGGATGTGCTTGCCGTATCGAAAAGGGTACTATCGCCGTCGCATCGCTCGCCCGAGACCAGCAACACGTAGGCGTCCCGGTTTCCTCTTCCGTCCGCATATTCCACCACGTCGAAGTCGTAATCGTATATGCCGTCGCGCTCCACGTCGCCCTCGCCAAACCCAAGGGGAAAGTCCACGGGCGCGGGAGCGGACCACGTGCCGTTTGCCTTTGTGTGCACCACCAGGCGCGAGCGGCCATTGTCGCCGTAGCGCACCGAGGCGATACGGAACAGGCATTCTACGCCGGCAATCATTGCCAGCTTCATGTGAGCTTCGCTGAGCACGCCAGTAAACAGCACGTTGTCGTTCGAGGGCTTGATACCGCCACGCTCGTCTTCCGACACGCCGGCAGAATTGGCGTTGGGGTCCGCAGCGGCGTCCTTCGCCTGCCCGATATGGGTGTACGCATACATCGACGCGGCGTTTTCGTCGTTCTCTATCAGTGCATGGACGAAATGCTCGATCTGTCCCGTGTCGTCGCTTTCTGCATCCGCCTCGAGCTCAATGCGCGTGACCGCTTGATCCCAATCGCGCACGACAGGCGCGGCGTTTACGGCAGTGGCCTTAACCTCGGCGCGTGCGAGCAGCTCGGCGTTGGTGACGATGGTGGCCGACGCGATAAACTGCGGCACACCACCTGCCTCGGCGTTGCCGCCCGAGCCGAAGCAGGCGTTCAGCGTATAAGGCGTATCTCCACCCAAGGCCAGCTCAGAGCGCTGGAGTACATACTGGTCGCCGTTGTTCACCGACATATTCCACGAATCGGCGAGTGTGGGCCACGATCCCGACCAAGCCTTGGTGGTCCACTTGAACATAACGAACTGGAGTATCACATCGACATCGACGTCTGCACCTACGCGCAGTCGCGGAAGCGGGTGTCCATCTGCCTTCTCGTACCCAATGAACAGCGTGAGGGATGCGGCGCCGCGCACGGCAGACGAGGCGACGCCCGCAACGCCGGCTCCAAAGGTAACGGCAAGCCCGATCTGGATGGTGAACGAGCCCGACGTGTTTGACCAATCGAGCGAAATGTTTTTAAAAAACGCCGCGCCGCTACCGTGCGTGTGGGCGCCCACGGCGAGCGCCAGTTTTGCCAGCACCCAGGGGTTGACGTTTAGGAAAAACGGCACCGGTCCCAAGGTGAACTGTTCGGTCCAGTTGAGGTCGGTTCTTACCTGGAAGAGGGCCTTAATATTGCCGTATGCGGGGTCGTTGTTGTCACCCCAGGTTTTGCCCGCCCAATCGTAGGCGAGCGAGCCGTACAGCTGTGTGGCGATATCCATCGTGAACAGCAGCGTGCAATGGTGGCGAAGGAGCTTGGTGTTTCTTGGGTCGGTGCCCGAACCGGCACTCATGCTCTTGTACTGATTCCACTTCCCCTCCATCTCGTCGAGGTAGCGGTTCGCCTGCTTGGCACCCGACTCGCGCGGCGATTTCTTCCAGTATTCCGGATCAGGATTGCCTGAATCGTTCATATAGCTGGCTGGTTTGTATCCTCCGCCAAACAGCACGTATCCAGCAAACGAGAAATCGAAGAGGATCGGAAATGTGGGTATCCAGCACGTGAACTTATTGCCGCCGATGCCGGGAAACGCCGCGGGGAAATCAAACGGAGTGATCTCTTGGTCCATGGTGGTGGGAATGATGGTGGTCGAGCCCGATTCCGCCTTTGCGGCCGGCGCGGTGACAACGGCCATAGGGGATGAAAGCGTGTAGGTTTTGCCCTGATAGTCGAGGACAAAGCGCAGTTTGCACCCTTCTTCCAGAAGGCCCGATGCCGCGTCGAGAAACATGTCTTCGAGTGTGAACGTCGCCAGATTATCCGCGCCCGATGCGCTGGCCTTGATCTGACCGATCTGCGTGACGGTTTCGGGTGAGCTGCCCGCGGCAGACGTCACTTTGTTGATGCGCAGCGTTGCCTGCCCACCCTGCGGCAGATGAGCCTGTACAGCGAAGGCGTGCGTGTCGGGCTGCTCGTTTGCCGTGTCGTCTTTCGGCAATGCCATAAACGTGGCTTCAGCGTACTGGATGTCCCATTCGTCGAATGTGAGCTGGCGGAAGTACGGCTCGCCGTCGGAAAGCGGACGCGTGGGCGCGGTTATGGCGGTGCCGCCCTGGATGCGCGCAAGGGGAATCTCGACATCACGGTAGCCCGCCACACTAATGGAGATGCCGCCGTTAAAGTCGTACGCGTCAAGGAGCGTTGCCTCGTCCACGTAGCCTTCCGAAAGCGGCGCGACCTCAAAGATGGCCGTGCCTTCGTCGTCGGTCGTGGCGGTGAGCTGCTTGCCTGCGGCATAGCGTGATGTGAGCGTGACCTGGGCACCTGCGATGGGCGCATTCTTGTTGGCGACGTCGACCACGACCACACCAAACATGGTGCGCGAGAGAACGAGCACCCTGAAGGGGTCTTTTTCGTCGGCATAGGCTTCGGTGGGCGCAAACGGCAATATGAAGGCGTTTGCGCTTCCCGGCACGCGCGGCAACACAATGCTCGCCAGCGAGGACGCTCCGGCAACAAGTAACGAACGGCGATCAAGCATCTTTGGCTCCCATCCCGCAGGTATCGATGGAAATAATCCAATTTTGCGAGAAGCCGCTTCGTGGCGGTAGTGCCGTTCAAGGGTCAAAATGTCCAAATTGATCGAGCGAAGCGCCGGGTTCCGGAACGCGTTCGATGCGCTTGGCAGCCCGGTCGCTAACGCAACATATGCGCGACCAGCTCGGCGCGCGTGCCGATGCCAAGCTTTGCGTATACGCCGGATAGGCGGTTTTTGACGGTGCCCGGCGATACTCCCATATGGCGTGCGATTTCGGCGTTGGTCCACCCACGACAGGCGAGCATGGCCATGGTGAATTCCGTGGTCGTTAGATCGTCGGCCACGTCCTCGCCCGAATCGGGGTTGTGGATGCGCCGCCAGCCGTAGCTGAAGCGGTACGTGATCTCGATGATGCGAGCGAAATCGTCGGGGTATTGCGATTTTAAGCATGCCTCGATAAGCCCCTGCAAAAGGCCGTGGTGCTCGCCAATGAGCTCGATAAGGCCGTCGGGACGCGCAATGTCCCAAGCGGCTCCGAAGTGTGCCTTTGCGGCGTCGACGTCTTTGAGACTCATGCAGGCCATGGAAGCCGACAGGTGCAGGAACAGCTCCGAGATGGGATAACTTCCCTGTTTCATGATCAGGGCGTTTTCTGCCATGCCCAGACTGCGGCCATATTCGCCGCGCAGGTACAGGGCATGCGCCATCACGTAGCTGGCGAACAGGCGCAGGCCTTCGGGCAGATGTGCCGCAAGCGGATAAAACTCTTCGGCAGAATACGGGGAAGGCAAGTGCAACAGGACGCTCGCGGCGGAGGCGAACAGGATATGCGTGGCGTGGACGGCAGACGATTCCTCGTCAGTTGGCGTATCGAGGATGCCCGCAAGGCAACGGCGGGCATCGGCGATACGGTTGAGCGACAGACTGGCATATCCGCAGATAAAGCATGCGGAATAGCGCAGTGCGGGGTCGGTGGCGTCAAGATGGGGGCGTGCTGTCTCGGCGGCGAGGGTGGCCTGTCCGCGAAAGTACAGCGCTTCTGCCGTGGCAATGGCGCGCGAATCGGGGTCGGAAATGCCTGCAACCGCAGCGTCAATCTGCCCCGGCACAAAGGCGGTACACATCAACGGCATGGGAACGCATGGGTAGCCATCGCAGTCCATCTTCCATCTCCCAACAGCTGGCAACACTAGCAGCAATTGTACTCCTGTTGCTCGGGACTGGAATTTGTGGGTATCGCCTACGATTATGCCGAACGTATAAAGGAAGAGTCTATTGGCGATGCTCCCAAGGTGGCTGTCGAAGCCTAGCTGACCTTGGAATATAGAAAAACTGCCACCCCTGCAAAAAGCCCTGACGCAGCGATGGGAAACGGACCTTGCTCTGCATATAATGAGGTCATATGACGGTGCGTTTGCATACATGCAACGCACTCCCATCGAACCGAAAAGGAGCTCTGCATGGATCCCAACAAGCGTCCCGACGACATGGTGCGAATCACCACTCCCGAACTTGCCCAGGCGTTCATCGAAGAGCAGATCGCTGCAATCCGCGAGCAGATCGGCGACAAGAAAGTCCTGCTGGCCCTTTCCGGCGGCGTTGACAGCTCCGTTGTCGCGGCACTGCTGATCAAGGCCATCGGCAAGCAGCTTATCTGCGTGCATGTGAATCACGGCCTGATGCGCAAGGGCGAGAGCGAGCAGGTCGTCGACGTCTTCAAGAACCAGATGGATGCGAACCTGGTCTATGTCGACGCTACTGATCGCTTCCTGGATAAGCTCGTGGACGTCGAGGAGCCCGAGGCAAAGCGCAAGATTATCGGCGCCGAGTTCATTCGCGTGTTCGAGGAGGAGGCCCGCAAGGTTGGCGACGAGGTCAGTTTCCTCGCCCAGGGCACCATCTATCCCGACATTCTTGAGTCCCAAGACGGCGTGAAGGCTCACCACAACGTGGGCGGTCTGCCCGAGGACCTACAGTTTGAGCTCTGCGAGCCCGTCAAACTGCTGTACAAGGACGAGGTCCGCGTGGTCGGTCGCGAGCTCGGCCTGCCCGAGAACATGGTCGAGCGCCAGCCGTTCCCCGGTCCCGGCCTGGGCGTCCGCTGCCTTGGTGCCATCACCCGCGACCGTCTTGAGGCGCTGCGCGAAGCCGACGCGATCGTGCGCGAGGAGATCGACAAGGCGGGTCTGACCATCTGGCAGTATTTTGCCGTCGTGCCCGACTTCCGCGCCACCGGCGTGCGCGAGGGCAAGCGCGCCTACGATTGGCCCTGCATCATTCGCTGCATCAACACCGTCGATGTTATGACCGCCGAGGTGCCTGAGCTCGACTGGGCGTTGCTCAAGCGCATCACCGCTCGCGTCACCGCCGAGGTTCCCCGTATCTGCCGCGTGTGCTACGACCTCACGCCGAAGCCGGTTGGCACGGTGGAGTGGGAGTAAGCTAACTCACCTAGCCCCCGTTTCCGCTTGGAAGCGGGGGCTTTTTGCTGGCGCTTCGCCCAATTTCGTGCATCTTGGGCCTCACGTATCCTGCGAACTAACAGATGTGACAAAGGGGCAGTTCCTTTGTCGCATCTTCGATGTTATGCGCGGGAAGAGTCACGAGCATAGTCGTTCCCCTCTCTGAGCTCTCTTCGACCTCGATGGAACCGCCGTGGAGTGCGGCGATCTCCCAGACCAGCGCAAGCCCCAGCCCCACGCCGCCATATGCCCTGCTGCGCGATTTATCGACGCGAAAGAAGGGCTGAAAGATGCTCGTCTGGTATTGCTCGGGAATGCCTTGTCCCTGGTCGTGCACCCGTAGCAGTACACGGTCGCCCTCGACGCGGGCGCTGATTCGCACGGTCGAGTTGGGCGTGCTGTAGCGAATGGCGTTTTCGGCCAAGTTGAACAGCAGCCGATAGATCAGCGTGTCGCTGCCGGTCGTTTGCGCGTCGCCCTCGCTTGCGAGCGCGATGCCCTTTTGCTCGGCAAGGGGCGCCAGGTCGGTGAGCACTTCTTCGATCATCGGCGCCAGGTCAATCGCATCGTTGCAGGGGACGCTGCGCAACTCGCTCATCTCGAGCAGGGTCTTTGTCATGTGCGTCATTCGCTCGGTCTGCTCTTGCAGCAGCCCGAGCAGACGCGCTGTATCTGCATCGGCGTCGGGGTGCTCGGCGCAAAATAGCTCAACCTGAGCTTGCATGAGCGCAAGCGGCGTGCGCAGCTCGTGCGCCGCATTGCCCGTAAACTGTTTTTGTGCAGAAAAACCTTCGTCAAGGCGGGCAATCATGTCGTTAAACGACGCGCTGCAACGCCTAAGCTCAGAGGGCACATCTTCGCTGATCTTTGTGTCGGCGAGGTTGTCGGGCCGCACGCTCTCGACTTGCGCTGCAAAGGTACGCAGCGGCTGCAACGCATGCCCGCTCACAAAGTAGGCCAGCACGCCACCGAGTAGCGTCACCGCTGCGGTTATGTACCAGCTCGTCGCACCAAACGATTCTTGGGCGTCGCTCACGACGATGGTCAGATCGTCGTCGAGCTCCTTGCTCGTCGGGTCGAACGAGTTGGGCGAGGCCGCCTCCGCCTTGCTATGCTCCGACATTTCAGTACCGATTGAGTCCATGTAGCGCATGCCGGAGTAGCCAACCAGGCAATTAATAAGTACGCAGGTCAAACATATCAGCAGAGCTGTCATCAACGTGATGCGCCATTGCAGGGACAGTCGCTTCATTCGCCGTCCTCCATAACGTAGCCCTCGCCGATTCGGTTACGGATGGGGTCGTGCCCCAACGCGCCGCGCAGCTTTTTGCGCAGTGACGAGATGTGCACGCGGGTCGCGTTGCTAAAGCTGTTGACACTGCTATCCCATACGTGGTCGATGAGCTCCTCTTGGCTCACCGGTCGTCCCTGGTTAAGCATCAGGTACTCCAAGATGCCGGTCTCCTTGCGTGTGAGGGATAGGGCCTCGTCGCCCACGGAGGCGACGCGCGCCTTGGTGTCAAAGCTCAGCGATCCGCAGGTCAGGACAACATCGCTTTGCGTAAAGCGCCTGAGCGTGAGGCTGCGGATACGTGCCGCCAGCTCGTCAAGGTGGAACGGCTTGGTGAGGTAGTCGTTGGCGCCCGCATCGAGCCCCGCTACCTTGTCGGAGACCTCGCCGCGTGCCGACAGCACGAGCACCTTGGTCTCACAATCGGTAATTCTGAGCTGCCTGAGTACGGTCATGCCGTCGACGTGGGGGAGATTAAGGTCGAGCACGACAAGATCGAAGGTCTCGATATCGAGCAGATCGAGGGCCTGCTGCCCGTCGTAGCAGCAGTCGACGCTATAGGCCAAGTTGCGCAGGCTGCGTGCGATTGCATCGCACAGCGCCCGCTCGTCCTCGACGACCAAGATGCGCATAACGTTCTCCTTGCATAGTCATTCGCGCTTAACACGGATTTTATAGTCGGTATGGTCCAATGGGTCGCGAAACGAAAGGAGTGGTCAGATTGTTCAAAGCGATTAAGCCTGTGGCGCAGGTGGCTTTGCTGATCGTTGGGGTAGCCATGGTTGGCTTTGGCATTATGCGCGGCGAGGCAGATGCCGTGCTGGCCAAGGCAATCAGGCTGTGCTTGGAGTGTATCGGAATTGGTTAAAAGAAAAAATACCGTATCGCATCTTTTGGCGAGATTTCGCGGATTGATTCAGGCGGCGGCAACGCTTGCGACCAACATTCACCTGCCTAATTTTGCCAAGGGAGGCATCTACCAGGGGGCGGGCAAAGCCGTCTGCGTGCCGGGGCTCAACTGCTACTCGTGTCCGGCGGCCTCAGGTGCGTGCCCCATCGGGTCGTTTCAGTCGGTGGTGGGCTCGTCTAAGTTCAGCTTTTCGTATTACGTCACCGGAACACTCATCCTGATCGGCGTGCTGCTGGGACGTTTTGTATGCGGCTTTTTATGCCCGTTTGGATGGCTGCAAGAGCTTCTGCATAAGATTCCCGGCAAAAAGCTCTCGACGAAAAAGCTCAAGCCGCTCACGTACATCAAGTACGCCGTGCTGCTGTTTGCCGTGGTGCTACTGCCCGTTCTGGTAGTCAACGATGTGGGCATGGGCGACCCGTTCTTTTGCAAGTACATCTGCCCGCAGGGTGTGCTCGAGGGCGCGATTCCGCTGTCCATCATGAACGTGGGAATCCGCTCCGCGCTGGGAAAGCTCTTTACCTGGAAGCTCGCGATCCTCATTGTGGTTGCGGTGCTGAGCGTGCTGTTCTACCGCCCCTTCTGTAAATGGATTTGCCCCCTCGGTGCGTTTTATGCACTCATGAACAAGGTGTCGTTGCTCGGGATTCAGGTTGACCAGTGCAAATGCGTCTCGTGCGGTAAGTGCGCCAAAGTGTGTCAGATGGACGTGGACGTTACGCGTACGCCCAACCATGCCGAGTGCATTCGTTGCGGCAAATGCGTGGGCGCATGCCCCGTCGATGCCATTAGCTTTCGCTACGGGCTGGGTGTGACGGGCGACAAACCCGCGCAGCCCGCGCAAGCCTGCGAAAACAAATAGGTATCTATATAAGCTTCGATATAAACGGAGGAACCATGAAACTGTCAAAAATTGCGGCCTTGTTGATGCTGCCCGTGCTGGCGCTGACTCTCGCAGCGTGCTCTGCCCCCAAGGGCGACGCAAAGGATGCCACGAGCGGCGATACGCAAATCGCCGAGCTTGTGGCACAAAAGCCGTCGAGCGCCGAGGAGGCGGCCGAGCTGTACCAGCAGCTGCTGCAAAAGGAAAACGAGATCTTTGCGAGCGATAACGCCCTATGGGAAAAGGTGTTTCTTGCGGCCAACAAAGACACTCCCATGATTGAGGACGGCAAGAACTACGGCGACTTTTTGCTTGATACCATCGAGGGCGCCAAGGATCAGTTTACGGCTGACGAGCTCAAGACGCTTAAGGCCGGCGCGCAGCAGGTCAAGGAGATCGAGGATAAGCTCATGGCGCTGGAGAAGGAGTTTCCCGGATGTGGCAGCACGCCCGGCGAGGGAGAGAGCGTCGATGCCTCGACCGCAGGCATGACCAACGGCGAGAGCGGGGAGACGAAGTTCCCCAGCTTTAAGGGCAAGGACTTGGACGGCAACGATGTAAACAGCGACGAGCTGTTCTCCAAGAACAAGGTCACCGTCATGAACTTCTGGTTTACCACCTGCAAGCCGTGCGTGGGAGAGCTGGGCGATCTGGAGAAGCTCAACAAGGAGCTTGCCGAGAAGGGCGGCCAGGTCGTGGGCGTTAATTCCTTTACGCTCGATGGCAACAAAGACGAGGTGGCAGACGCCAAGGACGTACTTTCCAAGAAGGGCGTGACGTACAAGAACATCTGGTTCAAGTCGGATAGCGAGGCCGGCAAGTTCACCTCCAACCTGTACTCGTTCCCGACCACGTACGTGATCGACCAGAACGGTAACATTGTGGGAGAGCCGATCATGGGCGGCATCAACTCCGCTGAGCAGCGCGAGGCGCTCAATAAACTGATCGATCAAGCACTCGCGAAGAGCGAACAGTAAGTCCGTGGGACAGACAACTGAAGGGGAGTCGCTGGAAACAGCGACTCTTTTTCTGCTTCGGGGTAGCATCATGGGTATACGTTGAAAGGGCACGCAGCTTTTCGTGCATTGCCTGAGCGGTGCGCGAAGCAACCAAGCTGTGAGTTTTCTTAAGCGTTCTGGGTATGGCAGTGTCAAGAATATCGGCGGCATAAGCGGCTACACGGGAAAGGTGGTGCGTTAGCTATGAAGGTGGTTATCGTTGGAGGCGTCGCGGGCGGCGCATCGGCGGCGGCACGTTTGCGCAGACTCGACGAGCAGGCCCAAATTGTCATCTTTGAGCGCACGGGTTTTGTATCGTATGCCAACTGTGGGCTTCCGTACTACATTGGCGGCGTGATAGAAGAAGAGAGCGCATTGACGCTGCAGTCTCCCAAGGGCTTTTGGGATCGCTTTCGCATTGCGGTCAAGACGAGTCACGAGGTGTTTGCCATCCATCCCGATTCGCATACGGTCGAGGTTCGCAATATGCTGACGGGCGAGGAATTTGTCGAGACGTATGACAAGCTCATCCTGTCGCCGGGTGCAAAGCCGATTCGCCCTGCGTTGCCGGGCATCGACTCGGATAAAATCTTTAGCCTACGCACCGTTGAGGACACGCTGCGTATTCACAGCTATGTTCGAGAGCGGCGACCGAGCAGTGCCGTCGTGATCGGCGGCGGCTTCATTGGCGTCGAGACGGCGGAGAATCTGTGTGAGCTGGGGCTCCAGGTGACCCTTCTGCAGCGTCCCGTCCAGCTTATGAACAACCTGGATTACGACATGGCGACCCTTTTGCATACCGAGGTGCGTGAGCACGGTATCGATCTGCGCCTCAAGGCCGATGTGACAGGTTTTGAGGAAGTTGATGGCCGCGTTGTCACCCATGTTGCGGGCGATGACCCTATCGGAGCCGATATGGTGCTGCTTGCCATTGGCGTGGCACCTGAGAGCCATCTGGCGCAAGAGGCGGGGCTCGAACTGGGCATCAAGGGGGCTATTGTGGTCAACGACCGCATGGAGACCTCTGCTGCCGACGTGTATGCCGTGGGCGATGCCGTGCAGGTCACGCATCAGGTGACCGGCGAGGACGCGGTCATTTCGCTCGCCGGCCCCGCCAACAAGCAGGGGCGTGTCGTCGCCGATGTCATAGCCGGCATGGACAGCTGCTACCTCGGATCGTTGGGCTCATCGGTTATCAAGGTATTCGACTTGACGGCGGCAAGCACGGGACTATCCGAAAAGGCGGCACACGCGGCGGGAATTGACTGCGACAGCGTGGTCCTGTCGCCCGGTTCGCATGCGGGTTATTATCCGGGTGCAACGCCCATGACCATGAAGGTTGTCTTCGAGAAGCAGGGATTGCGCCTGCTGGGTGCGCAAATCGTGGGCATCGATGGTGTGGACAAGCGTATCGACGTTCTGGCGACTGCCATCCAGGCAGGCATGCGCGGCGATAGGCTTAAGGATTTGGACCTAGCATACGCGCCGCCGTATTCATCGGCGAAGGATCCCGTCAATATGGCGGGCTTTATGATCGAGAACCTCAATCGCGGCATACTGGCGCAGTGGCATTGGGAGGATGAGTCCAACTTGCCACGCGATGGCAGCGTGCAGCTGCTCGATGTTCGTACGGAAGGGGAGTATGAGCGCGGGCATATCGATGGTTTCGTAAACATTCCCGTCGATGATCTGCGCAATCGCCTGGGCGAGCTCGACCGGGCCAAGCCGGTCTACGTGATTTGCCAGAGCGGCATTCGCAGCTACATTGCTTGCCGTATTTTGGCGCAGCATGGCTTTGAGTGCTTTAACTTCTCGGGCGGCTATCGCTTCTTTGCAGCCGTGACTGAGGCTCGCCACGGCAGCGCTAACGTTATGCCGTGCGGGCTCGAAAAGTAGCGCGCATTGGAATGTGACAAAGTGACAGCCTCTTTGTCGCGTCGGGGATGTTATATGCGGGATGGTGCGCCATGCGGCGTGCTGTCCCGTTCGTTTTTTGGCGCGGTTCGTTACATTCCTCACTGGTATCGGCCAAAAATGAGGATAGAGTAGGACAAACGCGCCGAACGTGAACGGCGGGGGAGCGGGCGAGCGCGCCCGCGCGAGAGAGGTTGCCGTCCATGCTGGATCTCAGAGTTATTTGCAAAAGGTACGTTACGCAGTCGTTTACGCAGGTAGCGCTCGACAGCGTAAGCCTGTCTTTTCGCGATAACGAGTTTGTAGCCATCCTGGGTCCTTCGGGCTCGGGTAAAACTACGATGCTCAACGTCATTGGTGGACTCGACCATTTCGATTCCGGCGACCTGCTGATCGATGGCATCTCGACCAAGGACTTCAGCGACCGCGATTGGGATGCCTACAGAAACAATCGCATTGGCTTTGTGTTTCAGAGCTACAACCTCATTCCGCATCAGACCATTTTGGAAAACGTGGAATTGGCGCTTACGCTCACGGGCGTGGGGCATGCCGAGCGCCGCCAGCGTGCACGCAAGGCGCTTGAGGCAGTCGGTCTGGGCGAGCACGTTAACAAGCGCCCGAGCCAGCTATCGGGCGGCCAGATGCAGCGCGTGGCTATTGCCCGCGCCCTGATCAACGATCCCGAGATTGTGCTGGCTGACGAGCCGACCGGCGCCTTGGACTCAACGACATCCGTGCAGGTCATGGATTTGCTCAAGGACGTTGCGCGCGACCGTCTGGTCATCATGGTCACGCACAATCCCGAGCTGGCGTACAAGTACGCCACGCGCATCGTCACCCTGGCGGACGGCAAGATCACCGACGATTCAGATCCCTTTGATGCTGCCGAGGCCGCGCGTCGCGAGGCCAAGCCCACGCGCAAAACCTCGATGAGCTTTGTGACGGCGCTGGGGCTTTCTGCCCGAAACCTCATGACCAAGAAGGGTCGCACGGCCATGACGGCCTTTGCGGGCTCGATTGGCATTATCGGCATTGCGGCGATCCTGGCGCTGTCCAACGGCGTAAACGACTACATCAAAAAGGTCGAGGAGGACACGCTCTCGAGCTACCCGCTGACGATTTCCAAACAAGACTACGACCTGTCGTCCATGATGGGCGGCCATGGGGCTACCGATGAGGAGGCGTCCAAGGGCGAGGGCTCGTCCGATGACGCTACCGGTGGCAAAGCTAAGGGAACCGACAAGATCCCTGTGGTCACAGCCGTAAAGGACATGTTCGCAAGTGTTAAATCTAACGATATGACAAGCTTTAAGGCATGGCTTGACGACGACGGCGACGGTATCAATAAAGAGGTCAACGCTATCCAGTACGGCTACGGCGTGACGCCGGTTGTCTATCGTGCGGGCAAGGGCGATGAGAAGCCTGTCCGGCTGGTGCCCAACGCTATGACCGAGGCCATGAGCGGCGGCGCAAGTTCGGCGGCAACGGTGAGCATGGATTCCATGGGAACCTCGGTCTTTAACGAGATGATTGACGACCAGAGCCTGCTCGACAGCCAGTACGATGTCGTTGCCGGCCATTGGCCTACGTCTGCCAACGAGGCCGTGATGGTGCTTTCGAGCCGCGGCACGGTGGGTGACTACACGCTCTACAGCATCGGTGCGCTGGATATCGATGAGCTCAACGACCTGGTTAACAGTGCCATGACGGCCGACGGCAAGGTCGAGACGCCCAAGGCCGGCACCGACTTTACCTACGACGATGCGCTGTCCACGACGTTTAAGGTGCTGTCGCCGTCCGATGCCTATCGCAAAAACGAAGAGACCGGCATGTGGACTGACATGTCTGGCGACGCCGACTTTATGAAAGCCAAGGTTGCCGACGGTATTGACGTGCGCATTGTGGGCGTGGTGCGACCCAACGAGACGGCCAACGCGAGCGCATTGACTCCGGGCATTGCCTATACGCATGCGCTGACTTGCCAGCTTATGAAGCGCGCCGCCGATTCGCAGATCGTGCAGGAGCAGCTTGTCCACCCCGAGACGGATGTCTTTACGGGCAAATCTTTCGATGAACTGCAGGGCGAGGCCAAGCAGGGCGTGGATCTGGGCAGCATGTTCAGTGTGGACGAGGCGGCGTTGAAGAGCGCGTTCTCGTTCGATGCATCTGCACTCTCGGGTGCTGCCGGTGGCATGGATCTTTCGGGCATCGATTTGTCGGGCCTGGATATTGACCTTTCGGGCGTTGGCAAGGACATCGACTTCAGCAGCATCATGGCAAAAGCACCGGCCCCAGATTTCTCGGGCATCTTTGACGGTCTGGAGCTCACGCCCGAGCAAATGCAGCAGGTGGGAACGCTTGCCAACCAACTGTTTGAGGGCTTTTTGCAGTCTGATCAGTTTAAGGCGCTGTCGCCCGAAGATCTTAAGGACGCGTCGAAGCTCGCCGCCGCGTTCTCGTCGTATCTTGAGAATGATGCCGCAGCCCAGCAATGCCTGGCTCAGCTCAGGGCGCTGGGCGGCGATGCCCTGGCCGAGCGCCTGCAGCAGGCGATGACCGACTATGTGCAAAAGCAGCTGGCTCCGTATCTGCAGCAGGCTATGGACCAGGTCATGAAGACGATCAGCGAGCAGATTGCGACGACGGTATCGTCCCAGCTCAAGGCGGGCGCAGCAGGGCTTATGGATCAGATGGCGACGCAGATGTCTTCGAGTTTTACCAACCTGGCGAGCGCTATGCGTGTGGATGCGGGCGCCTTTGCTCGTGCCATCCATTTCAACATGGACGCCGAGGACCTGAGTTCGCTCATGATGAGCTATGCCAAGGCGTCGCAGCTCACCTACGATAACAATCTGACCACGTTGGGCTATGCGGATGAGGCAGATCCCATCTCGGTTAAGATTTTCCCGCGCGACTTTGAGGCCAAGGAGCGCGTACTCGATCACATCGATGCGTATAACAAGCAGGTCAAAGCCGCCGGCCACGACGAGCAGGCAATCTCGTACACCGACTACATGGGCATTATCATGGGTTCGGTAACCGACATCGTGAACACCATCAGCTTGGTGCTCATCGCATTTGTGAGCATCAGCTTGGTCGTCAGCTCCATCATGATCGGCATCATCACCTACATCAGCGTGCTGGAACGTAAAAAGGAGATTGGCATCCTGCGCGCGATCGGCGCGTCGAAGCGCAATGTGGCCAACGTGTTCAACGCCGAGACTTTCATCGAAGGCCTCATTGCCGGCGTCTTTGCCATTGTCGTCGTGGTGGCCGTGAGCTTTCCGGTTAATGCCTGGGCGCTTGCGGCCAAGCAGGTGCCCAACCTGATGAGCCTGCCCGTTCAAGACGCGCTGATGCTCATTGTAATTTCGGTGCTGCTGACGGTCGTTGCCGGCCTGCTGCCTGCTCGCAGCGCATCCAAGAAAGACCCTGTGGAAGCCCTACGCTCCGAATAATGTGACAAAGGGACAGTCCCTTTGTCACATTGGGTGGCTAGCTCGTTTTGCCCATCAATGTGATACGGATGCTTGGATGGGTGTACTCGTCAAATTCATCCTCGGGATCCGTGTCAAACGAATAGTACGTTTTGATGGGGCTGTCACTCGTCCTGATGGAGATTCTCTCGTAGAGCGAACCGTTCAAAAAAGCCTGCCTAAACTCTTCGGGGAGCTTTTGCGGTGCTAGGAGCTCGGGACTCACGGTCTTGACGTCTACGGTTTGGACGACAGAGGAAAGCTCATCCAAGTCAAGCTCGACACGGGCGAGGTTGTCCTCAAGGCTCGCGTCGGGGCCGATCTCTGCGATGTAGCTCACTTCCTTGAGCGTTCCCTTGTTGTCGAAATCCAGGTACGTATAGGTCTTCTGGGTATCGGAGTCGCCGTCGTGCAGATAGCCGCGGACGTGATAGCCGTAATCTTGATATCGCTCGTAAGGGTCATCGGCGGACACGTACTCGCATGCGGGCTCTAGCGTCTTGCGGGCGATGGCGATCTGCTCGGCCGCGGCCTCGGCATTCTCCTGCATCTCGATGTTTCCCTGTGCCAGCTGCGGGATATAGGCACCGCACACGATTGCGAGGGGCAGCGCCACAAGCGCGATAATCCACTTTTTTGCACGGGGGATAGGCACGCCATGGACTTCCGCCATGGCCTTTGCGTTGACATAGCTTTCGGTAAGTACGTCCGCTGCGGTGGCGACGGCGCCTACGGCAGCGGCGACTTCTGCCGCGCCACCCAGGTTGCGCGCGGTCTCGTTGTCGCTGTTCTTGAGCAGGCGCGCGGCGGCCTGCGTGCCAATAACGCCCGCGATTTGTGCCGAGCGGTCTTTCTCGGACTGCTCGACGGCGAGTCGGCGCTGCATTTCTTTCCACTGCTTGCCGCGCATGCCAAAGCGCGGCGCGAGCGCGCAATAGCAGAAGATGGCGAGCTCGACGGCGGTGAGCACCAGGGCGGCCATCATGCCCGTCTCCTGGAAGCCTTCGTGATGGAAGACGATGTCGTCAATCATTTCGAAGGGAATGATCAAAAAAGGCAGCACAAACGCCATGGCAAGCGCTGCACCGGCAACCTTGGGGTAGATGCAGTATCGCTGGATACGCTTGCGTTCTTGTTCGGAAAGTGTTGCCATGGCTGATCCTTGGTGTCGTAACGGTCGTTGCGGCGCATGGGGCGCGGGGCGCATCAGTTTGAGCTAGCGCTGGATAAGAACATAGAACAAGATGCTCATCGCGATGAGCAAGAAGCCTGCGATGTTAAACATCAGTGTGGCAAAGTTGCCCACGATGGGGCGTTCGACATAGCTTTTGTCTGGGTTGCTGGGGTTGTAGTACACGGTCATTTGGCTACCGAGGGGCCAAAGCTGCTCCGCGAGGGTGCCTAGGCGGGCGATGGGGCCTGTCTGCACGTGCAGCCAGCCCTTGGCGTCTTCGTAGGCGGTGGCTTGCGTGCGGATGGGGAGTCCCGACAAGCTTTTGGTCTTTATGCCACGGAATTGTTTTTTCGCGCGGTATTGCGTGCCGTCGACGGTGTATTCCAAAACGGGTTTCATTCTGCCTTCACCCATAAAGCGATGGTCGATGACCGTCCCCATGGTCACGGCGGTACAGGCCTTGGCTTTCTTGCGGGCGGCGGCCTTCATGAGCATGCTCGCTCCGATAAACAGGATGCCGATGCCTCCAACCGAGATGAGCGCGAGCAGAGATATCTGCGAGGTGGTCATGGCGTTCTCCTTTGGCGCGATACCGTCATATGTGACCCAGTATAGAGAATCCCGCCATCGATGAGCTATTGCGGGGGGGGGGGTCAATTCTGAATGTGACAAATGGACTGTTCCTTTGTCACATCGGGGACTGCGGAATCGAGGTCTAATACTTTTCCCGAGAAGTGAACGAGTGAAAACGGACTCCCGAAGCATCGACACTTTTAGCGTGCAATTTCCTGCGGTTTTGCCAGTCAAATCCTGCGGTTTTGACGCCTAAAAATGCTAATGCTTCGGGGGTCCAAATACAGCCGTTCACTTCTCGGGAAAAGTATTAGACCTCG
Organism: Collinsella aerofaciens; assembly: GCF_028209395.1. Classification (GTDB taxonomy): domain Bacteria; phylum Actinomycetota; class Coriobacteriia; order Coriobacteriales; family Coriobacteriaceae; genus Collinsella; species Collinsella aerofaciens_AZ. Next base: position 224,521 of record NZ_JAQLDQ010000001.1, read on the forward strand.
AAATATGGGCGGCGTTCGCGAACGGCAACTAGCTTGCGTCCGGTAGCCGGCACTTGGGGCAAAGGGACTGCCCTTTTGCCCCTTCACCATTGCATCGTATCTGGTGTGGAAAAAATATCGCCTGCGTTCTCGCGCCTGCGAAGAGTTTCTGAACCGTTTGAATAGGATGTGACAAGGGGGCAGTCCCTTTGCCGCATTGATCTGAGAGTGGATGTTGATGTATTTATCGCTGGCCCCTATGGAGGGGATTACCGGGCATGTGTTCCGTCGCGTGCATGCGGAGTGTTTCGGCGCACTCGATTGTTATTACACGCCGTTTTTGCCGCCGCCGCGCGTGGGCAACCGCTTTGGCGGTAAGGCGTTTAAAGAGGTCGATCCCGCCAATAACCAGGGGCTTAACGTGGTGCCTCAGCTGATGTCCAAGAATGCGGATGAGTTTGTGTGGGCGGCGCAGGTGCTCGCCGACATGGGTTATCACGAGGTCAATCTCAACCTTGGCTGCCCCTCGGGCACGGTTGTAGCCAAGGGGAAGGGTTCGGGTTTCTTGCGCAATCTCGACGAGCTCGAGGTGTTCTTGAGCGACGTGTGCGAACGCTCGCCGTTGCCGGTGTCGGTCAAGACCAGGCTGGGGTTGGAAAGCGACGACGAATACGAGCGTGTGCTTGACCTCTATTGCCGCATGCCGCTGGCAGAGCTGATCGTGCATCCGCGCGTGCAAAAGGACCGCTATGCGGGTTCGCCGCGCAAAGAGTTTTACGGCGAGACGCTGGAGCGGGCGCCGTTTCCCGTGGCCTATAACGGTGACATTTTTGATCTTGAGGGCATGGACGCGCTGGTGGAGGCCTATCCCGGAACGCGTCACGTAATGTTGGGGCGCGGCTTGCTTGCGAACCCCGCACTGGCTCGCATGGTTAAGGGCGGCCCTACTGCCACGGCTGCTGAGCTGCAGCGCTTCCACGACACGCTGTTTGCGGCATATGCGGAAGAGATTGGCGGCAATGCGGTCTTTCGCATGAAGGAGTGGTGGTTCTACGCCAAATGCGCCTTCGCCGATCCCGCTAACGTTCACAAGATCGTGCGCAAGACCAAAAAGGTCGACGAATACCGCGCCGCCGTCGAGCGCGTCTTTCGCGAACAGCCACTTGCGCCCATAGCCCGCTTTCACGGCTAGTTAGTCGTTGGGGACGTTCTTTAACGACTACTCATTTAAGTGCGTCCCCAACGACTATGTTGCAAAAGCTGTACGTCAGCACCCAAAGATGTCGAAAAATGTCGACTTTGGATGCTGACATACACGTTTGGGTTCGGCGGGGGACTAGGCAATCCTTGCGTCAAGGGTAATGAGCTCCCTGAGCCGCTCTGTGCGTGTCTGCCCATGACGCTTTGCCTTTGCGTCAAACGCCTCAAGAACCGATTCACCCACACGTGCCGATAAAACAACGCTTGACTCATCAGAGATCGACGGCCTTCCCAGCTTGATGGTGCGACCCTTCGGCCACTCATCTTTTTCGTATGCCTCCGCGGCTTTCTCCAACTCTCCGGGTGCAAACCCCATCATCTTTTCGAGCTGCTTAGCATCCATAGCGCCTCCTATCGATCGACATAATGTCGAGCGCTGGTTCTCGGAATCTCTTTTTGTATACAGTTTTGTAGACAAAAATACAAGCAGCTTATCAAGCTAATTAGCGTGTTTTGACTAGTTTTTTCGATAGGAAATGGGCATCGATGGTTTCGATATTTCTTCACTTTCCAAGTCGGAACATGAGCGCTCATTGAACCTGCAGAGGGGGCACTTTAACAAACTATCGAGGTTCTGGCCAGGAGCTTTCACCGGTCTTCGGTGGTGAGAACAGCTCAATTCGCGACACAGTGTGTCGCGAATTGGAGTAGTCGCTGAGTGTTCTTTAACAACTAGTCATTCAAGAAGAGAGCGTCTAAGTGCCGGAATTGCTATTTTGAGTCGTCCCTAACGACTATTCTGGAGGGCAGTGTGCAAAAAAGGGTAAATATGAGTACTGTTGCCATTGTGGTTGCATTTATCTTCTTCAAAAATAAGGTCCCTGATGAGATTTAATACCATTAGGCTTCTCTTTTATTGAACATATGGGGATAAATAACGCCATCTGCGGACGCTTGGGGCGTTGAATGATCCCTGAAATGATTAAAATCGCTGTTACTAAACAAGTAGCAGTACTCATATTTGCCATTTTTTGAACACGGTCCTCTAAGGAGCCCTTTCCAGAGACGTCGGATGGCTTCAAACAGCCATAATCCAAAGGCCGTCTCAAGCAACTAGTCATTTAAGAACGTCCCCAACGACCGCCCACAAAAAGCTGTACGCCAGCATTCAAAGGTGTCGAAAAAAGTCGACTTTGGATGCTGGCGTATATGTTTGGGTTCGGCGGGGGACTAGTTATTGGGGACGTTCTTTAACGACTACTCATTTAAGTGCGTCCCCAATGAGTACTAGATCAGGTTCTCCTGTACCCAGGCGATGATGTCGCTCGATTCGTAGAGTGGCTTGCCGTCGATGAACAGGCAGGGAACCTGGCGTTTTCCGCCGACGGCGATGAGCGTCTGCTCGGCATCGGGGTCGGTCGAGATATTGCGCTCAGGGATGGTCACGCCGTTATCCGCCAAAAAGCGCTTGACCTTTATGCAATACGGGCAGCCGGTCATAACGTACAGCTCGAGCTTGTGATCAGTAGCCATAGGTCTCCAATCGGTTGAGGTTTCGGTTGAGATACCCAAAGCCGCCGCAGTCTATGCGCGCGTCAACGACGACTCGATGGCATGGACCAGAAACGCCGTGGCTCCGGTGCCGCAGGGCTTGTCGTAGTAGTCGATAAAGCGCTGATCGGCAAGATAGCCGTGGGCGAGGCTCAGGTATGCTTCGTCTTGGGGTTCGCGTCCCCAGTTAAGGCCAATCCATCGACGGTGCATTGCGATAAGCTTGCGGGCCTCGTTGCTCTCTGGGTCGCCAACGCTCATGGCGATCGAGAGCTGGCCCAGAATAGCGCGTTCAAGTTCCTTCATGTCGTTCCATGTCTCGGGATCCATGTCCAGCAGTGCCTCGTTTGCTGCATCGACGGCCTCGTCGCCATAGCGCGCCCGCGCTTCGGCACCGTAGCGCTCCTCGTTTTCCTGCACGGTACGCCAGCGCTCCAGTTGTGGCAGGACAGCGCCCATAAGCGAGACGGCTTCGTCGAGCGACATGCCGGTGTTTTGTGCCAGCCGCGGGGCACAGTCCTCGATCATTGCCTCCATGGTGGTGTCGTAGGTGTACTGGCCATGGTCGTAGCACCACTTGCAGTAATGGTCGGTCGTGGCGCCGTGGGCATCGGTACCGCAATCGTCGGGCGTGAGTATCATGCCGCAGCTCTGGCAATAGTGCTCGGGCATTTCGAGCAGATGAGACAGTGGCTCGCCGGTCACGGCGGCAATGAGCTTCATCATGTCGATGCCCGGGGTGACCTCGCCGCGCTCCCAACGGCTGACGGCTTGGCGTGTGACGAAGAGCTTGGCGGCGAGCTGCTCCTGAGTAAGGTGATGGGCACGACGGACGGCGATGAGCTTTTCTGCAAAGGCCATAACGGCTCCTTTCTGCTGGTTGATGGCTTAAGCATAAGCGGCGGCGGGCGCCCTTCCAAGCAACCGTTGGTTGCACGACGGGGGACCGCGGCGAAGAATTGCGCGTAACGTCCCACACCTCCATGCCGTACAATGACCGACATGGAACCTATCGCACACATACATACCGACCTGCCGCAGAAGTTCGGCATCCCGCGCAACAGCTTTTTGGCGCCTCACCTGCAGGGACGCATCGTTTTTGAGCCGGAATTTGCCTCCAACGCAGCGGTTGAGGGTCTGGACTCCTTCTCTCACCTATGGCTGCTCTGGCGCTTCGAAAACGGCACGCCCGGCGGCACGGCTAAGGATATTGCCGCCGATGCCAAAACGCAGGACAGGTCCGGCACCAACGCAAAATGGTCGAAAACCGTGCGTCCGCCGCGTCTGGGCGGAGCCGAGCGCGTGGGCGTGTTTGCCACGCGCAGTCCGTTTCGCCCTAATCCCATCGGGCTCACCTGTGTCAAGCTCGATCGTGTCGAGCTCACTGACGATGGTCCCATCATTCATGTGCTGGGGGCCGATCTGCGTGACGGCACGCCCATCTACGATGTCAAGCCCTACATTCCGTTTGCGGACTGTCACCCGGATGCGACCGGCGGCTGGATTGAGGATGCGCCGTGGCAAGAGCTCGACGTCGAGTTTCCGCAAGCGCTGCAGGATATGATTCCGCCCGCAAAGCTCCCCGGCTTGATAGAGGTCCTTCGCCAAGATCCGCGCCGCGCGGGTAGCAAGCACGAGCCAAGCCGCGTTTACCATCTGGCCTACGCCGGACTCGACATATCCTTTACGGTTGATGGAACCAGGTTGACGGTAATCGCCGTCAACGACGCACGGGACTAGCTGGCCATTCGACGGCGCTCGCCAAATTCAACGCCAAACCCCGTGCCAAAATCGCCCACGCTGGTGGACAATAACGCCTATCAAAACAATCCGCTTTGCACGGGAGCTCAGCATGAAATACGACTTTACTTCGCTTATCGACCGCCACGGCATGGACGCCATCGCCGTTGACTCCTGGGGCGAGATCCCTGGCATGGCTCCGAACGCGCCCGACGAGGGCTTCGACCGCATCCCCATGTGGGTGGCGGACATGAACTTTGCCACGGTGCCCACGGTCCAGGAGCACATCATTCAGCGCGCCCAGCATCCCATGTTTGGCTATTTCGATCCGCGCGACGAGTACTTCGACCGCATCATCGAATGGCAGAGCCGACGTAATGGCGTCGAGGGTCTGCTCCCGGAGCATATCGGCTACGAAAACGGCGTGCTGGGCGGTGTCGTGTCGACCCTGCGGGCGTATGTCCAGCCGGGCGATGCGGTGCTGGTCCACAGCCCCACCTACATCGGCTTTACCAAGTCTATCGAAGCCGCGGGCTATCGCATTGTCCACAGCCCGCTTAAGCTCGACGACCAAGGCGTGTGGCGTATGGACTTTGAGGACATGGAGCAAAAGCTCGCTCAAAACCACATCCATGCCGCGGTGTTCTGCTCGCCGCACAACCCTTGCGGCCGCGTATGGGAGCGCGACGAGATCGAGCGCGCCATGGACATCTATCGCCAGCACGATTGCGTGGTGATCTCGGACGAGATTTGGTCCGATATCATCCTGCCGGGTCACAAGCATATCCCGACGCAGTCGGTGAGCAAAGATGCCCGCATGCGCACGGTTGCTCTCTATGCGCCCAGCAAGACGTTTAACCTGGCGGGCCTGGTCGGCAGCTACCACATCATCTATAACGAGACGCTGCGCGACCGCGTGTGCGCCGTGTCCAACAAGACTCACTACAACGAGATGAACGTCCTTTCCATGCACGCGCTTATCGGTGCCTACCAGCCGCAGGGCTACGAGTGGGTTGACGAGCTCAACCAGGTGCTTGCCGGCAACATCGACTACTTCTGCGATTACGTGGACGAGCATTTTGAGGGCGTGTCCTATTCGCGTCCACAGGGCACCTACATGGTGTTTCTGGACTGCACCGAGTGGTGTCGCGAGCATGGCCGCGATATTCAGTGGTTGCTCGACGAGGGGGCGCGCGTGGGCGTGGGGTATCAGGACGGCCGTCCGTTCCACGGGCCCTGCCACATTCGCGTGAATCTGGCGCTGCCGCTTTCGCGTGTAAGGGAGGCGTGCGACCGCTTGGACCGCTACGTTTTTAATGCACGGTAAGTGAGTGCTGCATGCGGGGCTGTCTGCCAGATTGGCTGGAAGGCCCCGTATGGTAAAGCATCTGTAACCATTGAGCGCAAGCGCGGTTTTGTCTGCTATTATTCAGCTCTTGAGTCTGTAAACAGGATCGTCTGGAGCTCGATGAAAAGACCTCGTCGCTCGGCCGCCATATCGTTGTTTGTTGCGCTTGCAGTGGTGGGCGCCTTTGTCGTGGCGATAGCTGGCTGTTCCGGGTTGAATGATGGGGCCGCGGCGTCTGCATCAGAAGGCGCAGCCGCCTCGCAGGTCAAAGACGACAACCTTAAGACGCTCAACGTTGGCAGCGACCTCTATCCACCGTTTGTGTATAGCAACGAGTACGGCGATATCGTTGGCCTGGATATCGATATTTTGACCGAGGCTTTGGGCCGCATTGGCTACAAGCCAAAGTACCAGCTGATCGACTGGGAAAAGAAGAAAGAGCTGCTGGCGAGCGGCGAGCTCGATTGCGTCATGGGCAGCTTTAGTATGACGGGCCGCGAAGGCGAGTATCGCTGGGCGGGGCCGTACCTTGCGAGCCGACAGGTGGTTGCTGTCGATCCCGAAAGCGATATCTACACGCTTGCCGATCTTGAGGGTAGGGTCGTGGCGGTCCAGTCCACCACCAAGCCCGAATCGATTCTGCTCAATCACACCAATGAAAACGTTCCGCAGATTAAGGAGCTCTACAGCTTTTCGGACCGCTCGTACCTGAACCCGGCGCTTGTCGAGGGCCTAGTCGACGCCATCGCCGCGCATGAGTCCTCGCTGCTCACCTACGAAAAAGACTATGGCGTGACGTATCGCATTTTGTCTGAGCCGCTGCTAGAGGTTGGTTTGGGCACCGCTTTCGATATCAACGACACACGCGGCATCGACGTTAAGCTCACCCATGCCTACCAAGAAATGCTTGCCGATGGCACCATGGAGCGCCTGGTGTCAAAGTATTTTGATGACCCTTCGCCCTTTTTGAATGTGGAGGGCCTGTCATGATTGATGCGTCCGACCACACCGCTCAGGAGCGGGGCGATCGTTCGGCACGGGAATGGCTCATCGTCGTCCTGTTGGGGATAGCGCTCTCGATTGTTGCCGGCGTGACGAGCTACGCCTACACGACAGCTCAGGCCGAGCAGCGCTTTGCCGACGTTGTCGATTACGTGGCGACACAGAGCCTTTCCTACGATGCGTTCAACAGCGCCTATGCGACCAAAAACCTGATTCGCGTTATGGAGATCGCCGGAGAGGCGGCGCGCGATATGGAGCGCGACGGCTCGGTGGATAACGCTACGTTGGAGCAATATGCTGACCAGTTTAATGTGACAGCGCTGATCGTAACGGATGCATCGGGCAACTTGGTGTCCGAGTCCTCGAAGGATGATGTGGGCTACGAGTCGCTCGCTGCGAATCTCAAAGAGGCGCCTGTGCTGGAGGTGGCAGCCCATCCGCTTAAGTCCTATACCGCTCGCATTACGCTTGCGGACGATTCGGTCGCAGACATTGGCTGCGTGGCCCGGCGGGACGGTGAGGGCATCGTTGTCGCGGTGAGGCACCAGAGCGCCAAGGCGGTCGCGAGCAATACGCTCAAGTTGCAGAGCTTGCTCGATGGTTATGAGACTATCGATAGCGGCAATATCGTGATCGAAAACGACGGTAAGGTCGTTGCGACCAACGCTGTCGAGCCCGCCGTGTCAGGCGTGTTCGATTTGCCTGCGACGGATGCCATCGTTGTCAACGGCATTAAGGAGCGTTGCCTGGCTGGTAAGGTCAGATTGGTTAACGACAGCGGTGAGTGGTATCTGGGCACATTTGGTAAAGCGCGCGATTTTTACGTGTACACCTATGCTCCCGCGCAGCGTTACTTTGAGGTTGTTGCCGCTGTTGTTGCCAGTGTGTTGGCACTCTACGGCGGTGTTATAGCCACTGTTGTGTTGGTGCGCCGCCGCGCCGAGAGCCAACGCTTTGCCGACCTGTTGCTGCAGGAGCGCGACTATGGCGACAAGCTGGCAAAAGCGGCGCGCGAAGCTTCGTCTGCCAACTCTGCAAAGACGGAGTTCCTGCGTCGCATGAGTCACGACCTGCGCACGCCCATCAACGGCATTCGCGGTATGGTCGAGGTGGGCAATGCCAACGCGGACGACTTGCAAAAGCAGACTGAGTGCCGCTCAAAGATCTGGACGGCGTCGGGACTGCTGCTCGACCTTGCGAACGAGGCACTCGATATGAGCCGCTTGGAGAGCGGGCAGGTCGACCTGAATCTCGTGCCTACAGATATGGTGGCCCTCAACCGTGAGGTGTGCGATATTCTGGAGCGCCAGGCCGAGGAGCGCCTGGTGACAATTATCTGCGACCAACGGACTCTTGATCATCCCTATGCCCGGGTGAGCGTGACGCACCTCAAGCGTCTGTTGCTCAATATTGCCGGTAATGCCGTCAAGTACAACCGCCAGGGCGGCTATGTTCGCCTGACATGCCGCGAGGTGGAGCCGGTGGACGGTGTCCCCGTCTATGAATACACGATCGCCGATAACGGCATTGGCATGAGCGAGGAGTTTCAACAGCACCTCTACGAGCCGTTCAGCCGCGAGGAACAACAGGTGGAAGGCGCTTCATCGGGAACTGGCCTGGGCGCGTCTATTGCCAAGCAGTTGGTCGAGCTTATGGGCGGAACCATGAGCTTTACGAGCGCCTTGGGGCAGGGGACGACGTTTACCATTTGCCTGCCGTTTGAGAAGTGCAAGAGTTCCGAGATTCCCCAGGCAGTTCGCGTGGATGCAGGCGACAGCGACGTGCTCCAGGGCCTGCGCGTTTTGCTCGTAGAGGATAACGACCTGAATGCCGAGATCGCACAGTTTACGCTCGACCGCGCCGGTGCCGTCGTGACACATGTCAAAGATGGCGAGTCTGCCGTCGAGACGTTTGCCGCGAGTGCGCTGCACGAGTACGACGTGGTATTGATGGACATCATGATGCCCGGCATCGATGGCCTTGAGGCCACGCGTCAGATTCGAGCGCTCGATCGCGAGGACGCCGCGACCACGCCGATTATCGCCGTGAGCGCCAATGCCTTTGCCGACGACCGTAGGCTTTCGCGCGAGGCGGGCATGAACGCGCATCTGAGCAAACCCGTGAGTTCTCAGGATCTCGTTGAGGCGCTTGCGCACATAGCTGCCGACGCTTCATAAACAAATGGCTCGGTTCCAATACTGGTTGGAACCGAGCCATTTTGCTATTTGCAGGACCTGTTTTTGGGCTTACTTTTCTTGAATCTGCTTGCCGCAAAGGTGCTCAATCGAAATCTCGTAGAGTTGGACGCCCTTGATGTCTTTGGCGATTTCCTCCTCGACTTCTTCGGCAGAAGGGTAGTACTTAAGCGCTAACTGGCGGACTTTGTCCTCGATAAACGCGGGGGCCTCATCTACCAGACGGCAACGGCCAAAGACCACGGCGCTCATAACGTAGGGAGCCCAGTCATCGTCCTTGTACCACTCGTTGCCGTAAACGGTAAAGCAGACTTTATCATCACGCCTGAGTGAATCGACCTTGTGGCCAGCCTTGGCACCATGGAAATAAATCTTGTCGTGCTCGGCGTCAAGGAAGTAGTTGACGGGAATGGCATACGGGTAGCCACCATCGCCGTTGACGGCAAAGACACCGCGCTTGCAGATAGCGAGCAACTCGCGCGCTTCCTCGTCAGTGATGGCGCGTTTCTTTCGGCGTAAGGGCCTAAACATCGTTGGCTTCCTTTCTAACTGTGCATGGTGGGTGGGCACAAACTATAGCGAAACAGTTCCGTTTTTCTTGATGCGGGCGAGGATGTTTTTGAGCTTGTTAAAGTCGAGCGGTTTGGGCAGATGGGCGTTCATGCCGGCATCGTGTGCCGCCTTGGCGTCCTCGGCAAAGGCATTGGCGGTGAGCGCGATGATGGGGATGTCGGCTGCATCGGCCTTCTCGCTCAGACGAATCGCGCGAGTTGCCTCGTAGCCATCCATACCCGGCATCATGATGTCCATCAGGATCGCATCGAAGCTGCCGGCGGGACGACTAGTGTATAGTTCGACCGCTTCTTTGCCGTCGGCGGCGCGAGTTACGACGATGCCTTCGCTTTCGAGCAGGGCCTGGGCAATTTCGGCATTGAGCTCGTTGTCTTCGGCCAAAAGAACGTTCATGCCGGCAAGCGAGCAGCTGATCGCCTGCTCGTCCGCACCTTCTCTTGCCTGAGGGTTCTTGTCGATATCGAGCGGAATCTGGACGTTGAACGTACTTCCCACGCCGACCTCGCTCGAAATCTCAATCGTGCCGCCCATCATGTCTATGAGCGATTTGACGATCGGCATGCCCATGCCAGTTCCCTGAAATTTACTGCGGGCATCGTTGCCCTCTTGGGCAAACGGTTCGTAGATGTGCTTAAGAAACTCGGGCGACATGCCGATGCCGGTGTCCGAGACGCTAAAGCAAAAGAGCACCTGGCTATCATCGATCGGTTTAATCTGCGATGCAAAAGCGACAGTTCCGCCATCTTTGTTGTACTTGATGCTGTTGTCGAGCAGGTTGATGATAATCTGACGTACATGAGTGGGGCTTCCCATTACATGTGGATTGCAGAGGGGATGTGCTCTTTGATCCTGCATCGTAATATTGCGATCGGAAGCGCGGAGCTTGCACAGAACAATTGCATCGTTGCAGAGATCTTCGAGGTTAAATGAGACATGCTCAAGCGTTAGCTTACCATTTTCAATCCTGCCCATTTCTAGAATGTCGTTGATGAGTGAGAGCAGATGGTTGGCGGCGATTCGCGCCTTAGCTCGGTTTTTACGGGCGGCATCGACATCGTCTTCGTGCAATTCTTCAATTTCGATGAGCCCCAGAATGCCGTTGAGCGGCGTGCGGATGTCATGGCTCATGCGGGCGAGAAAGGCCGTTTTGGCCGCATTGGCGGCGAGTGCCTTGTTTTGCTCTACTCTGGCTCGCTGCAGGGCCCAGGTTAGAACCGCTACCCCAGTCAACAGTACACCGACGATGATGACGACAATCGAGCTACGATGACGATATATAAACCTGAACGCGTCTGATTCCTGTGCGCTATACGACGTAGAGGAATAATTGCTCGCAGAAAGCGATTCTCCGGCGTTGATGATGCCCTTGTTGACGATACTCAATAATTCGGGATTTCCGCGTCGCATAAGGCAAGATAGTTCGGCCGTGCGTGAGAGTTCCTGTATCTCGTAGTCTCTGATATCGTAGCTATCTCGGATGGTTTCCAGCCGTGCGTTGGGAACAACGATGCAGCTTGATCTTCCGTCCTTAAGGGCAGAAAGCATGTCGTCTGCAGACGGATACTCGGTTACATTTGCATTTGGAAACATAGTTTTTAATTCGCTGCGGTTGACGATGGAAAACCCTGTGCAACAGATATTGCGGAGATCCTTGTTGAGATCGCTGGTGGCGTGGATGGCGGTAAGAGAGATCGTTCCCATCGAAATCGATTGAACGGTCCCCATTTGCTCGGCAAGCCAGTAGTCGCGAAATGCCGGTAGGGCGATGTCGATATTTCCCTTTGAGAGCGCTTCCGTCATTTGCTGGTTGCTTGAAAAAGCGAGCGTGTGTACGGTAATGCCAAATTTGTCGTGGAGCGTCGTAACGAGTGAGACGAGTGACCCTTCCATTTCTCCGTTTGCATCTTGGTTGCAGAAGGGGAGATTGTTGTTGAGATAACCAAGTGTAAGCGTGTTGTTATTGGCCTTGAGCCACGACCGTTCGGAGTTGGTAAGTGATGCGGATCCGCTATTTTGCGCCGAGTAGTTGGATTTGACTTCGTCGTTGTAGCGCGGGTTGGTGCGGTTGATTGCCGCCATGGCCGAGTTGATGTCGTTCATCAGATCGGGGCGGCTTTTGGGGACGGCAAAATAGTAGTCGCTCGAGCCTACGTAGAACATGGGCGACGCATCGGGCGACGAAATGGTGTCGTTCATGATGACGGCGTCGACCTCGCCGTCTGAAAGTGCCTCAAAGAGGGCGCCGCCGGTGTCGATTTCTTTATAGGTACAGGTGACGCCTTCGTTGGCGAGCCACTGCTGGCCGACGAAGGTTTGCATAACGCCAGAGTTGCAGCCGATGGTGAGGCCTTGGAGTGCCTGGGGGTCACCCTTGGCCAGATCGTCGCGATCGGGCTTGGCGTAGATGTAGTAGCGCTCGGTGCCCTCGGGGTTTGAGGAAAAGAGTAACTTTTGCTCGCGTTCTACTGAATGCGAGATGTTGGGCATGAGGTCGATTTCGCCCTTCTCGAGCATGTCCATGAGCTCGGTGAAGGTGCCGGACACGTATTCGTACTGCCAGCCAGGGGTGTAGTACGAGAGGGTCTGGAGGTACTCGTAGCCCCATCCCGAGAGGCGCTCGCCCGGTGTGCCTTCCTGGAAGCCCTCGTTGTTGACAAGCCAGCCGACGCGGACCGTCTTGACCTGCTGGTCGGAGTCGGCGGCAAAGGCCGGGGTGGGCATGACGGCGCTCAGTAGTGTGAGCGCAGCAAGCGCGACGGCTAGGGTGCGATATAGAGCTAAGCGAAGGACGGCGGAAGGTTTCACAGACAATCCTATCGAGTTGAGATAATACCGCATAAGGATACCAGCTCAGCCACCATAACACCCGGCAGATGGGTAGTCATTGGGGACGTTCTTAAACGACTAGTCGCTGGGGACACTCTTTGCCGGAGTTGGCACTTAGGGACGTTCCCAATCTGTTTGACACAAAAGGAACGTCCCCAAGTGCCGGATGTGCGACAATACCGAGCAACGTGATGGGGCGTCTGGGAAAAGGGGTCGCGATGAACAAGTTGAGGACGCTTGCCGACGTGTTGCGCCAGGCTGGCTTTGCGCGCATCACCGGCCTGTTCCTTATCTTCTACCTGCTGTGCTCGACGGCCGTCTGGCTGTCCGACCCTGCGACCCTTACGTTTGGCGATGGCCTCTGGTTTAGCTTTGAGACCGTATCGACGATCGGCTTTGGCGATATCCCGGCCGAAACGCCGGTTGCCCGCGCTATCACCGTCGTTTTGAGCGTCATCAGCATCTTCTACATCGCCATGCTCACGGGCGTGGCGGTGAACTACTGCAATACGCTCATCAAGATGCGCCAAAAGGACACCATGGCGCGCTTTATGGACGATCTTGAGCATCTGGAAGAGCTCGATCGCGATGAGCTCGCCGACCTGTCGCGCCGCGTGCGCGAATATCGCCGACGCCAACGCTAGGGCGGGCGCCGCGCGTCACGATGAGGGGGACTGAATTTGAATATCACCGTGTATCTGGGCGCCAGCGTCGGTAATGACCCGGCGTTTCTGCCCGCGGTGCAGGAGCTGGGCAACTGGATTGGCGCCAACGGACACGCGCTGGTGTACGGCGGCTCCAAGTCAGGCCTGATGGGTGCGCTCGCCGATAGCGTGCTCGATGCCGGCGGGCACGTGACGGGTGTGGAGCCGAGCTTTTTTATCGAGGCTGAGTTTCAGCACGACGGAATCGACAACCTCATCGTGACGAGCGACATGGCCGAGCGTAAGGCAAAGATGATCGAACTCGGTGATGCGTTCATTGCCTTTCCCGGTGGGACGGGCACGCTCGAGGAGATTGCCGAGGTCATGTCGGCCGTGTCGTTGGGACATCTGAGCGCGCCGTGCATCCTGTACAACTTGGACGGTTACTACAACGACCTTAGGTCGTTGCTCGAGCACATGATCGATAAAGGCCTATCGAGCTCGCAGCGTCAGGCCGGCATCTACTTTGCCGACGACCTGCACCAAATTGTATCGATTATCGACAACTAGGCCTTGGGGTCATCGCGTGTGCGGCGCCCAACGGTGCCGTTTGAGGCGTGGATGGTCGGCACGTCCGCGCTGTGCCCGTCTTACAATAAAAGTTATCTTTGTCGCTTTTGACCACGGGAGGATCCGATGGGTAACCTTTCCAAACCCAAAAACCGTGCGTTGTTTTTAGTGAGCGTAGCCGTGACCGGTGCGTTTGCAGGCGCCGCGGTCTGGCTGTTTTTCTTTGCGATGGAGCACGGCATCGACTATCTATGGACCGAAATCCCGCATATGCTGGGCGTCGCTTCGCCCGAGCTCGCGAGCGGTCCGTTCGGTTTTTTGCCGTATCCGTTTTTCGTCTGCCTGCTGGGCGGCCTGCTGATCGGTCTGTACGAAAAGCTTACGGGCACCAAGACCGATGATCTCAATCAGGTAATGGCCAAGGTAAAGCGCGACGGCCGCTACCCGTACGACAACTTGGGCAAGCTTTCGCTTGCGGCATTGCTGCCGCTGCTGTTTGGCGGAAGTATTGGACCGGAAGCCGGTCTGACCGGCGTCATCGCGGGCCTGTGCAGCTGGGTCGGCGACCGCATGCGTCGCTTTGGCGCCGAGTTTAGGCAGCTCACGCTGCTGGGTACCCAAGCTGCCCTAACGGCGCTCTTCACCGCGCCCGTGTTTGGCTTTGTGGCGCCGCTCGCCGGTAGCGCCGACGGCCAGGGCGCTAATGACGATGAGTCCGCGTCCGATGAGATCACGATCAAGCTGCCCAAGGCGCAAAAGACCGTGGTCTACGGCATCGCAATTGCCGGCGGCCTGGGCACCTATCTGCTACTCGGCCAGCTTATGGGCGGCGGTATGGGCATGCCGAGGTTCGAGGCCGCTCAGGTGGGTAACCTCGAGCTTGCCTGGCTTATTCCCCTGTCGCTCGTCGGTACGGTCTGCGGTTGGCTGTACTTTGTCTCTGAGCATGCAAGCGAGGCACTGTCCCATGCCATAGGGGAGCGCCCTGTCGTCAAGGCAATGCTGGCTGGTCTGGCGCTCGCCATCTGTGGCACGGTCCTGCCCTTCACCATGTTTGCCGGCGAGACGCAGGCCGACGTGCTCATGGAGACCTATCTGACCATCCCCGCCGGCGTGCTTATCGCGACCGGTCTGGTCAAGGCTATGCTGACGCCCGCCCTCATCAACCTTGGTTGGCGTGGCGGCCACTTCTTCCCGGTTATCTTCTCGGGCGTAAGCCTGGGCTATGGCCTTGCCATCCTTACCGGCGCCGATCCGGTCTTTTGCGTCGCCGTCTGCACGGCCTCGACGATGGGCGCCGTTATGCGTCAGCCCGTCATGGTCGTGGGCTTGCTGCTCATGTGCTTCCCACTCAAGGGCATCGTCTGCATGATCATCGCCGCCGTCATCGCGGCAGGCATTCCGCTGCCCAAGCCGCTGCGCAAGTAGCACGGTGGCGCACGCCGGGGACATGCCGTTTGCCACGGATTTGCGGGGAGGGGGCGATCACTCCCTTCGTGGATCGAGACTCGCATGCTTACAGATCGCGTACTCGATAAACCTTGGTGCTGACGGCGCAGCTCAGTGCACATAGCACGAGGGCCAGCGCGGCAATTCCTGCGCACAGACAGCCGAGGACGGCAGGATCGGGGTTCGCCCCGGCAATCGACATAAGCCAGTTGCTGATGGGGTTGGAGGAGCTCAGTGCGGCCATGGCAAGGCATCCGAGCAGGGCAAACAGGCCGACGGAAAGGCGCAGCGCCTCCATGTGTCCAAAGCGAAAGAACAGCGGCTGCGCCAGAAATACCATCATGAGTGAGATGAGCATCGAGGCTGCTGAGGCGATTGCGATCTCAAAGACGGTTTGTCCTGTCGAGGTCACGCCCGCACTGTTGAAGAGCGGAAGGACGATGATGTTCAAAAGCACGGCGGCGCAGGCCATGATGGCCGAGAAGACAACGATGCACAGGTAGCGGGCACAAATAATGTCTTTGCGCGAGAAGGGCAGCGTCGCCCGATAACGCTCCCAGCCATTTTGATTGTCGAAGCCGGCCAGCGAATTCATGACCGTGATGGGCGACATGGCGCTGACCGCGCAGGCGCCGGCGCTCATACCGGAATCGCCATCCGATGCGTTGGCGAGGGTCAACACGACGAAGATGAACAGGCCGACGCCCGCAATGCTCGGGATAAGCGTGCGAACGATGGCGAGCTCGGACATAAAGGCGCGTTTCATTTCGAAGCCCCTTTCAGCATGAGGCGCAGATAGTCATCAATGGTTGCCCGATCGCAGGGAATCTCGGGAAAGGCCTCGAGCGTATCGCGACGGTTGGGCACGAGCACGTCCACGCTGTAGGCGTGGTGGGCGGCGCGGGCGCCTTCGACGCAAGCCGTAAGCTCGGCGGCCTGTGCTTGGGTACAGTGGGCGATGCCGGCGCGGTCGGTAATGTCCTCGCGCGGCAGGTCAAACACAATCGAGCCGTTATCGATGCAGATGACGCGGTCGGCAGTGCGATCGAGGTCGGACGTAATGTGGCTCGAGAGCAGCACGCTGCGCTGGCCGTCGGCGACAAAGGCAAGCAGCTCATCAAGCAGTTCCTCGCGTGCCATGGGATCGAGGCCCGCGGTGGCTTCGTCCAAAACGAGCAGCTTGGCATTGTGGCTGAGCGCACAGGCAAGCTGCAGTTTCATGCCCATGCCGCGGGAGAGGTCCTTGACCTTTGTCCTGGGATCGAGGCCAAATCGGTTGATGAATCCGGCGAACGTTTTGCGGTCCCACGTGGGGTACGCAGGGCCTACGAGCGCCTCGATTTGGCCCACCTTGAGCGTGGAGGGGAAGGGGCACGTGTCCAGGACAAGACCGACGCGGGAGCGCAGGTGGCGTTGCGATTCATCGGGCGCCTCGGCGCCACAGCGCTGCCCAAACAGGCGCACCTCGCCGGCATCGAGTTTGATAAGCCCGAGCGCGGCTCGAATCGTCGTTGTTTTGCCAGCACCGTTGGCACCAACAAAGCCAACGATCTGGCCAGGCTCCACGGCAAGCGTGACGTCGCGCAGCGAAAAGCGATCGCTCACATGGCGCGACGCACCTTTGAGTTCTAGCAAGTTTTGCATGGTATAGCCTTTCTTGCAGATGGCTACTGCATGGTTTCGGGGGCCACCAGGTCGAGCATTTCGTGCAGTTTGTCGCGCGTGACGCCCAGGGTTTCGGCTTGGCTCGCCGCTTTCGCAAGCAGCTCTTCGATATGGCAGAGCTGGTTTTCGCGCAAGAGCTTCTGGTTGCCCTCGGCGACAAAGCAGCCCTTGCCCTGCACGGTGCAGATAAACCCGAGTTGCTCCATGTCGGCGTAGGCGCGCTTGGTGGTGATGACGCTCACACCCAGGTCGCTCGCGAGTGCACGGATGCTGGGGAGTTTGGCTCCCGCAGCGAGTGTGCCCGAAAGGATCTGAGCTTTGACCTGCGAGGATATCTGCTCGTAGATGGGCTTGTCGCTCGAATTGGATAGGATAATGTCCACAGCGGCTCCTTAGCTGTTGGGCTACACGTGTATATAACCGGTAAGCACAGTATATATACACTATGCACAGTTATGCAAGAGGAAATGTGGGCTCGTCTGTCCCTTCGTTCGTTTGTCTCGATCTGTAACATCTGGAGCCGATTTTGGCAGTTAGATGTTACAGATTGAGACAGCTCCGACCTTCCTGCCCGTTTATCTCAATCTGTAACACTAGGGCCCGTTTTTGGTGGCTAGATGTTACAGATTGAGACATTGGTTGCCCGCCTGCGCGTTTGTCTCAATCTGTAACAGGTAGAAGCTCAAAACCCGTCTTCCTGTTACAGATTGAGATGGCGTCGATCTTCCCAGCCGTTTGTCTCGATCTGTAACACCAGGAACGGTAAAACCCGTCTTTCTGTTACAGATCGAGACAGTCCTTGAGGCGGCTGCCAGGTGCACAGCGAGCTCGGCTAATGAATTTGTCCTGATAGGCGCCCTATGGCGAGGTTTCGCGGCTACAATAGTGCGGTTACATCGACGTAATGCACTCAATGCAAGAAAGGATCCGCATGGCAAGCCTGTCGGATGAAATCTCGTCGCGCCGCACATTCGCGATCATCAGCCACCCGGACGCCGGTAAGACCACGCTTACCGAGAAGCTGCTGCTCTATACCGGCAGCATTCAGACCGCCGGCTCGGTTAAGGGCAAGAGCTCGGCCAAGCATGCCGTCTCGGACTGGATGGACATCGAGAAGGAGCGCGGTATCTCCGTCACCTCCTCGGTGCTGCAGTTCACCTACAACGGCGCCTGCGTCAATATCCTCGATACCCCCGGCCACCAGGACTTCTCGGAGGATACCTACCGTACCCTTATGGCCGCCGACGCTGCGGTCATGGTCATCGACGGCGCCAAGGGCGTCGAGGCCCAGACCAAAAAGCTTTTTAAGGTCTGCACACTGCGCCACATTCCCATCTTCACCTTTGTGAACAAGCTCGACCACGATGCTCGCGATCCGTTTGAGCTCATGGAAGAGATCGAGAATGTCCTGGGTATCAATACGTATCCCATGAACTGGCCGATCGGCAGCGGCCGCAACTTCCGCGGCGTGTTCGATCGTCAGACCCGTCGCGTTATCGCCTTTGAGGGCGACGGCCACGCCAACGCCACCAAGAAGGTCGCCGAGGTCGAGGCCGAGCTGGGCGATCCTTCCATGGACGAGCTCATCGGCGAGGAGAACCATAAGAACCTGATGGACGACATCGAGCTGCTCGATGGTGCCGGAGACGAGCTCGACTTGGATGCCGTGGCCTGCGGCAAGCTGAGCCCGGCGTTCTTTGGCTCGGCGCTCACCAACTTTGGCGTGGAGCCCTTTCTCAAGGAGTTCCTGCGCCTGGCCCCGACGCCGCGCGCCTATACCGATACGCTCACCGGCGAGCCGGTCGATCCCTGCCGCGACGACTTTAGCGGCTTTGTGTTTAAGATCCAGGCCAACATGGACAAGAACCACCGTGACCGCATCGCCTTTGTGCGCATTTGCTCGGGCAAGTTCGAGCGCGGCATGGACGCTTTCCACGTGCAGGGCAACCGCAAGCTTAAGCTTGCCACGGGCACGTCGATGATGGCCGACGACCGCGCCATCGTGGACGAGGCGTACGCGGGCGATATCGTGGGCCTGTTCGATCCGGGTATCTTTAGCATCGGCGACACCGTGTGCTCCGGGAAGCGCCACGTGCAGTATCCGCAGATCCCGACGTTTGCCCCCGAGATGTTCGCTCGCATTACGCAGGTCGATACGCTCAAACGTAAACAGTTCGTCAAGGGCATGGAGGAGCTTGCCCAGGAGGGTGCCATCCAGATCTTCCGCGAGCTGGGTGCCGGCATGGAGAGCGTCATTGTGGGCGTGGTCGGCGTGCTGCAGTTTGAGGTGCTCGAGCGCCGCCTGAAGGCCGAGTATCGTGTTGAGGTTCGTCGCCAGCCGCTGCCCTATACGGACATCCGCTGGATCCAGAACGACCCCGATACCATCGATATCCCGGCTCTTTCGCTCACGCGCGACACGCTGCGCGTCGAGGACATGCGCGGCGGCAAGCTGCTGCTGTTCACGAGCCCGTGGAACGTGGATTGGGCGACCGACCACAACCCCGACCTTATCCTGTCGGAGTTTGGCAACGTAGCCTTTTAACGCATCGGCGCGGTGGCCCTGTGGGGCTGCCGCGCCGCTTGCTTGCCTGATGCCGTGTGAGCGGCTATCATACCCACCGTCGTCTCAAGACCGGGGCGTCCGAGCAGTTCGGGTCCGATATCCTGCTCGTTAAACCTAAAACCAAAGGAGTACATAATGATCAAGAAGGTCATGGAGGACTACAAGGTCCTGTTGCGGAGCATTCCCGCGGCAACGGTTTCGCTGTTTTTCGTGAGCGTCATCATGATGAACCTGCTGGCCAACAAAGAGCTGATCAGCCTGCCGTATCTGGCGCTCGACTGTGGCTTTGTGGTGAGCTGGGTTTCGTTTTTGTGCCAGGACATGATCTGCAAGCGCTTCGGCGCCAGGGCATCCATCAAAATCTCTATCCTCGCGTTGCTGGTCAACCTGGCCGTGAGCCTGTGCTTTTGGGTATGCTCGCTCACGCCCGGCATGTGGGGTGCCTACTACGATACCGGCATGATCGAGGTCAACACTGCTCTTAACGCCACCATCGGTGGCACCTGGTACGTGGTGCTTGGCTCGTCGCTCGCCATGCTCGTTTCTGCCGTGGTTAACTCCACGCTCAATCAGTCGCTCGGCCGTATGGTCAAAAAGAATAATTTTGCGAGCTTTGCCTTCCGCTCCTATGTGTCCACGGGCGTTGGCCAGTTTATCGACAACCTGGTCTTTGCCATCGTGGTGAGCCACACGTTCTTTGGCTGGACCTGGGTGCAGGTTCTTATGTGCTCGCTGACCGGCGCTATTGCCGAGCTGCTGTGCGAGGTCTTCCTGAGCCCCGTGGGCTACAAGGTCGTGCGCAGCTGGGAGCGCGAGAACGTGGGCGCCGAGTACCTCGAGCGTCACGCAACCGCCTAAGGAGCAAGTATGCGGGTTTTGATCACGGGCGCTTCGGGTGGTATCGGAGCCGCATGCGTGCGGCGCTTTTTGGACGAGGGCCACGAGGTCGTGGGCTTTGACCTGCTGCCGGCGGCGATCGAACACGAGCGCTACCGCCATCTGATCGTTGATGTCCGCGAGCCGGACTCGTTTCCAGGCGACCTTGAGCCCCAGGTGATCGTGAACGTTGCCGGCACGCAGGATTCGGCCGACGACATCGCGGCCAACCTGTGTGGCACCATCAACGTGACCGAGCGCTACGCCTTTGTGGGGGAGGGGCTTGCCGCCAAGCCGGCGCCGGCTATCAAATCCGTGGTCAATGTGGGGTCGGCGAGCGGGCATACGGGATCGGAGTTTCCCGCCTATGCCGCCAGCAAGGGCGGCATTATCGCCTACACCAAGAACCTTGCAAACCGCTTGGCGCCGCAGGCCATCGCCAACAGTGTGGACCCGGGCGGCGTTATCACGCCGCTCAACCGTTGCGTGATGGAAGACGAGCACCTGTGGAACCAGATTATGGAGCTCACACCGCTTAAGCGCTGGGCTACCGCCCAAGAGATCGCCGAGTGGATCTACTTTGTGGGCGTGACCAACCGGTTCATGACCGGGCAGAGCCTGTTGATCGATGGCGGCGAGGCCGGCCGCACCCAGTTTATTTGGCCCGAATAATAAACGCGCCCGATGGAAAGCCGTCGGGCGCGTTTTTGATGTATCGATTTTTAGCCGAGGCAAGTCCAGTTGACGGGGGTCGAGCCGTGCTGTTCGAGTAGCCGATCAGCTGCCGAGAAGGGGCGCGACCCCATAAAGGCGGGGAGTTCTGCCGTGGCACGGTTGGCCGAAAGCGGCGAGGGGTGCGTGGAAGCCAAGCAGAACTTTCCGGTCGCCTTGCCTGCGCCGGTCGCGGCGAGCTTGCTCTCGACCATCTGCTGGGCAAAGCGGCCCCATGCCAAAAAGACTATCGGCTGGGGCAGCTGGCAGCAGCGTTCAATAACGTAGTCGGTGAGCGTGCTCCAGCCCAGTTTGGCGTGCGAGTTCGCGGCATGCTCGCGCACGGTGAGCGTAGTGTTGAGGAGCAGGACGCCCTGTTGTGCCCATGGGGTTAGGTCTCCCGTGGCGGGAATGGGGCAGTCCAGATCGGCATTGAGTTCCTTGTAGATATTGCGCAGGCTCGGCGGCAACTTGGTTTGCGTCGCGGGGACCGAGAACGACAGCCCCATGGCCTGGTTGGGTCCGTGATAGGGATCTTGACCCAAGATGACAACTTTGACCTGGTCGGCCGGCGTGTAGGCAAGGGCATTGAGGATGTCGTCTTGTGCCGGGTAGATGGTCTGCTCGGCACGCAAAAGGGCGATGCGTCCGAGCAGCTGGTTCGTAGTGTCACGTACCGGCTGCGGCGCATCGCCCAACCAAGTTGCTATGTTGCGGTCGCGAGTTGCGGTGTCCATGGGGCTCCTTTATGGCAGATGCTCTGTTGACATCTATTGTAAAGACTTTCGTCGGCCGATATTCGCGTGCGCCCCATTGTGCACGCTCCCTCGCGCGACGTGGTGGCGGCCTGGCGCAGCTGGGAGACCATGCCTATCGCCACGAGGCGCTTTATCGACCATATGAGCTCGCATATTGTCCATTAATGACTGGCGGGGCGTTGAGTGCGGTGTTTAGCGGGCTGTCGCTTTGGTTTGGGCGGTGCGATAGGTGCGTGCCGGGTGGCAGAGTAGCACCGCCACGACCATAAAGAATGCCGTGGTGCCCAGGCTGATGGGATAGACCATCATGATGTTCGCAAAGGTGCGGAAGTGCGGGAACACGCAGAACACCCAATAGAAGCGAATACCGCAGACGCAGATCATGGTGATGAGGGCGGGCATGAGCGAGATACCAAAGCCGCGCAGGTAGCCGGACATGTTTTCGTAGAACATGCTAAAGGCGTAGGCAGGGAAGATCGAGCACACGCGGATATAACCGATTGAGACGATGTTGGGATCGCTGTTGAACAGCGACAAGATCTCGCGTCCCAGACCGACAATAACGACAATCGTGGTGAGTGCAACGATACCGCCTTCGGTCAGGCAGACCTTGAGCGTTTTGGTGCACCGGTCGATCTGGCGGGCACCGTGGTTTTGTCCCA
Organism: Collinsella aerofaciens; assembly: GCF_028209395.1. Taxonomy (GTDB): domain Bacteria; phylum Actinomycetota; class Coriobacteriia; order Coriobacteriales; family Coriobacteriaceae; genus Collinsella; species Collinsella aerofaciens_AZ. The sequence continues at coordinate 246,836 of NZ_JAQLDQ010000001.1, forward strand.
CAAAGGTGGTGCAGGCCTGGCTAAAGCTGTTGAGCAGGTTGTAGCACACGTACTCCAGGCTCATGGCGGCGCTCGATGCCGCCATGACTTCGGTGCCCAGGCTGTTGATGGCAGACTGGATGATAATGTTGGCGACGGCAAAGACGGCGCTTTGGATGCCGGCGGGCAGGCCGATCTTGACGATGCGCTTGAGGGCGACGGGGTCTAAGCCTAAGTCACGCGGGGTGACGCGGACGACGGAGTTGGTCTTGAGCAGGCGGATGAAGAGCGTAGCGGCGCTGACGGTGTAGGCGATGGCGGTGGCGATGGCGACGCCCGCGACGCCCCAGTGGAGTACGGGGACAAAGATGAGGTCCAGGCCAATGTTGAGGACGGTGGACACGGCAAGCGCCTGCAGCGGCATGCGGGTGATGCCGACGGAGCGGAAGATCGCGGCCTCAAAGTTGTAGAGCAAGATCGAGGGCATGCTGAGCAAAAAGACGCGCAGGTAGAGCGAAGCGAGCGGCATGGTTTCGGCGGGAACGTTGAGCGCGGCGAGCATGGGCTCGGCAAAGATCTCGCCCAGCGCGATGACGACAAAGCCCACGAGCGCCATTAAAATCGAGGTATGGACGGCGCGTTTGACCATGTTCCGATCGTTGCGGCCGATAGCGTTGGCGATGACCACGTTGGAGCCAAGTGATATGCCGATAAACAGGTTGAGCATAAGACTGGTAAGCGGAACATTGGAGCCGACCGCCGCCATGGCGAGGGTTCCCTGGTCGCCCGAGAAGTTACCGATGATGACCGTGGCGATGAGGTTCGACAACTGCTCCAAGATGCTCGTGGCGGCCACGGGGAAGGCGAACAGGGGAATATTGCGCCACAGCGAGCCGGTGGTCATGTCAATGTGCTTAGATGCGGTGTCAGCCATACGCTCTCAATCTCTAATATGCTATTTCGTGCTCATTTGCGCAGACGATGATACTCCTAATCACCTAGTCGTTGGGGACGTTCTTAAACGACTAGCCATTCAAGAACGTCCCCAACGACTAGTCATTAAAGAACGTCCCCAATGACTAGGTGGGGAAGGCGTGCGACAATGGTGGGCGTTGTGTTGTTCGCGCTAAGGAGTTGCCATGTTGTTGTGTCCCGTTTGCCATGAGCCGTTGGTGGACGACGAGCGCGGTGCTGCATGCGCAGGCGGACATCGGTTTGACCGCGCGCGCGAGGGCTATCTGTACCTACTGCGCTCGTCCAAGAGCGGCGACTCGATGGGAGATCCCAAGTCGCAGGCGCGCAGCCGTCGCGACTTTCTGAACCGCGGTTACTATGCGCCGTTGCGCGATGCGATGGTCGAGCTGGTGCGCGAGCGGGCGGCTGGGCACGCCGCGTCTGCGAACGGCCCCATGACGTTGCTCGATATTTGCTGCGGCGAGGGCTACTACACGAGCGCCATGGGCGCGGTGCCGGGCGTGGATGCCTACGGCTTTGACCTGGGCAAAGAAATGGTGCGCCTGGCCGCCAAGCGCGGCGATGCGACCTACTTCGTGGCCAACATGAAGGACATCCCCGTGGCCGATGGCGCCTTCGATATGGTGACCGAGCTCTTCGCTCCCTTTAACGAGCGTGAGTTTGCCCGCGTGCTGGCGCCAGAGGGCTCGCTCTACACCGTGGTGCCGGGCGCCCGTCATCTGTTTGGGCTCAAGGAGGTACTCTACGACACGCCGTACCTTAACGATGAGAAGCTGCCGAAGACCACCGAGCTCGAGTTGGTCGGAACGCAGCGGGTGTTTGCGACTATTACGCTTCAGACCCAGGCCGACATTGAGGCGGTGTTCCAGATGACGCCGTACTACTACCGCACGCACCCTGCCGACAAAAAGCGTCTGGCAAATTTTGACACCCTTCAAACCGACATCGACTTCATCATCGCCGAGTACCGTCACTGCTAACAACCTGCCAAAAAGGGACAGGTTTATTTTGGTAGGTTTTATCTGGGCAAACGTAAAGGGCCGACCGCGTTGCTACGCGATCGGCCCTTTTTAGCTGCTTGATAGCAGAGGTTATGAGAAGTGGTCGCTTACAGGCGGTCCTTGTTCTCGACCTTAACGGCGTGTGCCTGCTGAACAAAGAACAGGTCGTAGACCACGATGACAAAGGCCCCAATATTGAGGGCGCTGCCGCCCAGCGCAGGAAGGGTAAGCACCGCCTGGGCAAGCGTGACTACCGCGGCAACAATACCGAGCTTAAACGCGCCATCTACTTGCGAAGGCTTGTTGGCACCCTTGATGCCCGCAACGCCCGCGGCAAGGTCGACGAGGCCCTTGGCGATAATCACGACCGCGGCGAGCATGGCGTTCGGGCCGAATGTGGAATAATCGAGGTTGTTCGTGGCAATGCCGACGCCGGCGATGACGAGGTCGGAGATGCCCCGAATTAAGTAGATGAGGGCAAGGATTTTGAGTGTCTTGCGAGCGAAACTCATGGCTGGGTCCTTTCGAAGTGGACATGACGTATTTGATGCGCACGCATGACGCATGTCGCGAAACATATTGTAATTCAACGAGGTACGGTGTGCGTTCATCCAATAGTTGAACGCTCCGTTCGTGACGGGGATGACACTTGCGTTGTGCTAGGTTTTTGTTTAACTGGATCAAACTGTGCTTTTTTTAGAGGTGAATAGTGAATATCAAGCAGGTCGGCTATTTTGTCGCCGTATTCGAGACGAAGAGTTTCACTGCTGCGGCGCATCAGCGCAACGTGACCGTTCAGGCCATTTCCAAGTCCATTAGTGAGCTCGAGCAGTTTTTTAACGTTCAGCTTTTTGAGCGTGGAAATAGCGGCGTCAAGCCGACTCAGGCCGGCCGCAGCTTTTATGCCAAGGCTCGCCTCGCCGTCGAAGCATATCGCGAAGTTGAAAACTTTGACCCGTCTGGATGCGACCTGACCGTCTCGTCGGCCTCTGGGCCGCAAACGATGCCGGAGCTCTCGATTGGCCTGTGCGCTCCCGCACTCGATAACGAAGATAAGCTCTATAAGGGACTGTCTGCGCTTATCATGCGTAGCGTGAGCGTGCGGGTGAAGTTTTGCACCGTGCATCCCGGAGTTGCCCAGCAGCAGCTCGAGGAGGGCGGCCTCGATGCTTTGCTTACGGTGGGTACCTATGAACATACCAATGATGATTGCGAGCAGCTGGGAACCCTGCCCACGGGTATTGTCGTCGCCGCCGACCATCCGCTCGGCAAGAGGCCCTTTGTGACTGTGGCTGATCTGAGTTCATATCCGGTAGGACAGTCGGCCGCGTTCGATAGCTTTAACAACTCGATTTTTTGGCAGTACAAAAGCAGCGGTGTCCTAGGCGAGACGCGCGTTATCGATAGCCCCGCTCAATTTGGGTCGTTTTTGGTGGCCGAGCGCGGCTTTTTCTTAAACGCCATTCTTCCCGTTCCCGGTCAGATCGCCAGCGGGTTTGAGATTGTTCCCATTGTGGGTGAAGGGGCCCTGACGGTTCCGGTGTGCTTAGTTTCCCTTAAAGATGAAAACCCCAAGCCTATCACGTCGTAGAGAACTACTTGATTCGCATGGTGGGCTGTGTCAACGGGTCCGCTGCTCGCTAGCATATCCGTCGATGCGCTTGCCGCTGTCGGCTCGGCCGCCCGGCGGCATACTGTCGATTGCGGCATACCGCGACGATCGACAGCATGCGAAGACCAACCATAGCGCGCCGCCCTCCGTTTCTCGTCAACTTGAGAAGCGGAGGGCGGCTTGTTATATGTAGCGCTCTGTACAGTTGGGCCAGATACCCTAGCTCAGGCGCTCCTGGCTTTCCCTTTTAACGCGGTTGGCGAAAACGAAGTACACGGCACTTACGACCACGGCAGTGACATCGGTGGCGCTGGTGCCGATTCCGCCCAAGAAGGGCTCGGAAAGCAGCAGGCTCACCACGGCGCATACCAGGCAAATGATAGCCCAGACCCAAACAATACCGATCTTGCTGGGGTTATTTGAGGCACGGATGCCCAGCGCGGCAGCGATGATTTCGATGACGCCCATTACGATGACGGCGACGCTGTAAACCGAGAGATCGCCGCTGGCGTCGCCCGAAGCCGCAGTGAATGCAAACGCGCCCGCGGCGATGCTGAACATACCTCCCAGTAGATAGATGATGGACATGACCTTTAGGACTTTACGGTTGTTGCTCATACTCGGTTCCTTTCCCTTGAGCCGTTATGATGCCGTGCGTGTATTGCCTGGCACCATGAATAACCGGTTACTGGTTGGCGGGTTCGTTGCCCAGGTCTTGCGAGGCGAGTTTCTGTTCTTCGTTAAACTCGTCCGCTTCGGCGAGTTCTTCGGCGGTGACTGCCCTTGGAGCGGGCTCAACGGCATCGCAATGATCGAAAACGAGCTGATAGGGGGCGATGTCGCGGCGGGAAAGCAAGAGCTTTACCTCGCGGCGCAAAGAACGCATGACGCTGCCGCGGTCTATCTCCTTGCAGGTGGCGACGACGCGAATGGTCATAGCGGTACTGCTAAGGTCGACCACGCCCTTGTAGAAGGGGCCATCGATAATGGCGGGAACGCGGTCATGCACGCTTTTGAGCTCGTCTTTAAGCACCTTTTCGACATAGGGCAGAGATTCTCCCACCGGCAAGGTGATGTCTATGCTGGCGTAAGAATTAAGTTTGGTCATGTTGGTGACATTCGAAATCGAGCTGTTGCGCAGCAGTAGAACATTACCGTTGCCGTCATTGATCTTTGTGGTTCGCACGCCAATCTCCATGACGGTGCCGGTGTTGCCACCAACCGATATGACGTCTCCAACGCGGAACTCGCCTTCAAAGATAATAAAGAGCCCGCACAGAATATCCGTGATGAGGTCTTTGGCTCCAAAGGAGACGGCGAGCGTGATGATGCCCGCCGAGGCTAAAAGCGTTGCGGTGTCGACGCCCAAAACACCGAGGCACCAATAGAGCATCGCGATGAGAGTTCCGTATTGTGTCAGGCTCGAGAGAAGGCGGCAGATCGTCTCACCGCGTGCTCCAAGTACATTGGACAACATGCGAAGGAGCGCCTGTGCGATTGCGCACACTGTGAGCGCCACACAGGCGTACATGATTGAGGCGGTGAGCGCGAATATGTTGAGGCCGTGCTGCCAGTCGTTACCCAGGATATAGGTGAATACCGACCGCGGGCCAAACAGCGTGTCTTTAAACAAGACGGCCAAAAAGACGATAAACACGGCGATACCGGTAAACCATCTAAGGACCGTGCCGAGTTTTTGCTCAGGGGTTTTATCCTCCCACTTAAAGGAGATGTTGAGCCATCGGCCAATGGCACTTTCGCTGTTTTTTACACGGCCGTCGGACGTCGTGACGGTTATGTTTTGCCGTCTTGCCGAGACATCGCCTTCGCGCTTCGAATGATGTTCTTCGACTTTTATGGTGTCGAGCGTCAGCAACGGGTAGATAAGGGCAAAGCATATGGCGGCGATGATTCCGGTTGCGATGGTGAGCGGAACGCGCTGGTGCATAAAGGAGTCTTCGGGTGCCGCGACGTAAACGTAATAGTCGCCAGTTTCCAAGCAGGAGGCGTAGAGTTTTTGGTTGTCGATGTAGACGAAGTCGTTAAAGCCGTCTGCAAGGTGCTCGTCAGTCAGTCCTATTTCGGATGCCTTTTTCCCCACAAGAAGATTGTTGGGATGATATGCGACGGCATCGTCTTTTTTGTCGATTGCAAAGGCGAAGCCTCCGGCGCCTGCCTTGATGCCATCGAGCACTGCGTCGATCTTGGTGCTCTTGAGCATTTCTTCTAAGCGCATGGGGCGCACGGCAATCTGCGCGATTCCATCTGCAATGCCATCCTGATCGTAGAGCGCGACTCCGATGTACTGATATGTCTCGCCGGTGGTTCTGTTGATAGAGAGGGGCTGAATATACTCATCCTTACCACCCAAAAGCGAGCGGAACTCGTAGGAGGAGTCGCCGTACTTGGTCGAAAGGCTATAGGATCGCTGCGACGTGCTCGAGCTCGTCATATTGCCGTCGCCGTCGTAGAGATAAATTGACTCGATGTTGAGCGTTTCTGCCAAGCCGTGCAGGTCGGCTCGCGTGGCGAGTTCTGGATTGTGCTCAACGATGTAGGCGATAATGTGGCAGGCGGTGGCATAGTGCTCGCTATATTGCCTCGTGAGTTCATCCTCGCGCATCGCATTGTTTTTGAGCGTTTGATCAATCTGCTCTATGCGCTCTCGATTGACCGTCGCCTGGCTCGAAAGGGCAAAGAGCGTTTGCATATAGAAGGTTACCGCCAAAAGCAAGACGAGTCCTGCAACGGACAAGGCTGTTGCGCGCCTGCCCACGGCGGGGTTAAACCGAAGGTCGCGACCGATCTTGACGTATTCGTGGTCGCCGTGGTCGTTATGCTCGTCATCCGCTAGGACAAACAGGTCATAGAGCGCCACGGCGGCGACGATTGCGATGAAGGCAAAGAGGATGACGCCCACGGTGATGTTGCGTGCGGTGGCGGTGTCGCTTTCGGGAATGGCGAGAACGTAATAGGTGTCATCGACCAACTTGACGCGACAATACAGGCTTGTGTTTTTGACGGACGTGACGAACGTCTTGCCGTCCTCAAGATTGCCCATGTCGATGCCGTGGTCGAGCGCATCGGTACCTATCATGTTCTGATCGGGATGGTAGGTGATCAGGTGCGTTTTTGCCGATACGGCGAGGACATATCCGTGGCTGCCGAGCGAGATGTTCTTGAGCGTGCTCTCGGTCGAGCCGGTGTCCTTGACAAGGTCGTGCAGCTCTTGGGGATTTTGCTCTACGATGACCATGGTGTCGTCGTCGATTTTGGCGGCATAGTATCGCATGAGCCAGTCTTGATCGGGAAGATCGACCTCAACTGGATCGGAGGGCTTTCCGGTCTCGAAGCACTGACGTAGCAGGTTGAAACGGGCACGGCTAAAATCGGCTTTGGTGTCGGCTGCTTTGGCGATGATGGAACCGTCGCGTCGAGCGATAAGAACGTTATCGACCTTGAGCAGATTCTTGAACTCGGCCATTTTGGCATCGGTCGCTTCATAACCGGCATCGTTGGCCGCCATAAATGCGATGCTTGCGGCACGCGTGCGATACAGGTCATCAAATGTTTGGGTGTTGTCTTTCGTTTCCGACCGGGCCGTTTTAACGAGAGCGGGGAGTTCGGCGGCAACGCGATCGAATTCCAGGGCATATTCCTCTTGCGATAGACGTGTTTGCATCGAGGCGAGTAGGAGTCCCATCGCTAACGTGCAGACGGCTACGGCAATGGCAAGCGCCACGGACTTCTGTTTGAGTCGCTTGGACATAGGCGGATTTCCTTAGTTCCATTTCTTGATGAGCGTATCGATTGTTTTGTCTTTGAGCATTGAGCGCACTTCGGCGGCGATCTCGGGTGAAAGCTCGGAGCCCTTTTGTGTTGCGACGGCGTAGCGCTGTGGGTTGATGCCAAAATCGGGCAGGACGGTGCGCTCGTCATCGAGATAGGTTTTGGCAATGGCGCCGTCTGTCGCCATGGCGTCGACGTCGCCGGCTTCCAATGCTTGGGAAAGCTCAGCGTAGCTTGCGTATTGGCTTAGATGCCATGTGTCGTAGTCGATGCTGCCGCTCTCGGCATCCTGTTGCCGGGGTGTGCCGTCCGAAACCCCCAGCTCCAAAAACTTCGCGGCAAGTTGAGGCGCGGCGTTCGTTCCGGTTACCGTGCCAATGGTTCCGCCTTCAAGCTGGGAAAAGGATTGAATCAGCGATGTGTTTTCGACAACAAGAATGACCGAATCGGTGTAGTAGGCGGCAGAGAAGTCAAAGAGCCTTTTGCGTTCGTCGCTCATCGAGTAGCAAGCGATCAGACAATCGACGTTTCCCGACGAGAGCATTTCTTCGCGCGTTTCGGGCGTTACGGTTACAAACGAACAGTCTCCATAACCGAGACGGTTTGCCAGCTCATTGGCGAGGTCGATTTCGAATCCGTAGTACTTGCCGTTGTTGGGATTACGCTCGCTAAACCCGACGATATCTGAGCGGACGCCTACACTCAGTTTGCCCTTGCCCGACATGCCGGAATTGCCGTTTGAGCATGCTGGCAGCACCATGGCTGCAAGCGCGGCTCCGGTTGCCGAGATTGCCAGCCGGCAGGCCTTCCGGCGTGTGACTGAATGGTCCATTTGCATTCCTCACGACGAATGTTCAGTTCTTCAATGATATGGACGGGTAACTATGGAAGCGTCGTGAAGCGGTAGGTAAACGAAGGGTTGAGGTGGAGGGCAAAATCTGTTGGGATTTGGCACGTTATTGCTCAATAGATGCCAGCATGCGCCTGAAAGCGCTTCTCGCCTGTGCAGGGCAATCTTTCAAAAAAGAAAGCCAGCTGTAAGCCAAATCGATGGCAGCTCACGTGCGGCGCTGAGATGATGGGGCCGTAACAAGGAGCTGGTCTCAAGGAGGAGCCATGATGTACGGAGCAGGGCAAGTGCGTGAGCCGCGGTCGTTGGGAAGGCGCATGGGTGATTCTGTGATCGCTGCCGTGTGCACGGGATTGATGGCGGTGCTTTGCATTGGGATGCTGTGGGCCATGTCGCATGTGGGACAATAGCGGACGGTTGGGTGCCGACATTAACGGCGCCTGCGTATCCGTTTTGCTTGTGAAGGAGTGCCCATGGGCGTCGTCGATCCCTTTTCTGTTGCTCGGGCCGCGGGGCTTGAGCTGACCGGGAAGCCCGAGGGCCTTACGCTCACCGACGGCACGATGGAGTTGCGTGCCGATTTTGGCCGCATGCTTCCACGGCTCAAGCAGGGCCGTTTGCAGCAAGAGCTACTGGTGAAGGCTGCGCGCACAAAAGGCATCGAGCAACCATGGGCGATTGATGCCACAGCAGGCTTTGGCGAGGACTCGCTGCTGCTGGCGGCCGCGGGCTTTACCGTCGATCTGTATGAGCAGGATTGCGTGATCGCGGCGCTGCTCCAGGATGCCCTGGATCGCGCGGCAGATGATCCGGCGCTTGCGGCCGCCGTGGCGCGCATGCACTTACATGCGGGCGAGGACAGCATTGCCGGTCTTCGCCATACGGCCGAGCTGGTCGAGCGGGGCGAGCTTGCGGCTCCCGACGTGGTGTACCTGGATCCCATGTTTCCCGAGCGCACCAAGAGCGCGGCGGTTAAAAAGAAGTTCCAGCTCTTGCACCATTTGGAGCAGCCGTGCGCCGATGAGGAGACGCTGGTCGAAGCCGCGCTTGCGGTGCACCCGCGCAAGGTTGTTATCAAGCGGCCGGTGAAGGGGCCGCTGTTTGCCGGCATCAAGCCGAGCTATCAGCTTGCGGGCAAGGCTGTCCGCTACGATGTCTTGGTGCCGCCGCGCCCGTAGCCTGCGCGCGATGGCCGGCGATGTGTCGGTGCCGTGCCGCTGCGGAGTCTATTTCCAGGGGTGCGACGTCAGGTGCCACCCGCCGCAGTATTCACATTTGTAGCAGGCCAAGCCACGTCGTCCACGGTTTTCGCAGTCGGCCATAACGGCCTCGGCCTCGGTGCGTGTGTCGTAGCGGTTTTTGCGCTCGCACGACTTGTAGCGCCAAGCCTCATCGCGCTCGGCGTCCAGGGCATCGCGGCGCTCGTCCTCGCGCGCAAACAGGTCGCTCATATCGCCGCCGGTGGCAGCGCCCAAAAACTCGCTTTTGGCCTTTGACCAGGCGGCTCGCTTTTTGCTTCCCATCCGCTCCCTGCCCTTTCCAAACGCTGGTATCATTGCCCAATCAAAGTGATACCAATAAACGTGAGGCCGCCGCGTGATGATCAGAAAAACCCTCGAGACCGACATTCCCGCCGTCATGGCTATCTATGACGCGGCCCGCGCCTATATGCGCGCACATGGCAACGCCACGCAGTGGCCCGAGGGCACGCCTTCGGCCGAGCAGCTGGCTGCCGATATTGCCGCTGGTGGCAGTTACGTGTGCGAAGTCGACGGCCGTGTGGTGGCGACGTTTGCCTTTTTACCGGGTCCGGACGAGTGCTATGACGTAATTGAGGACGGTCAATGGCGCAGCGACACTCCGTATGCCGTTCTGCATCGCGTGGCATCCGACGGCACCGTGCACGGTATCGCGGCCGCGATGTTTGCCTTTGCCAAGGCGCGCGCTGACCACCTGCGTATCGACACGCACGCGGACAACCTGCCTATGCAGGGCGCGAGCATGAAAGCGGGGTTCGAGCGCGCCGGCGTCGTGTATGTTTCGGACGGCACGCCGCGTGTTGCGTTCGACTGGCTGCGCGAGGCATAAGAGCGGGGACGCGTATCAGCAATCCACATACATGAAAATGGCCCCGGGTGGGGCCTTTTTGATCGCTGGGCTGTTAAGGGGAGGTGCCGGCTTTCGTAAGGCGCGAACCTACGAAAATCGCCGCGCGGCAACGCGGGGCGATGAGCTCGGTCGGGGGATAGGGCCCGCTTCGCCCGCCGGCCCGTAAATTGTATCATCCAGTGTGGAACGAGGATGCCCGTTGCCGAGTGCGACGGGCTTGCAATAAGAGGAGAGCCATGTCGAAGCAAGCGGTCGTTGGAATCTTGGCGCATGTCGATGCCGGCAAGACCACGCTGGCCGAGGCCATGCTGTTCTGCGCGGGTCGCATTCGCAAGCGCGGCCGCGTGGACGATGGCGACTCGCACCTGGATACCAACGCCATCGAGCGCGAGCGCGGCATCACGATTTTCTCGTCGCAGGCCGTGTTCGACCACGGTGATACCCGCGTCATGCTCGTGGACGCTCCCGGACACGTGGATTTTTCGGCCGAGGCAGAGCGCACGTTGCGTGCGCTCGACTACGCGATTTTGGTGGTAGGTGCCAACGACGGCGTGCAGGGGCACACCGAAACCCTGTGGCGCCTGCTTGCGCGCTATGACATTCCGACGTTCATCTTCATCAACAAGATCGATTTGGAGAATCCTGGCCGCGATGTTTTGCTGACACAGCTTGGGCAGCGTCTTTCCGAGGCCTGCCTGGATGCCAACGAACTGTTGGCGGGTGGTGCCGTTCAGGAGGACGCTGCTGCGTTGGACGAGGCGGCGCTCGATGAGTTTCTTGAGACGGGCGAGCTTTCTGTCGCAACGCTGTCGCGCATGGTTGTCGAGCGCAAGCTCTTTCCCTGCTTTGCCGGCTCGGCGCTCAAGGACCAGGGCGTGGGCGAGCTGCTGGATGGCATGTGCACGCTGATGCGTGAACAGGCGTGGGCCCCGGAGTTCGCCGCGCGCGTCTATCGCGTCAGCCGAGGTGTTCGTGGCGAGCGCTTGGCTTGGGTTAAAGTGACCGGCGGCACACTGCATGCCAAACAGATGATTGACGGACGTTCCGGCGCCGAGGCATGGGAGCAAAAGATCGACCAGGTGCGCATCTATAACGGTGAGAAATACGAGCTTGCCCAGGAAGTTGCCGCTGGCGGCATCTGCGCCGTGACGGGCCTTGCGCACGTTCGCCCAGGGGACGCCCTGGGCGCGGAGTCCGCGGGCGATGCGCCCGTCATTGCGCCAGTCCTCACCTATACGGTGCTGCCGGGCGAACACGACGTCCATACGGTGTTCAAAGCATTGACTGAGTTGGCGGACGAAGATCCCATGCTCGGCGTAAGCTGGAATACGCATCTTGAGCAGATTCACCTGCAGTTGATGGGCGCCGTGCAGCTCGAGGTCGTGCAGCGCGTGCTGGCCGATCGTTTTGGCCTTGCGGTCGAGTTTGAGCCCGGCGGCATTCTCTATAAGGAGACGATCTCGCAGCCGGTCGAGGGTGTGGGCCACTTTGAGCCGCTGCGCCACTATGCCGAGGTGCATTTGCGCTTGGAGCCGTTGCCGGCGGGTTCGGGCGTGCAGTTTGGCACCGTCACCTCGACCGATGAGCTCGATCTTAACTGGCAGCGTTTGGCGCTCGCCAACGCTATGGAGCGCGATCACCTGGGCGTGTTGACGGGCTCGCCCATCACCGATGTGCGCATTACGCTCACGGGCGGCCGCGCGCATGCCAAACACACCGAGGGCGGCGATTTTCGCCAGGCCACGTACCGCGCGATTCGCCAGGGTTTGATGCAGGCGCGCGAGGCCGGCGCGGCGGTGTTGTTGGAGCCGTGGTATCGCTTTGAGCTCGAGGTGCCGGGGGAGTGCGTGGGCCGGGCGCTTTCGGATGTCACGCGCATGGGCGCCGAGTACAAGCCGCCGGCGATGGCGGGCGACCGGGCGAAGCTTGTGGGTCGCGTGCCAGCATCCGAGGTACAGGATTATGCGCTGGAGGTGGCTGCCTACACGAGCGGCCGCGGACATCTGTACCTTGAGTTCGCCGGTTATGCGGCATGCCATGATGCCGAGCGCGTCATCGAGGCGGCCGCCTATGAGCCCGAGGCCGATCTGCCCAACACGCCCGACTCGGTCTTTTGCGCCCACGGCGCCGGCTACACGGTCAAATGGTACGACGTACCCGCCGCGGCGCACGTAAAGGTCGATCCCGCCACTTTCCGCCCCTATCGCTCCGCCGACGCGGAATTTTTCGGCCACATGTGACAAAGGGACAGTCCCTTTGTCACATTTAGTTGGTACAACTCGGTACAAGTTGGTATAACTATTTACAGCGTTTGCCAATCCGAGGAGGCCGACATGAATCCAAACCCCTTTAAGCCAACTGCAGGTAAGCGGCCTCCGGTGCTCATCGGTCGCGAGTCGGTCATCGAAGATTTTGAGGAAGGGCTCGATAACGGCGCCGGAGCGCCGGGCAGGCTCATGCTCATTACGGGAAACCGCGGCTGCGGCAAGACGGTTCTCCTGCGGGAGCTGCAACGTCTGGCCAATGAGCGCGGATGGGCGGTTGTCTCCGATTCCGCTTCGCTTGGCTTATGCGACCGCTTGGCCGACGCGCTTCGCTCGAATAAACCCGTTGTGACGTCAATGGAGTTTGGGCCGTCGTTTGGCCGGATGTCGGTCGAGGCGGCGCGGGCAAAAGGCGAGACGCTGCGAGGGCTGGTCAACGAGCGCCTCAAGAAGCTCGGTCCAGGTAAGGGCATACTGTTTGCGATTGACGAGGCACAATCGGCGTCTATCGAGGAACTGGCGGCTCTTGCCGTTCTCTATCAGCAGGTGCTCGGAGACCAGGATGCCACGGGCTTGCCCGATAGCGACCAGCGCGGTCTTGCGCTGGTGTTCGCCGGCTTACCCAGTATGGTTGACGACCTGCTCGAAGAGCCGAGCGTGACGTTTTTGCGCCGTGCTCAGCAGCGTGCGCTGGGGGCGATTTCTTTGCCCAAGGTGCGCGATTCATATGTCCAGACGGTCAAGGACGCCGGTCTTTACGTTGATGCGGAGACGGCGGACCTTGCGGCGCGCAAGAGCATGGGGCATCCCTACATGGTCCAGCTGGTGGGATATTACATGTGGCGCTCTGCTGTCCGGCGTGGCTCGCAGATCATCGAAAGCTGTGATGTCGAGGATGGCCATACGGATGCCGTCTCCGAGTTCTACGAAGCGGTTGACGCGCCTCTGTATTACGGGCTGCGCACCCCACAGCGTCTCTTTATCGAGGCCATGGCGGTTGACGAGGACAAGCCGACGCGCATGGCGGATATCATTGAGCGCTGCGACCGTACCCAGAGCTGGGCGAGTAAATATCGCGCAAGCCTGATTCGCGAGCGCGTCATCGAGGCTGCCGGATACGGTCTCGTCCGGTTTACCGTGCCCATGCTGGGCGAGTACATTCGAGATCGTGTTTTATGGCACAAGTAAAGGACAAAGGGACAGTCCCTTTGTCACATTCGATCAACAGGAAGGGGGGCGATGACGGTGTCGCAACAGCCGAGTGCTATCGAGGTACGTGGTGCGCGCGTCCATAACCTCAAGGACATCGATATCGATATTCCGCTGGGAAGGCTCGTGGGCATTGCCGGCGTGTCGGGTTCAGGCAAGAGCTCGCTGGCGCTGGGGGTTCTGTATGCCGAGGGCTCGCGTCGTTATCTGGAGGCGCTCAGCACTTATACCCGCCGTCGGCTGACACAGGCAGAGCATGCTCAGGTGGACGAGGTGCTGCACGTGCCGGCGGCACTCGCATTGCATCAGCGTCCTAGTGTGCCAGGCGTGCGCTCGACCTTTGGCACCATGACCGAGCTCAACAACAGCCTGCGCCTGCTCTTTAGCCGCTGCGCCCATCACGTGTGCCCGCATTGCGGGACGCGTGTGGAGCCGAGCCTTAACGTGGCCGCGGGCCTGTCGCTCACGTGCCCCGCATGCGGCCGCGAGTTCTATGCGCCGGGTGCCGAGGACCTTGCCTTTAACAGTGGCGGCGCGTGTTCTACCTGCGGCGGCACCGGCGTCATGCGCGAGGTGGACGAGGCGAGCCTGGTGCCCGACGAGTCAAAGACCATCAACGAGGGCGCGGTGCTTCCCTGGGGCACGCTCATGTGGGACCTGATGAAGCAGGTGGCCGGCGAGATGGGCGTGCGTACCGACGTGCCGTTTAACCAGCTCACGCCTCAAGAGCGCGACATCGTGTTCCATGGCCCAGCAGTTAAGAAGCACATTCTCTACGTTCCCAAAAACGGCGAGGGCGCCACGCCGCTCGACTTTACCTATTACAACGCCGTCTATACCGTCGAGAATGCGCTCGCCAAGGTTAAGGACGATAAGGGGCTCAAGCGCGTTGCGCGCTTTTTGCGCGAGGGACCGTGCCGCGATTGCGGAGGCACGCGTCTTTCCGAGGCCGCGCGCCAGCCCCAGGTGCGCGGTATCGATCTGGCGCAGGCGGCGGCCATGACGCTGGGCGAGGCGATTGAGTGGGTGCGCGGAGTGCCCGCATCCTTGCCGACCGAGATGCAGCCCATGGCGACGGATATCTGCGATTCGTTTTTGAGCACGGCCCGTCGCCTGGTCGATCTGGGTCTCGACTACCTTTCGCTCGACCGCGCCGGCGCCACGCTCTCCACGGGTGAGCGCCAGCGCGTACAGCTTGCCCGCGTGGTCCGCAACCGATCGACGGGCGTGCTGTATGTGCTGGACGAGCCTTCGATTGGCTTACATCCCGCGAACGTCGACGGCTTGGTAGGCGTAATGCGCGATCTGGTGGTCGACGGCAATACCGTGGTTGTTGTCGACCACGACACGCGCGTGCTGGCAGAAGCCGACTATCTGGTCGAGATGGGCCCCGTTGCGGGAGCAGGCGGCGGCCATGTAATCGCCGCCGGTACGGTAGACGAGGTCGAACAATCGCAGGGCAGCCGCATCGCGCCGTTCTTGCGCTCGGACCCCAAGCGTCTGCGCCCGCAGGTGGCTGACGACGAAATGTTCGACCTAGGCCATATCCGCATGGCGACCGATGCCATCCATACCGTCAAACCACTCGAAGTCGATATCCCGCGCGGCCGCCTTGTCGCGGTGACGGGTGTTTCGGGTTCGGGCAAGACGACACTGGTGCTCGAGACGCTCATCCCGGCGCTCAAGGCACAGGCAGCCGGTGAGCGCCTGCCAAGGCACGTGCGTTGGGTCGATGCCGAGGGCATCGCGCGCGCCAACCTGATTGACGCCACGCCCATCGGCGCCAACGTACGCTCGACGGTAGCGACCTATGCCGACATCCATGATGAGCTGCGCCGCGCCTTCGCCCGTACGCCCGAGGCCAAGGCGTCAGGGTATAAGGCGGGTGCCTTTAGCTACAACACTGGCGCTTTGCGCTGCCCCACGTGCGATGGCACGGGCTCGATATCGCTCGACGTGCAGTTTTTGCCCGATGTCGAGATTGTCTGTCCTGCATGCCGTGGCTCGCGTTATGCAGACGCAGCCTCGCATATTCATCGCGAGGGCAAGGACGGCAGTCTGCTCACGTTGCCGCAGCTCATGGACATGAGTGTGGACGAGGCCCTCGACGCCACGGTGGGACTCAAGAAAGTTCAGGCGCGCCTGCAGACCTTGCATGGCCTGGGTCTGGGCTACCTGACACTTGGCGAGCCCACGCCGGCGCTCTCGGGCGGCGAGGCGCAGCGACTTAAGCTTGCAAGCGAGATGGGCCGCGTGCAGGACGATGCCGTATTCGTGTTCGACGAGCCCACGATCGGCCTGCATCCGCTCGATGTTCAGGTGCTGCTGAGTGTGTTTGACGGACTCGTTGCCAAGGGCGCCACGGTTATCGTGATCGAACACGACCTCGACCTTATCCGTAACGCCGATTACGTGATCGACATGGGTCCGGGTGGCGGCGACGCGGGCGGGCAAATCGTCTGCACCGGTACGCCGGGCGACATCGCTGCCTGCTCCGCAAGCGTCACTGGCCGCTACCTCTAGCCGAATGTGACAAAGGGACTGTCCCTTTGTCACATTCCCGGGAAGTCTGTCTGGCGCAGGGCCTCGTAGAGGACGATGGCGGCGCTGTTGGAGAGGTTGAGTGCACTAATGCGGTAGTCGGCCGGGTCGATAAAGTTGCCGCAGATATCCTGCCGAAGGATGGCTTCGTGGCTGTCCTCGGTATGTCCGAGCGCCTCCTCGTGGGCTTCCCAAGCCTCGGCGTTATCGAGTGAGTCGCAATCGCGCAGCATCGGGATGCGCTCGCAGCGCGCGGGCGCCGCAGCAAGCAGGTCTTCGGGAATCCCCGAGCTCTCGCTGCCAAAGACCAGATAGTCACCGTCGCGGTAGGTGCTTTGCGCATAGGTGCGGCGCGCCTTTTTGGTCAGCAGATGCAGGCGCTCGTCGGCAGGGGAGAGGTCGTTGCGCGTAAGGAAATCCTCCCAGCCGGCATAGATCGTCACGTCCAAGTTTTGCCAGTAGCCCAGGCCGGCGCGACGCACCGTCTTGTCGTCGAGCGAAAAGCCCAGCGGCTCTACCAGATGCAGGCGGGCGCCAGTAACCACGCAGGTGCGGCCGATATTGCCCGTATTGGCCGGAATCTCGGGTGCATACAGCACGATATTGAACATGAATCTCCTTGGCTCAGAATGAAAAACCACCACGAAGGGGACAGGCACCTTCGTGGTGGTTAGGCGGTTACGTGGGCGGAAAACGCCCGCTTTGATAACCTAGGCGCGGTGCCAGTCGGTCAGGCAGGCATCGAGGGCGGCGATGAGCGCGTCCTTGTCCATGTGACGCCCGATGATGCACAGGCTCGTCATGCGGTCGCCCGTCTCGTCGTCCCAAATCTGCATGATCTCGGGGTTCTCGTCGATAATCTTCTGCTTCTCGCCCTCGGGCGCAGAATCGACAAACAGACCGTTCTCCATTAGGCGCATCTGGTGGCCGGCCTGCTCAAACATGTAGCATATGTCCGGATTGCCGGTCTGCCACAGCGGGCCCTTGACGCGAATGACCTCGTCGGGCCACTCCTGCTCAACAAAATCGGTGAACTTCTGCAGGTCAAACGGCTTGCGGCGCGAGTACACAAAGGTCTCGATGTCGTACTCGAGCACCTCGGGGTCGTCGTGCTCCTCGGGATGCTCCATGGCCTCGATCCAAGCGGCGGAGTTGTAGGCGCGCATAAAGTCGAAGCGGCCGGTGTCGAGCAGCTCCTCCATGGGGACCTCGCCGTTTTGGGCTTCGACGATCACGGCGTCCTTCTGCAGGCTGCGCACAATGGCCTTGAGCTCTGCGATCTGCTCGGGGGTGACGGTGTCAGTCTTATTAAGAACCAGCGTGGAGCAAAACTCGATCTGCTGGATGAGCAGGCTCTCGATGTCGTCCTCGTCGATATCCTCGGCCAGCAGGTCGCGGCCGCCGTTGAACTCGTCGTACATGCGGGCGCAGTCGACCACGGCCACGATGTTGTCGAGCGCGAGCTTGGGCTCGCCGCCCACCTTGGCCTCGTCGCAGAAGCTCGAGATGGTGTAGGCGATGGGGATAGGCTCGCAGATACCCGAGGCCTCGATGATGATGTAATCGAAGTTGCCCGAATCGGCGATGCCCTGCAGCTGGTTGGCAAGATCGTCCGAAAGCGTGCAGCAGATGCAGCCGTTGGTGAGCGGGATGAGGTCGTCGGTCTCGGAAAGGCCGCCGTCGGCGATGAGGCTGGCGTCGACGTTGATCTCGCCGATATCGTTGACGATCACGGCAGCGCGGATGCCGCCGTCGTTAGCGAGGATGTGGTTGAGCAGTGTAGTCTTGCCGGCACCGAGGTATCCGGTAAGCATGATGATCTTTACGGGTTTGTTGGGCATGTGCCCTCCTTTGTTAGACATGGCTTACAGTTGAATCTTATGCCAAACGCCTGCTCTTATACCCACGCGCTGACAAATAACACAGGCTACTCCCAGGCTCCCCATACATCGGGACAATAGCCGACGGTGGCCTTCTTGCCGTTGCGTACGATGGGCTCGGCCAGAACCTGCTGGTTCTCGAGCAGCTTATCGAAACGCTGGCTGGGGGTGAGGTGCTGGATGAGTGCGAGCGTCTCCTCGTCCTTGGCTTTGGGGTTGAGCAGCTTGTCGATGCCGCCGACCGCCTGCATCACGCTCGTGAGCTCGCCCTTGCTCATCTCCTTTTCCTTAAGGTCGATAAACTGCACCTTAATGCGTCGCTCCTTAAAATAGCGCTGGGCCTTCTTGGTATCGAAGGACTTCTTAGTCCCGAAAATTTGAATATTCATATCTATGTTCCGCCGTTCTACCTGATGAAGTTGGTCCTAGCGCGATCGGCCTGGGGGGCTTCGATGCCGGCGGCCTTTCCCGCCTCGATGCAACGTAGGAGCCAGGCCATGTTTTTGCCGATGTTTCGCATGGTGGCAAGGCCTTCGGCGTCCTGGGCGGCCTCGCCCGGCATGGCGCCAAAGACGTTGTTCCAGTAGGTGGATGCCACCACGGGCATCTGGTTGATGGTGAAGTATTTGTTGAGCACATCGAAGGTGGTCGACGTGCCACCGCGACGGGCAACGGCGACAGCGGCGCCCGGCTTGTGCGCAAAGGCCTTGCTGCCAGCATAGAATGCACGGTCGAGGGCAGAGAGGATGCGTCCGCTGGGATGCGCGTAGTAGACGGGCGAACCAAAGACAAAGCCGTCTGCCTGCTCGGCAGCGGCAATCAGCTCGTTGACCATATCGTCGTCAAAGGTGCAGCGGCAATCGAGCTTGCCGCACTGGCCGCACCCGATGCAATCGCGAATAGGCTTGGCGCCCAGCTGAAACACCTGCGTCTCAATGCCCTCTGCGTTGAGCTGCTCGGCAATCTCGGCGAGTGCGCGGTCGGTGTTGCCGTTTGCCTTGGGGCTGCCATTGACCAAAAGAACCTTCATCACAAACTCCCTCTGCTGTCGGTGACTTCTGCGGAGGATTATCGCACGAGCGGGCAGATGGCGTGGGGCGCGATTCCAGCGACCGCCCATCATGCGCCCCGTCTCGATCGGTAGCTTCATCCGAGTGTTTCTCGGGGCCGGGAAGCCGGCCCCGAGGGCCAACGGCGGGCTCGCTCACCAGGTACGAGAGGGACACGGTCCAGAGTATGTTGGAGCTCGGGGCCTCATGCAAGCCGATTGTGAGGAGTCTGGGCAGGTCGCCTTCGATGGCGAACTCTGAGGTCTTAGAAGGCGGGCTGCTGCGGCGGCTATGGTTTATACTAAGGCGGTTGCTATCGAGTAATTCATACTTGGTTTGATTCGATTGTGAATGCGTAACTAGGATGGAAAGCAAAGGAAACTCTATGGAAACAGAGGATGCTGTTTGCTTGATGACTTCGATTGCCTTGATTGTCCTTTCAATCCAATACCGAAGAGGAAGATGGCTCTGCTCAATTGCTGGATATGATGTCACAAAAAGGGAGAGCGAGATTGATATACGCCCCTACGCAAAGCTGATTTCTTCTGTGACGTTATGGATGGGGCTGCTGTTTTTCTTGTGGGCGGTAGAGGGCTGGGTACGCGATTGGAATACCAGCGTTTTTGAAGTTTTGGTTCTACTTCTGTTCAGCTTGGCCTCTTTGTCGTTCGTGCGGCTCGTTAGGTTTGTGTTTATGAGGCGATAGCCAGCGGAAGTGGCTGGACGACAAAATGGACCAATGCAGCCAATTGTCAATAGAATTTGATAGGCTTGGCTTAACAGATTTACTCGAGGGCATATCCGTGGCGGGGGATAGGTTCTATCTTGTTGAGCACTTATTTGCATCAGGCAAAGTAAACCAAGAGTATCGAAACGGTGCCCCCGGGCCCGCTAGGGACTGCGGGGGGGGCGTTCGGCTAACTGCGGGTACGGCCTATTTGCCCAATGTGTTCGCCCGAGATCGGAAATTAACCATCATGCGCCCCATAACGCTAGTCCAGCTTGGTGCCCGGTACCTGTGGCGCCTCTTTAATCAGCGCATTAAGTTCGTTCAAAATGGAAACGGGCTGTCGGTCGACGGCGTCCAGATGAAGCGTCGCCACGCGAAGGGGCGGCTGATATTCAAATGAGCCGAGGAGCACGGGCGATCCCAAGAACCGTTCGATTTCGTCTGCAACCGCGTCGGTCTCTTCGGGATCAAAGTCGTCAAAGAGCGCCACGAACATCGGTCCGGTCGAGCGGAACAGACGACCCTTGCCGCGCGAGCAATCCATGAGGCAGGCGGCGCTTTCTGCCAAAACGCGGTCGCCTGCATCAAAGCCAAAGCGGGCATTGACCTGTGCGATTTCGTCGATTTTAATGGCGATCAAGCCCGCGTTTCGTGCCACGCGACGCATCTCGCCAATGGCGTTGACCAGGGCGTGGATATCGCCCAGACCGGTCACGGAATCGGTCGTATCTGCCAAGCTTCGGTTGGTGACAATGCCCACATACATGTTGGGCTCGGTATCGGTGCCGTCCAGGCGGTAACCTGTGCAGTCGCAAAGCGCGTATTTTCCGGCGGTATTCATGACGCGATACTGCATGCAGTGGAAGTGCCACGTGCCGTTTACCACCATATCGAGCTCGGCACGTACGTTGTCGCGGTCCTCGGGGTGAACACGGGCAAGCCATATATCGAGCGAGTTGTAGGGATGCTGGGAGGGTAGGTCAAAATCGCGCACGGCATTAACCGACCATTGCGATTCGCCGGTGTCGAGGTTAATGATGAACGGATAGCGTGTCTCGGAGCTCATGGAGATCGCTTGGAACACTCGGTCGTTGCAGGGGGGGGGTTGTTCGGTGACCGGGCGTTGCGGCGCATCGCCTTCTTCCGGTTGTTGCACACGGTACATGAGCTTGTAGCGATACATTTTGCGGTCGGCGTCCTTTGTCATCTGGCGACGCGTATCGCCTGCAAGCGGGTCGACGCGCGAGCAGCCAAAGCTAAAGCTGGCGATCATGGGCGCCTTGCCGTCCGATGTTGCCTCGATAAGATTGGCACGCGTCCGCTCCAGGCGCTGCTCGAGCTCGGCTTCGTCTGTCGTGGGGGATATAAGTACAAATTCGTCTCCACCGATACGGAACAGCAACTCATCGTGCTCCATTGTCTCGGTGAGTGCGCGGCAGATGCTCAGAATGTAGCGATTGCCCTCGGCGTGGCCAAACTTATCGTTGCAATGCTTAAGGCGGTCGATATCGATATAGGCGCAGGTGAAGGGGGTGCCTTTGCGCCAGAGCTGATCGACATGGCGGTCGAGTCCGCCACGGTTGCCAAGACTGGTGAGCGAGTCGATATAGGCGCCGTGCTCAAGCAGCTCGCGTTCTTGTTGCAGGATGGCGAGCGTTTTCTGCAGTTGCTCGCCGATGGCACGCAGCTCCGGGGGCAGCGCGGCAACATCGAGCTCGGTGGTTGAGGCCCCGTTCGCAAGTCGCTGAAGATGAGCGATGATTGATTGCTCGCCCAGGCGATACGACTCGTTCATGATGGATGACCTCCTTGGATGGAACAATGGTTTGTATCTTACTCCCAATTTGGTTTAGATTGGGGTATTAGTTAGCTCATGGGAACAAACGCTCCCTCGACGGTGGCGTTTTGCGCGCGAGCGTATCAGTTGTTGTCGCCACCGTCGAGCAATGCTTCAAAATCCTCCGCCGGCATGGGGCGGTAGTAGAGGAAGCCCTGAGCGTAGCGGGCGCCCATTTGGAGCAGCATGTTCGCCTGCTCGTCTGTCTCGATGCCTTCGATCACCACGGGCAGATGGAGCGACTGCGCCATCTCGAGCATTGATGAAATGATTTGCGCACTGCGGTCTTGATCGCCGTCGACGGGCACAAACGTGCGGTCGAGCTTAATGACATCGACGTTGACGTTCTTGAGCATCGCGAGCGTGGACTGGCCGGTGCCAAAATCGTCCATGTAGGTCGAGAAGCCGCGGTTGTGCAGGTCGGCCGTCAGCTTATCCACAGCTTCGGACTCTCCCGTATAAGCCGTCTCGGTGATCTCGATGCGCATGAGCTCGGGCGGCAGGTTGTATTGGGCGGCGAGTGCCCCCATGTGTTCGGCAACGTCGCAGGTAAGAATATCCACGCGCGACACGTTGAGCGAGATCGGAACCACGCGCAGCCCTCGATCGATGCGCTTGCGCAGCCACAGGGCAACGCCCTGCCAAACGTATTTGTCGAGTGTCACCACAAAACCGCTTTCCTCGAGAGCGGGGATAAAGGTGACGGGTGAAATGAGGGAACCATCCTTGTCGATCCAGCGCGTGAGCGCCTCGGCGCCAATGATCTCGCCGGTTTCCATGTCGACCTGGGGCTGCAGGTAGTAGGTAATGCGGCCGTTTGAGAGCGCATATTGGAATTCGGTCAGCGTGCGGTGGAACGCGATTTCGCGTTCGTACTCCTCGGGGCGGAAAACGGCAATGCGCTCCTTAAAGTCGTTTTTTGCGCGCCGATTGGTAAACATAGCCTTGGCCTGCGCATCGATGGTGATTTCCTCGTTGGAGTCGATGGGGTAGACGCCCATGGACGGCCAGAAGCCCACGCCGTCATCATACTTGGCCACGGCCTGGCGAACGCGGCTATAAATCTGATGGACGGTGTCGTGTTCAAAGGGGATGAGTATGCAAAAGTCGTCTTGGCCCCAGTACCCTGCGACGCCCATGTCGGCATTCTCGATGTCCTTGAGGACCGTGCCCACGTCGGCGAGCATGCGGTCGCCCTCGGCCTGTCCGTGCCATTCGTTGAACAGTCGCATGTGTCCCATGTCGACGGTGGCGATGCACCAGGCGCCGTCACGCCTTGTCTGGAGAAATGCGTTGGCGCGTCGCATAAACTCGCTGGGTCGACAGAGGCCTGTGAGCGTATCGATGCGTTCGGCGATGGCGCTTTTGCGCTCTATCTCGGGTATGGGGAGGCTGTCGTTGGGAACAAGTCCGCCGGCCGTGCGAAGGCGACGGTCGAGTTCGCCTAAAACGGCGGTCGCTTGGTTGGCTAGGCGCTCGTAGAAGGCCGGGACGACAAGACAGACGGGAGTAATGGTATCGCCCGCGATTCGAACGGGAGCGAAAACGGCCTCTTTTATATGATGGACCAGTTGCTCGAATGCCTCATGGTCCAAATCGTTACTGAGCACGACAAACTGGACGCTTCGTGAGCGGTAGACGCGACTCCTGCCACGGGTGATCGACAACATGCGGCCTGCGTATTCGGCGAGCATGTTGTCGACAGCCTCGGCTCCGTAAAGCTCGTTGAGCTTTGTCGTGCCGCGAACGCGCACCGCTATAAGCCCCGTCTCGCAACAGTCGCGACGGCAGGCATCGATAGCGTTGAGCAACATGCGCTGCGTTCCAAGGCCCGTGGCGGCGTCGACGGTCTCGGCAAGCGAGTGGTTGACGAGCTCGCCAACATAGAGCGAGGGGACATTTCCGTCGCCGTCGATACGAAACCCGCGAGCACGGCAGAGAACGTAGTCGCCGGTGGCGTTGCGCACGCGGTATTGCATGACGCGACGGTGCTTGGAGCCGTTATAGATCTGGTCGATATCGTCGCTATAGGCCTCGAGGTCATCGGGATGGACGCGCGTTTTCCAGTAATCGTGGCAGTTGTCTATATGCTCCGAAGGAAGGCCAAGATCGCGCATAGCGCCTTGTGACCAAAGGGTGCGATGTTTGTCCAGGTTCTCGATAAAGAAATAGCGGCCTTCGTTGAGCATCGAAAGGGCGTCGAAAATGCGATCGCTAACTTCGAAATCGTCGGCGTGGACTTGCGTGATATTGCGTCGATCAAGGTGCACGGCATGGCGCAGCTTGTAGTCGTACATGCGATGGTCGGCATCGAGCGTCATGCGATTGGAGGCTTCGCCCAGGGCGGGGTCGGCGTGTGACACTCCGTAGCTAAATGAGTGAGGCATCTCGGAATCGTTATTTTTGAGCAGGACCTCTCGACAGTGCTCCAGACGTTCGGCAAGGTCATCCTCGGTCGCGATTGTGGACAGGATGGCAAACTCGTCGCCTCCCAGGCGAAATGCCGCCTCATCCACCTTCATATACAGCTTGAGATAGAGGCTCACCTGCAAGATATAGCGGTTGCCCTCGTCGTGTCCAAAGATGTCGTTGCAGTGCTTAAGGTTATCGATGTCGATAAACGCCATGGTTACGGGCAATTCCTGCTCCCAGATTTCCTCGAGGGAACGGGTAAAGCCGCCGCGGTTGCCAAGACCGGTGAGCTCGTCGGTAAAGGCAGTCCTGATCAGATCGTCCTGACGCTCGAGAAGGTCACGGATGGTCTTTTCGAGCGTCTCGGTGTAATTGCTGGCGATATCCATGCTGTAAGCGGCTTCCTGAGGTCGGGGTGTATTGCGTCGGGCGAGCTCGTTGTACACACGCGTTGCTGCTCAACGCTTTGCGTGTATCCAGGCCCCCGCCTTGCTGCGTCGCTGGTTTAATATGTCGGTCCGTGTTCGCTGCTGATAACTATTGAGTAGTATAAACAACAATAGAGGATTGTATATGGGTGCCCCTGCCGCGGGCGGCTATTATTCGCCAATCGGTAGCGTGACGATGCGATGCTCGATATAAATGCGACTGAGTCGATATATGTTGGCGGGTATACTTGTTCCGCTTTAAAACACGGGAACGGAGATGGTCGCATGGCACAGCCAGACACGACGCGCACGGTGGGGCTTGCGCTCGAGGGAGGCGGCTACCGCGGTATGTATACGGCGGGCGTGCTCGACGTATGGATGGAGCACGGCTTAACCTGCGACCATATGGTGGGTGTCTCGGCGGGCGCGGCGTTTGGCTACAACTTTAAATCGCGCCAGATCGGCCGCGCCATTCGCTACAACAAGGCCTATTGCGCTGACAAGCGCTATGCGAGCGTGACCAGCTGGCTGCGAACCGGCGATATGTTCAATGCCGATTTTGCCTATCACGAGGTGCCTATCGAGCGCGATCCCATCGACTTGGAGGCGTATCGCGCCTGCCCCATGCGATTTACGTGCGTGTGTACCGATATCGAGACGGGCAAGGCCGTCTATCACGATCTGCCGTATGGCGACGAGCGCGATATCGAGTGGATTCGGGCGTCGTCGGCGATTCCCGTGGCGACGCGTCCTGTTGCCATCGAGGGTCGTAAGTACTTGGATGGCGGTGTTGCCGATTCCATTCCCAGCGCTTGGCTGTTTGCGCAGGGCTATGATCGCAACGTGGTGGTGCTGACGCAGCCGGCAGGCTTTGTAAAGCAGCCCAATAGCGTGATGCCTATGCTGCGTCGCGTGTATCGTCACTATCCGGAGTTTGTTGCGGCGCTTGAGCATCGGCACGAGGTCTACAATGCCACGCTCGATGACCTGGCGCGTCGCGAAGCCGCTGGCGAGATCTTTGTGGTGCGGCCGAGCGAATCGGTGAAGGTGCCGTCGCTGTGCCGCGAGCCCGAGGAACTCGAGCGCATCTACCAGATCGGCCGCCGCGATGCGGAGGCGACGTTGCCCGCGCTGGAAGCGTATCTGGCAGGGTAGGGGCCGCGGTCGCGGTCGTCGGCGGAAAGCGCATCCCAGAATTTGCGCTCAAAACGGGATGCAGTTTCCCGGACGGCGGGTTTTGGAAACGGCGTCCCAGAATCTGCGCCTAGAACGGGATGCGGTTTCCCAACGGAGCTTCATGCGGAAAGCGCATCCCAGAATGGACGTCCAAACTGGGATGCGCTTTCCGCTATTGAAGATATGGGACTGCGGAGCAACTGCTCGGTCTAGGCTTATGCCTGCTGCCAGGTGTCGACGAGCTCCTTGGCTGCGGCGTAGGGGTCGTCGGCACTGCAGACGGCGCTCACCACAAAGAAGCCGTCGACGCCGGTAGTCTTGAGCTGCGGCAGATCGGCCGTTTTGACGCCGCCGCCCACCACGATGGGCACGGGGCTTGCTGCATGGAGGGCAGCCAGGTCCTCAAAGCTCTTGGTGATGATGGAGCCATCTGCCGCGCGTCCGCAGTCGCGCTTGGTCTCGGTCTCGTGAAGCGGGCCCACGCCCAGGTAATCGACCAGGCTCATATCGGCGGTCTTGACGTACTCGAGCATCTCCTCGCAGCGGGCGGAAAGGCCCACGATGGCATCGGGACCCAGCAGCTTGCGGCAGACCTCGACGGGGATATCGCTCTGGCCCACGTGCACGCCGTCGACGGCGATGCCCTGCTCGCGTGCGGCAAGTACGCAGTCAAGGCGGTCGTCGATCAGCAGCGCGACCTGCCCGGTTTTGCCGGCCTGGGCGATGGCCTGCGCGGCATCGCCCGTCAGTGCGATGATCTCGCGGGCGCTTGCCACCTTGGAGCGCACTTGGATGCAGGTAAAGCCGGCGTCGAGTGCCTGGGCCACCACATCGCCCACGGGGCGTCCGAGGGTGTTTTCGGGGCCGAGTACCAGATAGGCAGAGATATCAAGGTTGTCGCGGATGCTCATCGTGCTTCCTCCTGCTTTTTGATCTGAGCTTCCATGCGCTCGAGTTTGCCGGTCATGGTATCGGTAAAACCGGGGCGAATATCGGCTTTGAGCACGACTTCGGTACGGATACCTTTGCTCGCCAACACAAAGGTTGCGTCGCGCACGACCTGCATGACCTCGTCCCAGTCGCCCTCGATCTCGGTGAACATCGAGGTGGTGCGATTAGGAAGGCCGCTCTCGCGAATGACGCGCACGACCTCGGCGACCTCGGCGGATAGCTCGTCACCGGTGCCGCACGGGGCGATGGCCACGGCGACCAGGGTGTTCATGCCGGCATTGGTTGCGGGCTCGGACATGGCTTATGCCTCCTCGAGCTCGAGTTGGTTGTCGGCAATGTCCCGGGCGGTTGCGCGGTAGAGCTCGTCGATAAAGGCGACCTTAAAGCTTGCCGGGGCGTCGGCGAGCGCGGCGGCACGCGTGCCGGCAACGTTGTAGACGGCGGTGCCGCAGATGGCTGCCGTAAACGGGTCGGCGGCGCAGGCGTACACGGCCAGCACGCCGCCCTGCGAGCAGCCGCAGCCGGTGATCTTGGACATGAGCGGGCTGCCGCCGTGGGACTTGGCCACGGTCGTGCCGTCGGTGATCAGGTCGACCTCGCCCGAGACTACCACGGCGCCACCGGTGTAGCGGGCGAGCGCCACGGCGGCGCCGCGAGCGGCGTCGACCGTGTCGGTGGTATCGACGCCACGTACGCGGCTCAGATCGGCCGACTCGCCCTCAAGACCCCACAGGCCGGAGAGTGCGATGATCTCGGAGGCGTTGCCGCGTACGATGGCGGGCTTGTACTGCTTGAGCTCGTTTACCAGCTGGGTGCGCAGGCTACCGATGCCCAGACCCACCGGATCGAGCACCCAGGGCTTGCCGGCGTCGTGTGCCGCCTTGGCCGCGCGGGGAATCGTCTGCTCGTAGATGGGGAAGAGCGTGCCCATGTTGAGATAGATGGCGCCGCCGCCGGCAACGAGCGCCTCGCCCTCGTCGGGCAGATAGACCATGGCGGCCGAACCGCCCACGGCGAGCTGCGCGTTGGCGACAAAGTCGATCGTCACCGTGTTGGTGATGGAGCCGGCCATCGGATTGGTGGCTCGAATCTCCTCTACGGCCTTGACCATATGTTGCTTAAGCTGTTCCGAATCAATCACTGCACATGCCTCCTTGGCATAGAAAAGGGGCGCTGTGCATAGACAGCGCCCCTGTAAAGGCGGCATGCTCCCTACGCCAGCATTAACTGACAGGTTCAAAGGATTGGGCCCTATGCCCTCTCAGCCTTGTGGTTTGCACCGCCGGCACTCCCGCATCGAATCTGTTGTTCCCTATACTAGCGCACCTGCCAATATGGGACAGGTTTATTTTGGCAGGTGGCAACAGGGGCGCTGCATTTTCCCAGATAAAACCTGCCAAGATAAACCTGTCCCTTATTGGCAGGTCGTTACAATAGACGGGATAAAGAATGACCGAGGGGACCTTATGATCAAACTTGTGCTGACCGATATGGACGATACGCTGATTCCTGCTGGACACGATGGCGCCAGCGACTGCGCCATCGAGGGCATTCATGCCATGCAGGCGGCGGGCCTGCATTTTGGCCCGGTTTCGGGTCGCCAGCCGTCCGCGATGAGCTGGATGTTCCGCAATCGCTCCGAGTGCTTCTCGACCGGTGCGTTTTGCAACGGCCAGGTGATGTTTGTCGATGGCGAGGCGGTTGCCTCGCGCGCAACTGATAACGATGCCCTTATGCGCCTGGCCGACTACCTGGAGCAAGAGACCGACGATACCTATTTGAAGGTCTACCGTCTGGGTGATGACTTTTGGGACAACGACGCCTATTGCGTGACAAGCGATCCCGAGCGTGTGCGTCGCGCCATGGAGTCAGGCGGCAACGCGTGGCTCAAGGGCGAAGAGGCTCCCTGTCGCCCTGTCGTTGACGATGCCCCGGTATACAAGGCGAATATCTGGAGTGCCCGTTCGCGCGAGGAGCTCGCCGAGCTGCGCGAGCGTGTTGCCGCCGAGGTGCCGGAGCTCTCGCTCGTGTTTCCCAACAACCGCGTGCGCCTGTTCGACGTTCTTCCGACCGGCTGGGACAAGGGCTGTGCTGCGCTGGAGCTGGCGCGCGCTTTGGGCCTGACGCCCGACGAGGTGGCCGTATTCGGCGATTCCGATAACGATTTGCCCATGATCGATGCCGTTCCCAATTCCGTTGCAGTCGCCAATGCCAACGAGGCCGTCACGGCTGCCGCGCGCTGGCATATCGGCGCTGCGGCAGATGATGCGGTTGCCGGGGCTCTGCATCAGATTGCCGCCTGCGCCGCGACGGGGGAGATGCCGTCGTTTATGCGTCAGATGGACGCGACGGGTTTCGACGTCACGAACGTCTAGGGAGAAAGCCATGAAGCTCCAGCAGCTCAGATATGTCGTCAAAGTTGCCGAATGCGGCAGCATCACCGAGGCCTCGCGCCGGCTCTTTGTGTCGCAGCCTTCGATTACCGCGTCAATTCGCGATCTCGAAAACGAGATGGGTGTACACATCTTTGAGCGCACCAACAAGGGCGTCATTGTGTCCGAGGAGGGCGAGACCTTCTTGGGCTACGCGCGCCAAGTGCTCGACCAGGCCGATTTGCTCGAGGGTAAGTACAAGAGCGCATCCGAGCAGGTGCCGCATTTTAGTGTGAGCTGTCAGCATTATTCCTTTGCCGTTAACGCGTTTGTTGACGTGATCCGCGAGTTCGATGCCGCGCGTTACGACTTTACTCTGCGCGAGGAACAGACTCACGAGATTATCGAGGACGTCGCGCATATGAAAAGTGAACTGGGCATCCTGTACTTATCCGAGCATAACCGCGAGGTCATCGAGCGCATGCTCGCCGCCAACGAACTCGTATTCGAGGGGCTCTTCTGCGCCACGCCACATGTCTTTGTATGCGCCGACCATCCACTGGCGGACCACGCCAGCGTGACGCTCGAAGATCTCGAGGACTACCCGTTCCTGTCCTATGAGCAGGGCAGCTACAACTCGTTTTACTATTCCGAGGAGCTGACCTCGACCTTTGAGCGCCGCAAGAATATCCGCGTGCGCGACCGTGCGACGTTGTTCAATCTGGCCATGGGCCTTAACGGCTACACGGTTTGTTCGGGCGTGATCAGCCATGAACTTAACGGCCCCGGCATTATCTCCATTCCGCTCGATGTAGACGAGTACATGGAGATCGGCATCATCACGCGCAAGAACACGACACTTACGCGCTACGGGCAGGCCTATATCGAAGCGATTCGTCAGCACATCTAGACTGCTGCGTTCTGCACGGGTCAAATCTCTTTATGGCAGTCCAAACTGATATAGGAAGCATCTATATCAAACTGTTATAAACATATATTTTACGATGTCCATATGAGCGCTCATACTCTGTCCCAGTAAAGCAACCAATGCAAAGGGAGATATCTATGAGCACTTCGATTCAACCGAACGCGCCGTTTCGTGCCGATATCGTCGGCAGTTTTCTTCGTCCGCAGGCTGTAAAGGACGCCCGTGCCGCCTATGTCGCGGGTAAACTCGACGCTTCCGGCCTTAAGGCCGTCGAGGACGAGGCCATCCGCGACTTAGTGGCCAAGCAGAAGGCTGCCGGCCTGCAGGTGATTACCGATGGCGAGTTCCGCCGCAGCTACTGGCACCTCGATTTTATGTGGGGCCTCAACGGCATTGAGCGCCGCGCCTCGCGCACGGGCTACATGTTCCACGATGAGGAGACTACCGCCGACACCGCCGTGGTAACCGGTCCCATTAGCGGCGAGAATCATCCGTTCGTCGAGCACTTCAAATTTATCAAGTCGCTCGAGGGAGAGGGCCAGGTCGCGCGCCAGACCATTCCGGCGCCGATCCAGACGTTCTCCGAAGTCACACTCGACCGCTGCGATGGCCAGCAGGAGAGTCTGCACGCCGTCTACAAGACCGACGAAGAGCTCGTCGGTGCCATTGCCGCAGCATACCGCACCGTGATTGCTGACCTGTATGCCGCGGGCTGCCGCAACATCCAGTTTGATGACTGCACCTGGGGCATCTACTGCGATACCGATTTTGTTGCCAAAACCGGCATGAGCCCGGTCGACCTGCAAAAGGTAAGCGAGCTGGGCGTGGCGCTCAACAATGCCGCCATCGAGGGCAAGCCCGACGATCTGGTTATCAACACGCATGTATGCCGCGGCAACTACCACTCCACCTACGCTTTTGAGGGCGGCTACGACCCCATCGCGCCGTACCTGTTTGCGCATGAGGACGTTGACGCGTTCTATCTGGAGTTCGACACGCCCCGCGCCGGTGGTTTTGAGCCGCTCAAGTACGTTGCTCCCGGCAAGAAGGTCGTGCTGGGCTTGGTGACCACCAAGGCGGCAGAGCTCGAGAACGAGGATGTTATCGTCGAGCGCATCCGCGAGGCGGCAAAGTACGTGCCGCTCGAGAACCTGTATCTGTCTCCGCAGTGTGGCTTTGCCAGCTGCGAGATTGGCAATAAGCTGACCGAGGACGAGCAGTGGGCAAAGATTGCGCTGGTCAGGCGTATTGCCGAGCGCGTTTGGAAATAGCGCTAGCGTTTGCAGGTGGCGGCGCGTGCGAGGTATTGCATATCGCGTACAATGGTTCGGATCGTATCGTTCGGGCAGGTTATCCGATATGCCTGATCGCCCTTCCATTCGAAAGGACTTCCATGTCCCAGTCTTCGACGCCCGCCGTCACCGATGCCATCTACGATGCATCGTCGCTCGGCCGCCCGCGCATGTTTGTGTTGGGTTTGCAACACATGTTTGCGATGTTCGGAGCCACGGTGCTCGTGCCCGTGCTCACCGGCCTTTCCGTTTCGGCGACGCTTCTGTTCGCCGGCATCGGCACGCTGCTGTTTCATTTTCTATCGCGCGGTAAGGTGCCCGCGTTCCTGGGCTCCTCGTTTGCCTTTATCGCGGGTTATGCCGCCATTGCGCCCAACGGCGAGGCTGAGCTTTTGCCCTACGCTTGCCTGGGCGTAGCTTGTGCCGGCCTGCTCTATCCGGTGCTTGCGGCCCTGTTCCGCGCCTTTGGCGCCAAGCGTGTCATGCGTTTCTTCCCGCCGGTGGTGACTGGCCCCATCGTCATTTCCATCGGCTTGATCCTGGCAAGCTCTGCCATTGCTAACTGCCAGACCAGCTGGTTTGTTGCTGCTATTGCCGTTGCCGTGATCATCATCTGCAACATTTGGGGCCGCGGCATGGTCAAGATCGTGCCGATTCTGCTGGGCGTTGTGGTGAGCTATGCCGTTGCGGCCGCGCTGGGCGAGGTCGATTTTTCGGGCGTTGCCGCCGCTCCCTGGGTTGGCTTGCCCGTCGTGTGGGACAACACAGTGTTTGCACTCTTTGGGCCGCAGTTTGATAGCGGCCTCGCCACGACGGCCATCATCACTATCATGCCGCTGGCCTTCGCAACCATGATCGAGCATATCGGTGATATCTCCGCTATTGGCTCCACTTGCGAGCGTAACTACATCGCCGATCCCGGCCTGCATCGCACGCTGCTCGGCGATGGCCTTGCCACGATTCTGGCTTCGCTCTTTGGTGCTCCGGCCAACACTACCTATGGCGAGAACACCGGCGTGCTTGCTCTGACGCGTGTGTTCGACCCGCGCGTGATTCGCATTGCCGCGTGCTGCGCCATCGTGCTTTCGTTCTGCCCCAAGTTCGCGGCCGTCATTGCGGCCATGCCGGCGTGTGTAATCGGCGGCGTGTCGCTCGTG
Organism: Collinsella aerofaciens; assembly: GCF_028209395.1. Lineage (GTDB taxonomy): Bacteria > Actinomycetota > Coriobacteriia > Coriobacteriales > Coriobacteriaceae > Collinsella > Collinsella aerofaciens_AZ. Next base: position 279,377 of record NZ_JAQLDQ010000001.1, read on the forward strand.
CTCTATGGCATGATCAGTGCCGTGGGCGTACGCAACCTTATCGAAAACCAGGTCGATTTCCAGAACAACCGCAACGTGCTGGTGGCAGCTCTGGTGCTCGTGCTTTCGCTCGGCATTGCCTATAGCACCGCCGGTGCCATCGTGCTGGAGCTGGGCGGCGTGACGATTTCGCTTTCCGGCCTTGCCGTGGGCTCGCTGGTGGGTATCGTGCTCAACGCGATTCTGCCGGGTAACGACTTTGAGTTTGATGTCTCCGAGCTCGAGGAGTCCACCGAATAGCGGCTGTGTCCAAATCAGTTAAAAAAGCCGGCCATGCGTCCGATGCGCATGGCCGGCTTTTTAGTGCGCAAGAACCCAGTGGATGCCGCGCGCCATGCGCAGGTCGGTTTGGGCAAAGTGGTTGCCGGGGTTGAGCTCCAGCATTGTTGGAATGTCACGCTCGATAAACAGCTCTTCCATCGCGCGCGTATCGTCGAGCACGTGCCGCATCATGCGGTTGGGCGTCTTGGTTTCCTTTTTGCCGAGTGACAGATAGACGGCCTGTGGGTTGCCGGCAAAAGGGGCCGTGCTGGCGCGATCGACAAAGTCGGGAAACCACAACGACCCCGATGCGCTTGCGGCGCGGCTAAAGGCGTCGGTTTGCCAGAGGGACCAGAGCGCGAAGAGGCCCGCGAGCGAGTAGCCGGCAATGCCGCGCCAGGTGGGCGGCTGAGGAAGCGACGACTCGGCCTCTGGGATTATCCAGTTCAACAGCTCATCGAGAAATCCGGATGCCTGACCGCCAAAGGGCTCGGCATCGCGCACGGTTCCGTCGCATCCCCAGGGGCTCAGCTCGCGATTCCAGTTGAGGCTGCCAATGCCGACAAGCGTGAAGGGCGGGCAGTTGAGCTCTCGGCAGCGTTCATAAACCTCCGTGCCGTCGCCCATGACCACGGGAAGATAGATGACTGGTGCGCTTTCGGCATGCTGTGCATGAACGGTTATCTGCTTTTGATGCGCTTCCATGACGGGCTTCTCTCGGCGTTGTGATATCGACGGCCCCCATTGTCGCACGCCGGCTCATGCAGGTTGGGCTAGACCAAAGACAATCTCGTGCATACCCTGCGGACGCATATGGAAAACGCCACCGCCGGAGGGGAGCTCGGCGGTGGCGTTGTTAAACGGTGCTGGGACTCGGGGCCTTCGCGGGAGCTGCCATGTGCGCAGAGGCGTCTAAGAGCGCTTGCGGCTCGCCATGGTGCCTGCGGCGATAGCGGCTGTTCCCGCAAGGACGGTTGCCACGATGGCCGCACCCGAGGTGTCGCCGGTTGCCGCGAGCACGCCGGTAGTCTTGGCTTTCGTGATTGAAGCCGCAACGGCCTTGGTCGGCTTTGAGCCCTCAGGCTTGGGGTTCTGCTTGGACTCCGCGGGCTTGCTTTCTGCGGGCTTGGTCTCGTCGGGCTTGGGGTCTTCCGGCTTGGCTACCTCGGGAGGTGCGATGACCATGCTCTTGGCGACAGCTTCGTTATAGGGGGAGTCGATCACAGCGTCGCCCGTGCCGATGGCTTGGCCTGCCTCGTAGATGCCGTCACGGAGCTTGCGATAGTCAATGACCTTGCCGCCTTCGGGCGTCTGGATGGCGGCGTTCTCAATCTTGATGGTGCCGATTGTCTTGCCGTCAGCGCTCATGGCACGGGCAAAGATTGCCGCTGTATCTCCTTCGGCCGTTACCTTGCTGCGGATGATCGAGATGACTGCGGGTGTGACGCCCTCGCTGGTCTGGGCGATGATGCCGATGTTCTCGCCTTGGGGCTCGGGGCTCGTCTCACCATCTTGGTTTTCGCTGTAGGGGATGGGGCCGTCGCCGTTCTCGACATAGCGGGCTATGGCCTTGACAACGGAGTCGCTGATGTAGATGTGGCCACCCTCCTCGTTGGGTCGATCGTTTCTGGTGGAGAATGCAGCCGAAACCTCGCTTTCCGCAAACGCGTCCACGGTGGAGCCGTTCTTGACGACGATATCGTCTTGGTAGGTGAAGAGGGCAATGGCGCCACCGTATCTGCCTTTACTTGCGCGGACTGTCACGTTTGCATGATCGAGTGTGATGCCCTTGTGGGCATAGACGCCATATTCAACACCGTTTGCGTTGAGGGAGGCGTTTGTGGCTGCGAGGCTGCCCTTGGCCTCGACGGCGGCGTCTTTCTCGGAGCTCGCCTTGACCTGGCTGCCGTCCGAGATATTGATGTTGCCGCCGCTCCAAATGGCCTCACCATCGGCTGAGCTTGCCTCGACTGTGCCGCCACCCTTGATGGTGAGGTTCTTGTCGGTTCCGATACCCTTGTCCTTGGTAGCCCTGGCGGTGACGGCCCCGCTGTCGTCAATCGTGATATTGCCGTTTGCCCTGATGCCATCCGATACGCCCGTGGCGTTGACGTTGCCCGAACCTTTGATAGCGAGATCGCCCTCGGCGTCGATGGCATCAAATCCAGCGCTCGTGGCGTTGACGGATCCGGCTCCGTCGATGTTGATATTACCCGTGGAGAGGATAGCGTCCTCAGTAGATGTCACGCTGAGCGTGCTGCCCGCGTTGCCTTGGATATTGAGCTCGGCGTTCTCATTCTTGCCATGAGAAGCCTTGATGCCTTCGATCCAGTCGGCAGTGACGATGTTGTTTCCCGAGTAATTCACGTTGAGCTTGCCTGCGGCCTGGATCTCGCCGCCGTTATAGTTGTTGAGCTTCAAGTCGTCGGCGCCGTCCCACGACCAGGTGCCGGTCTCGTCGCCCGCCGCAGTGCCGGCGTTGTATTTGGTTTCGCCGACCTTGACCCATTCCGCCGCGAGCGAGACGCTCGGCATGAGCAGCGAGCTCGCCGTGAGCGCGCACACGGCGCCTACGACGATGCGGCGCGTCACGCGGCGCCAGCTGCCGTGCGCGAGTCCTATGCGACGGCGAACGTCGGGTTCGGCAACATGGGTTCCGGCGGTAGTGTCATTGCGTTTGGGGGTCGTGAACAAGGCTGCCATGGTTGCTCCCGTTCTCAAAGGGCCTATACGGCTAGGTTCAGCGTATCTGCTGGATGTTGCCGGCGGTAGTGCCGTTTGGAGGGCAAAATGTCCAAAATCCGGAAGAGGAATAAGCTGCGCACCTACGCGTTGTCGGGCATTAATCACAAAGCGCGGAGCCGCCTGTTGCGACTCCGCTCGCGTGTGCACCATACGAGTGCAAACAGGAAACGCCACCGCCGGAGGGGGGCTCGGCGGTGGCGTTGCTAAACGGTGCGCGGACTAGGCGGCTTTAAAAGTGTCGGTTCGTGTATGAAGGGCGTCTATGAGCGCTTGCGGCTCACCACGGCGCCCGCGGCGATGGCGGCTGTTCCCGCAAGGGCGGCTGCCACGATGGCTGCGCTCGAGGCGTCGCCGGTCGCTGCGAGTTTGCCGGCGATCTTGGCTCCCGTGGCTGCAACTGCAACGGTCTTGGTTGTCTTCGCGCTCTTAGACTTGGAACCCGGCTTGGTCTCGCCGGGCTTTTCCCCGGGTTTGGTCTCTTCGGGAGGCGCGATGACCGTGCTCTTGGCGACAGCTTCGTTATAGGGGGAGTCGATCACAGCGTCGCCCGTGCCGATGGTTTGACCCGCCTCGTAGACGATGCCGTCGCTGAGTTCTTCCTTGTTGCGATAGTCAATGACCTTGCCGCCTTCAGGCGTCTGGATGGTGGCTCCTTCGATTTCGATGGTGCCAATCGCCTTACCATCCGCGCTCATGGCAAGGGCGAAGATTGCCGCCGTGTCTCCCTCGGCCGTGACCTTGCTGCGGAGAATCGAAATGGTTGCGGGCGTGATGCCCTCCTTGGTCTGAGCAAAGATGCCGATGTTCATGCCTCGGGGCTGAGGGTTAGTTTCGCCATCCTGGCCTGCACTGTAGTGGTCGGGGCCGTCGCCGCCGGTCTCGGCATAGCGGGCTATGGCCTTGACAACGGAGTCGCTGATGTAGATATGGCCACCCGCTTCGCCGGAGTAGAAATTACTGGTGGAGATTGCAACCGAGAACCTGCCTTCTGCGAGCGCATCCACAGTCGAGCCGTTCTTGATGACGATGTCGTCCTCATCGGTGAAGAGTGCGCTGACTTCCCCGCCATCTGAGCTTGCGCGGGCCGTCACGGTCGCGCCATCGAGCGTGATGCCCTTGTAGACATAGATGCCATACCCAACGCCACTTGCGTTGAGGGAAGCGTTCGTGACCGTGAGGCTGTTTTTACCGTCGATGGCGGCGTCTTCCTCGGAACTTGCCTTGACCTGGCTGCCATCCGAGATCTCGATGTTGCCGTCGGCCCAAATCGCATTGTCTTTGATAGAGCTTGCCTCTACCTTGCCGCCGCCCTTTATGATGAGGTTCTCGTTAGCATCGATACCCTGATCCTCGGTGGCCTTGGCGGTGACGGTTCCGCTGTTGTCGATCGTGATGTTGCCGTCGGCCCTGATGCCATCCGAATCGCCCGTGGCGTTAACGTTTCCCGAGCCCTTGATGGTGACATCGCCCCCGGCATCGATGGCATCGTGCTCGGTGCTCGTGGCGTTGACAGTGCCAGCGCCGTCGATGTTGATGTTGCCGACGGAAGTGATGGCGTCACGAGAAGATGCCACGTTGAGCGTGCTGGACGCGTCGCCCTGAATATTAAGCTCGGCGTTCTCGTTCGCGCCATCCTTAACCTTGATGCCGCGGCCGTCGTCGTTAGTGACGGTGTTGTTGCCCTCGTAGCTCACGTTGAGCTTGCCCGCTGCCTCGATCGCACCGCCGTTGTAGCCGTTGAGCTTCATATCATCGGCGCCGTCCCATGACCAGGTGCCGGCGGCGTCTCCCGCGGGCCCCGCGGCCGCTTCGTGGCGGACGCCATCGACGTCCACCCACTCCGCCGCGAGCGAGACGCTCGGCATGAGCAGCGAGCTCACCGTGAGCGCGCACACGGCACCCACGACGATGCGGCGCGTCACGCGGCGCCAGCTGCTGTGCGCGAGTCCTATGCGACGGCGAACGTCGGGCTCGACAAAATGGGCTCCAGAGGTTTTGTCATTGCGCTTGGGGGTCGTGAACAAGGCGGCCATGGCTACTCCCATCCTCATAGGGCCTATGCGATTACGCCCAGCATATCTGCAGGATGTAGCCGGCGGTAGTGCCGTTTGGAGGGCAAAATGTCCAAAACTCGGGAAGCAATACATCGCGCGTCCGTGCGTTGCCTGGCTTTAAAAGAAAAGCGCGGAGCCGCTCGATGCGACTCCGCGCCTTGTTGTTTTGCTTTAGCAGACTATGCTGTTACGCCACGAAGAAGTAGACGAGGAAGGCAAGGGCTGCGATCCACATGAGCGGCTTGATCTTGGAGGCCTCGCCCTTAAAGAGCGCGACGATCACGTAGGCGATAAAGCCCAGGCCAATGCCGGCAGAGATGGAGTAAGTGAAGGGCACGCCGGCGACAATCATGAACGCCGGGAAACCTTGCGACACGTCGGACCAGTCGATCTCGGAGGCCTCGCTCATCATGAGGTAGCCGACGTAGACCAGAGCACCGCAGGTGGCGGCGCTGGAAACGATGGTGACGATGGGGGAGAAGAACGCGGCGAGGATGAACAGCACGCCGGTGGTGACGGAGGTGAGACCCGTGCGGCCACCGTCGGCAGCGCCGGACGTGGACTCGACGAAAGTGGTGATGGAGGAGACGCCCATAAAGCCACCGGCAGCAGCGGCCACGGAGTCGACGACCAGGATGGGACGGATGTCCTCGACATTGCCGTCCTCGGTCAGGAACTCGCCCTGCTTGGCGACGGCCATCGCGGTGCCCATGGTGTCGAAGAAGTCACTCATGAGCAGCGAGAAGGCCACGACGAGCAGCATCGGGTCGGTCAGGACCTTCACGATGGCAAGGTTGCCGTCGGCAGTGCTGGCAAACGGGGCGCCGAAGGTCGAGAAGTCGAGCGGTGCGATGAGGCCCTCGGGCGCATGGGTGACGCCCAGCGGGATTCCGGCGATAACGGCGACGATGATGCCGATGAGCAGCGAGCCCGGCACGTTGCGGGAAGCCAGGGCAACCGTCACGACGATGGAGATGATGCCGACGATAAAGGTGGGGGAGGCGATGTCGCCCAGGCCGACGAGCGTACCGGCGCCAGCGGTGATGATGCCGGCGTCGCACAGGCCGATCATGGCGATAAACAGGCCCAGACCCACCGAGATGGCGTGGCGCAGGACCACGGGGATGGCGTCCATGATGGCCTCGCGCAGGCCGCACAGGACGAGCAGCAAGATGACGATACCCTCGAGGAAGATAACGCTCATGGCCACGTGCCAGTCGCCGCCGCACATGGTGGTGGCGATGCCCGCGATCATGGCGTTGATGCCCAGACCCGACGCGCAGGCGAGCGGGCGGTTGGCGAAGATGCCCATGCAGATGGTCATGATGCCGGCGCCCAGGCAGGTGGCGCAGGCGAGCGCTCCCGCATCAATGCCAGCGCCCGAGAGCACTGCGGGGTTGACGGCGATGATGTAGGCCATCGCCAGGAATGTTGTCAGTCCAGCGCGAAGTTCGGTCCCGATTGTGGACTTGCGCTCACTGACGTGAAAAAGTTCGTCCATGCATACCCTTTCCTTGTTCAGCCCCGAGTTTAGGCCGATTGACACGAACTCACTTACTATATCGTCTTTACAACCTTGCTGTTCCTCGCATGTTGATGTTCGGCGCTTTGTAACAGACGGACGGTATTTATCGCATGAAAATGTGTGGGTACCGTATACTTAAGCGGTTACAACGACCCCTATGGAGGAACGTATGATTAAAGAGCTTTGCCACGACGAGGCTATCCTGTCCCAGCGTTGCGAGGTTGCGACCGTCGAGGACGAGTCGGTTGCTCAGGACCTGATCGATACCATCAAGTCGCTCGACGATGCCGGCTGCCTTGCCGCTAACCAGATTGGCGTTACCAAGAAGGTCTGCGTCTACCTGGACGACGCCGGCGAGCCCCACGTGCTCTACAACCCCCGTCTGGTGTTTGGCCTGGGCGCCAGCAAGATGGAGGAGAGCTGCCTGACGCACGAGGAGGTCACCAAGTCCACGCGCTATATCAAGTGCAAGGTTGCCTTTGACCAGATCGTCGATGGCAAGATGCGCGAGCGCAAGCAGGACTTTGTGGGCTTCGAGGCGCAGATGGTCCAGCATATGATCGACCACTGTCTTGGAAAGTTGGTCTAAGGGGACCAAAGCACCGCACTTCGTCTCTTTTGGTCCGGGTATGACATTGTTGTCATGTCCGGGCTTTTGTGTTTAGCGCCTTTTTGTTTGGTGACAATAACCTTAGCAGGAACGTAAAGCTAGGAGGCGCTATGTGCACGAGCATTCGATTTACCGATAATTCTGGCCACATGTATCTAGGCCGCAACCTCGACTGGAGCTTTGACTACGGACAACAGGTTCGCGTGATGCCGCGCGGGTTCCACATCCCGTATTCGTTTATCGACGATGCGTCGGCGGCACACGCGGTAATCGGCATGTGCATCGATTACAAGAACTACCCTATGTTCTTCGACTGCGGCAACGATGCGGGCCTCGCCGTGGCGGGTCTCAATTTCCCGGGTTATGCCGAGTATGCCGAGGACCCTGTCGACGGCAAGACCAATATCGCAGCCTATGAGTTTCCCCTGTGGGTGGCAGCGACGTTTTCGACGGTCGACGAGGTCGAGGCCGCGCTGTGCGACACGGTGATTGTCGCCAAATCTGCCGGAGAGGGGCTGGGCGTGTCGCTGCTTCATTGGATTATCGGCGACAGCCAGCGTAGCATCGTGGTCGAGATGATGGCTGACGGCCTGCATGTATACGACGATCCGGTCGACACCCTTGCCAACCAGCCGACCTTCCCGTGGCACATGGAAAACCTGCGCACCTATATCACCGCCACAAGCGATTTTCCGCAGACGGCGACATGGCGTGGCGCCGAGCTTAAGCCCTATGGAGCCGGTGCCGGCATGCGCGGCATTCCGGGCGATTGCTATTCGCCGAGCCGTTTTGTAAAGGCGGCGTACCTCAATGCCAATTACCCGCAAAAGGAGAGCGAGACCGAAAACGTCGTTCGCATGTTCCGCTCGCTCGAGGGCGTGGTGATGATTGAGGGGGCGTCCAGGATGGGCGATGGCAAGTTCGAGAAGACTATCTATACCGGATGCTTTAGCGCGCGCACGGGCAATTATTACTACGCGATGTATGGGGATCCGTCGATTCGTTACGTGAGCCTGATGGATGCCGAGGGCGCGAGCCCCGATAGGCTCGTGGTTCCCGAGCCGCGTCGTTCGTAGCTCACTGGTCCGTTGCGACATAAAACGGCCTCGCACCTCTTATGAGATGCGAGGCCGTTGTCGTCAATGGCTGGTGGCGTGTTAGAAGTTGGCGTCGTTGAACTGGGTGCTCTCGAGTCCGTCGAGTTGCTGTTCGGGCGTATCTGCGACGCTCTCGAGCAGCTCAGTGGGATCGACGTTCATATTCTTACCGGCTTCGTTGCCGTTGACCAGGTCGTCCGAGAAGATGTCGACTTCCATTTCTTCGGCCTCTTCGATCTGAACCTCGAGCGGCACTTGGGTGCGCACGAGCTTAACGGCCGGGCGCATGCGGGCAAAGAGCGGTACGTACTCAATGATGATGGCCGAGTTCTCGAGACCGTACCAGCGTGCCGGGCTTCCGCAGGCGCGGCGGACGGCGTACTTGATGGCCATCACGCGGTGGTCATTGCGGTTGATGTCCGTTTCGGGGGCAAGCATCTTGCGCAGCATGCAAAAGCGGAAGTCACCTACGTTGCCGCGCGTCTCGTAGATGGAGTAGGTGTGATGTTGCGGCGGCAGCTCGCCCGATGCCATCAAGTCGCCGACGATCTGACGCAGATAGGCGTTGACGCGCTGGTTGACCTTAAAGCCCAGGTCCAGGCGCACGCGGAACAAAAAGTCCGTGCCAAAGGTCTCGACGGAATACTCGTGCGTATAGGGTTCGTCGGTAACGTGCACGTTGATGAACCAATATGCCTTGGCGCGCTTGGGGTGCTTGTCCAGGATGGAATAGAGCACGTCGCGGTCGAGTGTGAGCGGGTCGGGGCTGTTGGTGAGAAATACCAGATTGTCGGCGAGCACGGGATAGGTCTCGTCATTGCACAGGCGATTGAGCTGGTCGATGTACTTGGAGACGGGCAGCAGAATCGTCTGCGTGCGCTCGATGGCGGTGCCGCGACGCCACACATACATAAGGCCAAACAGCAGTGCGGCCAAGAAGATCATCACATAGCCGCCGTCAAAGAACATGGTGAGGCACGAGGCGAAAAAGCACAGCTCAATGGCGCCGAAGAGCAGGGCGAAGACGCAGGCGCCCAGCTTGTGCTTGAGAATGCCGGCGATATAGCTCGTCAAAAGCGTGGTGGTCATAAGCATGGTCACGGTAATGGCGAGGCCGTAGGCGCTCTCCATGCGCTCGGAGTTCTGGAACAGCAGCACAATGAAGATGCAGCCGACCCACATGATGTTGTTGACGAGTGGAATATAGAGCTGGCCCTTGGTGTCGCTGGGGTAGTGGATGCGCAGGTGCGGCATAAGGTTGAGGCGCGTTGCCTCGGATACCAGCGAGAACGAGCCGGTGATGAGCGCCTGTGAGGCGATGATGGCCGCCACGGCCGAAAGCACGATGGCAAAGGGGCGTAGGGGCTCGGGGAGCATCATATAGAACGGGTTGACGATATCCATCGCGAGCATCTGGGGGTTGGAGTTATTGGCGAGTAGCCAAGCTCCCTGACCCAGATAGTTGAGGATAAGGGCCGCCTTAACAAATGGCCAGGATGCATAGATGTTTGCCTTGCCCACGTGGCCCATGTCCGAGTAGAGTGCCTCGGCACCGGTTGTCGACAGGAAGACAAAGCCGAGCACCATAATGCCCGAATGGTTGATGGGCGAGAACAGGAACATAATGCCGCGGATGGGGTTGAGCGCGCGCAAGATGGACAGGTTGCCGAGCATGTTGAACAGACCGGCGCCTGCCAGGAACAGGAACCACAGCGTCATGAGCGGGCCGAAGAGCTTGCCGATTGACGAGGTGCCGGCGCGCTGCATGGCAAATAGGCCGCAGATAATGATGATGGTGATGATGATGACGTTGGTCTGGCCGTCGCCCAGCAGCGCATGGCCCCATTCGATGGTGCGCAGACCCTCGATGGCTGTGGTGACCGTGACGGCGGGGGTGAGGATGCCGTCGGCGAGCAGCGCCGCGCCGCCGATCATGGCGGGCAGAATCAGCCATGGTGCCACCTTGCGTACGAGGCTGAACAGGGCGAAGATGCCGCCTTCGTTGTGGTTGTCGGCCTTCATGGCGATTACCACGTACTTGACCGTGGTCACGAGCGTCATGGTCCAGATGACGAGCGAAAGCGCGCCCAGGATCATGTCCTCGCTGACGGTACCGATGCCGCCGTTGTTGGTGACGATTGATTTCATGGTGTACATGGGGCTCGTGCCGATGTCGCCATAGACGACGCCGAGCGTTACGAGCAGCATGCCAGCGGAGAGGGGGATGGCTCCGTGCCCGCCTTGCCTGCGCTGGTCTTGGAGGTTTGCCTCCAGTTTGTTGTGTGCCACGAGGACTCCCTTAGACATCCGGTTATCTGTCTAGGACAAAAAACTTTATGCCGTCTTTATACATACAAGAGCAGTTTGGCACATCGGGTTATTTTAGACAATAATCCTCAGCTGGGGATTATTTATCTACGCAGGTAGCATTTCAAAGCAGGGGCTTTTAAGCACGTGCTGTCTGGGCGATGCCAGCCTTGGCGTTTGCGCGTTTGCCGGCGAGTTCGCAAAAAATCGCGCCGCCGATGATAAGCGCGGCGCCCATCAGGCGGACCGGTGTTATGGCTTCACCCAAAAGGGCGGCCGAGAACACGACCGCCGAAAGCGGCTCGAGGTAGCCGACGACGGCGACGGTCTGGACGGGCAGCTTGGCGACGGCGCTAAAGTAGAGCAGGCAACCAATGCCGGTGTTGACGACGCCGAGCATAGCGACGGCGCGCCAATCAATGCTGGCGGCGACGCCGGCGGACAGGAACGAGGGAGCGCCCTGCGTGATGAGCGTGAGGGCCAGTGCGGTCACAAAGGCGGCGCTCACTTGGAGTGCGGAGTTCTCGAGGCCCTCGATGTGCGGCGCACCCTTGCTGGCGATGACCATCAATGCATAGCAGAAGGCCGAGGCGATTCCACAGACGATGCCCGCAATGGGCATATTGCCGCCTAGACCTTGCGCTGCAATGAGAAAAGCACCGCAGGCGACGGCGACAAAGCCAGCGATTTTGCCGCCGGTCAGCTTTTCGCCAAAAATGAGCGGGGAGAGGGCCATAACGATGATGGGGCCACAGTAATACAACAGCGAGGAGATACCAACGCCGATCGTCTGATAGGCGCGGAACAGGAAAATCCAGCTGGCGCCCAGCGCGGCGCCCGAGACGATGAGCGCTGCGTCCTCGCGGGGGCGAGACGGAGCCTGCAGGTTATGGCGCTTGGTTATGAAGAGGATGGCGGCAAGGGTGAGAGCGCCCAAAAACGTGCGCAACAGTACGATATCGGAGCTCGGCAGCGCGATGGCAGCGGCGATGATGCCGTTGGAGCCAAACAATAGCAATGCTGCTAAGTACGTAAACAATCCGTTGTTCATGTGCTGACATCCCCTCTATATCCGAGCATGTTCACTATGGGTGAACTGGCTTTAGAAGAAAAGCGAATATAATGCATGGATAACATGACAAAAACTCATGTAAAGGTGGAGGGGTGCCGTGGAAACGAATATTCAAAAGATGCAGGTGCTGCTCGAGACCGTGCGGGCCGGCAGTTTTACGCGCGCCGCCGAGCGGCTGAGCTATTCGCAGTCGGGCGTGAGCCGCATGGTGGGCGACCTTGAGACCGATTGGGGTTTTAAGGTGCTCGACCGCAGCCGCGAGGGTGTGGTGCTTTCTGCCGATGGGCGGCAGATCATGCCGGCGGTTGAGGCGCTCTGCGAGGAGTTTGGCCGCCTGCAGCGACACGTGGACGAGATGCGTGGGCTCATGCGCGGCAAGATCTGCATTGGTACGTTTTCGAGTGTGGCGACCCATGTACTGCCGCCGGTGATTGCGCGCTTTCGCGCCGATCATCCGGATGTCGATTACGAGCTACTGATGGGTGATTACTCCGAGATTGAGCAATGGGTGGCGGAAGGCCGCTGCGACCTGGGCTTTATTCCGCGCGAGCCACGCGGCGCCGGCATGGCGTCGCGACCGTTGGTGCAAGACGAGTTGATGGCCGTGGTGCCAGCGGACTCCTCGCTTGCCACGGCGGAGGTCGTTTCTCTTGCCGATTTAGCCAACGAGCAGTTTATTCTGCTAGAACGCGGCACTGATGACGAGATTACGCCGCTATTCCGTCGGGCGGGGCTGGCGGTGCGCTCAAAACTGTCGACTTGGGATGACTATGCGATTATGGCTATGGTCGAGGATGGCCTGGGCGTGAGCATTCTTCCCGCGCTCATCTTGCGTCGCTGCCAGTTCGATGTTGCTGTGCGTCCGCTCGAAGGGCATCCCCATCGGCAGATCAACGCCATATATCGAACGGCCGATGTTTCGCTTGCCGCCGCTCGTTTCCTCGAATACCTCTAAATGCGTGCACGTCGTTATCGCCTTGGGATAAATCTCGAGGTCTTGCTCATTTTATTTTTGAAATTGAACTTTTCGAAATAGCACGGCGCTATACTGCTGCCTAAATTGAACTCAGGTTCAATTCGTGTTGTATAAATTGAACTTTGCCAGCAAGGAGGTTCTAGTGGCCCAAGAGACGTTTAGCGATCGTCTGCGACAGGCTATGTCCGATCGCGACGTTCGCCAGTCGGACGTGATCCGCGCATCGGAGATGCTCGGCAAAAAACTCGGCAAGAGTCAGATGAGCCAATATGTGAGCGGCAAGACGATTCCGCGGCGCGATGTGGCTGAGCTGCTCGCCCGTATTTTGGAGGTCGATGTTACCTGGCTGCTTGCCGGCGACGCCGATCAAGGCGAGGCGTCATCACCCCGCAACGATTCCAAGCCCGAACCCCATCCCTCAGCTCAAATTGCAAGGAGCACCACCATGCGTACTTTTTCTAAATCCACCAAGCTCGATAACGTCCTGTATGACGTGCGCGGTCCCGTCGTCGACGAGGCCGCCCGTATGGAGGACGAGGGCGAGCGCATCCTCAAGCTCAATATCGGCAACCCGGCGCCCTTCGGTTTCCGCACGCCCGACGAGGTCATCAAGGACATGCGCCAGCAGCTGCCCGACTGCGAAGGCTATTCCAACTCGCGTGGCCTGTTCTCCGCGCGCAAGGCGATCATGCAGTATTCGCAGATCAAGGGCTTGCCCAACGTTCAGATGGAGCATATCTACACGGGCAACGGCGTGTCCGAGCTCATTCAGCTTTCGATGAACGCGCTGCTCGACAATGGCGACGAGATTCTGATCCCCAGCCCCGACTATCCGCTCTGGACGGCGTGCGCAACCCTTGCCGGCGGTCATCCCGTGCACTATCTGTGCGATGAGCAGGCGGATTGGTATCCCGACCTGGAGGATATGGAGTCCAAGATCACGAGCGCGACCAAAGCCCTCGTCATCATCAACCCCAACAACCCCACGGGTTCCGTCTATCCGCGCGAGGTGCTCGAGGGCATCGTCGAGGTTGCACGCAGGCATCAGCTGATGATCTTTGCTGATGAGATCTACGACCGCCTGTGCATGGACGGCTACGAGCACGTCTCGATTGCCTCGCTCGCTCCCGATCTGCCCTGCGTCACCTTTAGCGGTCTGTCCAAGTCGCACATGATCGCGGGCTATCGTATTGGCTGGATGGTGCTTTCGGGCAACCAGCGCTGCATGAGCGACTTCATCATGGGCATCAACATGCTCTCCAACATGCGCCTGTGCTCCAACGTGCCGGCTCAGTCGATCGTTCAGACGGCGCTCGGTGGCCATCAGTCCGTCAACGACTACATCCGCCCCGGCGGCCGTGTCTACGAGCAGCGCAACTTTGTGTATGAGGCGCTCAACAAGATTGACGGCATCTCGGTGGTTAAGCCGCGTGCGGCGTTCTACATCTTCCCCAAGATGGATGTGAAGAAGTTCAACATTACCGATGACGAGCAGTTCGCCCTTGACCTGCTGCACGAGAAGAAGATTCTGATCACGCGCGGCGGCGGCTTCAACTGGGCTGAGCCCGACCACTTCCGTATCGTGTACCTGCCGCGCATGGAAGTGCTCAAAGAGTCCCTCGAAGATCTCGCCGACTTCTTCGATCATTACCGTCAGAGCTAATTAGTTCCGCCGTTCTACCGAACGGCGGACCACTTGACGCTGCGCGAGCCGCATTCACGCCAATCTGACGTTCAATTTCGAGGGCGCGACCAGAAGGTCAGCGCCCTCTCATTTCACGTCACCTTGGCGCAAATGCGGCTCGCTTGCTGTCGTGTGCTCAACCTGCATCGTTACCCTGGCTGTCTAAATAACAATCCCGTTGCAGTGGTCGATTTCGTGTTGGATGATCTCGGCGGTGTAGCCCGAGAAGTTTTTGATGCGGTGGACGAAATTCTCGTCCAAATACTCAACCTTAATGCGGCGATAGCGAGTACAGGGGCGCTCGCCGATCAGCGAGAGACATTCTTCGCTCGTCTGATAGGCATTGACCTGCTCAAGAATTTGAGGGTTGTACATCAGGAGTGTCCTGTTGCCGTCCTTTACGCAGATGATGCGTTTGCGCACGCCAATCATGTTGGCGGCGAGGCCCACGCACTCGTGCTCATGCTCATGGAGCGTATCCAGGAGGTCCTGCCCGGTCACGGCGTCATCGGGGCCCGCGTCTTCGGAAGGCAGGCGCAAAAAGAACTCGGATTTCATGATGGGCTTAATCATGGCGGGCTCCTCATGTCTCATGCTTTCGTGGACTTTTAATAATAGCGCGGAAGGAAAGCTGCGCGTTCGCGTTACAATCTTTCGACGTTGGACCATGTTGCCAGACTCGTCGCGTGCGGCGTCTGGCGTAAGTCTAGGGCTCATCCTCGCCCTGGACTGTTCCTCTGGGGCGATACGACTGTCGTTCCAAGAGGAAGGAAATGCATGGGGAGCAAATCTCAGCAACAAGTTCAAGTAGCGCCATCGGCCACTTCGGCGTTTCTCGCCGTAATGTATATCGCGGCCTTTGTTGCCGCGTTTAACGAGAACATCATTAACGTGGCGTTGCACGACATCATGGCGGCCTTTTCGGTGAGTGCCATCACGGCGCAGTGGCTTGTTTCGGGCTACATGATCGTGACGTCGATCTTTACGGCCATCATGGCCTTTCTTTCCGGTCGCTTCTCGACGCGCAAGCTGCTGTTTTTCGCATGTGGATGCCTGGTCGCCGGAGAAGTCCTGTGCCTGGTCGCCCCAACGTTTACCGTCTTGCTGCCAAGTCGTATTTTGCAGGCTGCGGGATCGGGCATCTTGTTCCCGCTCATGATGAACGTGGTGTTGTCTTGCGCGCCGCGCGAGAAGCTCGGTCTGTATCTGAGCCTGGGCGGTGCCTGCATTACGCTGGGGCCGGCGTTTGGACCTGTGATCAGCGGTCTTATGTGCACGTTGTTTGGCTGGAGGGCGGTGTTCGTAGTGCCGCTGGTGGGCGGCATTGTGGTCGCTGCGGCGGGCGTAAAGCTTGTTCAGAATGTCGGAGAGCGCTCGAACGCCACGCTTGATATTCTGTCGGTTGTTTTGCTCGCTGCCGGCATTACGGCATTTGTGTATTCCGTAGGCGAGTTCTCGACCAATCTGATTGCCGGCATCGTGACGCTTTTTGCCGCCGTTGTGCTGCTCGGCCTGTTTGCGGTTCGTCAGCTCAAGCTCGAGCATCCGGTGCTTAACGTGCGTCCCATGGCGAGCGTTCGTTTTTGGCCTGCGTGCTTGCTTGTGGTGGTGTCGATGATGACGACGTTCTCGATGAGCGTTTTGTTGCCGCTCTATTTTGAGGGCGCATACGGCATGACCGCGCTTGTTGCGGGCCTGCTCATTTTGCCGGCAATTGCCTGCAACGCTGTGACCTCGATTGTGGGCGGACGCGTGATGGACGCCCGTGGCGCATGGCCGCTGCTGCCGGTCGGCTTTGCCCTGATTGCCGTGGGACAGACTGCCATCTCGATGACGGCGGCAAGCATGAACATCGGCGTCGTCGTGGCGCTGACCGTTGTGGTGTATGCCGGAGTCGGTTTGGTGTTGAGCCCCTCGCAAACGGCCGGCTTGGAGACGCTGCCTGCCGCTGAACATCCTCACGGAACGGCATTGCTCAACACGTGGAACATGATTGCCGCGTCGTTTGGTCCGTCGCTGTTTATCGGCCTGCTTTCGAGTTCTGCGGTGGCTGCTGGCGCCGCGGGCGTTGCGTCGGACGTTGCCCAGGCGATAGGATTTGCAGCCGCCGTGCGCGTGGCGGCCGTGATTGCCGTTGTCGGGTTCGCGGTGTCGCTGGTGTACGCTCGCCGCGAGTCGCACATGTCGCATTAATGTGTGCACATAGATTCTGCAGCTAGATTGGATGGCGACACCATAAACTAATGGACGTTTTGCCGAGAGGCATGAATGTATAAAGCGCAAAGAGTGCGCGACGGGCCCCGCGAATGGGGCGATGATGCCCGAGAGGGCCAAGAAGGAGTCTCATGTCTGAGAACGAAGAGATCATGAACGAGACCGAGAACGAGACCATGGCTGCCGAGGTCGAGGCAGTCGAGACCGTGGAGACCGAAGCTGCTGAGGTTGAGGCTGCTGACGAGGTTTCCGCCGAGGAGGCCGAGGTTGTCGAGGCCGCCGTTGATTACGATGACGAAGAGCTGATGGACAAGATGCAGAAGGCCGCCCGCCTGCTGCGTAGCCGTCGCTTTGCTATTTCCAAGGAGGAGGAGGCCAAGGCCGAGCGCATGGCGAACATCGAGCGCGCCATCAAGCTTCTTGACCTCAAGCCCAAGATGGAGCAGAAGGAAATGTCCGACCTGCTGGGCATGCGCCTCCGTGAGCTCGATGGTCTGATGGCCGAGGCCGAGGCTGCCGATCTGGTCGGCCGCATCGACGACGCCGAGGGCGATATGCGCAAGATCGTTGTCTTCGCTGCCGAGGATGCCGCTGAGGGCCTGACCGAGCTTGCCAACAAGAAGGAGAAGCTCCTGCCCGAGCTTTCTTACGAGGAGGCCACCGAGCTGATGGCCGCTCTCGATAAGGTTATCGCTCCGCTCGTCGCCATGGGCCTGGACGAGGACCGCGGTCCTCGCGGCGGCCGTGACGAGCGCGGTGGCCGTGGCGGCGACCGTGGCGGTCGCGGCGGCTTTGGCGATCGCGGTGGCCGTGGCGGTGACCGCGGCGGCCGCGGTGGCGATCGCGGTGGCCGTGGCGGCTTTGGTGACCGTGGCGGCGACCGTGGCGGTCGCGGCGGCTTTGGCGGCAACCGTGGTGGCTATGGCGATCGCGGTGGCAACCGTGGCGGCTTCGGCGGCAACCGTGGTAACGACCGCGGCGGTCGCGGTGGCGACCGTGGCGGCCGCAACGGTGGCGGCTTCCGCGGCAACCGTTTCTAGTTGGGTTACGCGGTTTTACCAAATCGCGTAACTAGTTGACGCTGCAAACCCGCCAGGGCGGCAATCTGCCTTTCAACTTCGGCGGCATGACCAGAAGGTCAATGCCGCCTTGTTTCAAGGCACCTTGCTCGCTCTGGCGGGTTTTCGCTGTCGGTACCAAAGCATCGGCGTTGCCTTGATCCAAACCTACCAAAAAGGGACAGGTTTATTTTGGTCGGTTTTATCTGGGCAAACGTGGTCGTCTATCGCAATATGGTCGTTGGGGACGTTCTTGTTTGACTAGTCGTTTAAGAACGTCCCCAACGACTACATAGCATGAGAGTGGATAATCTCCCGGTTTGAGCCTGCATTCAAGCTCAAAGTGGGAGATTATCCACTCTCATTTGTTGTATGTCCGAAAATCCACGCTCGTTTAAATTCTGCCTACATTTGCAGGAACAGTTCGTGGAGGCGGGTGTCTTCGTCGAGCTCGGGGTGGAAGGTGACGCCGAGCTGGTTGCCTTGGCGGGCGGCGACGATGCGACCGTCGACTTCGGCTAGGGCCTCAGTGTCGCCGTGCACTTCGACGATGCGGGGCGCGCGGATAAACGTCAGCGGCACCTCACAGTCGATACCGCCTACCTGCCCCTTGGTGCGAAAGCTGCCGAGCTGTCTGCCGTAAGCATTGCGCTCAACGAGCACATCCATGGTTGCCAAGCGCGGCGTCCCCTTATCGTCGTGGGCGGCAAGATCGCGCGCCAACAGAATCAAGCCGGCGCAGGTGCCCAGGACGGGCATGCCCTCAACAATGCGGGTGCGAAGCTCATCGAGCATACCAAGCTCGGCAAGTAACTTGCCCTGAACGGTGGACTCGCCGCCGGGGAGGACCAGGCGGTCAAAGTTCTGCTGCAAATCGGCCGCCTGCCTCATCTCGATACAACGTGCGCCCAGCTCGGACAGTCTTGCCTCGTGCTCGGCAAAAGCGCCCTGGACCGCCAGCACGGCGACCGTTTGGTCTGCATAATCGCTCATGTGCGATCCTTTCTGCTGGACTAGCGCCCGCGCTCCTCCATGATGATCTCGATTTCGTCGGCGTTGATGCCCACCATGGCCTCGCCCAGGTCCTCCGAAAGCTCGGCGATGAGCTTGGCGTCGGTGAAGTTTGCCACGGCCTTGACGATGGCGGCGGCGCGCTTGGCGGGGTCGCCGCTCTTAAAGATGCCCGAGCCAACAAAGACGCCCTCGGCGCCCAGCTGCATCATCAGCGCGGCGTCGGCGGGGGTCGCGACTCCGCCGGCGGCAAAGTTTACGACGGGGAGCTTGCCCGCGGCATGGACCTCGCGCACCAGCTCGACCGGAACCTGCAGCTGCTTGGCTGCCTCAAAGAGCTCGTCGTCGCGCAGGGCAACAACGTCGCGGATCTGCTTTTGGATCTTGCGCATATGGCGCACGGCCTGAACGACGTCGCCCGTGCCCGGCTCGCCCTTGGTGCGAATCATCGTGGCGCCCTCGGCAACACGGCGCAGTGCCTCGCCCAGATCGCGGGCGCCGCAGACAAACGGCACGTCAAACTGGGTCTTGTCGATGTGATAGACATCATCGGCGGGGGAGAGGACCTCGGATTCGTCGATGTAGTCGATTTCGATGGCCTGCAGGATCTGCGCCTCGACAATGTGGCCGATGCGGCACTTGGCCATAACGGGGATGGAGACAGCTTTTTGGATGCCCTTGATCATCTTGGGATCACTCATGCGCGAGACGCCGCCTGCGGCGCGGATGTCGGCCGGGATGCGCTCGAGCGCCATGACGGCGCAGGCGCCCGCCTCCTCGGCGATGCGTGCTTGCTCGGGCGTGGTGACGTCCATGATGACGCCGCCCTTGAGCATCTGCGCGAGCTCGCGATTGAGTTTGACGCGATCGGCCTTGCTGGTCTGTTCTGCCATGGTTGCTCCCTTGGTTGGCATGTGCATTGCTTAACGGAACATCCTATCGGGGAGCTGGGTATGGCGAAATACTCAGTTTTCGAGATAATAACAAGGTCAGACTAATGCCAGATTGAATGATTCAATAAGGTCAGGTGATAGACCCATGCTTGACTACAATTTGGAAAATCGCGGCGAAGCATCGCTTTATGAGTATGTTTACCAGCAAATTCGCGATGATATTGTTGCTGGCCGTATTGCGGCGGGGGAGCATCTGCCGTCTAAGCGCGCCTTTGCGAGTCATCTGGGTATCAGTGTCATTACCATCGAGAATGCATATAGCCAGTTGCTTGCCGAGGGCTATATTTGCTCAATGCCGCGTCGTGGCTACTACGCGTGCGAGCTCCCGGATGCGCCGGTTTTGGCTTTGGCTGCGGGGGATATCGACCGAGATGCTGTCCCTGTTGGTCCCAGCGCGCATGATGCCATGGGGCAGGCAGAGCGATTCGACGCACTTTCTCCTTCCGCTTTGGAGGCGGCGCGGCTTTGGCAAAGTGCGCTACGGGCGACGCTGACGTCCGAAGACGAACGTGAAATCTTTTCGCCCGCACCGGCGCAGGGCACCGCTCGACTGCGACGTGCGATTGCGCGCCATCTGCGCGGGACAAGGGGCATGAATGTCAATCCCGACAATATCGTTATCGGTGCGGGCGCCCAGCTGCTCGATACCATGTTGGTTCAGTTGCTTGGCGCGGACAAGGTGTATGCCGTCGAGGATCCAGGCTATTTGCGCTTGACGCGCATCTATCAGGCCATGGGTTGCGAAGTGCGGCATGTCCCGTTGGATGCTGAGGGCGTGGACTTGAGCGCGCTGCAGAAAACCGGGACCGATGTCCTTCACCTGATGCCGTCTCATCAGTATCCGACCGGTCTTGTGACGAGCATTGCACGTCGCTATGCGTTGCTGAGCTGGGCCGCCGAGCGGCCAGGTCGGTATCTCATCGAAGACGACTTTGATTGTGAGTTTCGCCTTGCCGGCAAGCCGATTCCCGCGCTCGCGTCGATCGATGCCGCCCAGTCGGTTATCTACACCAACACGTTTTCGAAGAGCCTTTCATCGGCGTTACGTTTGGCGTACATGGTGCTGCCCGATGAACTAATGGAGAGGTTTAAACGCAACCTTGGTTTCTACGCCTCGTCGGTAAGTTCTGTTGATCAGGTTGCCTTGGCGCGTTTGCTGGAATCGGGTGATTACGAGCGACATGTGAACCGCGTGCGCGTTCGTGCTCGTGGGGCGCGTGATGGCCTGGCGGCGCTTGTACGGAAAACGTTTCCGGCAGGGGAAGTCTCGATCGAGTACGCGGACGCCGGCCTTTACTGCGTCGTGGCCGTGGAGTGTGACGCGGGCGGAAGCTCTTTTGCACGGGCCCTCACGCGCTCGAGCATCCCTTTTATCGATATCGGTGACTGTTTTTGGTGTGCCGATGGCGCATCTGTCCCTGAAAACTCAACTCAAATTCTTGTTCAGTATGACGATCTGAGTCCAAAAGTACTAACTACCTTGGAATTGCAGCTAATGGGGGGGGGCACTCTGCAACCTAAGTGAGTAGACTTTTAGCACTTTGGCGACCAGGCAGTTTTGTAACAAGCTATCTACCTGCGGTTTTGAAAAGCAGGATGACCGGCCTGCTCGGGATGTTCAAAAAAGTCTACTCACTTGCCGCGCAAAGCTCCTGCATGAGAAAAAATGGGGTTTTCAACAGGGCTTCGTCCAGCTCTCGGCAAGCTTTTGGCCAGTTGGGGAGGGCTGTTGAAAACTTGGCAGTCCGTTCGGCGCCATTTTTGGTGCGTTCGCGCCAATGCGTGACTGACTGGGTTGAAATTCGTGTTTTCCTGTGCCTATGAAGGATCTACTTTGTGACATATCAGCTTTTAGGTACTGGCGTTTGCCTCCTCAAGTCCGCGCTTTGTGTCCGCCGCTTCCACGACCGGAAGAAGACCGGCAGCGATATGATCTCGCCCGCAACCCGACGGCTGCGGTCGCGCTCGGTTTTCCGTTGTATACATTGGTTCGGTCGAGAAACAAACGGACTTGTCCTGCCAGCATTAGGCAGCGGCTGTTTCTTGGTGAGCTTCCCAGGGAATCCGTGCTGGGAACGGAGCATGGGGTTTTGATTACGTCTCCTCTACTGACGGCATTCATCATGTTGCGGCATCTGACGGATCTTCAGCTTCTTTTGGTATTGGCGGAGATGTGTGGCTTGTTTGCGGTGTGTGCCCTGCCGGCGGCACTTGAGGCGGAGCTTTCGCGTGCAATTGATTCGGGCGCGATTTCGACAACGTTCGGTTGGGTGCGCTGCCCGTCCGAGGACGGCACCGCCTCAAATTTATGGCGTCGAGACGCTTTGGTTTTGGGCGGAGACCTTGACCGTTTTTGTTCAGATGTTTGCGGGATGCGTTACGGCAATAGATTTATAGCGGTATCGCAACTCGTTCCATTGGGCGCCGCGTCGCCTTTTGAGGTCGAGGCGTATTTGCTACTTGCACTGCCGCGATCCCTGGGAGGCGAAGGTTTTTGCGGCATAGAGCTTAATGTTGAAGTGATGCTAAGCACAAGTGCTCGAGCGATTGTGGGAAAGTCCCGTGTATATATCGACCTACTTCTTTCTTCGCCGGACGGCAGGCGACAGGTGGCCATTGAATGTCAGGGAAAGGCCTCGCACGGACGCGCAGGGGATGGCTTGCGTGACGCTGACCGCATGACGGCCCTTCAGGCCATGGGCTACGATGTACTTCTCCTGACACACAGACAGATATCCGATGAGGATAGATTCCGCGCGATCGTTAAGGCCATATGCAGGATGCTCGATGCTGAATATCGTGATAAAAGCTCAGATGAGCAAAGGGCTGAGACATTACTCCGGTCTGAACTATTCGTTGACTGGACAAAATTGGGAGTAATCGACGGAAAGATGCCCGTTAGACGCAAAACAGCTCGATCGTGGACGGCTGCGGTTCTAAGTGAGTAGGCTTTTGGCACTTTGGCGACCAGGCCGTTTTGAAACAAGTCATTTACCTGCGACTTTATAAAGCAATACGGATGGTCTGCTCGGCAAGTTTCGAAAAGTCTACTCACTTAGTTTTTGACGAGAGACCGATGCCGAAGATAGCTCTATTTCAGGGCGTTAACGAGTCCTCGAGACACAAAAAGGCCCGAACCAATACGGTCTGAACTGCCTCCCATTTCTTGGACATGAGAAATGGGAGGCTTTCTTTATGCGCGTTGATTTGAGAGTGAAGCATGAT
>NZ_JAQLDQ010000020.1 GCF_028209395.1 Collinsella aerofaciens
TGTCGCAGCCCCGACCCGCGGTCACGAGCGGGGGCTCCTGTCGTTTCCGTGCCCCTGGATTGGGTCATAGTGTCTGTCCGTCCTCTACCTGCGGCGTTGCCATGGTAGTCATTGGGGCGGCACTTGGGGACGTTCCTTTTCTGCCGGCAGTTGGGGACACTCCTTGCGCCAGCGTTGCATCGAATGCTCGGGAAAATACGAGCCGGTATTTGGCCGAATAGCGGGTCGCGGTTTCCGGATGGGGTGGGTTGCGGAAAGTGCGACCCGGAATATTGCTCTGAAACGGGATGCCGTTTCCCCGACAAGGCTCAACCGGAAAGCGCATCCCATTCTGAGGCGGCAAAACGGGATGCGCTTTCCGCGCGACAGAATCTATGCAGCCGTGTTGAGCGACAGCCCCGCTACTCGCCCAGAATCAGCGACGCGAGCTCTTCCTGGGTGTCCACCACGTAGTCGGCGCCGGCAGCTTCCAGCTCTGCGCGGCCGCGGAAGCCCCAGCTGACGCCCGCACTCTTAAGGCCAGCGTTGTGGCCGGTCAAAACATCGACATTGGAATCGCCCACATAGAGTGTGGTTGCCGGGTCGGCGCCTAGCTCTTTCATCACATGCAGCGTAACAGGCGCCTCGGGCTTGGGAGGAAACGCATCGACGCGACCCTGCACCAGTGCAAAGCGCTCGGAACCAAAGTATTTTTCGATAAGCGGAGCGGCCGAGACATGGTCCTTGTTGGTGAGTACGGCAAGCTGCACGCCCGCGGCGCGCAGGCGGTCGAGCATCTCGATCGTGCCGGCGTACGGTGCAGTGTGGTCTTCCTTGTGCTCGCCGTAATAAGCCCTAAACTCGGCAAGCGTCTGCTCAAACATACGGCCGTCGCCCGCATACTCGGCGGGCATAAAGCGCTCGACCAGCTTGAGCATGCCGTTTCCCACCTTGTAGCGGTACTCGTCTACGGCAAACGTGGGCCAGCCGTGCATCTCGCAGGTATGGTTGCCGGCGGCCGCCAGGTCCTCGAGCGTGTTGAGAATGGTGCCGTCCAGGTCAAAGATCACATGGGAAAAAGCTGCTGCCATGGGTGCTCCTGCCGCTTGAGTTGTAAAACGCACCCCATGATACTGGGCATGCGTGCCGGGCGTGTTTGGAATCTGAATATCTTTAATAGCCCTGAGCCTTTGTCGTTAGCAAATCCTCGGCAGCTGCTCTCCCACGAGCATGTCGAGGATGCGGGTCGAGCCCCAGCCGGTGCGCACGCGTACGGCGGGGCGGGTGTCCTCGGCAAGCGGCAGCACGCGACCGATAATCGCGGCGTTTTCGCCGTAGCGCGCGGCGCGCATGGCTGCCAGTGCGGCATCGGCCTGCTCGGCCGGCACCACGGCAACCATCTTGCCCTCGTTTGCTACCTGCAACACATCGTAGCCGAGCATCTCACATGCCGCCTGCACGTCGGGGCGCACGGGCACGGCGTCCTCGTCGATCTCCATGGCAACGCCGCTGGCCTGGGCAAACTCGTTGAGCGTGGATGCTAGGCCGCCGCGCGTGGGGTCGCGGAAGCAGCGGGTGTCGGGGGCGGCGGCGAGCACGTCGGCAATCAGGTGATTGAGCGGCGCAGCGTCGCTTTCGATGGTGCTCGAAAACGCAAGGCCCTCGCGCTGGCTCATGATGGCGATGCCGTGGTCGCCTAACGTACCCGACACCAGGATGGCGTCGCCGGGCCGGCAGTTTGCACCGCTGAGCGTCGCGCCTGCGGGCACCTCGCCCACGCCGGCGGTATTGATGTAGATGCCGTCGGCACCGCCACGCTCGACCACCTTGGTGTCGCCGGTGATAATCTTCACACCTGCCTCATGTGCCGTTTCGGCCATGGTCTGCACAATCTGGCGCAGCTTGTCCATGGGATAGCCCTCTTCGAGGATAAAGCCGCATGAGAGGTAGCGCACGTTA
The DNA here is from genome assembly GCF_028209395.1 of Collinsella aerofaciens. Lineage (GTDB taxonomy): Bacteria > Actinomycetota > Coriobacteriia > Coriobacteriales > Coriobacteriaceae > Collinsella > Collinsella aerofaciens_AZ. The sequence goes on from NZ_JAQLDQ010000020.1 coordinate 1,939, forward strand.
GCGCCCGAAGTCGCGACGTCGTTGACGGTTCCGCATACGGCGAGGCGGCCGATATTGCCGCCGGGGAAGAACTGCGGCGTTACCACAAAGCTGTCGGTCGACATGGCGATTCGCCCGCTTGCGGGCAGCGCGGCGACACCGGCATCGTTGCCCGCAAGCAGCTCGGGCGACCCAAAGGCATCCAGAAAGACCTCATCAATAATGCGCTTCATCATCTGGCCGCCGGAGCCGTGGCCCAGCAGGACAGTGCTATCGGTGGCAGTACGGGACATATCGAAAACTCCAATCGTGGGGGGTCGGCAATAGCTGAGTGTGGCAGAATCGATGTTAAGTAAAAGTCAGCGAGCGCCATTCAGGCGAAGTGAGTTGCCTTGAAAGAGGAGGCTGCTGGGCTTTTGCCCGCAGCCGACGATTGAAAGGCAAATCGCTCGCCTGAATGGCGCGCAGCGTCGACCGGTCCGCCGTTCGTTAGAACGGAGGAACCTAACAGCCTCGGTAGCGGAAATATGCTGCACAGCTGCCCTCGGAACTCACCATGCAGGGGCCGATGGGATGCTCGGGTGTACAAGCGCGGCCGAACAGAGGGCAGTCGCTCGGCGTAATGGCCCCGCGCAGCACTTCGCCGCAGCGGCACCCACGCGGCTCGACCGTCGTCTCAACGGGCACGTCAAAGCGAGTGCGGGCATCAAAGCGCGAGAACTCGGGGCGGATGGAAAGGCCCGAGTTGGCAATCGACCCCAGCCCGCGCCACGTGGTGTCGCATGGCTCAAACACCTGCTCGACCAGCTGGCGCGCCACGGGGTTGCCGTCTGCGTTGACGCCACGGCGGTAGGCGTTGTCGATTGCGGGCTGCCCCTCAACAACCATCTGGACCAGCATGCAGATGCCCTGCAGAATATCGACCGGCTCAAATCCGGTGACTACGCCTGGGGTCTCGAACTCATCGACCAAAAAGTCAAAGGGGGCTAAGCCCGTGATGGTGGCGACGTGTCCCGGAAGGATAAAGCCGTCGATAGTGGTCTCGGGATCGTTGGCGATGGCGCGCAGCGCCGGCGGCGTGGTCTTGTGGGCGCAATAGACCGAGAAGTTCTGGAGTCCGTGTGCATCGGCCTCCAAAATGGCGGCGGCGATGGTGGGCGTCGTGGTCTCAAAGCCGACGCCCATAAAGATGACCGGGCGATCGGGGTTGTGTTCGGCGATATCGAGTGCATCGAGCGGGGAGTACACAATGCGAATATCGCGCCCCGCCGACTTTTGCGCGGCGAGCGAGGTAGACGACCCGGGCACGCGCATCATGTCGCCAAAGGTGGCGATGATGGCGCCGTCCATCTTGGCGAGCGCGATTGCATGGTCGATATCGCGGTTGGCGGTAACACAGACGGGGCAACCCGGACCGCTCAGCAGTTTGAGCCCGGCAGGCATAATGGAGCGAAAGCCATAGCGACCGATGCTCACGGTATGCGTACCGCAGACTTCCATAAGGTTGATGCTGCGGTTGCCGACGAGTTCACGGATGCGCTCGATGAGCTCGCGAGCCAGCTTGGGATCGCGGAATGCCGAGAAGTCGATACCGGAGCGAGCCGGCTGTCCGGCCGCCACTAGTATGCCTCGGCCGGATTGGTGGCGAGCTGGTCTTCTTCGACCAGTTCGGTCATGGCGTTGACCAGCTCGAGCGTCTCTTGCGCTTCCTGCTTATCGACAATCTGGATGCCAAAGCCGGCGTGCACGAGAATATAGTCGCCTACCTGTGCCGTCGGCACGAGGCGCAGCGAAACGGGGCGCTCGATGCCCATCATGTCGACGGTCGCCTTAAGGTCGTCGTCGCGTTTGACCACTTTACCGGGAACGGCAAGGCACATAATGTTCCCCTTTTATACGTTTTGCGCTGGATAGGCGCCTAATTACCCATCAGTTGATGGTAGCGCTCGCGGGAGTCACGAGCAAACGCGTTACACCTGTGAGACGGCGGCGCGCAGGCTGGCAAAACGCCTATCGCGATGCTGTCTGCGCGAGGCGAGCGCGAGCGATGGCGGCCTGACCGTAGGCGATGCAGCCGTCGTTGACGGGCACAGTATGGGGGACCAAGACGGCAAGACCGGCGTCTTTGAGTTCGTGGGTAAGGAGCTGAAGCAAAAGCCGGTTCATGAACACACCGCCCGAGAGCGCGACGGTATCGAGGTTTTCGCGATTGCAGATCTCGCACGCGATGTGGGTCGTAGCGTGCGTAATGGCGATGTGAAACTCGAGGGCGAGCCTGTCGGCCGGCGTGCCTGCCTCAATTCCATTCAGAAGAGATTCGATGAGCGGTTGGGGGTCCAAGATGGGGGAGTCGTCGGCAGACGTGAATACGCCTGCATGATTGCCGTCGAGACGAACGGTCTTACCGCCGAGCGCGCGCCAGGCGGCGGCTTCGAGTTCGATGGCGGGCTCGCCCTCGTAGGTTGCCTTGTCGCAGATGCCCAGAATTGCCGCCGCGGCATCAAAGAGACGCCCCATGCTGCTGGTACGCGGGCTGTTGATGCCGCGCTCGATCATGGTGGCTGTCACGCTGCGCGTTTGCTCGTCGAGGGCGCCCAATAGCCCCGCGGCACCCGGGTGCTCGAGCAGGCCGAGCTCGCTCAGCAGGGCAAAGGCATTGCGGCGGGCGTCGCGCACGGAGGCCGCCCCGCCGGGGAGCGCCCAGGTGCGCAGGTGCGCGGCGCGTTCAAAATCGGCAAGGCCGGCAACAAGAAACTCGCCGCCCCAAATGGTCCCATCGGTGCCGGCGCCGGTGCCGTCAAAGGCGATGCCAAGGACACGCGCGTCGGTTGTAAGCTGGCCCGCGGCGATGGCCTCGGCCATCACGCTCGCGATATGCGCATGATGATGTTGGACTTCGATAAGCGGCAGATTGTGCTTCCGTGCCAGTTCACGCGCCCACTGGCTCGACAGATAGCTGGGATGCATGTCACATGCCAAGGCGGCAGGCGCCAGGTCAAAGAGGTTTTCCAAGCGCGTGCGCGCGGCGTTCCAGGCATCGAAGGTCTCGCCGTTTTCGACATCGCCGATATGCTGCGACACAAAACAGGCCACATGGCCGTCGGCGTCCTCGCGCGTGAGCGCGATCGTAGCTTTTTGCTGCGGCCCGCAGGCGAGCACGCAGGGTGCAGTGCCGTCGAGCGCCGGCAGCGCTAACGGCTGCGGCGCATATCCGCGCGCGCGACGCACAGGCATAACGGCGCCGTCGACCACGCGCACCACGGAGTCGTCGTAGCGCGAGAGAATCGCGCGGTCGTTGCCGAGCAGCGCGTCGGCAATGCCGGCGGCAACGAGGCGCTCCCAGGCAAGATCGTCATCGGTCTCGATGGGCTCTTCGCTCAGGTTTCCGCTGGTCATGACGAGCGCGTGCATACCGCGGGCTTCTGCCGCGGCAAGCAACAGATGCTGAAGCGGGGTGTAGGGGAGCATAATACCGAGCTCTGGAAGGTCGTGCGCGACGGACGGCGCGAGCGCGAGGGCGTCGGGGGAGCCGCCGCTCTCGCAAGCAGCACGTCGGCGCAGCAGCACAATGGGGCGAATGCTGCCGGCCAGCAAGCCGCGTGCAACGTCGTTGACATGGCACAGGCGTTCAGCGTCGGCAAGGTCGCGTACCATAACGGCAAGCGGTTTGTTGCTGCGGCGTTTGCGGCGGCGAAGCTCGGCTACCGCCTGCTCGTTGGAAGCGTCGCATGCCAAGTGAAATCCGCCCAGACCCTTGATGGCGACGATACCGCCACCGGCCAGCAGCTCAACACAGCGGTCGATAATGGCGTCGCTGGTCTCGCGCGTGGTGCCGACGGCCGGCAACGCGGCGGCTTCGCCCGGCTCATCGCCCACGCTCGCTTCGCGCCACATGATATGCGGCCCGCAATCAAAGCAGGCATCGGGCTGCGCGTGAAAACGCCGGTCGAGTGGGTCGGCATACTCCGCGGCACACTCAGGACACATAGGAAAACAATTCATCGACGTGGCCGCTCGGTCATAAGGCAGCGACCGGATGATGGTAAAGCGCGGTCCGCAGTTGGTACAGTTGATAAAAGGGTAGTGATAGCGCCGATCGGCGGGGTCGAACAACTCGCGCAGACAATCATCGCAGGTGGCGATATCGGGCGAGACGAGCGTCGTGTGCGCGGTCTGGTCCTGCGATGCTACGATGCGAAAACCCTGTTCATTGGCGGTATCCCAACCGTGGGCTGCCAGGTCCACAACCTCGACATACTCTACGCGGGCTGCCGCAGGCGCATGCTCAGAAAGCGCGGCAACAAAAGCATCGAGCGCATCGGCCGGAGCGTGCGCCTCGATATGCACGCCGTCGCCCGCGTTGAGCACCCATCCGCAAATGCCATGCGCCATGGCCTCGCGATACACAAACGGCCGCATGCCAACGCCCTGCACAATGCCCGTTACATGAATATGCACATGTCGCATGCGACACCCCTCATCAAAACCGACCAAATAGGGACAGGTGCGCTACAGTCCCAGGCTCTGCTTGGTGGCGGCGCACGTGAGCTCGCCGTGCTTAACGCCGCGCAGGCCCAGCAGACGGTCGGCCAGCTCGTAGACGCGCTCGCCGCGACCCTTGAGCGCCAGAATCTCTAAGCAGTTGTGGTGATCCAGATGCACGTGCATGGTCGATACGATTTCGTCGGTGTAGTCGTGCTGCACTTCGTCCAGACGGCGCGTCAGGTCGCCGGTATGGTGGTCGTAGATCATGGTGAGCGACCCGATAACATGCTCATCGGGCGTGCGCATCTGCTCCTTGGCGATCGAGGCGCGAATCAGGTCGCGCACGGCCTCGGAGCGGTTGGCCACGTCGCCGCGGCGCGCGATCTGTTCGTCAAAACGGCGCAGCAGGTCGTCCGGTGCGGTAACCGAAAAGCGGACCAGCTCGGAGCCGGAGCCACTACAGTGGCAGCCTGCGTCACCGTCCGCCCCGTGCGGATGCTCGTGCTCGTACCCGCAGCCGTGCTCGTGTTCGGCCACGTTACACCAGCTTCACGGAGCCGACGGAGTTGTGGTCGGCCTCGATGGCCTCTTCGTAGCCCTCGAGTGCGTCGTGGGCCTCGTGCAGCGCGGCCATGGCTGCCTCGAGCTTGGCGCCGATGCGCTCCATGTCAAAATTCTCGGTCGCATGCAGCAACTGATGGCTCCACTCGTGAGCGAGCTCGATGGTGTCGTCGACCTGCTTGACGCTCATGGCAAGCTGGCTCATGTTCATTCCAACATCATGCATGGGAAATCTCCTTGTGTGGACGGTAATCCAGTGATTCAGATTTTACTACGCCCGCTCTGCGCGCCGCTGCATAAGAAAACGGGTGCGAGTCTGTGCGACTCGCACCCGTTCACTGGGGGCTGTTTGTAACTACCATACTATCCATGGTCGCACGCGCCGCACCCGGCAGTCCGGCGAGCGGTGCAAAACCGCTCATGGACGGCGGGCAAGTAACAAGCGTATTACAGATGCTTCTCCAGCAGCGCCTGCAGCCTCGCCTTGGGCAGAGCGCCAACCGAGCGGTCAATCTCCTCGCCGTTCTTAAACACAATCAGCGTGGGGATGCTCATGACGCCATACTTCATGGCCAGGTCCTGGTTGTCGTCGACGTTGCATTTGGCAACGGCAAGCTTGCCCGCCAGCTCATCGGCTACCTCGTCCACGATGGGCGAGAGCGATCGGCAGGGCCCGCACCAGGGCGCCCAAAAATCGACCAGCACGGGCAGGCTGTCGTTAACGATGGAATCGAAGTTCTCGGGGGTAATCTGCTTAATGTCAGCCATGGTGACCTCCATAATACGACGAGGCTCGGCCGCGTAAAACTCAGTACGACCGTGCTTATACCCAGCCGCCCGCAAAGCAACCACTCGCGGGCAGCTCTTTTATATAATGGTGGGCACGCAAACGATTGGAGAGCGCATGTCCACGTCACAAAGCCAGAAAAAAGAAGCCATCGCCCAGGCGGCCGAGCAGGAGCTCACATCGCTTGCGGTCCGTGGCGTGCGCATCGTGGGTAACGCGTGCTCGCCGATCGTGCTGGTCAAAGGCGATTTGGACGAGGCCGAGCGTTCGGGCGGCGAGCTGGCTGCCGGTCCGGACGGTGCTGCGCTGCGCAAGGCGCTTGGGGCCATCGGCTACGCGCCCGAGGATTTTTGCGTGCTGGCAAGCGTCGCCGGCACAGGTGACGGAGCGGTCGCGGTGGGCGAGACTCTGCCGTGCGAGCTGTTCCGCGAGGCGCTTGAGGCTCTGGATCCCGAGGCGGTGCTGCTGCTCGATAACAGCGCGGCCGATGTCATGCGCGAAACCTACGCCGATATGCTCGTGGCGATTGATGACTTCGACACCGCCATGCTCAAGCCCGGCCTGGTCGCCCATGTGCAGGGCCGCCGCGTGCTCGCGCTCGATGGCTTTGAGGCGGCGCTGACCGACAAAGCGGCCAAGCAGCGCATGTGGGCCTACATCAAGCAGCTGACCCCGGCGGTCGCTCCACTGTAGCGGATCGGCACCGGCGAGCGATTGCCTGGCGGGCGAGGCGCGCCGCGAGATCGGCGCCGTACTTCTACATCACAGCGCGCAGCTCAAACCGATCGCCGTTAATGCGGAACTGGCAGTTGCCGTTCATGCGCTCCACGGCAAGTTTGATGCTCTTGGTTCCAAAGCCGTGGCCCGCATGCCGGGTCACGGGCATGCCGTCGACCATGCGCGGCGCGCGGTCAAACGTGTTGGAAACTAACAGCAACAGCTGGCCGTCCTCAAGTCGCAGGTCAAGGTCGACGAATCGCTTTCCTTGGGGTGCGGCGCTTGCGGCGGTGATAGCGTTTTCCAAGGCATTTGAGAGCACGCTAAACAGGTCGGCGTCACCTACGTGGACGGTTTCGGGTACGGCGGCGCGCAGGTTGGCGGTAATGCCGTTTCTATTGATATCTGAGTTGAATGACGAAAGCGCGATGTTTACGGTCTCGTTGGCGCAGAAGCGGCGTACGGCGGTGCGGTCGCCGGCTTCGCAGAGTTCGTCGATGCGTTTGAGCGCCTCGTCGGTGTGGCCCTCCTCAATTAAAGCCGCCAGGCCGCGTAGGAAGTGGCGCATATCGTGGCGAAGAATCGACAGCTCGCGCCCAGATTGACGCCAAGCCTCGAGCTCTTTGATGGCGGCGCTGTCGCGGGTTTCGAGCATCCAACGCTCTCGCTCGGCGGTTTCCTTTTCTTCGTATTCGCGCAGGTAAACGGCAAGAAACATAAGATAGAAGGCACAGAGCGCAAATGCCAAAAGCTCAACCGTCACCACCGAGCCCGAGTGGAACAGCGTGGTGTAGACGTTGGTGGCATAGTCAAAGACGTAATAGACGAGCGGCAGGATTAATAGGATGCCCAGCTCGGTGGGGCTTTTAATCGCCAGGCGGGGTCCAATGTCGCCGGCCCAATGCAGCAGGACGGCAAAGACGCCGAGCGTGGTCGCGATGCGCGCCAGATAGTACGCGATCTGCGAATCGGTTGCGGCAAAGGCGGCGATGCCCATCCAGTTGCTGAACTGACAGCTCAGATAGGCGCTGGTGACGCCCAATGCCGCGAGCAGCGGGCTCAGACGGTAGCGCGCACACAGGTAGACGGTAAGCGGCAGGTGCACGACGAGCGGATAGACCTGACGGGCAAAAAGCTCTCCGCCAACGACATTGGCGATCGAAAAGGCAGCGCCGGTTGCGGCTCCGACCCCCACCAACTCGAGTGCATGGCGTCGATTGATTTCGATACCGCATAGCGCCGCCGAGGCAAAGACGCCAAAGAGTAGCGTTGTGGCGTGGTGGATTGCCCAAAGGACCATTTCGACCGAGGAGATCATCAGCGTCTCCCGCCCTCGAAGCGCACCGCAAAGTAGGCGTCTTGGAACCCCTGCTTGCTGCTGCGCGACAGCGGAATGCACGCGCCGGAGCGCATGACGATGTCCGTGCGATCGAAGTGGTCGATGTTGCGCAAGTTGACCTGGTAGCTACGGTGGCATTTAAAGAAGGTAGCATTTTGCACCAAACGGTTCTCGACGCTGCGGAACGACTCGAGTGCCTCGATATCGCGTCCGTCGCGCAGGTGGAAGACCACATGCTTGTTGCGCGCCTCGGCATATTCGATGTCGGACAGGCGCAGGGCGTGGTAGCCAAAGGACGTTTTGATCACGAGCTCGTCGGTTGCCGCCGGGCGCATGCTCGAAAGTTCGTCGAGTAACTGCGCCAGGCGTTCGTAAGTCACGGGCTTGAGCAGATAGTCGAAGGCGCGGACCTCGTAGGACTCCAGTGCAAACTCGGGCGACGAGGTAAGGAACACCAGGCGCACGGCGGTGTCGGCCTGGCGCAATTCGCGTGCGGTGTCCATGCCGTTGACGAGCGGCATGATCATGTCGAGCAGGATGATGTCGGCGCGCGACGCGGCATGGCGCGCCAGCAGGTCCTCGCCGCGCGTGACGAGCGCAACATCGACCGCCGTGCCCGTCTCGATCGACCAACGGTCGATCATCCGGTGCAGTCTATCTAGAAAAGCGACGTCATCGTCGCAGGCAATAATCTTGAGCATTCTGAGCCCCCTTAGTAGTTCGATTTTGCCACATTGGGTGCGGACCGCTCGCGGAGGCGTGTCCCATTTGCGCCCCACGGCGTGCAACTCGCGCCGAGCGGAATTGCGGTGGCGAAAGATGCCTCCTGCGCTATCGAGAGCTCGGCTATCCTCAGCTTGCCAGTTCGAAAATGGACCTGCCGCATGATTGAATCTTTATTTCAACTTTACACCTAGGTTTACAGCTGTCTTGTCAGCTGTAAACCTAGGTGTCATACTAAGGCCCCAAGATTCGCCAAAAGAGAGGGGCCTTGATGGCACAGAGCGCGAACATGGATGCGTCGGAGCTTGCACGCGATATCGCGGCCGGCCTGGCATCGGCAACGACGGCAACGGAGCGCGCGGCATTGGTGCCCGCAGAGCTCGTCGAGGCCATTCAGCAACTTAAAACCCAGCGCGACGCGGTGATCCTGGCGCACTATTACGTGGCGCCCGAGGTCCAGGCTGTGGCCGATTACGTCGGCGACAGCTTCTACCTGGCAAAGCTTGCCAAGAGCCTGCCGCAGCAGACCATCGTGCTGTGCGGCGTGGAGTTTATGGGCGAGAGCGCCAAGCTGCTCAATCCCACCAAGACCGTGCTGCTGCCCGAGCCGGGCGCGGACTGTCCCATGGCGCACATGGTCAAGCGCGAGACGGTCGATGCGGCGCGCGCCGAGTACGGCGACGACCTGGCCGTGGTCTGCTACGTCAACTCCACGGTCGAGATCAAGAGCTGGAGTGACGTGTGCGTCACCAGCTCAAACGCCGTCAAGATCGTGTCCGAGCTGCCGCAGCAGCATATCCTGTTCATTCCCGACCAAAACCTCGGCCGCTTCGTAGCCGAGCAGGTGCCGCAAAAGCGCGTCATTCTCAACAACGGCTACTGCCCGCGCCATCACATCATCACCGTCGAGCAGATCGTCGACGCGACGGAGGCCCACCCCGATGCGCTCGTGCTGGCGCATCCTGAGTGCAAGGCCGACGTCTTGGCCGAGGCCGACTACATCGGCTCCACCGCCGGCATCATCAAGTACGCCGAGGAGTCCGACGCGAGCGAGTTCATTATCGTGACGGTCCGTGGCGTGCTCTACGAGCTCGAGCGCCGCTGCCAGGGCACCGGCAAGAAGTTCTACTTCCCCGCGGTGCAGCCCACCTGCGTCAACATGGATCTCATCACGCTCGAAAAGCTCGTGCGCTGCCTGGAGACGGGCGAGGGCGAGGTGCAGATTGGCGTGTCGGACGAGGCCGCCGATCAGGCCAAGCTCACGCTCGACCGCATGCTCGAGTACGCAGCGCGCTAGAACAATGCGGCATGAGGGACGGTCCCTTATGTCACATTCAAGGGAGAGGATTCCTGTGGAAACCAAACAATACCCCGATATGGAGTGCGACGTCGTCATTGCCGGTTGCGGCGTGGCAGGCCTGTATGCGGCTCTCAATCTGCCGACGAGCACGTGCGTGATCATGCTCTCCAAGGGCGCGGTCGACGAGTGCGACTCGATGCTCGCGCAGGGCGGCATCTGCGTACTGCCCGAGGGTTCTGACTACGATGCCTTCTTTGAGGACACCATGCGCGCCGGCCATTACGAGAACCGCCGCGAGAGCGTCGACATCATGATCCGCTCGAGCCGCTCGGTCATCAACGACCTGCTGGCCATGGGCGTGGACTTTGAGCGCAAGGCCGACGGCAGCCTCGACTTTACCCGCGAGGGCGCGCACAGCCGCCCGCGCATCGCCTTCCATGCCGACATTACGGGCAAGGAGATTACGACCAAGCTGCTTCAGGCCGTTCGCAAACTGGATAACGTGCAGATTTTGGAGCACGTGGCCATGACCGACATCCTGACGGGCGAGCGTGACGGCGCCACGGTGTGTGCCGGTGTCGTCGCCGTTCCCGTGGACGAGGACAACTCGGTTCGTCCCGCCGACGAGCTGGTAAATGCCGCCGAGGGCGCGCATGCCGGCGAGCCGTTTAAGATCCATGCCCGTCACACGCTGTGGGCAACGGGCGGCATCGGCGGCGTATACGACCACTCGACCAACTATCCGCAGCTTACGGGCGATGCCTGCTACATCGCTCAGGAGCATGGCATTAAGATGGAGCACCTGGACTACGTGCAGATTCACCCCACGGGCCTGTTCTCGCCGCAGCCAGGCCGCACGTTCCTGATCAGCGAGAGCTGCCGCGGCGAGGGCGCGATTCTGCTCAATGCCGCCGGTGAGCGCTTTACCGACGAGCTTCAGCCGCGCGATGTGGTCGCCGCCGCTATTCGCGAGCAGATGAAGCAGGACGGTACTGAGCACGAGTGGCTGAGCTTTGCCCCCGTCGAGCGCGATGTAGTGACCGGGCACTTTGCCAACATTCGCGCACGCTGCTTGGAGGACGGCCGCGACATCTTGGACGAGCCCATCCCCGTTACGCCTACGCAGCACTACTTTATGGGCGGCGTGTGGGTCGACAAGGACGGCCGCACCTCGATGCCCGAGCTCTACGCAGCCGGTGAGACGGCCTGCAACGGCGTTCACGGCAAGAATCGCCTTGCATCAAACAGCCTGCTCGAGGCGCTGGTCTGGGGTCGTCGCGCCGCGTGGTACATGCGCACCGGCGAGTCGCTCGCCGTGGAGCGGGCGGGCGAGCCCGCGCTCGACGGGCGTCATCGCGCCCTGAGCGCCGACTCCCTGGCAATCGATGATTTGGCCCGTGCCGCCGGCACGCAGGCCGTGGAGGAGTAGACCATGAATCCCATTACCATGAAGCTCGTCGTCGATGATCTGATTCTGCAGGCTCTACGAGAGGACATTACGTTTGAGGACGTGAGCACGGCGAGCGTGTGCCCCACGGCGCGCCCCGCCACGGTGGAGCTCATCGCCAAGGCCGATGGCATCATCGCGGGCTTGGATGTGTTCGCCCGCACCTTTGAGCTGCTGGATTCGCAGAGCTCGGTGCTGTTTGATGTTGCCGACGGTGACGAGGTGCACGCCGGCGACCACGTGGGCCAGGTGCGCGGCGATGCGCGCGTGCTGCTTTCGGGCGAGCGCGTGGCGCTCAACTACCTGCAGCGCATGAGCGGTATCGCTACCTATACGCACAGAATGGCAGCGGCGCTCGAGGGTACCAAGACCGTGCTTGTCGACACACGCAAGACCACGCCGGGCATGCGCGTTTTCGAGAAGGCGGCGGTCGAGATCGGCGGCGGCAGCAACCATCGCTACAACCTGTCGACAGCCGTCATGCTCAAGGACAACCACATCGATGCCGCCGGTGGCGTGACGCGCGCGATCGAGATGGCGCGCGCCCACGCGTCGTTTACCACGACGGTCGAGATTGAGTGCGAGAACCTGGACATGGTACGCGAAGCCGTGGAGGCCGGTGCCGACATTATCATGTTCGACAACATGACCCATGACGACATGGCCGCCGCCATCGAGCTTATCGCCGGTCGCGCCAAGACCGAGTGCTCGGGCAACGTGGACGCTAACAATATCCGCGCGCTTGCCGACCTGGGCGTCGACTACATTAGCTCGGGCGCCCTGACGCACTCCGCGCCGATCCTCGACCTCTCGCTTAAGCACCTGCGTCTGCTGGACGGTAAATAATGAACGCCCGCGAGCGTCGCCGTGCCATCATGGGCGTGCTCGAAGGAGCCAAGGAGTCCGTTTCGGGCAGCGCACTTGCCCGCGAGGTTGGCGTGAGCCGTCAGGTCGTGGTTCAGGATATTGCCCTGTTGCGTGCCGATGGGCACGATATCGTGGCGACCAACCGCGGCTACGTGCTGCAGGAGGCCCCCAGCAGCCCCGCCGTGCCCACGCGTCTTGTTAAGGTGCGCCACAGCGTGGAGCAGGCAGGCGATGAGCTCACGAGTATCGTCGACGCCGGCGGCGCCGTGCTCAACGTGATCGTCAATCACCGCGTGTACGGTAAGATCACGGCCGACCTGGACATTCGCAATCGTCGCGATGTTGAGCGCTACCTGCACGATATCGAGAGCGGCAAGAGCTTTCCACTACTAACGGTGACGAGCGGCTATCACTTCCATCGCATTGCGGCAGATGACGAGCAAACTCTCGACGAGATCGAGGCCATGCTCAAAGAGAAAGGCTACTTGGCGGATCTAATGCCCTACGAGGATGATCTCTCTTAGCCGACGCTGCAAACGCCCCTAAGCGGCAATTTGGCCTCAAATTAGCTGCCTATACAAACAAAAGGAGGCCTCCGCGGCGATGCGGAAGCCTCCTTTTTTGTGCACGGTGTACTTTTGAGTGTGCAAGTGGGGGAGTTGTTACTCCTCGACGATCTCGGTGATCGCGCCAGCGGGGCAAGCGTCCTGGCAAGCGCCACAGGCGACGCAGGAGTCCTCGTCGGCGACGGTAGCGACGTCCTGGAGCTCCAGAACGCCAGCGGGGCAGGAGTCGACGCAAACGCCACAAGCGATGCACTCGTCGGCATCAATTACGGGATGAGCCATGGTAGTTTCCTCTCTGTTGACCGACGCTACAGGCGATGCGCGCCGGTTTGATTCGGGCAAAAACATACCACGGGAGCGACCGTTTGCAATACCCTCTGGCCGGCATCTTCATACCGTTCGCCGAGTATGCCAAGGTTTACTAAAAAACGCGCAGGTGGGGCCGTTGAGCTGCGCAAATGTTAGCTATAGGTGACTTGTAATATTGACCTATTGAGCGCGCCTGCGGAAAGGGCATCCCGTTATTTGGCCGAAAAACGGGATACAGTTTCCGGTTGGACCGCCCAGCGGAAACTGTGTCCCAGAATTCGCGCTCAGACCGGGATACCCTTTCCGCAAGGCAGCCCCAGACACCTTCGGACCCAAACCTCAGTCAACTCTACATAGATCTCAATAGATCTGCCGAGAACTCAAACAGTGCATCTACCTGCACATTTGAGAACCTAAACTCTCAGAGATAAGAAATCTTATATGAATTGACTTAGATTTTGTATATTCCAGCCCATAAGGGGATACACTACATCCTGAAAGACAAGCCGAGGCGCCGCGCGACAGACCGTCGAGGCGGCGCGAACGCAAAAGAGAGAGGGAATTTCTAATGAGTAAGATTCTTGGTATCGACCTTGGTACTACTAACTCCGCAATGGCCGTTCTCGAGGGCGGTTCTCCGACCATTATCGTGAACGCCGAGGGCGACCGCACCACCCCGTCCGTCGTGGGCTTCCGCGCCGACGGCGACCGCGTTGTGGGTAAGGCCGCTAAGAACCAGGCCGTCACCAACCCCAAGAACACCGTGTTCTCCATCAAGCGCTTCATGGGCCGCAAGTACTCCGAGTGCACCTCCGAGATCAAGACCGTGCCGTATGAGGTCAAGGAGGGCCAGGGTGGCCGTGCCGTCGTCGATATCGAGGGCAAGGACTACACCGCCGAGCAGGTGAGCGCCATGACGCTCGCCAAGATGAAGGCTGACGCCGAGAAGTATCTGGGCGAGACCGTCACCGACGCCGTCATCACCGTCCCGGCCTACTTCAACGACGCCCAGCGTCAGGCCACCAAGGACGCCGGTAAGATCGCCGGCCTCAACGTCAAGCGTATCGTCAACGAGCCGACTGCTGCTGCTCTTGCCTATGGCCTGGACAAGCAGGGCACCGACCAGCGCATCCTGGTCTTCGACCTGGGCGGCGGTACCTTCGACGTCTCCATCCTCGACCTCGCCGACGGCGTGTTTGAGGTTCTGTCCACCTCGGGCGACAACCACCTGGGCGGCGACGACTGGGATCAGCGCGTCATCGATTGGATGGCCGATAAGTTCCAGCAGGAGAACGGTGTCGACCTGCGTCAGGACCCCATGGCCCTGCAGCGTCTGAAGGAGGCCGCCGAGAACGCCAAGAAGGAGCTCTCCGCAGCCCAGCAGTCCACCATCAACCTGCCGTTCATCACCATGAACCAGTCTGGCCCGCTGCACCTCAACTACACGCTGACCCGCGCCGAGTTCGAGAAGATCACCCGCGACCTGCTCGAGCGCTGCAAGCAGCCTGTCACCAACGCCCTGCGCGACGCTAAGCTCAAGCTCTCCGATCTGACCGAGGTCATCCTCGTCGGCGGCTCCACCCGTATGCCCGCCGTCCAGGAGCTCGTCAAGACCATGACCGGCAAGCAGCCCAACATGTCCGTGAACCCCGACGAGGTCGTTGCCGACGGCGCTGCCGTCCAGGGCGGCGTGCTTACCGGCGACGTCGAGGGCATCCTGCTGCTCGACGTTACCCCGCTGTCGCTGGGCGTCGAGACCATGGGCGGCATCATGACCAAGATGATCGACCGCAACACCACGATCCCGACCTCCAAGACCGAGGTCTACTCCACCGCTGCCGACAACCAGACCAGCGTCGAGATCAACGTGCTCCAGGGCGAGCGCGAGCTTGCCCGCGACAACAAGTCGCTCGGTAAGTTCCAGCTGACCGGCATCCCGGCTGCCCGCCGCGGCGTGCCGCAGATCGAGGTTACCTTCGACATCGACGCCAACGGCATCGTCAAGGTCTCCGCTAAGGACAAGGGCACCGGCAAGGAGCAGCAGATCACCATTTCCGGTTCCACCGCTCTGTCCGACGACGAAGTCGATCGTATGGTCAAGGACGCCGAGGCTCATGCCGAGGAGGACAAGAAGCAGAAGGAAGAGGTCGAGGTCCGCAACCAGACCGACAGCCTGTGCTACTCCACCGAGCAGACCCTCAACGAGCTGGGCGACAAGGTTTCCGCCGATGTGAAGTCCAAGGCCGAGACCGCTATCGCCGACGCCAAGAAGGCGCTCGAGGGCTCTGACGTCGAGGCCATCAAGGCCGCTGGCGAGTCCCTGCAGTCCGTGGCCTACGAGCTGGCCCAGGTTGTCTACGCCGACGCTCAGCAGCAGACCGACGGTGCCGCCGGCGCCCAGCCTGCCGACGATGACGTGGTCGACGCCGACTACGAGGTTGTGGACGACGAGGACAAGTAATCATGTCCGCCCGTAAAGCTCGCACGGAGGCGGCTGCCGCTGGCGCCGCCCCCGTTGACTCTGAGGAGAAGGACGTGAAGATTCCCGTAGAGGCCGTCGACGATACCGAGGCCAACGAGGCCCCGGCCGCCGAGGCTGCCGAGAACCAGGTAGAGGATTCCAACAAGGAGGCGACGATGACCGAGGACGAGATGGTGGAAGCCGCTATCCGCGCCGGTGAGGAAGCCGCCGACAACGACTTTAAGCTCAAGTTCGAGCAGGCCCAAAAGGAGCTTGCCGACGTGCGTAACGAGCTCGATGCTGCGGCAGAGGCCCAGAAGGCCGCCGAGGACAAGGCAAAGGACGCCACCGAGCGTACCGCCCGTCTGCAGGCCGACTGGGAGAACTTCCGTCGCCGCACTGCCAACGAGCGTATCGCCGAGCGCGAGCGCGCGACCGAGAAGCTTGTCACCGCGCTGTTGCCGGTGGTTGACGATATCGAGCGTGCAATCGACCATGCCCGTAGCCAGGAGCTTTCCGACGACTTTAAGCAGTTCGTCGATGGCGTTGACGCGGTACATGCCAAGCTGCTCGATGTGTTTGCGCACGAGGGCGTTGAGCCCATCGACCCCAAGGGCGAGGCGTTCGATCCGCTCGAGCACCAGGCTGTGGGTCGCGTCGAGGACGCATCGCAGTACGACGAGACCGTCAACGACGTGTACCAGAAGGGCTACCGCATGGCGGACCGCATCCTGCGCTCCGCGATGGTGACGGTGACCTACGGTGGCGAGAAGCGCCCCGCACCGGAGCCCGAAGCGGCGCCCGAGGATGCTACGGCCGATACGGCCGAGAGCACCGAGGAGTAATTGAGAAGGGCCCCGGGGCAACACCCGGGGCCCTTTCTGG
Source organism: Collinsella aerofaciens (assembly GCF_028209395.1). Classification (GTDB taxonomy): domain Bacteria; phylum Actinomycetota; class Coriobacteriia; order Coriobacteriales; family Coriobacteriaceae; genus Collinsella; species Collinsella aerofaciens_AZ. The sequence continues at coordinate 18,365 of NZ_JAQLDQ010000020.1, forward strand.
CCAAGTGCCATATGAAAGCATGAGCCGCCGTCTGCTGGGCGGCGGATGAAACAGGAGAGGAGCTACGATGGCTGCAGGCAAAACCTTCTATGACATCCTGGGCGTATCCAAGAGCGCCTCCGACAAAGAGATCAAGAGCGCGTTTCGCAAGCTCGCGCAAAAATATCACCCCGATGCCGGCGGCGACGAGGCCAAGTTTAAGGAGATCAGCGAGGCCTACGAGACGCTTTCGGACGAGAAGAAGCGCAAAGAGTACGACCAGATGCTCATGTTCGGCGGCATGCCGGGCGCGGGCGGCGCGTATGGCGGCGGCTACGGTGCCGGCGCGGGCGCCAGCGGCTGGGGCGATATCTTCGACAGCATCTTCAGCGGCAATGGCGCCTGGGGTAGCGATTGGGGCTCGGGCTTTGCCGGGGCTGCGGGCGCTGCCGGTGCCGGCGCGGGTCGCAGCCGCGCTCGCAAGGGCGGCGACCTATCGCTGACCGTCGATGTGACGGCCGAGGACGCGTTTCGCGGCGTGACGCACAAGGTCACCTATCGCATTCCCTCGACAGGCGAGCAGCAGACCATCACGGTCTCGGTGCCCGCGGGCGCGGTCGATGGCGGCAAGCTACGCTACAAGCGTCGCGGCGAGTATGGCGTTGCGGGTGGCGAGCGCGGCGACCTGGTCGTGACCACGCATGTGGAGGAGCACCCGCTGTTCAAGCGCAAAGGCGCCGACGTGACCATGGAGGTACCGGTCTCGGTCTACGAGGCGGCGCTCGGCTGCACGGTGGATGTGCCCACGCCCGGCGGCGCGACGGTTCGTCTGAAGGTGCCCGCTGGCACCCAGACGGGCAAGAAGTTCCGCTTTAAGGAGATGGGTGCGCCCGACGTTAAGCACCGTGGCCGCACAGGCGCGCTGCTCGTCGAGATCAAGGTGCAGGTCCCCACGAACCTATCCGATGACGAGCGCGATGCCATGACCAAGCTGCGCGAGGCCGACACGCGCGACTATCGCGAGAAGGTCAACCGTTACAAGGCGACGTACTAGGGCGGTCGCGGCGCGCGCCCGCGCCCGCGGGCTTATGATGGACGATAACGAGACGGAAAGGGGTCAGGTAGCATGGCCGAGGACAATAGGAACAAACCGCTGTACATGATCAGCGTGGCGGCCGAGCTGACCGGCATGCATCCGCAGACTCTGCGCGTCTACGAGTCTAAGGGCCTGGTGAACCCCCAGCGCTCGGGCGGTAACACACGCCTGTATTCGCGTGCCGATATCGAGCGTCTGGAGCTCATCAACCAGCTGACTGACGAGGGTATCAACCTTGCCGGCGTGGTGCGCATTCTCGATATGAAGGAGCGTGCCGAGGAGCGCGAGCGCGAGAACGAGAAGCTCCGCGCTCGCGTGCGCCAGCTCGAGGATGAGCTGCACGAGTACAAGATGCAGAAGAAGATCACCGCCCTGGCCCCGCGCGATGGCTCGGTCAACCCCGAGCAAGTCATGCGCAAGCTGCTAGGTACGGGTAGCGACCTATAGCTCCGCCGACGCTGCCGGGCACTCATCGGGGACAGACTTAAATGAGTGCCCGCAGAATGAGAGTGGATAATCTCCCGTTTTTGGCCTGTTTGCAGGCTCAAAGTGGGAGATTATCCACTCTCGTCATTTCGGCGTCTAAGTCTGCCCCCGGCACCCAACTCGTTCTTTGCTTTACTGAGATAAAGTGAACGTACAGATTCGTAACCCGCTGGCAACCGTTCTATGGCACGATATTGAACGAATGTATGCTATGCGCCCAAATCTTTTGGGCAGAGTGGGAGACAGTATGGTCAAGCTGTACGAGGACGGCATCTACCTGCGCGGCGGTAGCGAGGTTGTGCCTGTGGCCGAGGCTGCTGAGCGTGGCATTACGCAGGCGCCCGAGGATGCCAAGCGCGGCACCATCGCGTATTCGATCCTCCAGGCACACAATACGTCGGGCGACCCCGAGGCACTCAAGATTCGCTTCGATGCCATGGCGAGCCACGACATCACCTTTGTCGGCATCATCCAGACGGCGCGCGCTTCGGGCATGGAGCAGTTCCCGCTGCCTTACGTGCTCACCAACTGCCATAACTCGCTGTGCGCCGTGGGCGGCACCATCAATGAGGACGACCACGTCTTTGGCCTTTCCGCAGCCAAGAAGTACGGCGGCATCTTCGTTCCGCCGCACATCGCCGTCATCCACTCCTTTATGCGCGAGAACTTCGCCGGTTGCGGCAAGATGATCCTGGGTTCCGACTCGCACACCCGCTATGGTGCCCTGGGTACCATAGCCGTGGGCGAGGGCGGCGGCGAGTTGGCAAAGCAGCTGCTGCGCGACACCTACGATGTCGCCTATCCCGGCGTCGTGGCCATCTACCTCACGGGCGCCCCGCGCCCCGGCGTCGGCCCGCACGACGTGGCGCTCGCCATCATTCGCGCCGTCTTTGCCAAGGGCTACGTCAAGAACAATGTCATGGAGTTTGTGGGCCCGGGCATCGCGAGCATGACGACCGACTACCGCAACGGCGTTGACGTCATGACCACCGAGACCACCTGCCTGTCGAGCATCTGGGCCACCGACGAGGACACGCACGCGTTTTTGACCATGCACGGCCGCGGCGACGACTATCGCGAGCTCAAGCCCGCCGATGTCGCCTACTACGACGGTTGCGTCGAGGTCGACCTGTCGAGCATCAAGCCCATGATCGCACTGCCGTTCCATCCTTCCAACGGCTTTGAGATCGACGAGCTCAACGAGAACCTCGAGGACATCCTGCACGAGGTGGAGCTCGAGGCCGCCAAGATCGGCGAGGGCAAGACGCACTTTAGCCTGCTCGACAAGATCGTCGACGGCAAGCTGCACGTGCAGCAGGGCGTTATCGCCGGCTGCTCGGGCGGCAACTATGACTCCGTGGTCCAGGCTGCCCGCGTGCTCAAGGGCGCCAATACCGGCTGCGGCGAGTTCTCGCTGTCGGTCTATCCCACGAGCCAGCCCGTGGCGCTCGAACTTACACGCCGCGGCTACATCTACGACCTCATGGAGGCCGGCGCAATCGTGCGCACGGCATTCTGCGGCCCGTGCTTCGGCGCCGGCGACACGCCCGCCAACAACGGCCTTTCGATCCGTCACACCACGCGCAACTTCCCCAACCGCGAGGGTTCCAAGCCGGGTAATGGCCAGCTGAGCGCCGTGGCCCTGATGGACGCCCGCTCCATTGCGGCAACGGCTGCCAACGGCGGCGTCCTGACGCCGGCGACCGACCTGCCCGAGGACACTTGGGACGAGGCCTGCGAGTACACCTTTGACGACGCGCCGTACAAGAAGCGCGTGTACTGGGGCTTTGGCAAGGCGGAGCCTGCCGACGAGCTGGTCGAAGGCCCCAACATCAAGCCGTGGCCCGCGATGGAGCCGCTCGGCGACGACATCCTGCTCAAGGTTTGCTCCAAGATCATGGACCCGGTCACCACGACCGACGAGCTCATTCCCTCGGGCGAGACGAGCTCCTTCCGCTCCAACCCGCTGGGCCTGGCTGAGTTTACGCTGAGCCGCCGCGACCCGGCCTACGTGGGTCGCTCCAAGGAGGTCGACGCTGTGGAGAAGCGTCGCGTTGCCGGCGAGTCCGCGGGCGACCTGGCGGCGTTCGATGCCGAGCTTGCCGGTGTGTTTGAGGCGCTGGCCGGCGCGGGTGTCGCGGCCGATGCCAAGGCGACCGAGTTCGGTTCCATGATTTACGCCAAGAAGCCTGGCGACGGCAGCGCCCGCGAGCAGGCCGCGAGCTGCCAGCGCGTAATTGGCGGCCTGGCCAACATCGTCCACGAGTACGCCACCAAGCGCTATCGCTCCAACGTGATGAACTGGGGCATGGTGCCCTTCCAGATGGAGGCCGAGCCCAACTTTGAGGTGGGCGATTACGTCTTTGTGCCGGGTATCCGTGCCGCGCTCGATGGCGACCTGAAGGACATCGCCGCCTACGTGGTGCGCGCCGATGGTGCGGTCGAGCAGATTGAGCTCTATATTGCCGATATGACGGCCGAAGAGCGTGCCATCGTCAAGGCCGGCTGCCTGATCAACTACAACAAGTTCAAGGCCGCTGCCGAGTAACTCTGCTGTACGCCCCGGACACACCTTTCCCTCGTGCTCACGCGCTTCGCGAGGGTCGCCCGAGGGAAAGGTGTGGCTGGGGCTACTGCGACGTTCTCGTTGGGTCTTGAGGGACGCTAATGAATAGACTTGCTTGATGCCGCCTCTGTTATCGGGGCGGCTTCTTTTTGTTGAAAACCACCACAAAGGGGGCAGGCACCTTTGTGGTGGTGGGGACGAGCTCGATGCTGTTGTGATCGTTGAGCGGCATGTTAATGGGCGGCTCTACAGAATTTCATCTGGGCTGGCGGGTTTGGTTGTTTTGGGGATGCCGAGTTTGGATGACGCGAAATCGTCAACATTGTCCTTAATTCCGTCTTTGGTGTAGACAGTGACCATATAGGTGCTGTGTCCGAATTCGCCCTTGTCGCGTGTTGCCCAGGCATCCCAGTAGGCGGCCCCGTTTCGCCCTTTGATTTTTCCGACACGGCGGAGTTCTGTTCGCTTTAATTTCTGGTTGCTATAGATGGTTCGACCGGCCTCCTCGGTGAGCCCGCACTGTCCAAGCATCTTGTCGAGGACTTGGTTCATGTGACGCTCATCGGTGTTTGGTGCGTAGTCGTAGGCGAGGGTGATGAAGTCGAGTGGCTGGTCGTCGATTAGATAGTTTAGCGTCTGAGGTCCAAGGCAGAAATAGGGGGAGCATCCGTCGATCTGACCGAGCAGTGGCAACTTTGACTGCCAACTTCCGGTGGGAATTCCATCTTCGTAAAACACGCCGCGACAGATAAAGGAGAGCGAGGTGGCACGCGAGCCGGCGTCGACCATTCCGCATAAATCGAAGGGCGAGGTGATACCAAGGGAAAAGGGCGTGATGACGATAAGGAAGAGCATCACGATGGGTATGGCGAGAATGGCGATGACGTTGCGACCGGTGGAATGAGGCGGCTTCATATGCGCTCCTCGAGACAAAGATCTGTTGAGGATAGGCAGAAATGGATATGTTCAGAGAGCAATTCAAGTTTAATCTCATTGCGCGAGATGGTCGACCGTTAGCGTCGAAAACCACCACAAAGGTGCCTGTCCCCTTTGTGGTGGTGAGGAGCGCGCGGCTTCTTTTGGTAATAGTGTTAGCTGGCGGTATCATTAGTGCAGGTGGCGAAGGTTTGCATTGTGGGGTGTTTTGCCGTGAGCCGTTCTGCCCGTATTGGATTGATTGTCTTGGCGCTTGCGATCGCTGTGGTTGGCGCGGGCGCTGTCGGTATGGCATTTCTACCTGCTGCGGTGACGGAGCCGGTGGTCAAGCCTGTGACTCAATCTGTCGAACTTCTGACCGGCGACGACAAGCCCGAGACCATTACCGTTGATTTTGATGAGCAGCCGGCTGTGCGGGGTATTAGCAATTATCCGCGTATTCAGCTTGGGGCCATGCGCTATACCACGGATACAAGCCTGATCGATAGGGCGTCCGAGCTACTCAAGGGCAAAACATTTAAGCGTTGGTACGGATATGCGTCCTATCGGGCAAAAGCGAACGACATGGTTGGCGGATGCCACTCGTCCATCGAGCTGGACACTGCAAACGGCGCAAAGTTATGTGATGTCTCGTACGATCCGGGCTACGAGGGCAATGAGGGTCCGGGCATCTACATCATGGACGGCGATGTCGCCTATGTCATGGAGGGCGACCAGACCGAGCTCAACGATTTTATGGGTCAGTGTATCCAAGATGCCTATAAACAGACCTGCTTGCCTGACCCGCAGACTGCACGCGATAGTGGGTCTGCCCGTACATGGCTGTTCGAGGATGAGATGCCCTGGACCGTCGAATCGGGAAGTACGGGTTCGGCGAAGGAGTAGAGACCGCGACCACCACAAAGGTACCCGTCCCCTTTGTAGTAGTTCTCGGTTTGTCTCGATCTGTAACATCTGGGCTGTTGGAAGTAAGCCTGCTGTTACAGATTTAGATTTTCAGATGAGCCTTCGTGGCTTGTCTCGATCTGTAACAGTTAGACCCTAATTTGCCGAGTAGATGTTACAGATTGAGACAAACGGTTGCCGCTGGTCATTTCATCTTGATCCGTAACATCTAGGATCAAAAATGGCTGCTAGATGTTACAGATCGAGACGGTAGTGCGCCTGGGCAGCGGCGGGCTGACATCTCAGTACCCTATCCATCAATCACTCAGAAAATCTTATATATAGAGACTTAGATTTGTGTATAAGATCGCGCAAAGCTGGCAACAATACTTCTCGAACAACGTGAAGCCGCCCCGTAGGGCGGCCGCCCCAAGAGAGGTGATTCCATGAGAATCGATAAGCTAGCAATGACGTCGCGCGAGGCGCTGCAGACCGCCATGAGCACGGCTGCCGACGCGCAGGCCGGCGCGGTGGAGCCGATTCACCTGCTGTCCGCCCTGCTTGGTGCCGGCGAGCGCAATATCTCCGTGATCATCGAGCGCATCGGCGCCGATCCGGCCCAGCTTGCACGCTCCACACAAGATGCCATCGACCGCGCGCCCAAGGTTTCGGGCGAGGGTCAGCAGATGGGCCTGTCCAATGAGCTCGTCCGCGTCATCGAGAAGGCCGAGAAGAAGGCCACCAAGATGGGCGACAGCTTTGTGGTGACCGAGCATCTGCTGATGGCGCTTGCCGAGGACAAGGGCGAGGCTGGTCGTGTACTGCGTGACGCCGGCGTCACCAAGGAGCGCATCGAGCAGGTCTACGAGGAGCTGCGCGGCGACGACCGCGTGACGTCTGCCGAGGACAAGACCCAGTTTGAGGCGCTGGAGCAGTACGGCCGCAATATCTGCGACCTTGCCCGCGCCGGCAAGCTCGACCCGGTCATCGGCCGTACCGACGAGATTCGTCGTACCATCCAGGTCCTGTCCCGCCGCACCAAGAACAACCCCGTGCTCATCGGCGAGCCGGGCGTCGGCAAGACGGCCATCGTCGAGGGCATCGCCCAGCGTATCGTGGCCGGCGACGTGCCAAGCACCCTGCGCGACCGCGACCTTATCGAGCTCGACATGAGCGCGCTGGTCGCCGGCGCCAAGTACCGCGGCGAGTTCGAGGACCGCTTGAAGGCCGTGCTCAAGGAAGTGCAAAAGTCCGAAGGCAAGGTCATCCTGTTCATCGATGAGCTCCATACCATCGTGGGCGCGGGTGCCACCGAGGGCTCCATGGACGCCGGCAACATCCTCAAACCGGCGCTCGCTCGTGGCGACCTGCACGCGATCGGCGCGACTACGCTTGACGAATACCGCAAGTACATCGAGAAGGATGCGGCGCTCGCCCGTCGTTTCCAGACCGTAATGGTGAGCGAGCCTACCGTCGAGGACACCATCTCGATTCTGCGTGGCCTCAAGGAGAAGTACGAGATCTTCCACGGCGTGCATATCACCGATAGCGCGCTCGTGGCCGCCGCCGACCTCTCCGATCGCTACATCGCTGACCGCTTCCTGCCCGACAAGGCCATCGACCTGGTCGATGAGGCCGCAAGCCGCCTGCGCATGGAGCTCGACAGCATGCCGGTCGAGATCGACGCCACCACGCGTCAGCTCACCCAGCTGCAGATCGAGGAGCAGGCGCTCATGAAGGAGACTGATGACGCCTCCAAGGAGCGTCTGGAAGCCCTGCGCCAGGAGATTGCCGAGGTTCAGGAAAAGCTCAACGTGCAAAAGGCCGGCTGGCTCAACCAAAAGAACGCCATCGACCACGTGCAGGAGCTTAAGGGCCAGCTTGACGAGGCCAAGAGCGAAGAGGAGCGCGCGACGCGCAACGGCGATCTGGGCCGTGCGTCCGAGCTTCGCTATTCTGTGATTCCGGGTCTGCAGCAGCAGATTCAGGATTCCGAGGCTGCGCTCGAGGCGCAAAAGCAGCAGGACGGCGAGGGCCTCAACGAACAGGTGACCTCCGATGAGATCGCTGAGGTCGTGAGCGCCTGGACCGGTGTGCCCGTGTCCAAGATGATGCAGGGCGAGCTCGACAAGTTGAAGGGCTTGGAGGGCGAGCTGCATAAGCGCGTTATCGGTCAGGACGAGGCCGTCTCCGCTGTAGCCGCGGCCGTGCGTCGCAGCCGTGCGGGTCTCTCCGACCCAGACAAGCCCATCGGCAGCTTCTTCTTCCTGGGCCCCACCGGCGTAGGCAAGACCGAGCTCGCCAAGGCGCTGGCCGAGTGCCTGTTCGATGACGAGCGCGCGCTCGTGCGTATCGACATGTCCGAGTATATGGAGAAGTTCAGCGTCCAGCGTCTGATCGGTGCGCCCCCGGGATACGTGGGCTATGACGAGGGCGGCCAGCTCACCGAGGCCGTGCGCCGTCGTCCCTACTCCGTGATCTTGCTCGACGAGATGGAGAAGGCTCATCCGGATGTCTTTAACGTGCTGCTGCAGGTGCTCGACGACGGCCGTTTGACCGACGGTCAGGGTCGCCAAGTGTCCTTCAAGAACACGATTATCATCATGACGTCCAACGTGGGCTCCAAGGCCATCGCCGATCTGTCCGGTAAGGACGAGGAGGAGATGCGCCATCAGGTCGACGCCGCCATGGCTCAGACCTTCCGCCCCGAGTTCCTCAACCGTATCGACGATATCGTGGTGTTCCATCCGCTCGGCATGGCGCAGATCGAGAAGATCGTCGACATCCAGCTTGCCGACGTCCGCGCACGCCTGGCTAAGGAGCGCATGACGCTTGCCATCACCCCGGCGGCCAAGCAGATGCTCGCCGTGGGCGGCCTGGACCCCGTGTTCGGTGCCCGTCCGCTCAAGCGCCTGGTCCAGCGCGAGGTCGTGGACGCCATCGCCGCCGCTATCATCGACGGCACGGTGCGCGAGGGCGATCAGGTGACAGTCGATGTCGACAAGGACGGCGGCTTTACCGTCGTGTGCGACAATACGCCGTCTGCTGCCTACGAGGTCCCCGACGCGCAGTAGGTTTTTGGCGCATGCCTTACAATCTGCCTTTTGAGCCGAACGCCAAGGGCGGCGGATCCAATGGGGTCCGCCGCCCTTTTTCGTGCGACAATCGATAATGTTGAACACGATTGCATGGCAAGGAGATATGCAGATGATAGACAAGAACAAGACGAATGCGCCGGTCGCCAACGCCGCGCCGGCCGCACCCAAGCCTGCACCCAAGCCGCGCGACCCCTACATCCGTGCCGAGAATGAGGATGACGACGGCTACGATCCTTATAGCGATCGTCGCCCCGAGCGCGAGCCCCTCTTCGAAGCCGACCCCTGGCGTTAAGTAGCTCATTTGGGACGGAGCTTTTTAGCTACTTTGTTTTCGGCTAGAGGCGTTCATGCCTGCCCCCCTCGGCCGCTCGATATCCTCCGGGAGGGGCCACTAATAGAAAACTTGCTTATCCATTAATCAAGATACGCATAATCTTGCTCTCCTGCTAATCAAGAATCGTTATAATCTTGATTAGCAGGAGAGCAAGATTGGAGAATTATGGCATTCAACGACTTGGTGGCTCAAAAAATAAAGGACTTTGAGCAACAGGGGATTCCGCAGGTCTTTGAGCGCGACCTTGATCTGGGCAACCCGCAGGAGCCAAAGCGCGACAACATCGTATATGTGATTGTGGGCGCCCGTCGTTGTGGAAAGACGTATCGCCTGTATCAGGAGATGCGGCGGCTTCAGGGCCAAGGCGTCGAGCTTGACCGGATGCTATATTTCAATTTTGAGGATGAGCGCTTGCGTCCGTATGAGCCATCGCTACTAGCGGACGTGCTCGATACATTCTATGCACTATATCCTGCTGCTCGAGGCGAGGGCGCCTACCTTTTCTTTGACGAGATCCAGGAAATACCCGAATGGGGTGCGTTTCTGCGACGCGTGGTCGATACGGAGAAGGCGACCGTTTACGTGACGGGATCTTCTTCTAAGATGCTGTCCTCAGAACTTAAGAGCGAGTTCAGGGGCCGTTCTCTTGTGCGAGAGCTTTTTCCGTTGAGTTTTTCGGAATACGTCCGATATAAGACGGGGGGCGTTCCTGAGTCGAACGCGCCCTTCTCCTCGAGCGATGCAGCGTTGCTCAGACACCATCTGGTCGGATATCTCGAGCGAGGGGGATTCATCGCGACATTTGAGCAGACGCCCGCAGACGCGATTCAGCTGCTACAGGAATATGCGTCGCGAACGGTCGCCATGGACGTCGTTGAACGTTACGACGTCAAGAACCCCCGTTTGGCCTCGCTGTTTCTGGCGCGGTGCATGGCATCTTCGGGACGAGAGCTGTCAGTGAACAAAGTGTACAACGAGTTCAAGAGCAGACAGATATCCGTCAGTCGAAATACGCTCAGCGACTTACTTGAGTATTACGAGGACGCCTACCTGCTGTTTTCGGTGCCGGAATTCACGCGTTCGCTTGCAAGTAATACGCGGTCTGCGTCTAAGGTCTACGCCGTCGATCCTGCGATGTTCGGAGCGTTCTCCCCCGCATCGGCACTGGATCAGGGTCAGAGGCTCGAGACCGCGGTGTTCAATGCGCTCAGAAGAAGGACCCCCGCCGTGCGGCCCGGTTCGGTTTGCCGCCTGCTGATTAAAGATAAGAATAAAAGCCATGAGGTGGACTTTGTGGCTGGGGATACACTGCTCATGCAGGCTTACGGCCTGATTCAGGTAAGTGTGGATATGACAAGCGAGAAAACGCGCGAGCGCGAAATCGCCGCGCTCGATGCCGCGATGGCCCAGTTTGATCTTGGCGAGTCGGCAATCGTTACCATGGATGAGCAGGCCGATATTCCATGCAAACACGGCGTGGTACATGCTGTGCCCGCATGGAAGTGGCTCCTTTCCTAATCGTCTATGGATTTGCGAGGCCAGGACCTCCTGGCCCCTTCATCACGGTTGGGGAGCACCATGATGCGCCCGGCTAGTCCTGGGCCTTGATGCTCGGCAGGAGAATCTGGGCGAGGTAGTCGGTCTCGAGTTTGGTCGCGGCGTCGGCCTTGCCGTCTTTGCCGACCAGTACGTTCTTGATCTGGCTATAGGTGTAGCGGTTGCCGGTCGTGAGCTCGACAAGCTCAATGGCCGAGTCCATGGGGTAGGTCGACACGGGATTCTGCGTCCGTCCGTTGATGGTCTGGGGCACCACGTACGGATAGACGGGGCCGCTGGCGTAGACGGTATAACCGTTGCCTAGGTTGGCCGCACCCAAAACCGTATCGCCCTCATCGGGCGTAAAGCTCTCGCCCTCGCGCACTGCGACGAGCGTCACAATCGGCGTATCGCTGTCGCCGGCAAGATAGATGCATAGCGTGCTGCCATTTTGCCAAGTCTCGACCTTGCCGTACCATTCGACGGGGATATCGAGCTGGTAGAGGTCGGTTGCCTTGTGACGGGCGTCGGCATCACGGGCTGCCTGTGCCTTTTGCGCGCTCACGGCATTGACGGCGGCGTCGCGCCGCGCGGTTGCCACCTGCTGGAGCACCTTGGCGGTGGCGGCGGAGCTCGCGCCTCCCTCCTCGGCATATTTGGCGGCGGCATCGATCTGGTCGTCGGTTACCGTGTCGGCCGAAGGCACCTTGAGCTTAAAGGCGGCCTGGCTGCTTAGGTCCTGTCCGTCGCTCTTGATCGTGACCTGTGCCTTGGTGGTCGGCACGGTATAGACGGTGCCGTCGGACGCGATGGGGGAGGCGGCAATGGAGAGCGTGTAGTCACCGGGTAGCAGTTTGATGCCACGGCCGTGCTCGTCAATATAGAGTGTTTCGCTCACGGAGGATCCGTCAGAATCCTGGCCACTCACCTGTACGGGAATCTTGGAGCCGGTGGAACAGTCGAGCCCCGCGGCATGTACACCAATCTGCACCGACATCATCGTGTGGGCATTGGCGGCGGCGATGGCAGCCTGCTCTTGCCGGTATCCGTTCCAGGCTGCGTAGCCTGCGCCGCCGGCGACGAGCGCAACGACCACAGCGCCGGCGACCATCAGATTGCGGCGCTTGGGCGACATCTTGCGGTGACGGGCCTCGGCCTCATGTGCCGAGGGAACGGACGGCAGGGGAATATCGCCCATGGCGATGGTCTCGTCCACGGCAGGCGCGGAGCCTAAGCCAGGGAGCTCGCGGGTCAGCGAATCTTCGGCCGGCAAGCTGTCGAGCAAGATGGTTTCCTCGCTCGTGTCGGATTCGGGCTGGTCGTCGGCCCCGCATTCGGATTCCTCGTGCCCAGCCTCATCTTCGGTGGGCGCGGCGCCATCGTCTTTTGCATCCTGATCATCGGGCTGCGCCTCGATTTCCGACTCATCCTGCACATCAACGCTCGAATCGTCAAACGCAATCTCGGCCAGCGCGATCTGGTCTAGGCTCTCCAGGGCCTCGGCGCATGCTTCTGCATCTTGGGCCGCATCCTCTTGGCCCGTCGTCTCATCTTTCATATATCCCCCAAGCTCAATATCGAGACAACACTGTATCCAAAAACGGGGCTCCATAGAGCCGCCGCATGATTTGAAATCCGATTTTATATATGCGCGTGTTTTTGAATAGATGAATAGAGGCGCAACGACAAAAAGCCCCCGGAAAGCGAGCGAAACGCTTTTCGGGGGCTCTGCGAGACATTGGATTGAAAGGCCGAGTGAGCGGGCCTATGCCCAAGTGCCAACAGCGGCCAACATGTTACTCGGCGTGCGCGTAATCAACCTTGGCGCGGCGAGCGGTGGCCTTCTCCCAATCGCTGGTGCCCTCAAAGACATCCTGCTTGTAGGGATTGCGGCCGAGCTTCTTGGCGCGGTAGGCGATGTAGATGATTGCGGCGACGTTGGCGACCAATGCGGCGATCGAGACCGCGGTGGCGGCGCCGGGGTCGAGCGTGGAGTGGGTCACAAAGATGGACTCCTCCTGGAAGTAGGGGAACACCTGGGCAAACATGCACCAAATAGCCAGCGTAAAGGCGCGGTTCTGGATCCAGCCGCCCTTGTTCCAGATAAAGGCGGCGACGGTGGGCGCCAGCAGCAGCGCAAAGCCGCAGAACCAGGAGTGGGTGGGCAGGCAGTTGTAGGTGTAGCAGAAGTTCCAGATGTCGTAGGCGATGATGTAGACCCAGGTCATGTCGGGCCACAGCATGTCGGTCTGATCCTCGGAGGCGTAGACGCTCCACCAACCGGTCATGCAGAAGATGTTGATGATACCGGCGATGCCGTTGAACACGTTGTTCCAGCCGGCAAGCTGCGTGGCGCCCTCGGAGGTGACCCAGGTGGACTCGCCCAGGACAAAGAAGCGATAGGCGCTCTCGAAGTCGGATACGACGGCGATCATGATGTTGATGGCAACGATCACAAACGGCCACGCGCGGAACCAATGCGCCTTGCCGATCTTGCCCCACTGATACTTAATGGCAATGAAGCCCCAGCAACCGGCCAGCGCCGCGTATACCTTGGCGTAGTGGAACCAGCTGTTCTGGTACACATGGGTGGGGTTGGTGAGCGCCCGCTCGGCGCCCTGTGAGACGCCGATGGCGATGGCGACGCAGTAGATGGTCATGGCAAGCGGAGCTACGCCAAAGATGATTGCCGCGCCCAGCTTGGTGCGGCGGCCGACCTCGTTGAGCACGATCAGGCCGATAAAGACCATCGCCCAGCCGACCCAGTGGATAAGGGTATCGCTACCCCAAACATCGAACAGCATGCTGCTCTCCTTTCATGCGCCCGCGTCCCCTCTTCCGTCGCGGGCAGTTTGGCAAAATGTCGTCAGTTCCTGGGCTTGCGCTCGGGATACTTGGCGGTGTAGCCCTCGATGTGGAGCGTCGAGGCGATAATCTCCTTGACCGTCTCGTCGGGCACATCGGGGTGCGTGCGGATATACATCAACAGTCCCATGATGAGGGTGTAGAACGTCTCGTAGACATGGTCGATGCGTAGCTCATGATGGGCGACAAAATCCACCACGGTGGTGTCGCAGATATACTGCGCCACGCGCTGGACCACGTTATGCAAAAAGCCGCCGTAGAGCGCGCCACTGCTCGAGGTGAGCGTACTCGGCAGCTCGTGGCCGCTGGCGACCAGGCGCTTAAAGAGCGGGGCAATGGTGTCGAGTGCGCCCTCGATATCACCGGCGATGCGGCTGGCATTCCACTGCTCGAGCTCGGCGATAAAGCCGTCGATTGCCTCGTCCATGACGGCGGTGACGGCGGCGTCCATGTCGGCAAAGTAGTGGTAGAACAGCGAGCGCGTGCAGCCGGCGCGTTTGGTCACGGCCGATACCGATAGGTGGGAAACGCCCAGCTCGGAGCTTACGGTGCGCACGGCATCGAGGATCTCGCGACGGCGTTCGTCGCCCGTCAGACGCTTGGCCGCGCTATCGGGTGCGGGGACGGCGTCGGCCACAGAGGTATCTGCTGTGTTGTTGCCCATGTTTTGCCGCCTTTCATCCGTTTGGGCCCGACCGTTCGCCTAACAGTCTTGAATATTGTTGACGGTTCGTCAATACTGTTTTTGACACAATGTCAACAATGGCGGGTGAACGGCATGGGGGCATGCCCGGCCTGCAAAAAAAGAGGGGTGCCGCGGCCTCGCCGGGCTGTGGCAAGAGAAGGGACAACCATGATTCTCAACGGACCGGGAATTAGCTACACCGAGCCCGACATCGGTTCGGAGTTCGTGCCGCCGCTGCCGGAGCATCCGCGCGAGGCAATCGTCAAGCTGTGCGAGCACTGCACCAACCGTCTGCTGCATCGCGACGAGCTGCTGGGCTACGAGTACTGGTCGTTTGCCGAGGCCGCAACCGACGAGCAGGCCGAAGTGCTCTGCAAGATGAAGATGCGCCGTCCCTATACGCTGCCCGAGATGGTCAAGCTCACCGGCATGCCCGAGGCCGATATCGAAAAAATGCTCGACGACATGAGCTACACGGGTCTGCTCGAGTACAACTGGGAAAACCCCGAGCGCGCCAAGCAGTGGGTGCTGCCCATGCTGGTGCCGGGTTCCGCCGAGTTCCTCAACATGCGCGTGAGCCAGCTCGAGGAGCATCCGGTCTATGCCAAGTTCTTTGAGCAGGCGTCCAAGGGACCGCTGTCCAAGGCCACGCCGATGGTGTCGCCCGGCGGTGCCGGCATCGGCATGCATGTCATTCCGGTCGAGAAGGCCATCGATGCCGCGAGCACCTCGGTGCCGATCGAGCATATCGAGCATTGGCTCGACAAATACGAAGGTAAGTATGCCGCTAGCACCTGCAGCTGCCGCGCGAGCCGTCGCGTGATGGGTGAGGGCTGCGCCGACGACCCGGCAGATTGGTGCATCGCCGTGGGCGATATGGCCGACTACGTGGTCGAGACCGATCGTGGCCATTACGTGACCCGCGATGAGGTTTACGACATCTTGCGCCAGGCCGAGGACAACGGCTTTGTGCACCAGATCACCAACATTGACGGCGAGAACAAGATTTTCGCCATCTGCAACTGCAACGTTAACGTGTGCTACGCCCTGCGCACCTCGCAGCTGTTCAACACACCCAACCTGTCGCGCTCGGCCTATGTCGCCAAGGTCGAGAAGGACAAGTGCGTGGCCTGCGGTCGCTGCGTTGAGGTGTGCCCGGCTGGTGCAGCCAAGCTCGGCCAGAAGCTCTGCAGCAAAAAGGCCGGCGGACAGGTGCCCGAGTATCCGCGTCAGGAGCTGCCCGATGCCACCAAGTGGGACCACACCAAGTGGTCGCCCAACTACCGCAACGACAACCGCATCGAGACGCATGAGTCCGGCACCGCTCCCTGCAAGACGGCCTGCCCCGCGCATGTTGCCGTTCAGGGCTATTTGAAGCTCGCGGCTCAGGGTCGCTATGACGAGGCCCTAGCACTCATTAAGCGCGAGAACCCGCTGCCCGCTATCTGCGGCCGTGTGTGCAACCGCCGCTGTGAGGATGCTTGCACCCGCGGCCGTGTGGACGCCGCCGTGGCTATCGACGAAGTCAAGAAGTTTATCGCCCAGAGCGATCTGGATGCCGCGACCCGCTATGTCCCGCCTGTGGTGACGCCGACGCGCGCCGGCGGCTTCGACCAGAAGATCGCCATCATCGGTGCCGGTCCGGCCGGCCTGTCCTGTGCCTTCTATCTGGCCGAGAAGGGCTATAAGCCCGTCGTGTTCGAGAAGAACGAGCGCCCTGGTGGCATGCTCACCTACGGTATTCCCAGCTTTAAGCTGGAAAAGGACGTTATCGAGGCCGAGGTCGAGGTTATTCGCCTGATGGGTGCCGAGTTCCGCTATGGCGTGGAGGTCGGCCGCGATGTGACGCTCGACGAGCTGCGCGAGCAGGGCTTTAAGGCCTTCTATGTTGCCATCGGCTGCCAGGGCGGACGCCTTGCCGGCATTCCGGGCGAGGATGCCGAGGATGTGACGGTGGCTGTCGACTTTTTGCGCGAGGTCAACAGTGGCAAGATCAACGCGCTGCCCGGCCGCACCATCGTGGTGGGCGGCGGCAACGTGGCCATCGATGTCGCGCGCAACGCCTGCCGTCTGGGCTCCGAGCATGTTGAGATGTTCTGCCTGGAGAGCGAGGCTCAGATGCCCGCCAGCGAGGAGGAGCGTCGCGAGGCCATCGAGGATGGTGCTCACATCAGCTGCGGCTGGGGTCCCAAGGAGGTTCACCTGGACGAGACCGGTCGTGTGTGCGGCATCACCTTCAAGCGCTGCACGCGCGTCTTTGACGACGAGGGCCGTTTTGCGCCCGAGTACGACGAGAACGACCTGCGTCGTGTCGATGCCGACCGCGTCGTCATGTCGATTGGCCAGTCCATTGTGTGGGGCGACCTGCTGGCTGGCTCCAAGGTGGAGCTTGGCCGCGGCCAGGGTGCCCTTGCCGATCCGCAGACGTACCAGACCGCTGAGCCCGACATCTTTGTGGGCGGCGACGTCTACACCGGCCCCAGCTTTGCCATCGACGCCATCGCCGCCGGTCACGAGGCCGCTGTGTCCATCCATCGCTTTGTGCAGCCGGGCTCCACGCTCACCATCGGCCGCAACCAGCGCCGCTACACCGCGCTCGACCGCGACGATGTTGTGATTGAGAGCTATGACAACGCGAGCCGCGAGGTTGCCCACGTGGACCGCGAGCGCGAGAAGGCCGCGCCGTTTAGCGAGTACGTCGAGACCTTTACCGAGGAACAGGTGCGCGCCGAGACCGCCCGCTGCCTGGGCTGCGGCGTCTCGATCGTCGACCCCAACAAGTGCATCGGCTGCGGCCTGTGCACCACCAAGTGCGCCTTCGATGCCATCCACCTGGATCGCGACCGCCCCGAGTGCTCCACGATGGTCAAATACGAGCAAAAGCTTCCCAGCCTGGGCAAGTACGCACTCAAGCGCGCCATCAAGATCAAATTCGGTCGCAAGTAAGTAGTCATAACGGGAACGGCGGAAGGAATTAAAAGTGCACGAGCTCGGAATCGTGTATCACATCATTCGCGATGTCGAGAATGTGGCTCGCGCCAACGGCGTAAGTCGCGTTTCGAGCGTGACGTTGCTGTTGGGCGAGGTCTCGGGCGTCGTTCCCGACTTGCTGCTCGACGCTTGGCGCTGGGCAGCGGATAAAAAGCCTATCACCGAGGGCTCGGAGCTTATCGTGGAGCCCGTCGAGGCCGTGACGCATTGCGAGGCGTGCGGCTGCGACTACGCGACGGTCGAGCACGGCAAGACCTGCCCCCATTGCGGCAGCGGCGAGACATACCTGTTGCAGGGCCAGGAGGTCATGATCAAGCAGATCGAGACCCCCGACGAGGACCCGGCAGACGCTGCCCCCGGCGGCCCTTCTGACGCCCCCGACGCCGTCGACGCCGCTAACCCTCTCCACATCGTCTAGCCCCTAGTCGTTGGGGACG
This sequence comes from Collinsella aerofaciens, assembly GCF_028209395.1. Taxonomy (GTDB): domain Bacteria; phylum Actinomycetota; class Coriobacteriia; order Coriobacteriales; family Coriobacteriaceae; genus Collinsella; species Collinsella aerofaciens_AZ. Next base: position 36,259 of record NZ_JAQLDQ010000020.1, read on the forward strand.
TTCTTGTTTGACTAGTCGTTTAAGAACGTCCATTACAGTCGAAATTGTCAGCCCGGGACCGTCTCGGGCTACGATTGAGGCGCGCCCAGAACGGGCCGCCGACCGGGCGCCCGCGCACGGCCGAACGTCCCTGCC
>NZ_JAQLDQ010000021.1 GCF_028209395.1 Collinsella aerofaciens
TCCGGCGCATCCGCGTTGGCGCGATTGGCGAAAATACGTTGGTGAAAATGGTGAAAAATATATTGACGCTAACACGGGGCGGCCGAAGGACCTCGCCAAGGGCCAGGCCCCGGACCGGGGCGCCCGGAGGCATGCCGCCAAGGGCGTGCGGAGGCTGGTCGAGAGGCGGGAGGCGCTGCTCGCGCGCGGGGTCCACGGCAACAAGGCGAACGTCGCCACGGCGCGCGAGCTCGCCTGCTGGGTGTGGGCGGTCGGCCTCATGGCCGAGGAGGCGTAGGGGGCGGTCCCCCGCACATAAGCCAGTCACCCCGGAAGCGGTTCGATCCGAAGCCGTTGAGGCGAACCTCAGGTCCCTTTTCTGCGAGCGCCCAGGGCGCCACACGCGTGCACAGACTGTCGGTTCGACGTAGAAGCCTCAGCCGTAGCAACGGATTGCCCAGCGAGAGATCGCCACGGGCGGATATTAAACTGCAAAGACGAGCGTCGGTAAGACACGCCGAGGTCGCCGCGGACGGGTTGATATAGGGAGAGGGCCTGACCCCATATCGTTGGGGCCAGGCCCGATTTTGCCTCTTGACAATGTCCTGCTCATATTAAAAGGAACGTCCCTAAGTGCCGACAGTTAGGGACGTTCCTTTTGTGCCGGCATTCGGGGACACTCCTTGCGGATTTGCGAGCAGTTTGCGCGTTTGTCGACGTAAGGATGTTCATTTGTCGACTTCTTGGGCTGTGGTCACCTGTTGTTTCTGTGGTGGCTGCAGGCATCTGGCTCAAAAGGGCGGGTTGGCCGTCTATGTTTGCCTGCGGTTTTGTTGCGGTGCGCATTTTCGGTCAAGCTTTTCGTCAAGTGTTTGGTCAGCATCTGGTTTGCAGTCGGAGGCCTATTTTGCCCGCGCTGGTCGTGGCTGTCCACCCTCCTCGTAAGCTCAAATTGAGGTCCATCAGTTTGAGGAGGATGCCATGACTGACCACGCTTTTGACCGAGCAGAGCTGGCTGAAGCCGTCGGCAACGATATTGCCGACATGGCTCACTTTTGGATGCTGCGGAAGTTTCAATTCCTGGAGCCGGCACGCGAACAGTTCGAGATTATCGTCGACCCGTGGCTCAGCTATTGCGAGGAACCTTCTCAAAACGAAATCATGGCCTACAACATGGCGTTTACCGATTGGCTGCTCTTCGAGCGCCCCTATCGCCATGGCAAAACGCTGCTCGAGCTATATGTTGACGAGCCGCCGGCATCGCTTTCGCCTGCCTCGCTCAAGCGGCTCGAGCGGGTACGCGACACGCAGTATTTCTCGCGCTTTGGCATTTTGGACAAGAATCCTGCGTCCGGCATGGTCGTGCTGAAGGACACGCGCACCGATCATCGCTTTGATGTCTACGACCCGCATATCGTGCAGAAGGAGCATTGGAACGACGGCGCGATTGCGGTGCGCCTCGCCTGCGTCGACGATGTCTGGCTTACGGCGGGACAGCTCTACCTGTATGACATCGCGCGCCTGAACGACACGGCGGTCGACGGACCGGGTGCGGTGCATCCCGAGGATCTGCAGGACGGCTTTGACACCTCGTGCATCAGCTTCTTCTTGCGTCTGGTCCGCGACATCATGGGCGCCCAGGGGCGGTACGTAAAGTCCCTCAACATCTACGAACAGGAGTGGGAGTAGGGGATGGGTAGTTGTCGCCTGCCCTGCCTTTTGCCTTTTTGTCTCAATCTGTAACATCTACAGGCCAAAAATCGGTTTTCCTGTTACAGGTCGAGACAAAGAGGTGCAATGCTGCACGAATGTCTCGATCTGTAACGTTTGGCGGCCGCTTGTGCCCGTAACTGTTACAGGTCGAGACGTTTGTCGGCGGAGGCAACGGTGACGATGGTCCATTTGTCCGATGTGGTGGTGATGGAAGTGCCTAATACCGTTCTCAAACACAAACATACGACTCGTAACACGTTGGCGCGGAATAGGATGCTTGCCAGGCTCACGGAGGCGGCTGAACAAGGCGTGCTGCTTGTGACACACGACAATGCCGAGCTCATGTGGCTACGGCGTCATGTGGGAACCGATGATATTGCGGAGCCCGAGCCGTATTTGTTCTGTTTTCAACATGATTGGGATGCGCTGACGCCGACGGAGCGAGCGCTGCGGGCCATCAAAGGGCTTGCGGAGTTTCATCCCGATTGGGCGTTTTGGGGCTATGACGCGGCGCTTTTGTGGGGTCTGGAGGTGCCGAATGATCTGCTTGGGCCACGATACCTTGTTAAGACAGGTTGCTCGGTGCCACTGAGTGCAGGATGTCGGCTGTTGCGTCCGCAGGCGGCGGGCGCACTTGAACAAGTCGACGGCGTGCAGGTGACGTCGTTTTGGCGCACGGTGGAGGATTGTCTACTGCGTGCGCCGTTCTCCTACGGGTTGGCGATTGCCGATTCTGCACTGCGGGCGAAAGGCGTATCACGTGGGGATTTGTGCGAGCGCCTCCGCGCCGATTGCGAGGGCAGGCGAGGGTATCGCAGGGCACAGGTGATTGCGTCGTATGCGGACGGGCTGTCTGAAAACGGCGGCGAGTCTCGGTTCCGAGCATTCTTTATTGCGTACGGCTTTCCGGTTCCGGAGCTGCAGGTGGAGTTTCGCGACCCGCTCGATCCGAGCCAGGTGTTTCGCGTCGACTATTTTTGGCGGCTCGAGGACGGGACGTGTGTCATCGGCGAGCTCGACGGAAAGGGGAAGTACACCTTGCAGAGCGGCGAGGGTCGGGAGTCGGTTGACCCATTCGTGGCAGAGCGTCAGCGGGAATCTCATCTGACAATGCTCGGGCATAAGGTGCTTCGGTTTACGTTTAACGAACTCAAAGGCCCGGGGAAGCTAGTCGAGAAAATGAGGCTGGCGGGTATTCCTCGGCAGGTTGAATTGGCTGAGGAGTGGAGATGCCAGTGGTATGGGCGCTGAGAGGTTTTGTCTCGATCTGTAACGTTTAGAGGTTGTTTGAGCTCGTAATTGTTACAGATCGAGACAAGCCGGTGAAACGTCGACCGAATGTCTCGATCTGTAACATCAGGGGGCCCAATAACCCTGTACCTGTTATAGATCGAGAGATTTCCCTAGTGCCGCTGGGATGGGACTGCAACGTATTCCGTCCCCCACATCCTCTCTTCCTTCCGTTAACCGATGCGTCTGCAGCAATCCAGCGGGACTAGGTGATAATGGACAAATGTTCAAGTTAATCGTGAGGGAGGAGCTCGATATGGCATCTGCCGATCGTTCCACGTTGTTTATCAATGCGACCATTCTGGATGGTTCGGAGCATATGGAGCCGCAACCCGATATGGCCGTGACTGTTGAGCGCGGCGTCATCACCTGGATGGGGCCGAGTGCTGTGGCGCAGGCGCCTGCAGGTGCCGAGGTTATCGACCTGGGTGGTGCGTATCTCATGCCCGGTCTCATCAATATGCACGTGCACCTGTGCGGTTCGGGCAAGCCTGTCTCGGCCGGCGATGCGGGAGCGCTGATGAAGAAACTCGATAATCCCGTGGGCCGTGCCATCGTCCGCCGCATCCTCAAGGGCAGTGCCCAGCAGCAGCTGGCAAGCGGCGTGACCACGGTGCGCGGCGCGGGCGACCCGCTGTTTGCCGACATTGCCGTGCGCGACGCTATCGACGCCGGCAAGTATCAGGGTCCGCGCCTGGTAGCGCCGGGAACGGGCGTCACGGTGCCGGGCGGCCATGGCGCGGGCTTGTTCGCCCAGGTGGCCAACAGCCCCGTCGAGGCAGCCGAGCAGGTGCGAGACCTGTATGCGCGCGGCGCCGACGTCATTAAGCTGTTCGTAACGGGCGGTGTGTTCGATGCGACCGAGGTGGGCGAGCCGGGCGTGCTGCGTATGCCGGTGGAGGTTGCCGCGGCGGCGTGCAAGGCGGCGCACGAGGTGGGTCTGCCGGTTATGGCTCATGTCGAGAGCACCGAGGGCGTGAAGGCCGCGCTTGAGGCCGGGGTCGACACGATCGAGCACGGTGCCCCGATGACGCCCGAGATCCTGGAGCTGTACCGTGGCGCCGCGGGCACGCAGCTCGAGGGACGTGCGCCCAGCGTTACCTGCACGATCAGCCCGGCGCTGCCGTTTGTGTTGCTCGATCCGGGGAAGACCCATTCGACTGACACGCAAAAGAAGAACGGCGACATCGTGTGCTCGGGCATTATCAAGAGTGCTCGTGCGGCGCTGGAAGCTGGCGTTAAGGTGGGCCTTGGCACAGATTCGAGCTGCCCGTTCGTGACGCAGTACGACATGTGGCGTGAGGTGGCCTATTTTGCCAAGTATGTCGGCGTGAGCAACGCCTTTGCGCTGCATACGGCTACGCAGGTCAATGCCGAGCTCCTGGGGCTGGGCGGCGAGACCGGTGCGATCGAGTGCGGCAAGGCCGCCGATATCCTGGTGACGCGCAAGAATCCGCTCGATGACCTGTGCGCTCTGCGTGAGCCGATACATGTGATGTGTCGCGGTGATCTGGTACGCAAGCTCAAGGTAAAGCGTATTCCCGAGGTGGACGCCGAGCTCGACGCGATTATGGCCATGCCGGCCGAGGCGCTGGCCGAGGAGCTCGCCCGCGACGGTGTGGCATAGGTGTGACAAAGGTGTAGCTCCGTTGCCGCATGTAAAAAGCCGAGGTCTCAACACGAGGCCTCGGCTTTTTTATCGAACAAATACTTAAGATTTGGGACAAACAAACCTGATTAATTTGTCCCGCGTGCGGGCGCTAGGAGCGGGTTTCCATCTTAGCGTGGCACTTGGGGCAGGTGACGCGGATCTTGCCCTTGCCCTTGGGGACGGAGAGCATCTGGCCGCAGTTGGGGCACTTGAGGTATGCCGTGGTCTTGCGACCCTTCCACATCTTCTTGGCCGTGCGCTTGGCGCGCTCAAAGTCTTCCTTGCTCGTTCCAGCCGCGCGCGAGGTGCTGGCTGCTGCAGCGCCGCCGCCCAAGCTGGCGACGAACTTGCCCAAGCCGGGGACGTTCGCGGCCGCGGCGACAAAGGCAGCGTTTTCCTTGCGACGCGCATCGATGTTTTTGGACAGGCCGCGCAGCACGCCAATCACGATCACGGCGATGGCGATCCAGCTGAGCCACTGGATGCGGGCTATCGATCCGATCATCGCGATGACGATGCCGGCAAAGCCCATAACGATGGTGAGCTCATCGGCGCCATTGCGGCCCTTCATAAAGTCATTCATGCAAATTGCCTTTCGTTCGATATGCTGCACGCCTTTATACCCGATTTAGAGCAAGGGGGACAGGTTAATCTGCACCAAGGTGGTGCAAACGTACCTATCCCCGATGCACCAAGATGGTGCAAAGAAGTCTGTCTCCAATGCCCCAATTACTTGGAGAGCTTGTCGACGACGCGTTCGATCTCGGCGAGCTTGGCGGCCTTGAGGTCTTCGTCGCCCGATTCGATTGCCGAAGTCACGCAGCCCTCGATATGCGCCTTGAGCACGTCGGCGTTGATGCGCGCAATGAGCGCCTGCGTTGCCATGAGCTGCGTGGAAATATCGACGCAGTAGCGGTCCTCCTCGACCATCCGCAGGATGCCGTCGATCTGACCGCGTGCCGTCTTGAGCATGCGGGTCACCGATTTATGGTCTGCCATCATGGCGGGTCCTCGTTTCTGGTCGGGGTGCGCGTGGGTCGTTACGCGGCGGTTACGGACAGGGCGTGGAACTTCTCGCCGGCGCCCTCGACAGCGGCGGCGAGCTGCTCGGCGGTCACGGTGTCGGCGCACTCCACCTGGACGGTCTGGGTCTCGTGATCGGCGTCGGCGTCGGTCACGCCGGCCACGTTGAGCAACGCCGTCTCGACGGTGGCGTCGCAGTGGCCGCACATGAGGCCGGAAGTCTTGATTGTGTATCGCATGGGTATTCCTCTCTGTTGTGTCGGCTTTCCCAGGCACCCGACCTTGACCTTCAAGCCGTCGCTCGCGTACCAAAGTACGCGTCGCTCCTCTTTCAGGTCAATCTCTGGCACCTGGAAAACCCGTTCTAAATGGACGTAATAGTGAGCCTATTTTGCCACTTTAGGCTTAAAGGTTCGCAGGCGCAGAGCATTGCTTACGACGCACACGCTCGACAGGCTCATGGCCGCGGCGCCGAACATCGGCGAGAGCTGCCAACCGGTGAGGGGGAAGAACACGCCTGCCGCCAGCGGAATGCCGATGCCGTTGTAGAACAGCGCCCAGAACAGGTCCTGCTTGATGTTGCGGATCGTGGCGCGCGAAAGCTTGATGGCGCGCGCAACATCCATGAGGTCGCTGCGCATGAGCACCACATCTGCCCCTTCTTTGGCGATGTCGGCGCCGGTGCCGATCGCAAGGCCCACGTCGGCGCGCGCCAGGGCGGGGGAGTCGTTGATGCCGTCGCCCACCATGGCGACCTTGCCGCCCGCATCCTGCAGTTCGCGCACGTGACGTTCCTTGTCGGCGGGGAGAACGTCGGCGATGACCTGTTCGCTGCTCAGCCCCACGCGGCGGGCGATAGCCTCGGCTGTCACGCGGTTGTCGCCGGTGAGCATGCGCACGTCGACGCCGAGCTTGCGGAGTGCGGCGATGGCCTCGGCGCTCGTCTCTTTGACCTCGTCAGCCACGGCGATGGTACCGACAAGCTCGCTGTTCTTGGCAAAGAACAGCGGTGTTTTGCCCTCGGTGGCAAATTGCTCGGCAACGCCGGCGGGCACCTCCGCGCCCAGCTCGTTCATCAGGCGCACGTTGCCGGCTGCGATGACATTCTGTCCCTCGCGCGCCGTAACGCCTCGTCCAGGCACGGCGACAAAGTCCTCGACCATGCGTGCGACGATTCCGCGCGCCTCGCACTCGGCCATAATCGCCTCTGCCAGCGGGTGCTCGCTCGAGCGCTCCAGCGCGGCGGCCAGCTTGAGCAGCGCCTTTTCGCTCATGGCGGGCGAGCCGTCGGCGCGCGCGGCAACCACAATGTCGGTCACGGCCGGCTTGCCGCGGGTGACGGTGCCCGTCTTGTCGAGCACCACGGTGCCCACGCTGCGCAGATTCTCCAGCGCCTCGGCGCTCTTGAACAGGATGCCCATCTCGGCACCCTTGCCGGTGCCCACCATAATGGCGACGGGGGTGGCCAGGCCCAGCGCGCACGGACAACTGATCACTAGCACGGCGACGGCGGAGGTAAGCGCCTCGTTGATGCTGCCGGTCAGTGCCATCCACACCGCAAAGGTCACGGCCGAGATCACAAACACCACGGGCACAAACACACCGGCGACCTTATCGGCCAGGCGGGCGATAGGCGCCTTGGTGGCATTGGCGTCCTCGACGAGCTGGATGATCTTGGCGAGCGATGTCTCGGCGCCCACACGCGTGGCGCGGAAGGTAAACGAACCGGTGCGGTTGACGGTGGCGGCGTTGACGGTGGCACCAGCGGTCTTTTCCACGGGGATGGACTCGCCGGTGAGCGCGCTCTCGTCCACGGCCGAGCTGCCCTCGAGCACCACGCCATCGACGGGGATGGACTCTCCGGGGCGCACGCGCAGGACCTGGCCGGGAAGGATACTGTCGACGTCGACGGTGGTTTCGGTGCCGTCGTCGGCAACGACGGTCGCAGTCTTGGGTGCCAAGTCGATGAGCGCCTCGATGGCGCCGCCGGTTTTGGATTTGCTGCGTGTCTCGAGGTATTTGCCCACGGTGACGAGCGACAGGATCGTGCCCGCACTCTCAAAATACAGGTTGTCCATGCCCGTCATCATGGCCTCGTGGATTTGCCCGGCGGCCAGCTGGTCGGCCATGATAAACATGGCATAGAGCGACCAGGCGATCGACGCGGTGGCGCCGACGGCGATGAGAGCGTCCATGGTCGGCGCGCCGTGCGCGAGCGATTTAAACCCGTTGATAAAGTACGCGTCGTTGACGTAGACGATGGGGATGAGCAGGACGAGCTCGGTGAGCGCGAGCGTCATGCTGTGGGTATGGTCGGTGAAAATGCCGGGTAGCGGCCAACCGAGCATGTGCCCCATGCCTATGCAGAACAGTGGGATGAGGAATACGATCGAGACGATGAGGCGGGTGCGCATGGCGGAAGCGGCGGCCTCCAGCTTTTTGGTAGGCGACTCCATATGGGCGGCGCCGGACCTGGCTTGCACGCTGCCGTTTGAGCCAGCGGCGCCGGTGCCCGCATCGACGGGCGAGGCCGAGTAGCCCGCGCGGTCGACGGCGGTGCAGATATCCTCGGGGGAGACCTGCGCGGGGTCATAGTCGACCATCATGGAACCAGCGAGTAGGTTGACCGCGACGCTTTGGACGCCGTCGAGTTTGCTTACGGCGCGGTCCACGTGCGCCTGGCAGGCGGCGCATGTCATGCCGCCCACGTCGAACTTATCTTGAGCCATGGCTTCTCCTTTCTGTAGTTCGGTGTTGGAATTGTTAACCTGCCGATACTATACACCCATACCCCCTGGGGGTGTCCAGTAATAGTTGGAATGTATGACTTTTCATTACAGATGAGGGCGGCTGCTCAATCGGTGGCCGTCTCTGCCAAACATCTCAATCTGTAACGTCTGAACCGGTTTTTGAGCCGTAACTGTTACAGATTTAGACAAACAGTTGACGGGAAACTTAATGTCTCAATCTGTAACATCTAGCAGCAAATATGACCTCTAACTGTTACAGATCGAGACAGAGCGTCCGCGGTCAACTCAAATGTCTTGATCTGTAACATCTAGAGAGTTTTTTGACCCCTTACTGTTACAGATTGAGATGTTGTCTCGCGGGGTTGGGTTTTGTCTCGTTCTGTAACATCTAGATCTGTATCTGCCGAGCTAGTGTTACAGAACGAGACAATTGCCGGGGAGGGGTCCCGTCACGGCAAGACGCCCGCTCCCTAGATGCAGAACCCGGGGATCACGCAGGTTCGCTTGCTTGGCTTTTCCGCAGGCGTTGCGTACGTAAAGACGTCGCCGTCGTGCCCCACGCGGTTCATATAGAGCGTGCCTTCGCTCTCCGATGTGTCGGGGCTCACCGTGCGCTCCCACCAACAAGTGTCCTTGCCCTTCCACTGGCGGACCATCGTCTCGTTCGTGGAATACGGGCTCACCTTGAGCTCGCGGAAGAGTTGGTACTCCTTGCCCTCGCCGTTGTAGATGTCTGCCAGGTAGTGATAGTCCTCGGCAAACGAATCGGGCGGTTGCGTACCGCACAGCTCGACCATGGCGGGCAGCCAAAGGGTTGCGGGCAACTCGCTCAGACACGATGCACTGTTGGCGGCGCCAACGTTATTTGAGATCTTTTTGACGGATTTGATGAGTGCGCGCAACTCGTTGGGCAGCAGCTTAAGGCCGTCGCCGTTGAGCCATTCCCGCAGCTCGCAATCTGCCCAGCCGGCGCTCGGCGGTTCAGCCGCAGCGTTGCGCTCGGCAATACCCGCATCGAACATAAACGTCAGTCCGGCCTTGCCTGTACCGTCCAGAAGTTCGTCGTGGCGGATGCCCACAAGCTGAGCGCCGACCTCCAGCCCGTTGGCGAGCTTCACACGCTTAGTGCACGGATAGGGGATATGCCCATCAGCGTCGAGCAGGTGGTAGCGCTTGGCAATCTCGCGTGCCTCGCTACGGGTCTCGGCGGCCTTAATCTTGAGCGAAATCTCCTGCAGCTGGTCCCAAGTGTAGTCGTCAAGCGAACCGCGGATGCCGTCCAGGTAGTCGGGGATGCCAAAGCCATGGGTTGCCGCGCCAACGACGCCGAGCCCCGCAACGACCGCAACGACGCCGCCGATAATAAAGCGACGGCGGGTCATGGCGTCGTGCCGGGCCTGCTCCAGGATCTCTCGCGCGCGCTCGCCGGCGACGTCGACCTTAAGGTGCGTGCCAGAATCGATATCAATTGCGGCCTCGTCTCCTGCACCCTCGCGGTCCTCAGATTCTGCAGCGGGGAGGTATGTCGAGAGCACCTCGAGCATCTGCTGCTCGGTAGGGCGATCGCCCTGTTCGACCGAAATGCCTTTCATGATGATCTGGACAAGCGCTTTGTCGCCCTCGCAGCGCGGCTCGAGCGGCGCCGGCTTGGTCTTGGTCTTTATGAGGTAGAACGAGCCGGTCGCCGCGGCACCCGTCGACTCAACATCGAACGGCTTGCGACCGCTGTAGAGCTGGTACAGAATGCTCGAAAGCGCATAGACGTCGATCGCGGGCGAGCGGCGAAGGGCCGCGATGCCTTCGATATCCTGCGTGAGCATTTCGGGCGCGGCGTATGCGGGCGTGGCAAAGCGCCAGATGTCGGCGCGCCGGGTGATCGTGTCGTCGCCGAGGGCCATGGTCGCGGAGCCCATGTCGATGAGGCAGGGGTCAAAGGAGCAATCGGCAATCTGCTGCTCGAGCGTTCGGCTGGTGGTGCGGAACATGATATTGGCAGGCGACAGGTCGCGATGGATGACCGGATTCACGAGGCCTTGGGTCATCAAGAGCGCGCGAAGTACGGCGTTTCCGACGGCGGCGACCATCTGGGTGGTCAGCCCGCCCGAGGCGTCGTGCGGAAGCAAGGGCAGCGCCTGCTTGAGCGAGGTGCCCTCGACCCACTCCATGAGGATGAGCGGGTCGTTCTCGCACGATCCGTAGCCATAGACGCGCGGAAATCCGCGCAGGTGCGAGACGGTACACAGATGACGGTACTCCTCGAACAGCGCGGCGGTGCTGGCCAGGTGCGCAGCCGCTTGCTCGGCAGAGCGATCGGGCGTCTGGTCGGAAAGGATGGCGTTGTCCTTGAGCAGCTTGACGGCAAAGACCTCGCCGCTCGTGTTGGTCGCGCGCAGCACGTGCCCGATATTGCCGCCGTCACGGTATGCCGTCTGAAGAATAAGCGTCATAAACCGGCGCTTGGCGTCGTCCTCGGCACTGGGGTCGACTGCCACGGCGGTATCGAACGTGTCGAGACGGATGAGTTTGTCGCCATAGGCGCTATCGGTAGTATCCATGGCGTTCCTTTGTCTGGCATGGGTTGCCGCGCGTATACGTGAGCAGTGCGGATATCGGTAAAGTACCATGATAACCGCACTGCCCACGTATACCGCTGAGTATTGTCGTTTACGACGCAGAAGGTAGAAGACAAAAGACGGACGGCGGCCGTCTTTCGATCGCCGTCCGCGCTAGTCCACAATGACAAGGAATGTCGTATAGAGACCCAGATGGAGCCTGTCGCTGTTTTCGATTTCCACCGGGGGATAGATCTTGCCGGGCTCGCGTTGGTCGCGCGGCGGCTCAATCACAATATCGCCGTCGCCTGCACCCGATTCGAGCACTGTGCCGTTGGTCGACCCAAGGCCCTGGGCGTACCAGCGTCCGCCTTCGAGCCAAATGCGGAGATGCTCGCGCGATGCGTCGGCGCCTACATCGGTGATGCTGGGCGAGGTTTTGGGCAAGGACCCAATTACCGTGCCGCGCGGGTCACGCGTAAGGGGGTGGATCTGCATGTCAACGCAGTTGTCGGCATGTGTCCTGAGCAGACCGAGGTTGGGGGCGACGGTGCGCGGCTGCTCCAGGCTGCCAGTAAAGCCACGTCCGACGGTAGTTTCGGTGGTGCCAAAGTGCCCGCCTGTCTTGCTGTCGCAAAAGCGCTCGACGGTAGCCACGCCTTGGATGGGGTCGGCGAGCGCCCCCGTTGCCACAAAGAGCATAAGGTAAAGCGTACTCTTCTCGCGCACGGCATTGCCGTCAAAGTTGTCGATGTGATTGAGGGCATTTGCATATAGGCGGCTGTCCAACTTGTAGCTGGCGAGAGCCGACATCATTTCGTTGGCGGCCGGGCCGCGATAGTGCTCGGCGATTGCCTGATAGGCGGACTCGCCGCCGCCGAGCTTGCTGCAGATTGCCGCGGAAAGATTGAGCGTGGTGACGGCAAAGTCGCTGTAGATGGCGGGCGCGCACTGGTCAGGCTCGCGATGGACGATGTAACGGGTGAGATACGAGCGGTTGGAAGAGCATTTCTCGAGCAGGGTACTGCCGAGATAAGAGTTTCCATTGATGAGCATTCGGGCGATCTCGAGATGTTTAAGACCGCCGAACGAGCGAATATCGTTATAGAGGACCGAGCAAGGCGTCTCTGCTGCCACGGATACCTCCTTTGATTGCTTCCTGGCCAATAAGGCGATAGGAATTAATGGCCCCCGGTGGGCGACGTATTAAATGGCTGCGCAATATGTAGCGTAACCAAAGCAACATTATAGGCCACATGTTCGAAATTGCAGGAAGAGCGAGAGATTTGGTTTGGACTGGACGGAAATCCCCCTCTGTCTTGATCTATAACAATTGGGACCGATTTTGCTCCGTAATTGTTACAGATTGAGACAATCGGTCCGGGCCCGCCCCGTCATCTGTGGTTTACGTGGGGGCATGCGAAGCGCGGGTATACTAACCGGCGGCGAATCTGCTCCATCGCTTAGGGCCGCTGCGTCTGGACGGCGCGTGATAGGGCTGCCAAAGCGATCGCCAGCGTGCTGAGCAACGTCCTCTCTGTGCGCACCTGTTTTTGTATGTATTAGCGCACTACCAAGCACGCTCGCGCGGCCGCATGCCGTGCCCATAACGCGTGCAGATAAGGAACAACAACATATGCGTAATTCTGTATCCGACGTCACGGACGCCGAGATTCTGGACGAGGCCCGCGAGGCCATGACCCAGGCTGCCTTCGATGCTGCCGACGAGGCCAGCGCCGCCGAGACCGTTGAGTCCGCGACCGAGAGCCTGCCCGCCTTTGACGAGCTGGGACTTTCGGACGAGATGCTTCGTGCCATCGAGAACCTTGGCTACACGGCGCCCACGCCTGTCCAGGCTGGCTCGATTCCCGTTGTGCTCGAGGGCCGCGACCTGCTTGCCGCCGCTCAGACCGGCACCGGCAAGACGGCTGCCTTTTTGCTGCCGACCATGAACAACCTGGAGCACATCGCTCCGCCCAAGCCCGTGCGCGAGCGCGGAGGCCGCAACCGCCGTCGCGGCGCCAAGAAGCCCGAGGGCAACGGTCGCGGTCCCTTGATGCTCGTCATCACCCCCACGCGCGAGCTTGCCCAGCAGATCGACGAGGTCGCGAGCAAGATCGCCGACGTTACCGGCCATGTTGCCGTGACCGTCGTGGGCGGCGTGAGCTACAAGCCCCAGACCGCGGCGCTCAAGTACGGCTGCGACATCCTGGTCGCCACGCCGGGCCGTCTGGTCGACCTGATCGAGCAGGGCGCCTGCCACCTGGACGAGGTCAAGGTGCTGGTGCTCGACGAGGCCGATCGCATGCTCGATATGGGCTTTTTACCCGCCGTCCGCCGCATCGTGCGCGAGACGCCGGCCGAGCGCCAGACGCTGCTGTTCTCGGCTACGCTCGACGAGGAGGCCGTGGGCGAGATCACCGACCTGGTGAGCGACCCGGCCCGCGTGGAGATCGCGCCCGCTACATCGACCGCCGACACCGTCGACCAGTTTGTGTTCCCGGTGTCCATCGAGGCCAAGAACAACCTGCTGCCCGAGTTCCTCAAAAAGGAGGGCCCGGAGCGCACTATCGTCTTTATGCGCACCAAGCACCGCGCCGACAGCTGCTGCCGTCGCTTGGAGCGTAAGGGCATCAAGGCCGCCGCGATTCACGGCAACCGCAGCCAGGCGCAGCGCGAGCGCGCGCTTTCGGCCTTCCGCGACGGCACCGTCGACGTACTGGTGGCGACCGACGTGCTCGCCCGCGGCATCGACATCAGCGACGTGCGCTACGTCGTGAACTTTGATGTGCCGGCCGAGCCGACCGACTATATCCACCGCATTGGCCGTACGGGCCGCGCCGGCGAGCTGGGGTGGGCCATCACGTTTGTGACCGAGCAGGATGTCGATGAGTTCTACGAGATCGAGAAGCTCATGGACAAGACGGCCGACATCTACGGGGCCGGCGACCTGCATGTGGGTCCCAACCCGCCCGCGGTTGACCCCGAGCGCGACCCTGCCGCCTTTAAGGTGAAGAAGAAGACCAAGCGCGGCAAGTCCAAGAGCAAGAAGAAGCTTGAGCAGGCGCGTCGCGACGGCAAGCGCAACGGCGACGATTACGGCGATGTTGCCGGTCGTTCCAACCGCGGTCGCGACGAGCGCCGCAGCGACGGCGAGCGTCCGGGCCGTCCCAAGCGCGGCGGCAAGACCCGCGTGCGCGAGGGCGTTCAGGCTCGCGTGGACGAGGCTGTGGAGAGCGTGGCCCGCGAGGTAGCTGCCGAGGAGCGCGGGGGTGCTGCTGCCGTCGAGCAGACCCCACGCGGCAACCGTGCCGAGCGCCGTGCCAAGCAGTTCCAGGGCGAGGCGCATCGCCGTCGCCGCGAGGACGAGGACCGTGGTGGCCGTCGTCGTGTTGAGCGCGAGGACGAGGGCCGCGGTTCGCGCGGCGGCAAGCGCGGCTCGGGTGACCGTCGTCGTTCCGGTCGCAATGACGAGCGCAGTGGCCGTGGCGGCGAAGGCCGTGGTTCGCGTGACGAGCGCGGCGTCCGTGGCGGCGAGCGTCGCGAGGGTGCTCGTGGCAACGGTGGCCGCAGCGGCGCCGGTCGTTCGAATGAGTCGCGCGATCGTCGCGACCCGCGTGCCAGCCGCGATCGTCGCGATGATTGGCGCAACTACGACGACACCCGCGAGGAGCGCCGTGGCGGCTACCGCGGCGGGCGTGGTGACAACCAGGCCGGTTCCCGCGGCGGTCGCGCCGGCGGTCGCGATAACCGTGGCAGCTATGGTAACAATCGTGGCGGCAATCGCGGCGGCAGCTCCCGTCGTCCCGGCGACGGCGGCGGCAAGCGCAGATAACATACGCATCGCACGCTAGCGTGAGACAAACAAAAGGGCCCGAGCAAACAACGCTCGGGCCCTTTTGTTTACCGTGTCCATCGCTAATCCAAACGTGATTTTCTCGGGAATGCATCTGGGGGATGCCGAGGACCTATTTTCTGTCATGCGGCAATGGGTCCCATGGGGTGCGTCGTGCATTTTTTGGAGTATTCAGCAGCTCTAGTTGGTTGCATACGATTCGGTATTGCCAACGGCGGCCTTCGGATATCCCTAGCGAGCGTTCCGAGTCAGATTTCGCCGTTTTCCGGAGCAGGGGCGCGTCATTCTCGCCATGTCGGGACTTAGAATGATACGGCGCCCTACAGTTTTGCCCACCCGCGGCGGTGCTGGCGCGGTCACGTTGCAGAATACTCCGTTTTTTGCACGGGCCAGGATGGGGTACCTCAGGAGAACACGGCGGTATCCCGTAAATATATACAATCTGTACCGTAATTAATACAAAACGAAGAGGCAGACAGCGTAGGGTGGGTGCATTGGGGTGTTTGGTGCACCAAAACGTGGATCCCACGTACCGTATACTCTGGCTGGATGTGAAAACGGCTTGACGCGTCGTCAGGCGTAGGGGGAGGGTGCCTCGATGGACGTATTCGAAATTGTGTTTAGTCCGACGGGTGGAACGCGGAAGGTGTCTGGCCTTGTGGCCGGGGCGCTGGACAAAAATACCGTTACCGTCGATCTGACCGATAGCGGGCTAGATTTCAGCGCCGTCTCGATGACTGAGGACGACGTGGCCGTAATCTCTGTGCCGGCGTATGCCGGTAGAATCCCGGCTGTGGTGGCTGACCGGTTGGGCATAGTGCGCGGCAACGGGGCTCGGACTGTTTTGGTTTGTGTATACGGAAACCGCGCGTTTGAGGACACGCTCGTAGAGTTGGAGGACGTTGCGAAGCGCGCCGGATTTAGGGTGGTCGCAGCGGTTTCTGCTATTGCTGAGCATTCCGTTGCTCGTCAGTTTGCTGCTGGGCGACCGGATGCGCAGGATGCGGCGCAGCTCGCAGAGTTTGCGCAGCAAATTCAGCAGAAGCTGTTGGCTGAGGATGCATCCGAGCCCTCTATTCCCGGCAATCGTCCTTATAAACAAGCTGGAGGTCACCGCATGGCACCCGAGGCAACAGAGGATTGCGTCTCCTGCGGTGCATGCGCCGCGGCGTGCCCCGTTTGCGCTATCGACAAGGGCGACCCCAAGCGAGCAGCTGACGAGGCGTGTATCTCCTGCATGCGCTGCATCGCCGTATGTCCGCGAGGCGCTCGCAAGCTTGATCCCAACAAGCTATCCGCTGTTTCCCAGATGCTGAGCAAGGTTTGCGTCGTGCGGAAGGAATGCGAACTCTTCATCTAGCGCATACGAAATTGGTGCAATGGGGCCAGAGCAAGGAGTGTCCCTGGGTGCCGGCAGAAAAGGAACGTCCCCAAGTGCCGCTTAAATACCGTTTATCGAAGAAAAAATACCGCTCACCGGTCATAATGATTGTTCTGGCTTTGGGCTTGTCTACAATAGCTCCCGTAAAAAGAAATGCGGAAGGTTACCGAGTCCCTCGGACGTGGGCCTAACCAAAGTCTTTGAACGGATGTGTCTCTATGGACGCATTCGCTTGATTTTGGTTGGGCTATATTTATGAAGGGACATGCCACCATGGGTTTCTTTTCTCGCCTGATGGGCGGTTCGGATGAGCAGAAGACTGCAACTTCCGAGTTCGAAATCCTCGCTCCCGTTTCCGGCGAGCTTGTTCATCTGGAAAAAACCAATGACCCCGCTTTTAGCAGCCGTGCCGTGGGCGATGGCGTTGCCGTGGTTCCCCAAGAGGGAACGGTGTGCGCTCCTGTCTCCGGTACCGTCGCGGCGCTGTTCCCGACCGAGCACGCGCTGGGTATCATGTCCGACGACAGCTCTGCTCAGGTGATGCTGCATATCGGAATCGACACTGTTAAACTTGAGGGCAAGGGCTTCCATGCGCTTGTTGCTCAGGGTGACCATGTCGACGCGGGCCAGCCCCTCGTCGAGGTCGATTTCGACGCGGTCCGCGCCGCCGGCTTCGATCCCACGGTCTTCGTTATCGTGTGCGAGCGTTCGGAGAACTCGACTCTTCGTGAGCACGCTTCCGGCCCTGTTGCTGTTAAAGAGCCTGTCGTCTGGCTTTCCGAGTAAATTCTTGTGGTGGGTACCGTGGTTATCAAGCGAGTTTTCAACAACAACGTCGCAATGGTCACTTCGGACGATGGCTCTGAGCTCATCGTCATCGGTCGAGGCCTCTGCTTTGGCCGTCATGCCGGCGATGCCATCGACGAGGCATCGGTCGAAAAGACCTACGCGTTGCAGGAGGGAACTTCTCAGGATTCGCGTACGATTGACCGCTTGGCACATCTTTTAGAGTCCATCCCCACCGTCAACCTCGTGATTTCCGAGGACATCGTTCAGATGCTTCGTCGAGAGCTCAATGTTGATATCAACGACAAGATTCTCATTGCTCTCGCAGACCATATCAGCCTTGCTTTGGAGCGCGAGCGCAAGGGCGTCCCCTGCGAGAATCCGTTGCTGCTCGAGATCCAGCAGTTCTATCGCAAGGAGTATGCGCTTGCGGGCCGTGCGCTGCAGATTGTCAAGGAGTATATGGGCATCCAGATGAGCGAAGAAGAGCAGGGTTTTATTACGCTGCATATCGTCAACGCCACCATGCCGCAACGCTCCGACCTTCTCATCATCTCGGTCCAGCTTGTTCGCGACGTGCTCACGATTGTTTCCGAGCGCTATGCTACGACCCTCGATGACACCTCGCTGCCCTATGAGCGTTTCGTTCGTCACCTGCAGTTTTTCGCACAGCGAGCGCTCGATCCTGCGGCCGGGCAAATCAATGGCGACGCGCTGTTCCGAATCGATGAAACGGCGTATCCGTGCGCATTCTCGTGCGCGGACGCCATAGCTGCCCACTTGTCGTCTACCTATAACGTTGTCGTTACCGATGCCGAGAAGAGTTATCTCGCATATCACATTGTTAACCTGCTTGGAGAACCTGGTCTCTAGGCATAACGTGCCCACACATCGATTGATATAAGGCAGGGCTCACGGTCTTGTCTAGGGCACATCTGTCTTAATTTGCGGAAAAGGAAGGGGAGTACCGCTATGACCGCAAAAAAGAAGTTCAATTTCAAAGCGCCGTTGGAGGTGTTCGCGAAGTCAATCGTCCAGCCGATGATGTATCTCTCGGTTGCCGGCATTCTGCTCATCGTGGGCATTATTCTGACCAACAAGACCATTTGCGCCTTGATCCCCGTACTGGGCTCCGGTCCGTTCCAGCTTGTGGGCACCGTTGTCTATCAGTCGCTGATGTTTATCATCAACAACCTCTCGATTCTGTTCTGCGTGGGCATCGCCGGCGCCATGGCAAAGAAGAACAAGGGCCATGCTTCGCTGATTGCCCTGATGTCGTTCTTCCTGTTCCTGCAGGCTAACAACATCGTGCTCAACGCCACCGGCTCTCTTGCCGAAGCGAGCGGCATGCTCGGTCTTACCGGAACCGGCCAGAGCACCGTTATGGGCATTCAGGTGCTCGATACCGGCGTGTTTGGCGGCATCATTCTTGGTTGCATCACCGGTGCCGTGTTCAACAAGTACTCGAACAAGCAGTTCCCCATTGCCCTTTCGATGTTCTCGGGCGTTCGTTTTCCGTTCCTGATCATGATCATCATTTCCTGGATCATGGGTGCTGGCTTCTGCATCGTTTGGCCTCCGGTTCAGGGTGCCATCTCCTCCGTTGCCGGCATCATTAAGGAGTCGGGCAACATCGGTCTGTTTATCTACGGCATGCTCAACAAGCTGCTCGTTCCTACCGGTCTGCATCACCTCATCTACACCCCGTTCCAGTTCTCCGATGTGGGCGGCACCCTGACGCTGGGCGATCAGGTTATCGCCGGCGCCTATCCCATCCGTGTTGCCGAGATGGCAATGACGGGCCAGCCCTTCTCCGATAGCACCTATTTCAACAGCTACACCTTCAACAACCTGTGGCCCTACATCGGTATCGGTCTCGCCTTTATCTTCACCGCTTACAAGGGGAACAAGGATAAGACCAAGGCCGTTATCATCCCGCTGATCATCACCGCCGTGCTCTCCTGTGTCACCGAGCCCATGGACTTCCTCTTTGTCTTTGCCGCTCCCGTGCTCTTTGTTGTTCACTCGGTTCTTTCCGGTATCTTCCTGGTCCTGCTCAAGGTCCTCTCCGTGCCCGCTTCGACTGCAGGCGGCATCATCAACATCGTGGTTTCCAACCTGGTCCTTGGTGTCGATAAGACCAACTGGCCGATGATGCTCGTGCTCGGAGTCGTCAACGCCGCTCTGTACTTCTTCCTCTTCACCTTCCTTATTAAGAAGCTCAACCTCCACACGCCTGGCCGCGAGGAGGAGTCCGAGCTCGCCGAGTCCGTTGCCGAGGGCGAGGCCGCCGCGTCTGTCGCGGTGAAGCAGGGCGCTGTTGCCGCAGCTCCCGCAGAGGGCGTCGATGCAGGTATTGCCGACCTGGTCGCAGGTCTTGGCGGCAAGGACAACATCGAGGAGCTCGAGAACTGCTTTACACGTCTTCGCGTGAACGTTAAGAACCCGGACCTCATCGATGAGAACCTCATCAACCACGTGCCCAACAGCGGCATCAACCGCAACGGCAACAATATCCAGATCATCTTTGGCATGAAGGTCGCCGAGATGCGCGACAAGGTCGAAAACGCAATTGAGAAGGAGCAGTAAACAATGATCATTACTCTGTGTGGTGGCGGATCCACCTTTACCCCTGGCATCGTCAAGTCCATCGCTCTGCGCAAGGACGAACTCGACGTTGACGAGATTCGTCTGTACGACATCAACGAGGAGCGCCAGCGCAAGATCGGCGTGCTCGTGGACTGGATTCTGCACGAGGACCTCGGCCTGGACATCAAGCTCACGGTGACCACCGACAAGGAGACGGCTTTTGCCGACGCGAGCTTCGTGTTTGCCCAGATGCGCGTGGGCGGCTACGCCATGCGCGAGCAGGACGAGAAGATTCCGCTGCGCCATGGCTGCGTGGGCCAGGAGACCTGCGGTTGCGGCGGCCTTGCCTACGGCATGCGCACCATCTTCCCCATGGTCGAGCTGATCGATGACGTTGAGAAGTACGCCAAGAAGGACTACTGGATTCTCAACTACTCCAACCCTGCCGCCATCGTGTCCGAGGGCTGCCGCGTGCTGCGTCCTAATGCTCGCATCATCAACATCTGCGACATGCCGATCGCGATCATCGATGTGGTTTGCGCCGCACTCGATATCGACAAGAAGGATGTCGAGTACGATTACTTTGGTCTCAACCACTTTGGTTGGTTCACCTCGATCCGCCACAAGGGCGAGGAGGTGCTCCCGCAGCTGCGCGAGTACATCAAGGAGCATGAGATTCTGCTGCCCGACTCCTACCTCAAGGGCATGGGCTCGCTCATGGCAAAGAAGCCCGAGGAGGCCACTGACGAGCACCCCGAGCAGAACCGCCACACCAAGGGCAGCTGGTACTACGTCTGGAAGGGCGAGTACGAGATCATGGAGTGCTTCCCGGAGTACCTGCCCAACACGTATCTGAACTACTACCTGCAGCAGAAGGAGTTCGTCGAGCATTCCAACCCCGAGCGCACCCGTGCTAACGAGGTTGAGGAGACGCGTGAGAAGAACCTCTTCGACGGCATCGACCACTACGAGAAGACGGGCGAGATCGACGAGAGCACGTTCTATGCGGGCAGCCACGGCGACTGGATTGCCGATCTGGCTATCGCTCTGAAGAACGACACCAAGCAGCGCTTCCTGGTCATTTGCGAGAACAAGGGCGCTATCCCCAACATGCCCTACGACGCTATGGTCGAGCTGCCTGCCTACATTGGCAAGAATGGCCCCGAGGTCATCAGCCGCGACAACATTCCTCTGTTCCAACAGGGCCTCATGATGCAGCAGCTGAACTCCGAGAAGCTCGTGGTCGAGGCTACGATCGAGGGTTCTTACGAGAAGGCGCTCAAGGCCTTTACGCTGAACAAGACCGTGCCTTCGATGAAGGTCGCCAAGGAGGTTCTCGACGACATGATCGAGGCCAACAAGGGTTACTGGCCCGAGCTTAAGTAAAAGCAACAGGGTCGCTGGCCGCATACCTGGAGCAATGCCCCGTCCACGTGATTGCGTGGGCGGGGCATTGTCATTTGGTAACGCGTTTTACCAAATATGGCATTTATCTGCGGTAATGTTCTATTTCACCGCCGAGGGTGACATTTCATACCGCCTGCCGAACTGCATGGAGACCTAACAACTTTTTAGGTCAGTGTTGTGCGTGTAGCAACTTCGCCCGGCCTCGCCTCCGGGCTGCCATGTGAGAGGGGATCTTATGGCTCGACTGCACGTAATGGAACGCAGCCACGCTCAGGCCGTCATGGACGACCTGCACGATGCGCTCGGACGCCGTCTGGCGGTGAGTTCGCTCGCCCCGTGCCCCGTTGAGTTTACGGCAGCGCTCGTCAATCTGTGCTCCACCCAGAGCTGCGGCAAGTGCACGCCCTGCCGCGTGGGCCTGAGCGCGCTGAGCGACCTGCTCGCCGATGTGCTCGAGGGCCGCGCCGACGAGTCCACGCTCAACTTGATTGAGCGCACCGCCCGCACCATCTACCTTTCGAGCGACTGCGCCATCGGCTACGAAGCTGGCGCCATGGCACTCACGGCCATTCGCGGCTTCCGCGACGATTTTGAGCATCACATCCGCGAGCACTCCTGCGGCTTTGACCGCGAGGCCCGCGTCCCGTGCGTTTCGGGCTGCCCGGCGCACGTCGACATTCCCGGGTACATTTCGCTGGTCGAGGCCGGCCGCTATGCCGACGCCGTCAAGGTCATCCGCAAGAACAATCCGCTGCCGCTCGTCTGCGGCCTGGTGTGCGAGCATCCCTGCGAGATGCACTGCCGCCGTGGCATGGTCGACGACCCCATGAACATCCTCGCCCTCAAGCGTTTTGCCGTCGAGCACAGTGACCTCAACGACCACAAGCCGCATGTAGTGGACAACACCGGCAAGCGCGTCGCCGTGATCGGCGGCGGCCCGGCCGGCCTTTCCTGCGCCTACTACCTGGCCGTGATGGGCCATAAGGTGACCATCTTTGAGCAGCGCCACCACCTGGGCGGCATGCTGCGCTATGGCATCCCCAGCTATCGTCTGCCGCGCGAGCGCCTGCAGGCCGAGATCGACTGGATCTTGAGCGCCGGCATCGACGTTGAGCTCGATCACTCCGTCAACGGCGAGGAACTTGCCCGCCTGCGCGACGAGTTCGATGCCGTCTACCTGGCCATTGGCGCCCACAGCGATAAGAAGCTCGGCCTTCCGGGCGAGGAAGCGCTCGGCGTGGAGTCGGCCGTCAAGATGCTGCGCGCCATCGGCGACGACGAGCTGCCCGACCTGAGCGGCCAGCGCGTGTGCGTCATCGGCGGCGGCAACGTGGCCATGGACGTGGCGCGCTCCGCCGTGCGCTGCCGTGCCGAAAAGGTGAGCATCGTCTACCGCCGTCGCATCTGCGACATGACGGCCCAGGACGCCGAGATCGCCGGCGCCCAGGCCGAGGGCTGCGAGGTGCTGGAGTTGACCGCCCCGCTCGCTATCGAGACGGGCGAGGAAGGTCGCGTGAGTGGCCTGCACGTGCAGCCGCAGATTATCGGCGAGCCCCGTCGTGGGCGTCCGGCCCCGCGTGCCGCCGCCACGCCCGAGCGCGTCATTCCCTGCGAGCGCGTGTTTGTGGCCATTGGCCAGGACATCGATTCCAGGCCGTTTGAGGACATGGGCATCGCTTGTAAGTGGGGCTGCGTGGTCACCGATTCGGATGGCGCCGTGCCCAACTTCGATGGCCTCTTTAGCGGCGGTGACTGCCAGACCGGTCCCGCCACCGTCATCCGTGCCATCAACGCCGGCCGCGTGGCTTCGGCAAATATCGACCGCTACCTGGGCTTTGACCACAAGATCAAGCTCGAGGTCGAGCTGCCGACCGTCCAGTTTAAGGGCAAGCATGAGTGCGGCCGCTGCGAGCTGGGCGAGCGCGAGGCCGGCGAGCGTATTCACGATTGGGATCTGGTCGAGCAGGGTCTCACCGAGCAGGAGGCGCGCCAGGAGGCGAGCCGCTGCCTGCGTTGCGATCACTTTGGCTTTGGCGCGTTCCGCGGAGGGAGGAACCTGGAATGGTAGAGCCCAACAACACCACCGTCAGCGACAACACCGAAAACGGAGCGCATAACATGGTCAAGCTCACTATCGATAATTGCGAGGTCGTGGTTCCCGAGCACACCACGATCCTGGATGCGGCCAAGTCCGTCAGCATCCAGATTCCCACCCTGTGCTACCTGCGCGATCTAAACGAGATCGGCGGCTGCCGCGTATGCGTGGTCGAGGTTGAGGGCTGCGACCAGCTGGTTGCCGCCTGCAACAACTACGTGCTCGACGGCATGGTGGTCCACACCAACAGCCCCAAGGCCCGCGAGGCGCGTCGCACCAACGTGCAGCTGCTGCTGTCCCAGCACGACTCGCGCTGTACGAGCTGCGTGCGCAGTGGTAACTGCAACCTGCAGACCATCGCCAACGACCTGGGTATCTTCTATCTGCCGTACGAGCAGCACCTGGCGCGCGAGGGCTGGGACTTCGATTTCCCCATCATCCGCGATAACGACAAGTGCATCAAATGCATGCGCTGCATCAAGGTGTGCGAGAGCGTGCAGGGCTTAGGGATTTGGGACCTGACCAACCGCGCCACGCATACCGCCGTGGGCACCCGCGGGCGTGCGCCGATCGGCAAGACCGATTGCGTCGCGTGCGGTCAGTGCATCACGCATTGCCCGACGGGCGCCCTGCGCGAGCGTGACGATACCGAGACCGTGTTCGACGCCATCGCCGATCCCGACAAGATCGTACTGGTGCAGATTGCGCCGGCCGTGCGTAGCGCCTGGGGCGAGGAGCTCGGCATTCCGCGCGAGGAGGCCACCGTTGAGCGCCTGGCTTGCGCCCTGCGCCGCGTTGGCTTTGAGTACGTGTTCGACACCGATTTCTCGGCCGACCTCACCATTATGGAGGAGGGCTCCGAACTGCTCGAGCGCCTAGGGAAGGCCGTCAAGGGCGAGGGCGACACCCACGGCTGGCCCATGTTCACGAGCTGCTGCCCGGGCTGGGTACGCTTTGTGAAGGCACGTTACCCCGAGTTTGTCGACAGCCTGTCCACGTCAAAGTCGCCGCAGCAGATGTTCGGCGCCATCGCCAAGACCTACTACGCCAAGGTGCTGGGCGTGGAGCCCGAGCGTCTGTTCGTGGTGTCCGTTATGCCGTGCACGGCCAAGAAGGCCGAGCGTGCGCTGCCGAGCATGATGGGCGAGGGCGGCGCGCCCGACGTGGACGTTGCACTGACGGTGCGCGAGATGGTGCGCATGATCCGCGCGAGCCACGTGAGCGTGGACACGCTTACCGAGGAGCCGCTTGATACGCCGCTGGGCTTTGGCACGGGCGCGGGTGTGATCTTTGGCGCCACGGGCGGCGTGATGGAGGCCGCCGTGCGCTCGGCCTATTACCTGGTGACGGGCAAGAACCCCGACGCCGACTTCTTCACCGACGTGCGCGGTCTGGACGGCTGGAAGGAAGCAGTGGCCGATATCGAGGGCACCAGGGTGCGCGTCGCCGTGGCGCACGGACTGGGCAATGCCGCCCGCCTGCTCGACGCGATTCGCGACGGTTGCGTGAGCTATGACTTTGTCGAGGTCATGGCGTGTCCTGGCGGCTGCGTCGGTGGCGGCGGTCAGCCCATCCACGACGGCTGCGAGCTGGCAGCTGAGCGCGGCCAGGTGCTGTGGGGCCTGGATGCCGCTGCGGACATTCGCTTCTCGCACGAGAATCCCGATGTCCAGGCGTGCTACCGCGAGTTCTTGGGCGAGCCACTCTCGCCGCTGGCCGAGGAGCTGCTGCACACCGACCATCACGCATGGACGATGCCTAACGAAGGGAGGTGCTAACGATGCGCGCGTTTACTGTTGAGATGACGCGCCGGGGGTTTGCCTCGGCGCTTGCCGCGGGTGCGTTGTCGCTTGCGCTGGTTGGCTGTGGTGGCGGGTCTGCCGGTGCCGGGTCCGCCGCGGGCTCGGCTGCCGGCGGGGCTGCGGGCGCCGCGGGGCCGGTCGAGGTGCACGTCGCCTCGCTCAAGGGCCCGACGTCGATCGGTCTGGTGAGGTTTATGGACCAGGCGGCGAGCGGCGAGACGGACAACGAGTTCGACTTTGCGATCAACACCGCCGCCGACGAGATCGTGCCCAAGGTCATTCAGGGCGATATCGACATTGCCCTGGTGCCAGCCAACGTGGCGAGCGCGCTCTACAACAAGACCGAGGGCGCGGTGCAGGTCATCGACATCAACACGCTGGGCGTGCTGAACGTTGTGACGGGCGATGCGAGTGTGGCCTCGTTTGGCGACCTGGCGGGTCGCACCGTCTACATGACGGGCAAGGGCACGACGCCGGAGTACGTCATGAACTACCTGCTGGAGCGCGCGGGCCTGACCGGCCAGGTGACGCTCGAGTTTAAGAGCGAGCCCACCGAGGTGCTGTCGGCGTTGCTTGCCGATCCGTCTGCCGTGGGCGTGCTGCCGGAGCCGTTCAAGACCGCTGCTATCGCCAAGAGCGAGGGCAAGCTGTCGGCACCGGTGAGCCTGACCGATGTGTGGGACGAGCTGGCAGGAGACACGGGCTCGCGCTTGCTGACGGGTGTGACCGTGGTGCGCCGCGCGTTTGCCGAGGAACATCCCGAGGCCGTGGCGGAATTCCTGAGCTGCCACGAGGCGAGCGTGAAGGCTGTCAATGCGGCGCCGTCAGACTGGGCGCAGGCCGTGGTCGATGCCGGCATCGTGGACAATGCCAAGATCGCCGAGAAGGCGATTCCCGGGTGCATGCTTGTCTGCCAGACGGGCAAGGATATGAAGGCGGCACTTAGCGGGTATCTGCAGGTGCTGTCCGACGCGGACGCGAGTGCCGTGGGTGGTAAACTTCCGGCTGACGATTTCTGCTACTTGGAGTAGCCCGTGCGTGCGTTTGCTCGACAAATGACAGAGCGTATGAAGGCGGTGGCGGCAGCAGGTGCCGTCGCCGCCTTTTGGCTTGCCGTGTGGATCTTTGCGGCGTCGCTGGTGGCGCAGCCGCTGATCTTGCCGGGGCCGGGTGCTGTTGCCTTGGCGCTTCTGCGCCTGGTGTGCGATGGCGGTACCTGGGCGATTTTGGCGGGCTCGGGCGCGCGGATACTGGGCGGGCTGGCGCTTGCCGCGGTGTGTGGTGGTGTGCTTGCCGGGATTTCGTCACGTTCGCGGGCGTTTGCGCACCTGGTGGCTCCGGCGCTGTCGTTTGTAAAGGCGACACCGGTCGCCTGCGTGGTGGTCCTGTTGCTAATCTGGCTGGGGTCGGCGCGCGTGAGCATCGCGGCAGTCTTTTTGATGGCGCTGCCGGGCGTGTATTTTTCGCTGGCCGAGGGCTTGGCACAGGTGAATAAACCGCTGGAGCAGATGTTCCGTCTGCATGGCGTGCGCGGCTGGCGACTGTTTTGCGCCCATACCTGGCGCGAAGTCCTGCCGTTTGTGCTTTCGTGTGCGCGTGCCGTGATTGGCATGAGCTGGAAGGCCGGCGTGGCAGCCGAGCTCATCGGCATGGCGGTGGGCACCGTGGGTGAGCGCATCTATCAGGCGAAGCTTTTGATCGAGACGGCTGATCTGCTGGCGTGGACCGTGCTGGTCGTTGCCGTCTCGTGGGCGTGTGAGCGCGTGCTGGTGTGGCTGCTGCGGGTTTCGGGACCCGTGGCGTGGCGCGTGGCCGTGCGGGCGCATGGGCGCGGCGCTCGCGGGCGTGCGGGGGCTGCCGGGGGCGGCGCTGCGGCGGAGCTTGCGCTCGCCGTGGGCGAGCGGGCGCCCTGGGCTCCGGCGCTCGACGGACTGACACTCCGTGTGCCCGCCGGTGGGCGCGCCTGCGTGATGGGCGCCTCGGGTGTGGGCAAGTCGACGTTGCTTGCGCTGGCTGCGGGGGAGTGCGCGCCGTGCTCCATGGTGTTTCGGGACGTGCGCTTGGTTGAGGACGTTTCGGCTTTGGAAAACGTGCTGGTGTGCGCCGACGCGCGCGTGGACGCCTCGGGTGCCGCGGCCCTGCTGCGCCTGTTGGTGCCGGGGGTCGATTTGCATGCTCGCGTGGCCGAGCTCTCGGGTGGGCAGCGTCGTCGCGTCGAGATTGCCCGAGCACTGCTGTGCCCGGGCGGCGCGGTGATTCTGGACGAGCCCTTTACCGGCCTGGATGTCGTCGCGCGCGATGCGACGGCCGAGGTCGTGCTCGATCTGCTCGACGGTCGCACGCTCCTACTCGCCACACACGATGCCGCTGACGCTCGGGCCCTCAATATCTCGGACATCATCACGCTCTAAATACTTACTCAGCAACATAATAATCCGTTTTTCTCCGTCCCCATGGGGCGGGTGTGGTATTCTATCTGCGGGGTAATACTTAGGAATACCAAGTAATACCAATGCCGTAGAAACAAACTCAGGATGCGGGCCAATCGGGTTGCCTTCACAGTCCGTCGCCCAGCCGCGTGGCCCGCATCTATCCGCACCACCGTCGTTTCAAAAAGGAAGCGCCATGGCAGAACACATGACCCCGGTTGTCGCGAAGGTCTTGCCCGAGGAAAAGGCGGCCTTCGCGGCGGCAACTCAGCTCGTGGGCACCACGCCGTCCAACGCCATCCGCATGTTTATCGCCGCGTTCAATCGCTGCGGCACCTTCCCGTTCGACATTTCGCCCAACGGGGCTTTTGGCGCTGCGCCCGATTCTCATCAACAATGACTGTCCCCAAGTGCCGGGTTTTGAGGAGGTCGGCATGCTCAATGCGCTGGTTTGGGCGCTTGCCTGTTTTGGTGTCGTCGCTGCCGATATTGCCCTGAGCATTGTTTTGTTCTCCGCGCTGGACATCGTGTCGGCACTGACGGGTTTCCCGATCGACAATCTCGATATTCAATGGTTTCAGGCCGCCGCTCAGACGGCGTCGTTTTTGATGGCGCTGCTGTGGTGGCGCTATCTGTGGCCCCGCTCCTTCATGGCGCGCCGGCAAGGTGAGCGCCCGCTCGGCGGGGGAGCAAATGCTGCATGGAAGCGCATCGCATGCGTTGTCGTGATCGGCCTATCCATGCAGGTGGTCATTAGCTACCTATGCGACGGCGTGCTGTCGCTGCTGCCCGAGGTTGCGGCAGACTATAGCGAGCTCGTCGAGGAAACAGGCATGGGCGATACCAACCTTCTTGCCGTCCTGACCACGGTGCTTGGTGCGCCGTTTTGTGAAGAGCTCCTGGTACGCGGCGTCATCTTTGAGTTTTCACTCCGGGCGTTTAACTCCCAATGTCGCCCACTTTGGAAGCGGCGGCGTCATGCGAGCGCGCAGGACGGCGCCATGGTGCCCTGGGCGGCCCCGAGCACGTGGGGTATCGCCGCGGCGGTCGTGCTGCAGGCGGCGATCTTCGGTTTTATGCACATGAACTGGGTGCAGGGCTGCTATGCGGGCGCTGCCGGCCTCATTTTTGGCTGGGTGCTCGTGACGACCGGGAAGCTCCGCTACACGATCCTGCTACACTTTGCCTTTAATGCCGGGTCGTATCTCATGACGTTGCTCTGGTTTGTGAACACGCCGTTCGACGTGGTAATCACGGTCACCATCGCCGGCATCATCCTCGTGGAGGCGATGCGCTCACTGCGCCACGCATGCGAGATGGGCATAGCGACAGCACCGCTGCCCTAATTGCGGCGTCCGCCTCCGTTGGCGCCCTGACGCCCCTGAGCTGCACGGTTGCGGCCGGCGGTGTTCTGCGCACGCGACATGCCGCCGTGCCCCTTGCTGCCCTTGGGGCCCTTGCCGGCGCCACCGTGGGCCTTGCCGCCCTTCTTGCCGGTGCCATGCCCGCCGCCGGCAGAGGTCTCGCCCGGGCGTGGCGGCACGGGGCGAATCAGGCAATGCTTGGTGTAGCCGATCAGATCGCGACGGCCAGCCTTTTCCAGTGCCTCGCGCACGAGCTTGTAGTTCTCGGGCTTGCGATATTGGATGAGCGCGCGCTGCATAGCCTTCTCGTGCGGGTCGCGCGCCACATAGATCGACTGCATGGTGCGCGGGTCAACGCCGGTGTAGTACATGCAGGTGCTCATCGTGGACGGGGTGGGGTAGAAGTCCTGTACCTGCTCGGGCATGTAGCCCATGTCGCGCACAGCCTCGGCAAGCTCCACCGCTTCCTTCATCGTCGAGCCGGGGTGGCTCGAGATCAGATACGGTACTACGTACTGCTTGAGTCCGTATTCGCGGTTCAAGCGTTCAAATTTACGACAGAACGCATCGTAGACGGCGCGGCTCGGTTTGCCCATTACGGAGAGCACCGCATCGCTCACGTGCTCGGGTGCCACGCGTAGCTGGCCCGAGACATGGTGCTCCAACAGCTCGCGCAAAAACTCGTCCGAGGCGTCGGCCATGGTGTAGTCAAAGCGGATGCCGCTGCGGACGAAGACCTTTTTGACGCCCGGCAACTGGCGCAGATCGCGCAGCAGCTGCGTGTAGCCGCTTTCGTCGACCACCATGTTCTTGCACACGCTCGGCCATAGGCAGCGCTTGTTCTTGCACACGCCGTGCTTGAGCTGCTTGTCACAGGCCGGGCGGCTAAAGTTAGCCGTCGGTCCGCCAACGTCGTTGATGTAGCCCTTAAACTCGGGATCGCGCGTGAGCAGCTCGGCCTCGCGCATGATCGAGTCGTGGCTGCGCATCTGCAGCACGCGGCCCTGGTGGAAGGTGAGCGCGCAAAACGAGCACTCGCCAAAGCAGCCGCGGTTAGAGCTGATGGAAAACTTGATCTCGGCAAAGGCCGGCACGCCGCCCGCGGCGTCGTAGTCGGGGTGCCAATCGCGTGCGTAGGGGAGTTCGGCGACCTCGTCCATCTCGTCGGTGGTGAGTGTCGCCGACGGCGGGTTTTGCACCACATAGACGCTGTTGGGGTAGGGTTCTACCAGGCGATGCCCGGTGATGGGATCCATGTTCTGCTGCTGCACGTTAAAGCTGCGGGCGTAGTTGAGCTTGTCGGCAGCAAGGTCGTCCCAGCTGGGCAGCAGGTCGTAGTCGTAGACCTCGTCGAGCGAGTTGGTACGGTAGACGGTGCCGTTGATATAGGTGATCTGATCGACGGGCAGTCCCGCGTCGAGCGCGTCGGCGATCTCGACGATCGCGTGCTCGCCCATGCCGTAGATGAGGATGTCGGCGCCCGAGTCGAGCAGTACCGAGCGCTTGAGCTTGTCCTGCCAGTAGTCGTAGTGGGCCAGACGACGCAGGCTCGCCTCGATGCCGCCGATGATGATGGGCGCGTCCTTGAACGTTTGGCGGATGAGGTTGCCGTAGACCGTGACGGCGCGGTTGGGGCGGTGCCCCTCTTTACCGCCAGGGGTGTAGGCATCGGTGTGGCGACGATGCTTGGTCACCGAGTAGTGGTTGACCATGGAGTCCATGTTGCCGGCACTGACGAGAAAGCCCAGGCGCGGCTCGCCGAGCACGGTGATGCTGGCGGGGTCGGTCCAGTCGGGCTGACAGATAATGCCCACTTTGTAGCCGTGCGCGTCGAGCACGCGGCTGACGATGGCCATGCCAAAGCTGGGATGGTCCACGTAGGCGTCGCCGCAGATGTAGACAAAGTCGCACTGGTCCCAGCCGCGCGCATCCATGTCGGCGCGACTGACGGGGAGAAACTTATCGCGGCCCGGACGCCAGGGGCGGGCGGGCGTCGCTTGGGAATGCTTGGTGCGGGCGACCGTGGCCTGCGCCTTACCGCCGCGCTTTTGCTGCTGGCCCTGTTTGCCCTGCTGACTGCGCTGGTTGTTCTGAGCGTGCTGAGGCTTTTTTGCCACGATCCCTCCCGGTGTTTGTATGCTGCACGTAATTGTAACCAGTCTTTTTGGGACGGGGCTAAAAAGACTGGTGGAGTACATGGGTTGGCGGATCGGCGTATCGATGCGGGTGCCGTTTGTTTCCAGACTGTGTATCTGCGCGTTGGGGAGCCCGTCTCGCGCGCATGCCATGTTGTCAATGGGTTACAGTATGAACGGCGGCTATGTTTCCGCCAACGCACGAGAGAGTCGTCAACAAGGAGGATGCACGACGATGCAGCGTGCCAAACAGATATCGGAGTCCATCGAGCTGGGCATCATCTTGGCGCTCGCCGGTGGCTTTATGGACGTTTATTCGTACATTGGGCGCGATCATGTTTTCGCAAACGCGCAGACGGGCAATATCCTGCTCGTGGGCGTGAGCATCTCGGAGGGCAACTGGGCGCTGGCGGGGCGCTACTTCTTCCCTGTGGTGTCGTTTGCTGTGGGTATTATGCTTGCCGACCTGGTTCACGAGCGGTTTGGCAGTGTGATTCACTGGCGCCAGGTGACGGTGTTTTTTGAAGCCGTTATCTTGCTGGGCGTGAGCTTTATCCCGGGCGGCGGTTACAACCTGCTCGCCAACTGCCTCACTTCGTTTGCCTGCGGTATGCAGGTAGAGAGCTTCCGCAAGATCCACGGTCACGGCATCGCTACGACCATGTGCATCGGCAACTTGCGCAACGCGCTACAAAACGTGGATGATTACATCATCACCCACAGGCGCGGCTTTTTGGAAAACGGCCTGCTGTACTTTGGCGTGATCTTTACCTTTGTGTTTGGCGCCGTGTTGGGCAACTGGTGCATTGAGCGCATGGGCCTGCACGCCATCGTCGTGGCGAGCTTGCTGCTGTTTGTCGCGTTTGCCATCATGTTCATCGACCGCGAGCGCGACTTGCGCTTACGCTGGAAGGTTGCGGCCGAGGCTTGGAAAGAGGGCTGCCGAAAGTAACCGAATGCGGCAAAGGGGCTGTCCCTTCGCCGCATTATTTTTCATCATATGTTGAAACGCTTTAACACTTTTGATGTTCTCGCGTGTTTTTTGTTACAAAAGCGTTAGGATGGGACTCATAGCGCGGGGCGTAATGGGTGCCCCGCACACGATAGGAGGCTATCAATGGCTAATCGTTTCGTTCTCAATACCATCTCTTATCATGGTTCCGGCGCCATCAAGGAGATCCCCGGCGAGCTCCAGCGTCGCGGCTACAAGAAGATCTTCGTCTGCTCCGATCCCGACCTGGTCAAGTTTGGCGTTACCTCTAAGGTGACCGACGAGCTCGACGCCGCCGGCATCGCTTGGAGCCTCTACTCCGAGATCAAGCCCAACCCCACCATCCAGAACGTCAAGGACGGCGTCGAGGCCTTCAAGGCCGCCGAGGCTGACGCTATCGTGACCATCGGTGGCGGCTCTTCCATGGACACCGCCAAGGCCATCGGCATCATCATCAACAACCCTGAGTTCGCCGATGTCCGCAGCCTCGAGGGCGTTGCTCCCACCAAGAACCATGCCGTGTTCACTATCGCCGTGCCGACGACCGCCGGTACCGCTGCTGAGGTGACCATCAACTACGTCATCACCGACCCCGAGAAGGTCCGCAAGTTCGTGTGCGTCGACACCAACGACGCCCCCGAGGTCGCCGTCGTCGACCCCGACATGATGGCTTCCATGCCCGCCGGCCTTACCGCTTCCACTGGCATGGACGCCCTGACCCACGCCATCGAGGGCTACACCACCAAGGGCGCTTGGGAGCTCTCCGACATGTTCCACTTTGAGGCTATTAAGCTGATCAGCGAGAACCTGCGCGACTCCGTCGCCGAGGCCAAGTCCGGCCAGCCCGGCTCCGGCCGCGAGGGCATGGCTCTTGGCCAGTATGTCGCCGGCATGGGCTTCTCCAATGTCGGCTTGGGCATCGATCACGCCATGGCCCACACCCTGTCCGCTCACTACGATACCCCGCACGGCGTCGCTTGCGCCATGCTGCTGCCGATCGCCATGGAGTTCAACAAGCCGGTTTGCGCCGAGCGTCTGGCCAAGGTTGCCGTCGCCATGGGCGTTGACACCACGGGCATGAGCACCGACGAGGCCGCCGACGCCGCCATCGCCGCCGTCAAGCAGCTCTCTGCCGACGTGAACATCCCGCACGTCTGCGAGGCCATGAAGGCTGACGAGATCGAGGTCCTGGCCAAGGACGCCATGGCTGACGCCTGCTTCCCGGGTAACCCGCGCGAGGCGACGCTCGACGACGTCATCGAGCTCTTCAAGAAGATCTGCCCGGCTGCCTAACTTGGTTCGGCGGGCCCCTGCCCGTTAGCCCCACAATCGTCCTCGGACATGTCGGAAGCCCCCGCTGCGCACTTGAACTGCGTCCCAAATCTTGGACGCCCTAAATAGCGACTAGGCCGCGAGGGCCTGATTCCGGAACTCCTCCGGGGT
>NZ_JAQLDQ010000022.1 GCF_028209395.1 Collinsella aerofaciens
TATACCCACCGAGCAAAAAACGAACGGGAAGACGAACAGAGCGCACCAAGACTGTCCCCAATGACTATCTCCGGATGAGTTGCGGTGGAATAGGGATTGTTTTGCGCCCGTCGGCCCCTATTCAGTCCCTATTTCACCGCAACTTGGAGGAGGACAGAAAAAGCCCTGCCGCGGGTAGCGGCAGAGCTTTTGGAAGGGGACTTGGTTGTGAGGGCTCGTTAGGCGAGCTTGGCCTCGAGCTCGGCGATGCGCTTGTAGGCATCGATGGTAAAGCGGGCCTGCTTCTCCAGGATCATAGTGGTCATGAGAGTGTCCTGAGCGTGAGCCATGATGAAGGTCATCTCCATCTCGCCACCGCCGGCCTCCTGCGAAAGCAGCTTGGTCTGCGTGTCGTGGGCGCCGATAAGTGCATCGCTGGCATCCTTGTGCAGCTGTTCGGCCTTCTCAAAATCGCCCTCGCGAGCAGCATCGAG
This sequence comes from Collinsella aerofaciens, assembly GCF_028209395.1. Taxonomy (GTDB): domain Bacteria; phylum Actinomycetota; class Coriobacteriia; order Coriobacteriales; family Coriobacteriaceae; genus Collinsella; species Collinsella aerofaciens_AZ. The sequence goes on from NZ_JAQLDQ010000022.1 coordinate 474, forward strand.
CGCTGCAAGCAGATCGGTCTGGGCGTCACCTGCGTATGCGACAATCTCGAATCCAACCATCGAGATTTCTTCTTTGGTTGCCATATTGCGTTCCTTTCACATATGAACCAATGGAGAGCATCGCGTCCGGGCATACGCGCTGCGTTCTGTATGACAGAAACATTAACATTCAAACAAAAAAGAACAGCGCAAAACGTGATTTCGAGCTATGAACGGTCGCTTTTCGCCCGTGAACGGTTTTTAAACCAATCTGAACAATATCGAACACAATTAGCGGCAACCCAAACAGACCTGCGCCCCTAGCGTACATCGCGCACCGTATCGCCCTCGACGAGCACGCCCGGAAACAGCATGTGCTCCACACCGGGCGCAACGCCCTCGGCGCCGGCAATCTTGTCGACCGCCCACATGCCGACGCGCTTGTTGTCAAAGCGCACCGTGGTCAGGCGACGGTCGGGCACGATATCGCCCAGGCTGTCATCAACACCCACCACACTCACGTCCTCGGGCACGCGCTTTCCGCGCGACTCGAGCCCGCGAATGCAGCCGTAGGCCATGGCGTCGTTGGAAGCATAAATGGCCGTACAGGTCGGATCATCCGCCAGGGCCTGACCTGCGGCATATCCGCTCTGCGCCGTCCAATCGCCACGGATAAGTCGCGGTGGCTCAATGCCATGCGCGCGCAATGTCTCGCGCCAGCCTTCCTCGCGCCGCATGCCCGAAAGCGAGCGCTCGGGACACGAGATAAAGTGCACGGTCTTGTGCCCCCGCTCCAGCAAGTACTCGACCACCTGGCGCGAGCAATCGAACTGGTCGTTATCGACCGTTGAACAGAGCGGGTGCTCCAACATCGTAACGAGCACCGTCTGCATGCCGGGCAGCGGCTCAAAAGTGCCAAAGTCTGCCGGCATGCGATTCATGATCACAACCATACCGTCCACTGGCAGTGCGCTCATGCGCGACGATGCGCTCTCGAGGGTATACGGATGCCCGTCTACTTTAGTGAGGGTGATGGCATAGCCGTGCTTATCGGCCGCGGCGGCAAAGCCCTCCATACGGTCGAGATTGCCGGTGCCGGTAATGTTGAACATGGCGACGCCGACGGTCTTAAACTTACCGCGGCGCAGCGATCGACCGGCAAAATTGGGGCGATACCCCAGCTCGCGCATGGCGGCACGCACGCGTTCCTTGGTCTCGGGGCGCACGCTGGGCGAATCGTGCACGGTGCGCGAGACCGTCTGCTCCGAGACGCCCGCGAGGCGCGCTACGTCTTTGACGGATACCGATTTTTTAACAGCGGCCATAGGTCGATCTTTCTATGTCAACGATGCCATTGGTGGCACCTTGCGCAGTCATTTTTAACGCCTTCAAGTATATCCAACGCCTCCCCCACCATACGCTCACCACCCAAAACCTACCGTTCACCGACATTTTTGCTTCCCCGAACGGCTTTTGTCGCCCAAATGTTAACGTTGCCATTGTGCAAACACAGAGCCACCGGGCGGCTCAAACGTTTACGCGCAAGGAATCGACGGTCCACAGGCACAGGGGCCATCGGTTCGCGTCTTATTTTGTGTCGCAAAATGGCAACGTCAACATTTTGGCAACCAAACGTCAAAAGCTACCATCGTTGCCAACCCACCGACTCTTAGGAGCTTTGCATGGAGCAACTCATCGCCATCATCGAAAAGGGGCAGCCCTTTTTCAACGCGATCGCCCGCAACAAGTACCTCAAGGCGATCCGCGACGGTTTTATCTCCGTCATCCCCATCATCATCTTCTCGTCCATCTTCTGCCTGGTAGCCTCGGTTCCCAATATCTGGGGTTTCTACTGGCCCGATGACATCAACAACGCCCTGTGGAAGTGCTACAACTACTCCATGGGCATCCTGGCCATCGCCTGTGCCGCCACCACGGCCAAGCACTTCGCCGACGCTCAGAACCGCGATCTGCCCAAGAACAACCAGATCAACTTCATCTCGTGCATGTGCGCGGCCATCATCGGCTTCTTGCTCCTTTCGAGCGACACGATCGCCACGGACGCTGCCAGCGGCTTCAACACCACCTACCTTGGTTCCAAAGGCCTGCTGACCGCCTTTATCGCTGCGTTTGTGACCGGCATCATCTACAAGTTCTTCATTAAGCGCAACATCACCGTCAAGATGCCCGAGCAGGTTCCGCCCAACATCTCGCAGACCTTTAAGGACATCATCCCCTTCTCCGTCTGCATCACCGTCTTTTGGGTCTTTGACATCGCCTTCCGCGCTGCTTTTGGCTTCTGCTTTGCCCAGGGCGTCATCCAGGTGTTCCAGCCCCTGTTCACCGCTGCCGACGGCTACATCGGCCTCGCTGTGATCTACGGCGCTATGAGCCTGTTCTGGTTCGTCGGCGTCCACGGCCCCTCGATCGTCGAGCCCGCCATCGCCGCCGCCCTCGTTGCCAACATGACCGACAACCTGGCTGCGTTCCAGGCCGGCCAGCACGCTTCCGCTGTCCTGACCCAGGGTGCCCAGTACTTCGTCGTCTGCATGGGCGGCACCGGCGCCACGCTCGTCCTGGTCTTTATGTTCTGCTTCCTGGCCAAGTCTCAGGAGATGCGCGCCGTCGGTAAGGCCGCCATCGTCCCCGTCTGCTTTGCCGTCAACGAGCCGCTGCTGTTCGCCGCGCCCATCGTGCTCAACCCCGTCTTCTTTGTCCCGTTTGTCTTTGCCCCGATCGCCAACATCTGGATCCTCAAGATCTTTATCGACTTCTTGGGCATGAACGGCTTTATGTACACCCTGCCTTGGACCGTCCCCGGCCCCATCGGCACCATCATGGGCCTGGGCTTCCAGCCGCTCGCTTTTGTGATGCTCGCCCTTATCCTGGTCGTCGACTTCGTTCTGTACTACCCGTTCTTCCGTGCCTATGACGCCCAGAAGTGCGCCGAGGAGGCCGAGATCTCCCAGGAGGAGCTCGCCGCCAAGAACGCCGAGAAGGCCGCCAAGCTCAACGATGCCTTCCAGGGCAAGGCTGACGCCAAGAGCGTTGCCGCCGGCGCTGCTGCCGAGGCCGTGAAGGCCGACTCCCCCGCCGCTTCCGCAGCACCCGCTGCCGAGACAACGACCGCCAGCGACCTCAACGGTAAGCGCGTGCTCGTGCTCTGCCAGGGCGGCGGAACCTCGGGCCTGCTCGCCAACGCGCTGGCCAAGGCCGCCAAGGAGCGCGGCATTAACCTCGAGACCGCTGCCGAGGCCTATGGCAACCACGTGGACATGCTCCCCGACTTTGACCTGGTCGTCCTGGCCCCGCAGGCCGCAAGCTACCTGGCCGACCTGCAGAAGGACTGTGAGCGCGTGGGCAACAAGTGCGTCGCCTGCCGTGGCAAGCAGTACATCGAGCTCTCCCAGAACGGCGACAAGTCTCTCGCCTTCGTGAGTGAGCAACTTTCGAAGTAAGTAACGCCCAGGGCCAGCCGACCATCCAAGACCGGCTGGCCCTTCGATTTAGACGATTGGATCATCATGTCCGTTAATCCTGCTAGCGTCACCAACCCGCCCGCGCAGTTTCCCGAGGACTTTGTCTTTGGCGGCGCCACCGCTGCCTACCAGGTAGAGGGCGAGACCCGCACTCACGGTAAGGGCAAGGTTGCCTGGGACGACTTTCTGGAGGCCCAGGGGCGCTTCTCCCCCGATCCCGCTTCGGACTTCTACAACCTGTACCCCGTCGACCTGGAGCTGTGCGAGGAGTTCGGCATCAACGGCATTCGTCTCTCCATCGCCTGGAGCCGCATCTTCCCCAACGGCACCGGCGAAATCAACCCCGAGGGCGTCCAGTTCTACCACGATCTCTTCGCCGAGTGCCACAAGCACCACGTTGAGCCGTTTGTCACGCTGCATCACTTCGATACGCCGCTTCCCCTCTTTGAGAAGGGCGACTTCCTCAACCGCGAGACCATCGACGCCTTTGTGGACTTTGCCACCTTCTGCTTTAAGGAGTACGCCGACCAGGTGACCTACTGGTTCACCTTTAACGAGATCTGGGCCGACGCCTCCAACACCTACATCGAGGGCACCTTCCCCGGTGGCGTCAAGGCGCATCTGGCCGAGGCCTTCCAGTGCGAGCACAACATGATGCTCGCCCACGCCAAGGCAGTACTGGCCTTCCACAACGGCGGTTTTAAGGGCAAGATCGGCGTCATTCAGTCGCTGGAGTTTAAGTATCCGCTCAACGAGAACGACCCCGCCGACATCAAAGCCGCCAACAACGAGCACGTGCTGCAAAACCAGTTTTTGCTCGACGCCACCTTCCGCGGCGACTACGCACCCGACACCCTCGAGTGCGCCAACCGCCTGGCCGCCGTCTCGGGCGGCACCATCGAAATCCTGGACGAGGACCTCAAGATTATGCGCGAAGCCGCGCTTTACAACGACTACCTGGGCGTTAACAACTACCAGTGCCGCTTCTTGAAGGCTTACGATGGCGAGAACGACCTGCACCACAACGGCACGGGCGAAAAGGGCACCGGCCGCTGGCGCGTTAAGGGCATTGGCGAGCACGTGAACAAACCCGGCATCCCTACCACCGACTGGGACTGGATCATCTATCCCGAGGGCCTGTTCGATCTGCTCGTCTACATTAAGCAGCGCTACCCCAACTACAAGCAGATCTTCATCACCGAAAACGGCATGGGCTACAAGGACCCCTACAAGGACGGTTTTGTGGACGACCAGCCGCGCATCGACTACATCGAGCAGCACCTGCGCTGGCTGCTTAAGGCCATGGAGGTGGGTGTCAACGTGGGCGGTTACTTCCTGTGGAGCCTGCAGGATCAGTTCTCCTGGACCAATGGCTACAACAAGCGTTACGGCTTCTTCTACGTTGACTTTGAAACCCAGAAGCGAACGCCCAAGGCAAGCGCATACTGGTACAAGCACGTAGCGCAGACCCGTCGTCTGGACTAGCGGCTTGCGACAAGCGGTTGGCGGAATTGCACCGCCCACATAACCTGTCCCCATTTCTCAGCCGGGGGCGGCACGTCACACGGCGCGCCGCCCCCGGCCTTTTTGGGCGGTTCGGGGTCTGTTTGTCTCAATCTGTAACATCTAGCCGAGTTTTTGGGTCCTAGCTGTTGCAGATTGAGACGAACAGGATTGCTCTTTCCGAAGAATCTAAATCTGTAACACGTAGCCCGCTTTTGACCGTCTACCTGTTACAAATCGAGACAAACGGAGTAGGACCTAACCCCGTATGTCCCTAACAGTCGAGCGTTCGACCAGCGTGCTCGGCACATGAATCGCCTCGATAGACGAGCTCTCTCCAATCGCCGCCTCAAACGCAAGCTTACCGACACCGCGCAAATCAAATCGCAGCGTCGTCAGCCGATTGTGAGGAACAAGTCCCTCGAGTGCGTCGTCGATACCAACCACGCTCACGTCGTCGGGCACGGACAGGCCCGCGTTCTCGAGCGCGGCGATAACGCCCAGCGCCATCTGGTCATTTGCCGCAAGCACGGCAGTCGGCGCCTGCGACCCGCCGGCAAGCACCTCGGCCGCAATCCGCTCGCCCATGGCGTACCCACTGTTCGCACTCCAATCGCCGCGCAGCATCGGAGCGGCATCGACATGAGCACGACCCAGCGTATCGCGCCAACCGGCCTCACGAAAACGCGAGGAAATCGAGTTTTCCGGACCCGCCACAAACCGCATATTCGAGTGACCATGTTCCAGCAGATAATTGGTCAACAGCTCGCACGAACCATACTGGTCGGAGTCGATCGTCGTGCAGCGCGGATGCGCATACATGGACAGGATGACCGTTCGCACTCCCGGCTGGGGAACAAACTCCTCAAAATCGGGAGCCATGCGGTTCATGTTGAGAATCATGCCGTCGACGGGTCGCTCGACCATGCGGCGCGAGGCATCGGCAAGTGCATAGGGCTTGTCGCCGCCCATCTCGATCATAGTGACGGCAAAATCGTGCTCGCGCGCCGCTTGCATGATACCCTCGAGCGTCGCCAGGTTACCGACACGCGTGATGTTGTACATGCACAGGCCAATAGAACGATACGACCCGCCGCGCAACGCCGCTCCAGCAAAATTGGGACGAAAGCCCAGCTCTTCCATGGCGGCCAGCACACGCTTGCGCGTCTTTTCCGTCACGTTGGGCATACCGTTGACCACGCGAGACACAGTCTGGCGGCTCACGCCAGCGAGCGCCGCAACCTCTGCCGCGCTCGCCGAACGACCATTCCTTGTCTGCTGATCCATGCCTTCCACGCTAACCTGCTTCCCAACTATTCCCCGCGCCCATGGCGCATCGTACATACATTGATAACGTGCTCATGATACCCGAGCCATATACCACAACATGAAAACTTCTGTCAATCAAAACCGCTTACCGAACAAATACAACCGTTCGCGGCTGTTTGAAGTTGTTTTGTTTCTATACATCCCAGCCGGATGTTAACGTGCTCATTGTCAAATGTTCACGTGCTCATTTTGGTTCTAATCATTTTAAGATAGTGTTTATCGGGCTTTTTCACCGCTGAACGCTAACCAGGGAGCCTCCTGAGCGCAAACGCACAATATCGAACAGCGAGACGAGAGGGTGTATGCATATGTCTTTGCTAAACCGCGTACAGCAGCTGCCGAAGGGCTTTGTTTGGGGCGCCGCAACCGCCGCGTACCAAACGGAAGGTTCCACGAAGGTGGCAGGCAAGGGTAAGACCATGTGGGACGATTACCTTGTCGCCCAGGGTCGCTTTTTGCCCGACCCGGCCAGTGATTTCTACAACCGCTACGAGGAGGATATCCGCCTTTCTGCCGAGCATGGACTCAACGCCATTCGTGTGTCCATCGCCTGGACCCGCATCTTCCCCAACGGCGACGATGCCGAACCCCTCGCCGAGGGCGTTAAGCACTACCACGAGCTGTTCGCCTGCTGCAAAAAGTATGGCGTCGAGCCCTATGTGTCCCTGCATCACTTTGACTCCCCCGCCGCCCTGTTCAACCAGGGCGACTGGCTCAACCGCAAGACCGTCGACGCCTATGTGCGCTATGCCGAGTTCTGCTTCCGCGAGTTCCGCGAGGTCAAGAATTGGTTCACCATCAACGAGCTCATCAGCCTCTCGCACTCCCAATACATCCAAGGCAACTTCCCGCCCAACCATCACTTTGATGTGACGAGCGGCATCCAGAGCCAGCACAACGAGCTCGTTGCCCACGCCCGCGCCGTCAACCTGTATAAGGATCTTGACGAGACCGAGCACCTGGGCGGACGCATTGGCATGGTCAACGTCCTGACGCCGGCATATCCTGCCACCGACTCGCCCGCCGACCAGCACGCCGCCGACCTGTACAACGCCTTCTACACCGACTTCATCATGGACGGCGCCTTCCTGGGTCACTACTCCGCGCGCACCCTCTCACTCATCAACGAGATTCTGCGTGCCAACAACGCCACACTTACGGTTGAGGACAGCGACATGGAGGAGCTCGCCAAGGCGGCGCCCCGCAACGATATGTTCGGCCTCAACTACTATCAGTCGGCGTTTATCGCCGCCTACGATGGCGAGTCAACCAACAGCTTTAACGGCACCGGAGACAAGGGCACCTCGTGCTTTAAGTTTAAGGGCGTCGGGCAGCAGGTCGATATGCCGGGTATCCCCACCACCGACTGGGATTGGCTCATCTACCCGCAAGGCCTCTACGACACGCTCAAGCACATCAGCGCCACCTATCCCAACCTCCCCGTCATCTATATCACCGAAAACGGCCTGGGCCACAAGGACCCCGAGCCCGACGCAAACGGCATCGTCGCCGATCCCGAGCGCATCGACTTTGTCGACCAGCACATGGAGAAGGTGCTCCAGGCGCGCGCCGAGGGCGTCGACGTCCAGGGCTACTTTATCTGGAGCCTGCAGGACCAGTTCTCGTGGGCCAATGGCTATAACAAGCGCTACGGCCTGTTCTACATCGACTTCGACACGCAAAAACGCTACATCAAGCAGTCGGCACTCTGGTACAAGGAGCTCGCCGACACTATGGCGGACGCGCAGTAGCGCATCGCCTCGCTTTCCCCCGAGAAGGGAGCGGCCCTATGCGATACAAACCCAGCCGCCCCCCTCTCTCCCCCTGGGACCGGCCCCGCCTGCACCCGGGCTTTTAGCAAGCGGGAGACCATATAGGTTTTCAACGTCCATGCCATTAAGATTTCATGCAAAGAGGAGCGTGAACTATGGAATCGATCGTTAAGTTCTTGGAGAAAGGTCAGCCGTACTTCGACAAGGTCTCTAAGAACATCTACCTTCAGGCCATTAAAGACGGCTTTTTGGCAGCAATGCCCATCATCCTGTCTTCTTCTGTCTTCCTGCTTATTTCGACCCTGCCGGGCGTTGTCGCCACGGTCGGCGGCTTTACGCTGCCCGACTGGTGGAACGTCGACGTCGTGAACTTCTGCAACAAGGTTTACAACTTCACGATGGGCGTCGTGGGCATCATGGTCGCCGGCACCACCGCAAGCGCGCTGACCGGCTCCAAGAACCGCCGCATGCCTGCCGGCAAGGCCATCAACGCCACGAGCACCATGGTCGCCGCCATGTGCGCTATGCTCATCTTGGCCGTTACCCAGACGAGTGCCAAGATCGACGGCGCCGATGTCTCGGTGTTCTTTACCGACAACATGGGCACCAAGGGCCTACTGAGCTCCTTTGTCGCCGCATTTGCCACGGTCAACATCTATGCCTTCTGCATTAAGCGAGACATCACCATCAAGCTGCCCAAAGAAGTCCCCGGCGCCATCGCCCAGAACTTCCGCGACATCTTCGCCTTCAGCTTCTCCATCCTGTTTGTCGCCGTCATCGACGTTATCTGCCGCACCTGCTTGGCCGTCCCGTTTGCCAACGTCATCTCCACGCTGGTGAGCCCGCTGTTCGCCGCTGCCGATTCCTACGCCGGCCTCGCCCTCATCTGGTTCATGATCCCGCTGTTCTGGTTCATGGGCATCCACGGCCCCTCGGTCGTTAAGCCTGCCCTCAACGCCGCGCTGTTTGGCAACATCACCACCAACCTCGCCACGCTGCAGGCCGGCGGTCACCCCGCCCTCGCCCTGACCGAGAACTTCGGTAACTACATCGGCGAACTCGGCGGCACCGGCGCCACGTTCATTGTCCCGATCATCTTCCTGCTCTTTATGCGCTCCAAGCAGCTCAAGGCCGTCGGCAAAGCCTCTGTCGTACCCGTGATGTTCGCCGTCAACGAACCGCTGCTGTTCGCCGCGCCCATCATCCTCAACCCGTACTTCCTGATCCCGTTCCTGTTTGCCCCCGTGGCCAACGTCCTCATTGGTAAGTTCTTCATCGACTTTTTGGGCATGAACGGCTTTATCTATGCCATGCCGTGGGCACTCCCCGGACCGATCGGCACCTTCATCGACACCAACTTCCAGCCGATCTCTCTGGTCCTGGTTGTCGTCCTGCTGGTCGTTGACTTCTTAATCTACTACCCGTTCTGCAAGGCCTACGACAACGTCCTGTGCAAGCAGGAGGCCGAGACCCTGGCCGAAGAAGAGGCCGAGGAGACCAAGGCCGTCAAGACCGCTGCCGCCCCCGCCGTTGAGGCTCCTGTTGTCGAGACCGCTTCTGCCACTGAGGCCTCCGCAGCTCCGTCCGCCCTTAAGGGCAAGGATCTGAGGGTTCTGGTTCTGTGCGCTGGCGCCGGCACCTCTGCACTGCTCGCCAACGCGCTTAAGGAAGGCGCCGACGAGCTGGGCATCGACATTACCGCCAACGCCGGTGCCTACGGCAGCCACTACGCCATCATGGACCAGTACAACGTCATCGTCCTGGCTCCGCAGGTTCGCACCTATTACAACGAGATGAAGGCCGACACCGACCGCCTGGGCATCACGCTGCTGTCGCCCAAGGGCAAACAGTACATCGACCTCACTAAGGATCCCAAGGGTGCCGTCGCCTGGATCGAGGAAAACCTCGAGGCATAAGACGCTGACACCACCTGCCGCTTGCAGACAATAAATGGCCCGTGCATCGATGTGTGATGCGCGGGCCATTTTGTTTAGACCGCACCCGTCCTCCTGTTCATCTCAATCTGTAACATCTAGCCGAGTTTTTGGGTCCCAGCTGTTACGGATCGAGGTGAACGCACAGGCCAAGCCAAAAATCTCAATCTGTAACATGTAGACCGCTTTTGACCGCTTAGATGTTACAGATCGAGACAAACAGATGGGTCAATCCAATCAATCTAGATCTGTAACACCTGGCTGGTCATTTCACTCCTAACTGTTACAGATCGAGACAAACGGAATAAGCCGGGCCGAATTGTCTAAATCTGTAACATCTAGCCGAGTTTTCGGGTCCCACCTGTTACAGATTTAGACGAGCAGGCCGAGCACGTCTACGCCCGCAGATCCCTTACGCTGGAACGCTCGACCAACACGCCCGAGACGAGCGTACGGCTTCTGGAGCTCGGGGCTTCCAGACCTGCGACGACCTCGTTAAGCGCACGGATGCCCAGTTCGCGGTGGCGAAACTTCACCGACGTCAGAATCGAGTTGGGAATCGTCTTGTAGAGCTCATCGTCGAAGCCGATCACGGACACGTCGTCGGGCACATTGAGCCCTTTGTCACGTAGAGCCATCATCACGCCGTTTGCCATGCAGTCGTTAGCAGCGAGGACCGCCGTGCAATCGGGCTTATCGGCAAGCACAAGGCCCGCGGCATAGCCACTATCCGCATTCCAATCGCCTTGCAGAGGCTCGGGCGGCTCAATGCCACGTGCCTCGAGTGCCGCTCGCCAACCTTTCATACGGCACTGGCTCGACAGTGACTCTTTCTTACCAGAGACGAAGTACACGTTCTTGTGCCCGTGGTTCAAGAAGTACTCGCACGCCATGCGCGCGCCGCCCTCTTGGTCGTCACTGACGGTAGAGCAGGTAGGATGTTCCATCGGTGTGATAATCACCGTCTTGAGGTCTTTCGGCGCCTCAAAGGTATCAAAGTCATCGACCATCTGGCGCAGGTTGAAAATCATGCCGTCGACGGGGAGCTGCGACATCCTACGCGCCGCTTCGGCAAGGGTCATCTTCTCCCCCGCCCGCTTTTTGATCATCGTAAGAGCAAAGCCTCGCTCTTCGGCGGCATCGGCGATACCGTCGATCATGTCCACGGCACCGCCCGACAAGTGGAACAGCACGACGCCGATGCACCCGTAACGGCCCAACTTGAGCGAACGCGCGGCAAAGTTGGCTCGAAACCCGAGCGCCTCCATGGCCGAATGAACCTTATCGCGTGTCGACTCTCGCACGCTATCGGGCTCGTTGATCACACGCGAAACCGTCTTGAGAGAAACACCCGCGGCAACTGCCACATCGTTCATCGAGACATTTTTCTTGTCCATCGTTGCCACTGCTTCTCCGCTCGGTTCTCTATCGCTTGTTTTTTGTGTTCTAGCATATACTACCTGCCTGACTGATAAATCAACCGTTTACCGGACAATATCGACCACTCACCCGTATATCCTTGTTGCTCTTCCAAAAATGTCTTACGTTGTCATTAACGAAATGACAACGTTGTCATTTCGCAATGCCTTCCTTAAACAGGAAGGTTTCCGGGCAGTCCTGACCATCCATCGACGACCAGTTCCATCCACATGCATCGCGCATCAAGTAGCAAAGGAGCTTTATGGACGCCATCGTAAAGATGCTCGAAAAGCATCAGCCGTTCTTTGAGAAGATCTCGAGGAACATCTACCTCCAGGCTATTAAGGACGGATTCCTTGGGTGCATGCCCATCGTCCTCACCTCTTCGATCTTTCTGCTGATCGCCACGCTTCCCGGCGTGGTCGGCATCACGCTGCCCCAGCCGCTCATCGACTGGTGCAACAAGCTGTACAACTTCACCATGGGTGTCATGGGCATCATGGTTGCCGGCACCACTGCCAAGAACTTCACGGCATCCATGAACCGTCGCATGCCCGCCGGCAAGGTGCTCAACGACGGCTCCACCATGGTGGCCGCCCAGTGCAGCATGCTGCTGCTCGCTGTTACGCAGTTCACCACCAAGTTCAACGGCTCCGAGCTTTCGGTCTTCGATTGCACCAGCATGGGTACGCGCGGTCTGTTCTCGGCCTATATCGCCGCGTTCATTACCGTGTGGGTCTACAAATTCTGCGTCTCGCGCGATCTGACCATTAAGCTGCCCAAGGAGGTTCCGGGCGCCATCGCTCAGAACTTCCGCGACATCATCCCCTTTGGCGGCGCCGTCATCATCTGCGGCATTATCGATGTCGTCGTGCGCAACCTCATGGGCGTTCCGTTCTCCGAGCTGCTTATCAAACTGCTCTCCCCGCTCTTTACCGCCGCAGAAACCTATCCTGGCCTTATCCTTATCCAGGCAGCCACCGCGTTCTTCTGGTTCATCGGCGTCCACGGCCCCTCGATCGTCCAGCCGGGCATCGACCCCATCCGTCTTGCCAACCAGGCCGAGAACCTGCAGGTTCTGCTGGCCGGTGGTCACCCCGCCCATTCCCTCACCTTCAACATGTCGCTCGTGGGTGAGTTCGGCGGCACCGGCGCCACGTTCATCGTGCCGCTTCTGCTGATTCTCTTTATGAAGTCCAAGCAGCTCAAAGCCGTCGGTAAGGCCTCGATTGTTCCTGTTGCCTTCGCTGTCAACGAACCGCTGCTCTTTGGCGCGCCGATGATCCTTAACCCCTACATGCTCATCCCCTTTGTTGCCGCCGGCTGCGTCAACGTGAGTGTTGCCAAGTTCTTTATCGACAACGTGGGCATGAACGGCTTCTCCTTCGTGGTGCCTTGGGCTACCCCTGCCCCCATCGGCATCTTCATCACCACGAACTTCCAGCTTATCGCCCTGGTATTTGTCGCGATCATCATCTTGCTGGACGCCATCATCTACCTACCGTTCTTGAAGGCATACGATAAGCTGCTCTGCGACCAGGAGGCCGAGCGCGCCGCCGAGCTGGGTCTCGAGTCCGATGGTGCTGCCACCATCGCCGCCAACGCCTCTGCGCCCGCTATCGAGCAGACTACCGTCTCCGTCGAGCCGACCGCCGCTGCCGCCGACAGCAAGCCTGTCGCCGATCAGCCCGAGCCCGCCGCCGACGCATCCGCTAAGAAAGATGTCGACGGTCTGAAGGTCCTCGTCCTGTGCGCCGGCGCCGGCACCTCTGCCATGCTTGCCAACGCCATCAAGGAAGGTGCTGCGCAGACCGGAGAGAACATCGCTTCCTCCGCAGGCGCCTATGGCCAGCATACTGCCATCATGGATCAGTACGACGTCATCGTGCTCGCCCCGCAGGTTCGTAGCTACTACAACGACATGAAGGCCGACACCGATCGTCTGGGCATTAAGCTGCTCGCTCCCCGCGGCAAGGAATATATCGACCTTACCCGCGACCCCGCTGGCGCCATCAAGTGGCTCCGCGAGAACCTCGACTAGTTTCCTCCCTCTGTTGGTGCCCGGATCCCCAGTTCGGGCACCCTCCCTATTCGTATCCCACAGAAAGGATGACTCATGACCAACCCCATGCAGTTCCCCGACGGCTTTGTGTTTGGCGGCGCCACCGCTGCTTACCAGGTTGAGGGCGAGACCCGCACGCACGGCAAGGGCAAAGTGCCCTGGGACGATTTCCTGGCTGCTCAGGGTCGCTTCTCCCCCGACCCCGCAAGCGATTTCTACAACAAGTACCCGGTCGATATCGACCTGTGCCAGCGTTTCGGCATCAACGGCATCCGTGTCTCCATCGCTTGGAGCCGCATCTTCCCCAGTGGCACCGGCGAGATCAACCCCGAGGGTGTTGCCTTCTATCATGAGCTCTTTGCCACCTGCAACAAAGCCGGCGTTATCCCCTATGTCACGCTCGATCACTTTGATACGCCCGAGGCCTTTTACCAGGACGGCGGCGAGGGATTCCTGACGCGCACGACGATCGACGCCTTTGTCGAGTACGCCAAGTTCTGCTTTGCCGAGTTCCCCGAGGTCAAGCACTGGTTTACCTTTAACGAGATTCCCGCGACCGCCGAGGGCAGCTTTATCGTCGGCAACTGGCCGCACGGCGAGAAGTATCGCCTGGACAAGGCCTTCCAGCTCATGCACAACATGATGGTGGCCCATGCCAAGGCTGTCGTCGCCTTCCATGAGGGCGGCTTTGAGGGCGAGATCGGCATTGTCCAGAACCTGGAGCCCAAGTATCCCCTCGACCCCAACAACGCCGCCGACTGCGAGGCAGCTCGCATGGCCGACGTCATCAACAACCGCTGGGTACTCGACGCCACCTTCCGCGGCCACTATGCAGCCGACACCATGGAGGCTGCGACCAAGCTGGCCCATATCGCCGGCGGCGAGCTCGACGTCCGCGACGAGGACATCGCCGCGCTGACCGCCGCGCTCCCCTACAACGATTGCCTGGGCGTCAACACCTACAAGTGCCAGTTCCTGCGTGCCGCTGAGGGCGAGAACGACATCAACCACAATGGCACCGGCGACAAGGGCTCCTCGCGCTGGTTCCTCAAGGGCGTGGGCGAGTCATGCGTGCGCGAAGGCGTACCCACCACCGATTGGGACTGGATCATCTATCCCGAGGGCCTGTACGACCTGCTGCTGCGCATTAAGAACGATTACCCCAACTACAAGAAGATCTACATCACCGAGAACGGCATGGGCTATAAGGACGACTTCGAGGACGGCTTTATCGACGACGCCCCTCGCATCGACTACATGCGCCAGCATCTCGCGTGGATCCTCAAGGCGATCGACGGCGGCGTAAACGTTGACGGCTACTTTGTGTGGTCGCTGCAGGACCAGTTCTCCTGGACCAACGGCTACAACAAGCGCTATGGCCTGTTCTACATCGACTTTGAGACCCAGAAGCGCTATCCCAAGGCGAGCGCGTACTGGTACAAGAACGTCGCGGAGACTGGCCTGCTCATGGCCTAGTTTCCGCCACATACCCCCTGTCGGCCGCATGCGAATCCCAAACCGGTTCGTATGCGGCCTTATTTGTTTTGGCTCGGCCCGAGCAGGCCGTTTGTCTCGATCTGTAACATCTAGCAGGGATTTTCAATCCTAACTGTTATAGATTTAGACGAACGGGCGACCAGGGCTGAAAGATCTCAATCTGTAACACGTAGCCCACTTTTGACCGTCTAGATGTTACAGATCGGGACAAACGCCGCAGGTCAATCCCTTTAATCTCAATCTGTAACATCTAGCCGAGTTTTTCGATCCCAACTGTTACAGATTGAGACGATTCGACGGTATCGTCCGCATGGACACACCGTGGTACAATTGTGTCCCAACGCAAAGGAGGTACCCATGTCAGCTTGTGTGCCCGTCCGAGATATGAAGGACACTGCTGCATTCACCACACTTGTTGAGTCTGAGCGCGATGTCACCGTAACTAAGAACGGCTACGAGGCCATGCACTGCATCAGCAGCGACCAGTATCGCCTCATGCAAGAAGAAATCGCCAAGGCAAAACTGCTGTCTCGTATGATGTTGGCAGAAGACGAAATATCGCAAGGCGACTACAGCGACTACGAATCCTTCGCGGCTTCGATACGAGACAAATATGACCTATAACGTCGTAATCCTCAAAAGCGCGCGATATGAGTACGAGAGTATTGTCGGATACCTTGCTCAAATCCTCAAGAATCCGCGTGCAGCAGGCAATTTTGTCGCTGAGTTTGAATATCAGCTTGACCTGCTTCGCGAGCAGCCGCTTTTACGTCCCCTCTCGCACATGCAAGAGCTGGCGGCACGTAATTACCGATCGTTTCCCGTCAACAACTACGTGTGTCTATACAAGTTTGAGCACGAAACAATCTATATCGTCCATATCTTTCATCAGTCACAGGACTACGCCCGCCTGGTCTAGCCCACAAGCTGAATACTTGGCCCGAGCGCATTTGCGAGTCATTTCACGTCACGTTGACGCGTAAAATGACGCGCAAATTTTTACGTGTCATATTTTTGACGCGCAAATGACATTTTTACATTTACGTGTCATTTTCCGCGTCATTGTGAAACGATAATCCCCGCGTCGGCAGAGGGCAGAAGTATCGCCTGCAGCGCTAGCTAGCAAATGACCTGCGTGTGTTCCTCGATGGCGGCGCGATCCTCGGCGGCGATACTCGGCTCGCACACCACGGCGTCCAAACTGTCCAGGCGGCAGAAGGTGTAGAAGTCGCGCTTGCCGATCTTGCTGGAGTCGGCGATGAGGTAGCGTGAATCGGCCTTGCTAAAGGCGAGCTGCTGGATGCGGCCCTCTTCCATGTTAGACGTGGACACGTCGCCGTCCAAAATGCCGTTGGCGCCGATAAACGCCGCGTCGATGCCCAGTGCACGCAGGGTATCCTCGGCCGTTGGTCCCACAAAAGCGGCGGTGCGGCGACGGTACATGCCGCCTACCAGGCACAGGTCACAGTCCTCGCGCGCCTCAAGCAGGTTAAAGACCGAAAGCGAGTTAGTCACGATGCGCAGGCGGCACGCCGGCAGCATCGAGGCCATCTGCTCAACCGTGGTGCCCGTACCCAAAAAGATGGTCGAGCCTTCCTCGATAAGCTCCACGGCGCGGCGCGCGATCTGCAGCTTTTCCTCGGCATGCTTGGTGCGCTTTTCGCTGTGCGAATACTCATGGCGCAACATAGCATGTGGACGGCCCTGCGCACTGCGGGCTCCACCGTGCACGCGTTCGATCTCGCCCAGGCTCGCAAGTTCCTCAAGGTCGCGGCGGATCGTCATATCCGAGACACCTAACGCATCAGAAATCTCTTTAACCGAGACCGTGCCCTGCTCCTCGAGCAGCTGACGAACCTTATCCTGTCGCTCTGCCTTAATCACGATGAATCCTCGCCGTTCTTTGCGCGCATATCATTCAAACAGTAACGAACAAATTGTATCAGATTCGTACGCGTCAGAAATGAACGCCCGCACAGCTCCAATCATCACTTTTTTGAGAAAAATACCCCCTGCTTTAGTGGGGTGTAGTGATAATCTCGCCTGTTCGCGCTACAGTTTGTCGGAAATACCTCGATGTTAGGAACCAAATGATCACTTCCGAGCTTTTCGGTACCGCGCCGTGCGGTACCCCCGTTCATCGTTACACCCTCAACGGGCCCGAGATCTGCGTTCGCATTATGGACTATGGCGCCACCGTGTTGGGCATCGACGTGCCCGATATCCCCGGCAACGTGCGCGATGTGGTGCTGGGCTTCGATAAGCTCGAGGATTACTTTGACAACCCCGCCTGCTTTGGCGCGACCATCGGACCTGTGGCTAACCGCACCGCTGGCGCCACGATCGCCATCGACGGCACAGACTGGCATATGCCCGCCAACGAGGGCGCCAACAACCTGCACAGCGACCTTGAGCACGGTCTGCACAAACGTGTGTGGGATGTTGAGCTCGACGAGGTCCATAACGCCGTGCGCATGACCACCTCGCTTAAGGATGGCGAGCTGGGCCTGCCCGGCAACCGAACCTTTACGGCCGTGTTTACCGTTACGCGCACCGGCATCTTCCGCATCGATTATGGCTGCGAGAGCGACCGCGCCACCTACGTGTCCATGACCAACCACACGTACTTTAACCTTGCCGGCCATAACGCTGGCATGGACTGCGAGCACTTCTTTGTTGCCAACGCCGCCCACTACCTGCCCATCAATGAGCAGAACATTCCCACCGGCCAGATTGCCCCGGTCGAGGGCACGCCGTTTGACTTCCGTGAGCTGCGTCCTGTCGCACCCGGTATGGAGGCCGACGACCTGCAGATTAAGCAGGCCCGTGGCTACGACCACTGCCTGTGCATCAATGGCTATCAGTACGGCCGCAACCTGCGCCGCGCGATGCACGTCGAGGAGATGTGGACCGGTCGTGAGATGGACTACTACACCACTGCCCCGGGCGTGCAGCTCTACACCGGCAACTGGCTGGGCGACGAGCACGCCAAGGACGACGCCAACTATGGTTGGGGCGCCGGCTTTGCCCTCGAGGCCGAGATGTACCCCGACACGCCGCACCGCCCGCTGTTCCCCCAGGGCATCGTGGGACCGGGTCATCCCTATAGCAATGTGATCGAATATCACTTTATGAGGCACTAAGCCCACAACGCGACATATCGCACAGCAACGCCCGCCGGCACCACCGCCGACGGGCGTTTTTTCATCTTTTGGCTCATTTTCGCTGTGACTGTATGAGTGACATATCAAAACTATGCCCATTTACTACGTTTAGCCCGGGATGCTCGACCATGCACCGGTTTTTGTTAAATTCGCAAGCCGTCTACCTGCGGTTTTGTTTTTCTCAAATTCGACATGCTCGGCGATAGCCGACCAAACGTAGTAAATGGGCATAGTTTTTGACAGGCGGCATCGCGCGCGTCCCTCGCAAGGGCAATTTGATCCGTTTTCCTCCGTCCCCAAGGGATCAGTTGAACAGATTGCCAATGGGGTCGGGGGCGGAACTGGGGAGATAGCGGATTTCTAGCTCTATGCCGAGCTTTTGCAACTCTTTGAAGGCGGCGATGTCCGTATCGTCTATGGCAACGGCAGGCGTTACAGAGCGCTTTCCCTCCCCTGCCTGCATATGGCCAATGCTGATCTTGGTTATTGGCACACCACCCTTAACCAGCGCGAGCGCATCAGCGGGTGAGGCCACCATAATCAGAATCCATTGACGCGGCGTTGCGGTATGAATGATGTCGATGGTCCTTTGCACCGAGAAAAACCGCGTCCACACGCCCTCGGGCGCCGCGACCCTCATAGGCGCCCACTTGCGCGAATCCGCCGCAATCTCGTCGTTAACGATCAGGACGAGGTTGGAACCCACGGCTTCGTTCCACAGCTCAACGTCTTGCCCGTAAATAAGCCGATCATCGATGCGTGTGAGTAGAATCTTGGGTTGAGCCATCGCTGCCCCATTCTGTTTGAGACCCGTAAGAGCAAGACATCGCGTCTCCAATATTAGTGCATTTAAAGTGAGAAAAGCCGTCAGAACCCTTGCGCGGACGTGCGATGTCCCGTATCATAGACAGCCGTTGACGCCTCAGTTGCGTCATCACATGGCCGCCAGCGTAGCTCAGTTGGTAGAGCACCGCTCTCGTAAAGCGGGGGTCACCGGTTCGAGCCCGGTCGCTGGCTCCATTGCACAAGATAGCCGCCTTCGGGCGGCTTTTTTGTTGCCGATTTTGAGTGCGTGCGCGCCAATCCAAACATAGCCACGTCAACAGCGGCCCACTCGGTGGACTTCGGGTTTAATGCTTAGGGGCGGGGATTTACCAAAGTGAAATCTTAATGAAAAGAAACCCAGCTGCAACAATTGCCATGGTGAGGGCTCGAATTGGCCATATAGATCTAAAATAGTCACAATATACAAATGTCGAGAGACGTTGGGGATATAGATGAAAAGAACTAAGGGTTTTCTTTTGTTGGTATTGATGCTGCTCGGACTGTTCTGCCTGAGTGGCCCTTCTTGGGCCGAGGCTGCCTGTCCTGAAGGTGAGCCTCAGCAGTCTTATACGGGCAGCCTGCTGATAACTGCTAAGGAGGGCGATACCGACTCTCAGTCTGGGGTAAATCCCCTTGCCACTTTTGAGGGGGACGGCGGAACGGTCAAGCTTGACCATATTGGTAGCGGGATTTTGAGGTGGCAAGTTCTTCCGGACAAAATTGCGAACGATCCCTTCTCTTTTGCTGGAACGATATATCTATACAAGGTTGTGAGCGGAAAACAAAAATACGTCGATTGCTATCCGACAAACGGGTCTGGAATTGCATTCACCGGCATTTCGGGGCAGATTGATACACATGTAAGAAAGGGAACCTATGTGGTGCGTTGGGTTGGAGCTGCTGCAGGCCCGATATGGATTGCGGTCTTGCGCCCCGATGTCCAAATAGGTTTCTCTCTCTAGACGGGAAGTTGCTCATGGACGCCATATATGACGGAGATGACTGGGTCGATCATTATACTTGGCGCCTGGTCGGCTCGAACGACAATGGGGATGTGGTGTTTGATGGACTATGTCCAAAGCATCTCCATCCTTTTGTCTCGTCGTTAATTGAGAGTTCCGCTCGTGTTGCCCCCTACAGCTCGGCATCGCTTCATGATACGGACGTTTTGAAGACCATAAGGGAATCAATTGACGAGGCCACGATGAGCGGCCCGCTGTTTTCTCGGCTTGTGGGGCTAGATGAGATTGGCTCGAAACGACTGCTTGCGGGCGAAAAAGTGGAACTCACTTATCGGTCGATGATTTCAATCCTGCGGCTAGCCGATGTTCTTCGCAAATAAATGAGGCTTCCCTATTCAAAAACAGAAAACCCCGCCAAACGTGATTTCCCTAGGGAAAACCCGTTTGGCGGGGTCCTAGCGTGATTTCCCTAGGGGAATCACGCCATCAGACGAACAGCTCAGCCGAGCAGCTCGCTACTCCTCCCAGTAGGCGTCGGCAAGCAACTTAAAGCAGATCTTCTTGACCGGCTGTGCGCCATCGCCCGGAAACTCGAGCGTGGGCATGTGGGGCTCGCCGGCAACGAACAGCGCGAATTTGTCGTCGGCAAGATCGCCGGCGATCGAGGCGTCGGAATCGACCAGATCGTAGTCGTCCTTCTCGTCAAACTCCTGGACCAGCGTCAGGCTGCCCGTAGCGACCTTGAAGGCCTCGCGACCCTCGACGTCAATCTGCAGGTCGTGATAGCGCTGATGCGTCTCATAGTGAGCCTCAGCCTCGGGACGCGTCGTGGGAGACATGACGTTCGCAAAGACCTTCTCACCCAAAATCGGATGGCTGCCGACCTCGAGCTGTGCCGGGTCGTTCTCCTCGAGCCAGTCGATCAGCACGTCGAGGCCCTTGAGCATTCCGCGGTACTCCTCGATATCGCCCAATGCACCGTAAATCATCTAAATCCCCTCTCGGATCGCTTCTTTGGCGGCTACTCGGCAAACGCGTTACCGACGCTGTTGCCACCCACATACGCCTCGACCAGGGTAAGGTCGGGATTGAACACGACAAACTCGGCGTCGCGCCCCAGCATAATGCTACCGCACTTGTCGTCGACATGAGCTAGCAAGCAATGCCGGGGCCGACGCCCAGGCTTTTACAGCTCGGTCACGACAACGCCGTTGTAGACCTCGTCCCAACGGTCCATGACCAGATGGCCGGTCATGGGATCCATGGCATTGAGCTTGCCGCAGGTGTTGGCGGTACGCAGCACCGTCTCGTCGTCCGCGCCAGCAGCAATGGCATGCGCGAAGCCAGCGATAGTGGAGTCACCAGAGCCCGTGGCGTTAACGGCAGGGATGTCGGGCGTCTTTGCGCGGAACGCACGGCCATTGTGGAAGCCAACGGAGCCGGCAGCACCCATGGACACGACGACCCAGGGGATATCGGAGAAGCGGGCATCAGAGGCGAGCGCGGCGCGGAGCTCGTCCACATCGTCGGTGGTAAAGCTCGTACCCAGAAGGCCGTTGATCTCGGTCAGGTTAGGCTTGACCAGCTCGGGCTTAATTTCGGACTTAAGGGCGGCCTCGAGAGAGGCACCCGAGGTATCGAGCAGCACCTTGGCGCCGGCGTTCTCGGCAATGCCCGTGATCTTGGCGTAGTAGTCCGCCTCGACGCCGCGGGGCAGCGAACCCGAGATGGTAACGACATCGGCCTTGCTCGCAAGCTCGGTAAACTTGGTGGTAAAGGCATCGAGCTCCTCGGGGGCAATCGTCGGGCCGCTCTCGAGCAGCTCGGTCTGGTTGCCGGCGTGGAGGATGTTGAGGCAAATGCGAGTCTCGCCCTTGATGGGCACAAAATCATTCTTAATGCCGTTAGCGTCCATGAGCTCGGCCATATAGGCGCCCATATGGCCACCAAGCAGGCCGGTTGCCACAACGTCGTCGCCCAACTGACCAAGGACACGGGCCACGTTGAGGCCCTTGCCGCCGGCGGTCTTTTCGGGCGTCACACGGTTGACGTCGTCGATGACGAGCTCATCGAGCTGATAGCGCGTATCGACAGACGGGTTCATCGTAACGGTGAGGATCATTTTTAGCTCCTTATCTCGCAGGCTCCTTGTGCCCCGCGATACGAGTCGACAAAACGGAATTACAGAATCTCAATCGTGAACGAGCGAACGACGGTCTCCTTGGGCTTGGCGACAAGGCAGCCGCGCTTATGCTCAAGCACATCGTCCTCATCGGAACAGGTCGAAAGACCGCCCCAAGGCTCAACCGCCACAAAATCGCCCTCGGGCTTGCTCCACACAATGAGATATGGGAAGCCCTCAAAGCTCAGGCGGACGCCCTTGTCCTCGCCCTTTTTGGAAAGCGTGACCTGACGGCTCTCGAGCACGTCAAAGATGGTCTCCGCAAAATCGAAGAGCTCATGTGACAGAGGCAGCGTCTTCCCCACCATGGGGTTCTTGGAGCGGTTTGCCACGTCAATCAAGCCAGTCGAAGGGACAGCGGTGCAAAGCTCCGCAGCCTCGTCTTTCTCAAAGCGCAACTCGTAGTCCGTATAGGCCTCGCCCTCATCGAGCGGACACCTAAAGCCGGGATGACCGCCGATAAAGAACGGCATGTCCTCGGTACCCTCGTTGGTAACCTCATAGGCGACACGCACGGCGGCGTCCTCAAGCGTATAACGAGCGACAAGCTTAAACGGGTACGGATAATCGCTCAGCAGCGCGGCGTTATCCTCCGAAGCCAGGCACATCGCCAGCTCGTTCTCGTCTTGGCTCAGCAGCTTCCACTCCTGTTTGCGCGCAAACCCGTGGCGAGCGAGCTTCACGTGATGCCCGGCAAACGTCATGGCGCTACCATCGCGCAAGCCTCCGCAAATCGGGAAGCAAATCGGTGCTTGGCCGGACCACACGGCGGGATCGCCCTGCCACAAGTACTCGCGACCTCCGGCCTCAATCGAGGTAAACGAACCACCAGCCGTGGACACCTTAATAGAAATCGAATCGTTGGAGAGAGCGTATTCCATTGCCCATCCTTTCGAACAACTGCTTTTTTGCTCGCAAGAACCCGTCTCGGCCCTGATCAAAGGACAAACCCGCACGTTCATCGATGCGTCCGGTATCCCAGCCATGCAACGGGGTACCATACAGACATTGATGCAATTACAGCTGAAAGGCCTTCTTATGCGAACCATCATCCTTTATGCCTCGCGCCATCACGGCAATACGAAAAAGCTCGTGGACGCCATCGTCGAGGCACACCCCGAAATCGATACCCTCGACGTCAAGGCGCTTGGCAAAAACGAGTATCCCAACCTGCACGAATATCATCTAATCGGTGTCGCCACGGGCATTTATTACTCCGAGATCGACAAAGATATGGCACGTGTGCTCACCAACGTGCTGCAGCCGCAGGACAAGGTGTTTGGCCTTATGACCTACGGTGGCAAAAACAAGTGGTACGGCAAGGATATCGATGGCATCTGCCGCATGAAGCAGGCCATCTTTATGGGTGTCTACGGCTGTCCCGGCTTTGATACGTGGGGGCCGTTCAAGCTCGCCGGCGGTGTCCAAAAGGGACACCCGACCGCTGAGGAAATTAAGGGCGCCGTCGACTTCTTCGACAAGATCGAAGACGAGTATGGCGACATCATCGTCGAAGAGTATGCCAAGCGCGAGAAGCGCCTAGCATACGAGAAGGAGCATCCTGCAGGAGGCCTGGTGGCCGGCGTCAAGCGCACGGCAAAGAAGATTGCTAACAAGCTGTAACTGTGAAGGTGCTTTTGAGCGTTTAACCCATACGGCGGGTCCGAGCAGATTCGGGCCCGCCGTCTTTTTCTATCGTTACTCAGTAAAGGCGTTGCCGACGCTCTGGCCGCCAACATACGTCTCGACGAGGGTGAGCTCATGGTCGAACACGACAAAGTCGGCGTCGCGACCAGGCATGATGCTGCCGCACTTATCCTCGATGTGCGCGGAGCGTGCCGGCACCTCGGTTGCCATGCGAATGGCGATATCGGCGCTGGCGATGCCCCAGTCGACGATGTTCTTGACGCCCTGGGCAAGCGTGAGCACCGAGCCGGCAATGCTCTTGCCGTCGGCGAGCCAGCACAGGTTGTCCTTCATGATGACGTCCATGCCACCGCTGGTGTAGCTGCCCTCGGGCATGCCGCCGCAACCCAAGCAGTCGGTGATGAGCACCGTGTGCTGCCAGCCCTTTGCCTGCAGCAGCGCCTTGATGGCGGCAGGGTTTACGTGCTTGCCGTCACAGATGATCTCGGCGTAGGTCTCGGGCGTGGACATGGCAGCGCCCACGACACCGGGCTCACGGTGATGCAGCCCGCGCTGGCCGTTATAGGTATGCGTAAAGCAGCTGGCACCGGCGTTGATGGCGGCGATGCACTCATCGTAGGTGGCGTCGGAGTGACCGATGCTGGTCACCACACCCTTGGCGTTCAGAGCAGCCGCATAAGCAGCGGCACCGTCGCGCTCGGCCGCCATGGCGCTCTTAACGATGCGACCGCCCGCAGCCTCCTGCCACTGATCGAAGACCTCCTCGGAGGGATCGATAAGATAAGCGGGGTTCTGCGCGCCCACGTGCTTCATGGTAAAGAAGGGGCCCTCCAGGTAGATGCCCTGAATGCGTGCACCGCAGAAGTCGGGGCCGCGACCCTCGTCCGCCTGAGCGATGGCGGCGCAGGCATCCTTGATCTGCTCGACGCCATCGGTGAACGTCGTGGGCAGCCAGCTGGTGGTACCGCGACGGGCGAGCTCGGTCGAGCTGATATCAATGCCCTCGGGATCGTTATCGGTAGTCGAGTGGTTATAGAAGCCATGGATGTGAGTATCGACCATACCCGGTGCGATCCACGATCCCGTGTAGTCCTTAATCTCGCAAGAGGGCTCGTCGGCCTGCCAGGCGCCAAAAACGCCATCCTCGACCATAAGATAGCCGCCCAGTTGCGGGCCTGCCGGCAAGAAGAACTTGTCAGCCTTAATTGCGTACGTGCTCATATGCACTCCTTGCTTCTAAAGCAGTTGACTGTGGTAATGCTTATACCCGGTCCATGTAAAAACAAAAAGCGCCCGCCCGCCGTTATGAGCGGACGGGCGCCCTTACAGGGGGACGCGATTAAGCGGTGAAGGGGTGAATCGTCACGCCCTTAACCACGCGGTTGACCGTGCCGGTGGGGCTCGGCGTATCGGGCGTGTTGCCCACGCGCACGGAGTTGAGCAGGCTGATAGCCTGGGCAAACATCACGAACGGCAGGGCAAGGTAGCCCTCGGGAAGCGCCTCGTAGCCCTTAAAGGTGAAGGACTCACCCTCATAGACGGTAGCGCCATCCTGCTGAACGGCAACGGTGTGCTGAGCGATCTTGTCGCCACCGATCTCGTTGAGGATGTCGATGTCGTACTGACGGGTGTAGGCGTCGTTGTTGACGAACACGAAGACGAGCGTCTTATCGTCGACGAAGGACTTAGGTCCGTGACGATAGCCCATAGAGGTGTCGTAGGAAGTAGCAACAAGACCGTGAGCGAGCTCGAGGATCTTGAGCTGGCTCTCCTGGGCAAGGCCACCGAAGGAGCCAGAACCCAAGTAGGTCACGCGGTTGAAGTCGCCAGCCAGGTAATCGGCGATCTCAGGCTCACGGGAGATGACCTCCTCGCCCATCTTGGCAATCGTCTCGACCCACTCGGCCTTCTGCTCGTCAGAGGCAGTGTCGAAAATAAGGGTGGAGAGCAGGGTCATGCAGGAATAAGAACCGGTCATGGCGAAGCCCTTGTCGTTGGCGCGCGGAATGAGCAGCGTCAGCGCGTTGGGATCATCGGCAGACTCGACGGCGAGCTTGCCCTCGGGAGCGCAGGTGATGTTGAGGAACTTGACGTTGTGGACGAGCTCCTTGGCAACGGCAACGGCGGCAAGGCTCTCGGGGCTGTTGCCAGAGCGGGCAAAGGAAACCACGAGCGTGGGATCCTCGGCGCGCAGGAAGTCGCGCGGGGCGCTCACGATGTCGGTCGTGGCGATGGGCTTAAAGTCGTAGAGATCAGTGTTGCCAGCGTGACGCAGGTACGGGGCGCAGGTATCGCCAACGTAGTCGGACGTACCGGCACCGGTGAAGACAACGGACAGACGACCCTCGCCCATAGCGCGAGCCTCGGCCAGGAAGGCCTCGATGGCCTCCTTGTTCTCGCGATAGATGTTGAGCGTATCACGCCAAAGCTCGGGCTGCTGAGCAATCTCGGCCGTGGTGATCTGGGCGCCGAGCTCGGTGAGCTCCTCGACACTCTTCTCGAACATTTTTAATACCTCTCTCCTGAAGTAATCCTCTGACGTGCAATTATACACTTCGGTTGGTTATCTGGTAGTAACCAGTTAAATGCAAAGAATCATCATATGGAAACGATGCGGACACTAATCGCTACGCTGGTGGTAAACCTTGTATTTAAACTGATCGGCACGAGCAACCGAGAGCGTGTACTCCACAACCTCGTTTGACTCGTTATACGTAGTCCTGACCAAATCGAGCACAGGCGAGCCCTCGACAATTCCCAAAAGGTGGGCGTCGGTGGGACGGGCTATGCTCGCATAGAACTCCTCTTCGGCCACGCGTATCTTTTGCTGAAAGTCTTGCTCAATCACATCGTAAAGCGGCTTACGCTCCAGCAGCGGTCGCTTTAGGGACAGAAATTGACGAACTGGTAGATAGCTGCGTTCGACCATCATGGGCATGTTGTCGGCAGAACGAAGTCGCTTAAGCTTAAAAATGCGATCACCGATACGCAATCCCATATGCTCGGCCAGATTTTTATCGGCCTCCATCTCGCAAAACTCGAGAATCGTGGTCTCGGGGTCGCGACCCATCGCGCGCATCTGCTCGGTAAAGCTGTAGGACTGCATAAGATTGGTTGCTTTTGCCGAACGGTCGGTCACAAAGGTACCGCGACCGTGCTGCCGAACCACCAGTCCTAAACGCTCCAGTTCCTGCAGAGCCAGGCGTACCGTAGTGCGCGAGAGACCATAGCGCTCCGAAAGTTCGCGCTCGGAAGGAATCATGTCACCGGCGCGATATTCATGGTCGATCTTTTCGGTCAGAATATCGACCAGCTGATCGTACAGCGGTTGCTTACGCGCTCCGATCGCCATCCTATCCTCCCTTTTGCTCGAATTCGGCTAACTACCTAGGGTGTTATGCATTATCTGTCTGCCACACCCGAATCATTAAGAAAACAAAAGCCGCGCGCTCTTTCGAGCACGCGGCTTTTAACATACACATGGCTTAAGGGGTCGGGGTGTGAGCCGCGTAGGGACACACCCCTCAAGCTAGAGCCTTACCAGATGCTCGGCCAGAGACCAAGCGGGCCAGCGCCCAGGATGCCAAGGACGAAGAGCAGGAGAATGCCCTTGGTCGGGGTCCAGCTGTGCTTAGCGAACATGTAGTAAAGCAGCAGCGTAAGCATAAGCGGGACGAGCTTCGGGACGATGGTGTTGAGGGTGTCGGCAACAGAGAAGTTGACCGGATCCTCGGTAACGGTGCCGTAGGTCACGGACTCCATGCCGTTACCCAGATCGGTGACGCCGCACTCGACAGCGTTGCCGTCGGCATCGGAAGCGGTAAGGGCGTTGCCGTCCTTATCGGTCATGGCGATGGTACCGGCCTCAGCGGTCTCGGTATCGATGCCCTCCATACCGGTGAAGTTCTCGGCCTCCTTCTCGGAGACGATCACGGTAGTAGCGGAGAGGCCACGGGTGGTGCCGTTGGGGATCTGGAGGTTGATCTGGGTGCCACCCATGGTGACGACCAGGCAACCGACGACGAAGACGCCCATGATGGAAGCGGCACGCGTGAAGGCCTGCATGTTGGCGGTCAGAGCGTCAATAGCGCTGGTGCCAAGCTTGTAGGACCAGTTCATGAGCCAGAAGCGCAGAGCGAACTGGACAGCGTTGAAGATCACCAGGAAGATGATCGGCGCAGCAGCGTTGCCGTTGATGGCCATGTTGGAGGTGATGCCGGCCGTGATAGGCACGAGCGTCAGCCAGAACAGGGCGTCACCGATACCACCGAGCGGGCCCATTGCGGCGACGCGGACGGCGCGAATCGTGGGGATGTCAACCTTGTTCTGCTCGAGCGAAAGCACGATGCCCATAACAAAGGTGACGAGGAACGGGTGGGTGTTGAAGAACTCCAGGTTGTGGCTCATGGAAGCCGCGAGGTCGTTCTTGTTGGTGTGGATCTTCTCCAGACCGGGGATGATGGAGTAGAGCCAGCCAGCGGCCTGCATACGCTCGTAGTTGAACGAGGCCTGCAGGAAGCAGGAGCGCCAAGCCATCTTGTTGAGGGTCTTCTGATCGAGCTGCGGAGCAGGAGTAAGATCCTCGTAGTGCTCCGGGATCACATACTCATTAGATGCCATCTTCGAAGTCACCTCCGTCAGAAACAGCTGCACCCTTCAGCTCGGTCTGCTGCTGGAAGTCCCAGAAAGCGATGCCGAAGCCGATGAGAGCGAGGATGAGCAGAGCAGGGGTTGCCAGAGAATCGTTGGCAACGGTGATGAGCGCGAGGCCAAAGCCCATGAGGAAGAAGCCCCACATATCGCGGTTCATCATAACCTTGAGCAGGACGGCGAAGCCGACGAAGCGCATCATGCCGCCTGCAGCGGACAGACCGGTCTGCAGCCAAGTCGGGATGGCGGAAGCGATGGTCTGACCAATGGTAGCGCCAGCGATGAAGAACAGTGTGACAACGACAGCGAAGATCAGGCCGAGCAGAGCCATGGCGAAGTAGTTCAGGCGCTCGATGCCCTTGGTGTCCGCGTTATGAGCCATGTTATCGGCCGTGGACATAAGCGGGGACATAAGCGTGAAGACCAGGGTAACGCCGAGCTGACCAAGCAGAGCGAACGGAATGGCAAGGCCGACTGCCGCGTTGGGCTCGAGACCCGTGGCGATAGCGAGAATGGCTGCCATGATGCCGCCAATGACGGCGTTAGGCGGCTGAGCGCCTCCGATCGGCATGTTGCCGATCGTCATGAGCTGATAGGTACCACCCACGAGAAGACCGGTGTTGAGGTCGCCAAGGATAAGACCGATGACGGCGCCGGTGACGATGGGCTGATAGAGAGACTCGAGGAAGTCAAACTGGTCGATTGCCGCGATGAACGTGACGACGAAGACCAGAGCGATCTGGATGATCGAGTATTCCATCTTGCTCCTCCTTTCAAAATGTATGTACGCACTTTGGATATCACGTACAGAACGTCAGGGTTTCACTCCTGACAACGTGGATCACGAGGATTACGAGAAGAGCTTGCTCGTGTCCTCAACAGGCGTGCTCGGAACGCGCCTGATCTCCAACTCCACCCCCAATTCCTGCAGCTCTTTAAACGCAGCGACATCCTCGTCGTTAACTGCGACGGAGGTGGCGACTTGGCGCTTTCCTTCCGACATGTGCATGTTGCCGATGTTTACCTTCTTTATAGGCACACCGCCCTTGACGAGCGTAAGCACGTCTTCCGGTGTTTCGGCCACGATGAAGATCTTCTGGCGCGGGCTCGCCTTGCCAATGACGTCGATGGTCTTCTGCAGAGAGAAGAAACGCGTAGCGACGCCGGCGGGAGCGGCCATCTTCATGAGGTTCTGGCGCATGGTGTTGGACGCCACGTCGTCGTTGGCGACGAGGATGAGGTTGGAGCCCAGGGTGGAGTTCCACTGGGTGGCAACCTGACCATGAACCAGTCGGTTATCGATGCGGGTAAGAAGAATGTTGGGTTCTGCCATGTTGATTAGCTTCCTTTCGTTATTTGCTGACGACAGTTACTTGATCTCCTGAATCGCGTAACGCGAAACATCTACGACGGCTCCGGATCGGACTTTGATCTGGACCTTCTCGCCTTCGATGCCTTTGACGGTTCCGTAGATACCGCCGGCGAAAAGAACCTCTTGACCCGGCTTGAGCTCGGTGTGCAGCTCCTTGAAGTACTTCTGCTTCTTCTTCATGTTGATTTGCGACCAGATGGTGTAAATCAAGCCCATGATGACAAGCAGGCCTAAAAGGGCGACCGAGGAGCTCAGGACGTTGGCTCCGAAATCGGCCATTAGATGCCGTCCTCGTCGCCGAAGATATCCTCTTCGTCGGAGCCGGCAACGGATGCGACCGTCTGGGCGGTGATGCCCGTCTGGCCAACGGTCACGGCCTGCTCGCCAAGCTCGGCGAGCGTGGCGTTGCCGCGGAGGAACAGAAGCTCAATAACCATGGGAAGGTTGGTGCCGGTCAGAACCTCGACGTTGTCGACATCCTGGGCAATCATCATCGCCTGGTTGAACGGGGTGCCACCAAGCAGGTCGGTAAAGACGAGCACGCCATCGCACTCCTCGCGCATGGCGGTAATAGCGGCGCGGAGATCCTCACCGTAGGAAGCAGCCTGGTCGCCCTCAAAAGGAACGACGGTAAAAGCGGGCTGGTCGCCAGCAACCATAGCGATAGCGCTTGCGAGGCCGGGTGCGAACTGTCCATGACCGGTAAGAATAAAGCCAACCATTCAAATTTCCCTTCCGAAGGTGTGTACGATCTGAGTCCGATGATTTTCGAAAGCCAGCGGGCAATTGCCCTTAAAGCTTCTTGGAAAGCGTTCTTTGAAGACCAGTGGTTTCTAAACTGGTAGTAACCACGTGACGTGTTGTTGTCACTATATCACCCCAGAAGAGGCCGCTTCCGTTGATTCATACGGTAAAACGTTTTTGCACCGTTCACGGTGATAAATCGACCGTTTACCGCTCGTTAACACTTCTACCTGCGGTTTTGAAACCGTTTCGAAACGCTTTGGCAAAAGATCGGAACTTTTTTGTGTCTAAACAACGCAGGGCGGCAAAAAATAGCGTGTTGAAAAATTGCAGGTCATTGTGAAGATATGTGAATTGGTCTTTTTGACTTAATACCAGTTAGAACCAGTTTTGAGATTATCGGTGAACGGTAGTTTTCGACCGTTCACCGGTTACTTGCAATCGTTTGCAGCTGTTTTCCCAGATGAATCGGGGAAACCCGATGAAGCGTTTGTGCGATCGCTGGTAGTTTTGACATTTGTCCTCATCCCCCGCGCGTCAAACTCCGGCATCCAAAATGAGCCAATAGCTCACGTTATTCGTCTCACAAACATTACTTACTCTATTCTGTAATTGTTTATCGTTTGTCATTAAGTATGATATAAGATACAAGTATCATCCAAGACATTGGTTGGAGGAGCTATGATCCGCTGGAACGTATCCAAATCGAATGAAGCCATCGACCGTGAACAGGCAATAGCCAAACTGAGGAAGCTCACTCGCTACTGCAAATGGGGCACAATCTGCACCATCGTGGCGCTCGCTCTGGCACTCCTCGCAGTCATTGCAATCGAACTTCTATTCATATTGCCTAGCCTCTCCCAAGGGTTCTGTCTCCAATCCGTAGAGCTTACGGCTGGCGAAGGGCCAATTCTCGCTCTCGTCGGCGCCAACGAACAGACCCCTCTTATGCTTGTCGCGCACGACGGTCATACTGCCATAGGGAGCGGCATGATGGCATGCCTCGCGCTTGCCATCGCGCTAAGCGCATACAGGTTTTTCTCTGCCATTGAAAAGGCGGGCAGGCCCTTTGACCTCGAATGCATCCGCATACTACGTCAAATAGGACATTTGTTCCTTATCGGCGGCGCCGCCGTGAAACTTTTTGGTGCCATAGTCACGGGGCTGATACTCTCAGGATTTGGCGGTAGCTTTACGGATGCGCTTGGCGGCCAGCATCTCGACCTCTCCATGCTCTTTGCGGGCCTGATTTTTAGCCTGATTGCCAGCATCTTCCGCTACGGGTATATCCTGCAAAAACAAGATGACGAGTTGCTCTAGGGGGAATCCATGATTATTCTGCGGCTCGACCGCATGCTTGCCGAACGCAAGATCTCATCCAAAGAGCTTGCGGAACGCGTGGGCATCTCCCAGGTCAATATGTCGCGCATCAAGACGGGCAAGGTTTCTGCCGTGCGCTTTTCAACTCTTGACGCGATATGCCGGGCACTCGACTGCCAACCGGGCGATGTGCTGGAATATATGCCTGACGATGAAGCCGATAACCTTTTTGGACTTAAAGATTCATAGGCATAATTTAGCCACCAGCGCCTAAACGTGTTAGCGCCGGGCGATTTTAGCCGCTAATAGTCAAACTATTTTGACCAATCCCGGTCACCGAATAATGGCCACCGTGCCTCCCCGCCGCCACTACGCTGGTGGTGCCAACACGCCGGCGTTAGGAGGACCATTGAGGTGAACGAGAGACACGATGACCTACAGGAGATTATAGACGCGGCGCTCCGGGAGATGGCCGCGGAGGAGGGCGACGGGTTCGACCCGCAGGCATGCAACCTCGCGGAGTTCTGCAGGAGGACGGGGCTCACCCGCTCCCGCGCGAGGACGGTCAGGGCACACGGGTTCAGGGCCCTGCCCCACGGGAACAGCGGGAGGAGGGCCGCGCCGGGCGTGCTCGCCGGCCACACCGGCCTGGTGGACGACCTCCTGCGGAAGGGCGTCACCAACTCGCAGGTGATATTCGAGCGGCTGCTCGGCCAGGGCTACGCCGGCGGCCTCACCACGGTGAAGACCTATATCGCCGCGCACCGGGACCTCGTGCCCGCGAAGAGGCGGCAGGCGGCCCCGCAGGGCTGCCGCGGGCAGCGCTTCAGGACGGCGCCCGGAGAGGCCTACCAGATGGACTGGGGCTTCGTCGCGGTCGAGCGCCCCGGCGGGGA
>NZ_JAQLDQ010000023.1 GCF_028209395.1 Collinsella aerofaciens
GTGCTCATTTCAAGCCATCTGCTCGACGACCTGGCAGACCTCACCGACTCGTTCTACTTCATCGAGGCCGGCACGCTCGTGGAAAAGATCAAGTCGTCCTCGCAGACGCTCAAGCAGGAATACCTCGATACATACGAAGGATGAATGTGGGGGAGTGTTCGGATGATAGTTGATATTCAAGGGCCAGCTCGTGTCGTGCCGAAAAGACCGTGAACCTTTTGTGGGACATGCGGCGCCGTGGTACCATAGCCAAGTTTGTTGTCTTGGTCGGAAACCAAGACGCCTTATGCGCTGATCGGTAACCAGCGCCTGACCAATAAGGAGTCCTACCATGAAGCAGGGTATCCATCCCCAGTATGTCGAGTGCACGGTGACGTGCTCCTGCGGCAACACCTTCAAGACGCACGCTACCGTGTCCGAGATGAAGGTCGAGCTTTGCAACGAGTGCCACCCGTTCTACACCGGCCAGCAGAAGTTCGTCGACACCGGTGGACGCGTCCAGCGCTTCGCCGACAAGTTCGGTGGCGCCGCTGCCGCCCAGCTCAAGAAGGCTGAGGAGGCCAAGGCTGCCAAGGCCGCCAAGGCTGCTGAGGCCGAGGCCGCTCGCAAGGCCGCCGCTGAGGCTAAGGCTGCCGAGAAGGCCAAGCGTGCTGCTAAGTTTGCCGAGGAGGCTGCCAAGCAGGCCGCCGAGGCTCCCGCAGAGGCTCCCGTCGAGGAGGCCGCTGCCGAGGCCGAGACCACCGAGGCTGCTGAGTAAATAGCTCGCCGCGGAATCACTCGCATTCATGGCATGAGGGCCGTGCATCCATTTGGGTGCGCGGCCCTTTTCTTTTTATTGGTGCAAGCTAACCTGTCCCCGTGGCACCAAATGGCAGAGAGACGGCGTTTGCTCAGATAAAACCTGCCAAAATAAACCCGTTCCATTGCGGCAGGTTGGTCATAGTTATTACGTGGCGGTCGAGCTCGACCGTATAGGCCGCGCCTTGTTTGGCTAAAGTACAATCATCTGTGTTTAACTCGCCCGCAGCTGCACGGCGTGGGCGATGGCCAAAAAGGAAAACCACATGGGATTCATGTCAAAGCTGCTGTCCTTTGGATCCGATAAGGACCTTAAGCGCTACTACAAGATCGTCGACCAGATCAACGGTCTTGAGCCCCAGTTTGAGAAGATGACCGAGGAGGAACTCCGCGGCCAGACCGATAAGTTCCGCGAGCGTTACGCCAACGGCGAGTCGCTCGACGACATGCTCCCCGAGGCCTTTGCCACCGTGCGCGAGGCTTCCAAGCGCACCATGGGTATGCGCCACTTTGACGTGCAGCTCATTGGCGCCATGGCGCTGCACGAGGGCCACATCGCCGAGATGAAGACCGGCGAAGGTAAGACCCTCGTCTCCACGTTGGCCGGCTATCTCAACGCTATTGCCGGCAAGGGCGTGCACGTCGTCACTGTCAATGATTACCTTGCCAAGCGCGACTCCGAGTGGATGGGCCGCATCTATAAGTACCTGGGCATGACCGTCGGTCTGCTCCAGAACAACATGCCGCTCGAGCTCAAGCGCCCGGCCTACCAGGCCGACGTCACCTACGGCACCAACTCCGAGTTCGGTTTTGATTACCTGCGCGACAACATGGTCACTCGTCCCGAGCAGCGCGTGCAGCGCGGCCACAACTACGCCATCGTCGACGAGGTTGACTCCATCCTGATCGATGAGGCTCGCACCCCGCTGATCATCTCGGGCGCTGGCACCAAGTCCGCCAGTACCTACAAGGACTTCGCGCGTGCCGTGCGTGGCCTTGAGCGCGGCGAGGACGTGTC
The DNA here is from genome assembly GCF_028209395.1 of Collinsella aerofaciens. GTDB lineage: Bacteria > Actinomycetota > Coriobacteriia > Coriobacteriales > Coriobacteriaceae > Collinsella > Collinsella aerofaciens_AZ. Next base: position 1,817 of record NZ_JAQLDQ010000023.1, read on the forward strand.
GCACGACATGCTTACCGCCACCGAGGACGTTGAACCCACGGGCGACTACGTCATGGACGAGGCCAAGCACACCATCGCCGCCACCGAGCGCGGTCTTAAGAAGATCGAGCGCCGCCTGGGTATCGATGACATCTATGCCGATCTCTCCGGCCAGCTGGTCAACCACCTGCAGCAGGCGCTGAAGGCCCAGTACATGTTCCACCGCGACAAGCAGTACGTGGTCACCAACGGCGAGGTCAAGATCGTCGACGAGTTCACCGGCCGCATTATGGAAGGCCGCCGTTACTCCGAGGGCCTGCACCAGGCCATCGAGGCCAAAGAGGGCGTGCTCGTACGCGAGGAGAACCAGACGCTGGCCACCATCACCTTGCAGAACTACTTCCGTCTGTATGACAAGCTCTCCGGCATGACCGGCACGGCACTCACCGAGGATGCCGAGTTCCGCGAGATCTACAAGCTGCCCGTCGAGGTCATCCCCTCCAACAAACCCGTTCAGCGTGTTGATCACGAGGACCTGGTGTACCGTACCATTCAGGCCAAGTACAACGCCGTCGCCGACGATGTCGAGCAGCGTCACGCCAAGGGCCAGCCGGTCCTGGTGGGCACCGTCTCCATCGAGAGCTCCGAGAAGCTGTCGGCCGCCCTTACCAAGCGCGGCATCGCGCACGAGGTCCTCAACGCCAAGCACCATGAGCGCGAGGCTCATATCGTTGCCCAGGCCGGACGCTACGGCGCCGTGACCATCGCTACCAACATGGCCGGTCGTGGTACCGACATCCTGTTGGGCGGCAACCCCGACGAGCTGGTGCGCGAGCGCCTTGAGTACGAGGGCCTGACCATGGAGGACGTGACGCCCGAGCAGCTTGAGCAGTTTAACGCCGAGGCCAAGGAGACCTGCAAGGCCGAGCGCGAGCGCGTGCTTGCCGCCGGCGGCCTGACCGTTATCGGCACCGAGCGCCACGAGTCCCGTCGTATCGACAACCAGCTGCGCGGCCGCTCCGGCCGTCAGGGCGATCCGGGCGAGACCCAGTTCTACCTGTCGCTCGAGGACGACCTCATGCGCCTGTTCGGCGGCGACAAGATGGACCGCGTCTCCAAGATGATGGTCACGGCCGACATGGGCGACGACATGCCCATCCAGCACAAGATCATCTCCAAGGCCGTCGAGAGCGCCCAGCACAAGGTCGAGAGCATCAACTTCTCCATGCGCAAGAGCGTCCTTGAGTACGACGACGTCATGAACAAGCAGCGCCAGGTCATTTACGCTGAGCGCAATAAGATTCTGGACGGCAAGGACCTGACCGACCACATCACCGAGGTCATGCACGACACCGTGTACCGCTGCGTTCAGGAGTTCTGCACCAAGGACAGTCACGATGGCGAGCGCGACCTGGAGGGCCTGCGCAAGTGGGTTGTGGAGCTCACCGGCCACATCGATACGCCGAAGTTCCCCGACGAGGATTATGAGGCTCTGGCTGCCGATGTCCTGGCTTACGTAGAGAAGTGCTACAACATGAAGGCCGAGCGCTTGGGCGAGGACCTGATGCGCGAGCTCAACACCCAGGTCATGCTGCGCGTCATCGATACCCGCTGGATGAACTACCTGCAGGAGATGGACTATCTCAAGACCGGCATCGGCCTGCGCGGCTTTGGCCAGCGCGACCCGCTGGTCGAGTACAAGACCGAGGCCTACGGCGCGTTCCAGATCCTCGTCGACACCATGTACGAGGATTACCTGCGCACGGTTCTGCGCATCGAGATCAAGGCTGCCCCGCGTGCCGTGGAGCACAAGGAGGAGCCCGCGCTCGAGCGTGCGCACTTCTCCGGTCCTGCCGAGGTCGATGGTGACAACGGCGACTCGGTGCTGCGCAAGCAGGCGCAGGTGCAGGCCCGCACGGCTGTCCAGGGTGGTCCGGCTGCCGTCAACAACGGTGGCAAGGTGACCACCTATCGCAAGTCCGAGAGCGACGATCCGTACGTCAACGTGGGCCGCAACGACCCGTGCCCCTGCGGTAGCGGCAAGAAGTTTAAGTACTGCCACGGCAGGAATCGTTAATGGCTGAGGCTTTAGAGGTAACGCCCGCCGAGCTGGACGCGTTTGCGGACCGGCTCGGCGAGGTCGAGTCGTATCTCCACTTGGACGAAAAGCGCACGCGCGTGACCGAGCTCGAGGCCAAAAGCGTGGCCCTCGGCTTTTGGGATGACGCCGACGCCGCCCGTGCCACCATGGAGGAAATCGCGCGCACCAAGGAAGATATCGCTGCCGTGGACAACGCGCGCGGCGAGCTTTCCGATGCCCGCGCCGCGCTGGAGCTTGCCGAGGAGATGGGGGATGACCCCGATGCCGCCGCCCTTCGCGAGGAGGCTACAGCCACGGCTGAGCGCCTGGCCCGTGCCATCGATGAGTTTGAGCTTTCGAGCTGGTTTACCGGTGAGTTCGATCACGGCGATGCCATTGTGACCATCAAGCCCGGACAGGGTGGTCTGGAGGCCCAGGACTGGACCTTCATGCTCTTTAAGATGTACATGAAGTACTGCCAGCGTCGCGGCTGGAAGGTCACGATTAACGACTGCCCCGCTGCTGAGGTCATCGGCATCGACCGTGCGACCTTTACCGTCGAGGGCAAGGACGCATTTGGCATGCTGCGCGCCGAGGCCGGCGTCCACCGCTTGGTTCGCATTAGCCCCACCGACGACAAGAAGCGCCGCCAGACCACGTTTGCCGGCGTCGAGGTCATCCCCGTGCTACCCGATGATATCGACATCGAGATCAGTCCCGATGACATCCGCGTGGACGTGTACCACGCGAGCGGCCCGGGCGGTCAGGGCGTTAACACCACCGACTCCGCCGTGCGCGTGACGCATTTCCCCAGCGGCATTGTGGTCACCTGCCAAAACGAGCGCAGCCAGATCCAGAACAAGGCCGCGTGCATGCAGATCCTCAAGGCTCGCCTGTACGAGATTGAGCTCGAGAAGCGCGCCGAGGCCCTGGATGAGATTCGCGGACCCAAAACCACGATTGGTTTTGGCAACCAGATCCGCAGCTACGTGCTCTACCCGTATCAGATGGTTAAGGACCTACGCACGGGCGTTGAGACCAGCAATGTCGAGGCCGTTCTTGACGATGGCGACCTGGACCCGTTTGTTATTGGCTACCATCGCTGGGCCACTGGCAACGCTGACGCGGAGATCCCATCTGCATAAACCGCCCGGTTTATGTGGAAATGGATAAAACCCTCCGAGCAGGGTGGTTTTGTATCCAAAGCAAACCCTGCGCAGGGGTGGTTTTTGTTCGGCGAATCGGTAGAATCGAATACAGCAAGAAGTTCGAAGCGCATCCGTTTGGGTGCGCTTTTTTGAGGGAGGTAGCATGGCATATCGTCTGGACATCAAGCGCATTCTATCGATGAACTTCTTTCACGACCTGCCCCAGATTATGTTGGGGTGCGCTCTGGCCGCTATTGCGACCGACCTGTTTTTGATTCCCAACGGCCTTGCTGCCGGTGGTGTTACGGGCCTTGCCACCATTATCCAGGCGGTCGGCGCATCGCGCGGCATATCGCTTCCCGTTGGTATTCAGACGATCGTGATGAACGCCTTGCTGTTGCTGGTCGTTATGCGCGAGGGCGGCATGTTCTACGTGGTGCAGACCGCGACGGGCTTTGTGCTGCTGGGCTTCTTTACCGATCTGTTCGCCCCGTTTGTAGCACCTCTGGCGGATGCGGACCTGATGCTCCCTGCCATGTGGGGCGGCATTATTACAGGCATCGGTTACGGCATGGTGCTGCGCGCCGGCGCCAACACCGGCGGCTCGGACACGATTGGCCAAATCATCTCGCGTAATACCTCGCTGCCCGTGGGCTCGACCGTCATGGCGATCGATGTTGCCGTATGCGCGCTGTCGGCTCCGGTCTTTTCAATCGAAAATGCACTATATGCAGGCCTTTCGATGGTCATTAGCGGCTACGTGATCGATGCCGTGGTCGATGGTGGCAACAAACGCCGTATGGTACTCATCATCTCGGACAAGTTCCCTGATATCGCTGCCGATATCATGTATGGCCTGGGTCGTGGTTGTACCAAGTTTAAGGCGACTGGCATGTATTCGGGTGCCGAGAAGCCGGTGATCATGGTCATCGTGAACCGTCGAGAGCTCAATACCCTCAAGACGATCGTGCGCGAGCGCGATCCTCACGCCATTGTGACGGTCGCCGACGTTACGGAAGCTTTCGGCGAGGGATTCAAGGACATTAGCGCGTAGGGCCGACCGCGTCCCATCCAAAAGACGTTCACATTGATAAACCGTTTCATCAGCGGTTCTGCCTGCTAAATTGTTCAAATAATGATAAAAACTCTGGTAAAGCCATCAGTTTCCAGCATAATGAATGACGTACGTGCATTGCGGCTGTGTTGGGATTACCTTCGGTGCCGTGCGCATTTTGTCTAATGAGGATGAAAGGAAGGCACAATGAGCGACGAAGAGCTCAAAAAGGTTGCCAACGAGGTAAGGAAGGGCATCGTCACCGGCGTGCACGCTGCCAAGTCCGGCCATCCGGGCGGTTCGCTCGGCGCTGCCGACATCATGACCTATCTGTACTTTGAGGAAATGAACGTCGACCCGGCCCATCCCCGCAAGGCCGACCGCGATCGCTTTGTGCTTTCCAAGGGCCACTGTGCACCTGGTCTGTACGCTGTGCTCGCCGAGCGTGGGTTCTTCCCCAAGGAGGATCTTGAGACGCTGCGCCACATCGGCAGCCACCTGCAGGGTCATCCCAACATGAACGACACTCCGGGCGTTGACATGTCCACCGGTTCGCTCGGCCAGGGCATCTCCGCCGCCGTGGGCATGGCCGTTGCCGCCAAGCACTGGGGCGATACTTATCGCACGTACGCCCTGCTGGGCGATGGCGAGAGCGAGGAGGGCCAGGTCTGGGAGGCCGCCATGTTTGCCGGCAACCAGCAGCTCGATAACCTCTGTGTGATCGTCGACCACAACGGCCTGCAGATCGACGGTCCCGTCGAGGAGGTCAACGACCCCATGCCGCTCGCCGACAAGTTCCGCGCCTTTAAGTTCCACGTGGTGGAGCTTGCCGACGGCAACGATTTCGATCAGATCCGCGCCGCCTTTGCCGAGGCTCGCGCCACCAAGGGCCAGCCGACCGCCATTATCGCCGAGACCCTGAAGGGCAAGGGCGTGTCCTTTATGGAGAACCAGGTTGGTTGGCACGGCAAGGCCCCCAATGATGAACAGTTTGAGCAGGCCATGGCAGAGCTCACGGCCGCCGGAGAGGAGCTCTAGGATGGCAGACGTCAAGAAAATCGCCACGCGCGTAAGCTACGGCGAGGCCCTCGTCGAGCTCGCCAACGAGCACGATGACTTTGTGGTCCTCGACGCCGACCTGGCCGCCGCCACGCAGACCGGTAAGTTTAAGGCCGCCTGCCCCGACCGTTTCTTCGATGTGGGTATCGCCGAGAGCAACCTGATGGGTGTTGCCGCCGGTATCGCAACCACCGGTCGCGTTGCCTTCGCGAGCACCTTTGCCATGTTCGCCGCCGGCCGCGCCTTTGAGCAGGTCCGTAACTCCATCGGCTACCCGCACCTCAACGTTAAGATCGGTGCCACGCACGCCGGTATCTCGGTGGGCGAGGACGGTGCTACGCATCAGTGCTGCGAGGATATCGCCCTGATGCGCGTCATCCCCGGCATGACCGTTATCGTTCCGGCCGACGATGTCGAGGCCCGCGCCGTGACGCGCGCCGCCTACGAGTGCGACGGCCCCGTGTACATGCGCTTTGCCCGTCTGGCCTCGCCGGTTATCAACGACCCCGAGACCTACAAGTTCGAGTTGGGTAAGGGCATTGTCATGCGCGAGGGCGCCGATGTGACCATCATCGCCTGCGGCCTGATGGTCGGCGAGGCTCTCGAGGCCGCCGAGCAGCTTGCTGCCGAGGGCATCGATGCCGAGGTCATCAACATGCACACCATCAAGCCCATCGATGCCGACCTGATCGTCAAGAGCGCCACCAAGACCGGCCACGTCGTGACCGTCGAGGAGCACTCTGTGATCGGTGGCCTGGGCAGCGCCGTTGCCGACGTCCTGTGCGAGCAGTGCCCGACGCCGCTCAAGAAGATCGGTGTCAACGACACCTTCGGCGAGTCCGGCCCGGGTGCCGAGCTCCTGCACAAGTACGGCCTGGACGCCGCCAACATCGTGGCGACCACCAAGGAGTTCTTGGCATAAGGCAAGACGAGGCAAAGTATCGTCTCAACAACCACATCCAAGCCAGAACAGGGGTATCCCCAAAGAGGGCGCCCCTGTTTTTGTTGAATTTAAATTAGAGTCCTGCCAAGCAAAGGTCCCATGGGGAAACGGGCCCATCCCAACAAAGTGCAATTCAGACCCTTCCAACTTTGTATGCGCAGCATCTCAAGTTGGTGCGTCGGCCCCATAGTAGCCGCAGGCCGGGCGCAGGGTTACCTCCCAAATCTTTCCGCAGCGCATGGCCGGCGTTTGTCCGCAGCTCCGCAGGAGCAGGACAAATGCCGGCCATGCGCGAGGACGATTTGGGAGGTAACCCTGCGCCCGGTCGGTGAGACCCAAACCCCGCCATGCTTCTTATGTGCAGCAAAGCTAATGCTGCTAAAATACAAAGCGCTCATGTAGTTTAAACGCACGACGATAAGGAGCACCAGTGGGTAACCACTTCCGTACCTCCGGTGCGGGCGATGATGCCCCCAAGACGCAGACAGGCGTCCAGGGCAGTCGTTTCGCCACTCCGGATTCAGAGGGCCAGCCTGTTGCTCAGGCCCCCGCTCAGCCGGCAGATCAGGCACAGCCGGCATCCGATCCCTTTGCCTACAATCCCACCAGCGATGTCGCGCTTTCCGGCACGGCGGGTTTTGAGCCCGTTCAGGCCGTGACCGCTCGCGTGGAGCAGCCTCAGGCTGGCGCCGCCACGCCGCAGCCTACCATGGCCGGCATTCCCGACCCCATGGCCCCTGCGACGCCGGTTCCTCAGCCTGCGCAGTCCGGTCTCTTTGCCGCTATTCCCGATCCTACGCAGCCTGCTGCCCCGGTGGTCGAGAGCGATCAGGCCGCCGAGGTCGCAAGCCTCGATAACGCGCTCAACAACCCCGATTTTACGTCGGTGTTTGCGCCCATCGATCCGCAAGCCAGCCGCAAGAAGATGGCCAAGCAGGCCGGTGTCGAGCCCGTCATCCTTATGGAGCATGTCACCAAGATCTATCCGGCACAGCCCAACAAGCCTGCACTCGACGACATCAACATCGAGATCTATCCGGGCGAGTTCGTCTTCCTGGTCGGTCATTCCGGCTCGGGTAAGACCACGCTGCTGTCGACGCTCAACCGCGACGTCAAGCCGACGAGCGGCCGCATCTTGGTTGCCGGTCAGGACCTCATGAAGATCAAGAACCGCAAGGTTCCGTTCCTGCGCCGTCAGATTGGCGCCGTGTTCCAGGACTTTAAGCTTCTGCCTCAAAAATCCGCCTACGAAAACGTGGCGTTTGCCCTGCAGTGCATCGGCAAGCCCAAGGGTGTCATTCGCAGCCAGGTTCCCGAGGTGCTGCGTCTGGTCGGCCTGGCCGATCAGATGGACTCGCTGCCCGATCAGCTTTCCGGTGGCGAGCAGCAGCGCGTTGCCGTTGCCCGCGCCATGGTCAACCGCCCGCCGCTGCTTATCTGCGACGAGCCCACGGGCAACCTCGACCCGGCGATCTCGCTGGGCATCATGAAGCTGCTCGAGCGTATTAACCGCACCGGCACCACCGTGATCGTCGCCACGCACGACCGCGAGATGGTCGATAGCATGCACCGTCGCGTGATCGCCCTCGAGGGCGGCCACGTTATCCGCGACCAGGAGAGGGGAGGTTACGGCAACTATGGCACCAACTAACGTGGGCTACTCCTTCAAAGAGGCAATCAGTCACTTCTTCCGTAACTGGACTACCTCGCTCGGCGCCGTCATCACGATCTTCCTTTCGCTGTTTATCATCGGCCTGTTCATCATGGGCTCCGCGATGCTGAACTCCGTGATCGGCACCGTCGAGGATCAGGTCGTCATCAACGCCTTTATTAGCGATGACGCCGATCAGGCCGATGTTCAGGCTTTTGAGGCTGAGCTCAAGACGTGGAGCAACGTCAAGTCCGTGACGTACAAGGACAAGGACGACGCGCTGGCCGAGTATACGAGCAAGATGTCGGGCAACGCCGACGCCACCATGAGCGCGCTCGATGGCCAGAACCCGCTGCCGGCTTCGTTTGCAATTGAGATGGACGATCCGTCCAAGGTCGAGAGCACGGCCCAGAAGCTCAAGAAGAACGCCGACTTCCAGAAGATCGCGGATGACGGCGACGTCAACGCGAGCGTGCTGTACGGCCAAGAGGAAGTGAGCCGCCTGTTCCAGGTGACCAACTACATCCGCATCGCCGCCGTGGTGCTCGTTGGCCTTTTGACCTTTATCGCATTCATCTTCATCAACAACACGATTCGCCTGTCCATCACGGCGCGTCGTCGTGAGATTGCGATTATGCGTCTGGTCGGCGCCAGCAACGGCTTCATTCGCGGCCCGTTTATCACCGAGGGCGTACTGCAGGCCATTTTGGGCTCGCTGCTTTCCATCGGCGTTCTGGAGCTGCTGCGCAATCTGATGATTCCGCGTTTGCAGGAGAGCATCGGCTGGATGTCGTTTGCCCTGCCGATGCAGTACTACCTGGTGACCTATGCTGCGCTGATTCTGGTCGGTGTGATTATCGGTCTCTTTGGTTCTGCCATAGCCATGCGCCGCTACCTGCGCGTGTAGGCATGCCTGGAATTCATCCCTTCCAACGGGTCGTCTCTTATGGGGCGGCCCGTTTTTTGATCTCTAGGGGACGGCAGGAAAGCGAATCATTTGGGTAGACTCTTTGGAGTTCGTCATCGATAGCAAGGAGGCGCCATGGGGCGCAATAACAAGCATAAGCGCGGTGCTCGCAATAAGCGTGGGCCGGTGCGCAGCGAACGCCGTCCGAGCCTGACCGGGCGCGTGCAGCTCCATGAGCATGGCGCCTATGTCATAACCGAGAGCGGCGACTACAAGGTTATGGGCCGCGGTAAGCGCGAGATCATGGACGGCGACACCGTTGCCGTGAGCATTAAGAACAGCCCGCACGGTGAGCGGCGCGCCGTGATCGAAGGCGTGGTTGAGCGCGCAGCCATAAGCGTGGTGGGTACGTACCAGACCGCTGGTCCGCTCGGTGTGATCGAGCCGCTCGATTCGCGCCTGAAGGCCGACTTCTTCATTCTGCCCGAGGATACCTCGGCGGATCGTCTGGGCGTCCACCCGGGTGATGCCGTTGTCGCGCGCATTTTGACCTACCCGACGCGCCTGGAATCGGGCACCGTGACGATCGAACGCCGCATTGGCGGAGATGACGCGCCCGATTTGGGCGTTCAATACGTGATGGCGCGTTACGGCTATACCGATAGCTATCCCGAGGCCGCGCTGGACGAGGCCGAGGGGCTTTCGCTCGATGTGTCCGCGGCGCTTAAGGACCCGCTCCGCCGCGATCTGCGCGACCGCTTTGTCATCACGATCGACCCGGTCGACGCGCGCGACTTTGACGATGCCATTTCGCTTGAGCGCACGCCCGAGGGTGGCTACAAGCTGGGTGTGCATATCGCTGACGTTTCTCACTATGTGGCTTGGGACGGGCATATCGATCTTGAGGCTCGCCATCGTACGACATCGGTGTATCTGGCCGATCGCGTGCTTCCCATGCTGCCCGAACGCCTGTCCTGTGACCTATGCTCTCTTCGCCCTGACGAGGACCGTCTTGCGTTTACCGTTGACATTGAGCTCGATGCGCAGGGTCGCGTGCGGCATTACGATCCGTACCCCAGCGTGATTCGCTCGCGTGTGCGTATGGACTATGACGGCGCCGAGGCGCTGCTGGTGCGTGCCGACGCTGTTGAGTATTCGGTGCTGGAAGGCGCCGCTGAGGATGTTGCGGCTGCTGAGGCCTCGCGCGAGGAGGCGCTTGAGCGCGGTCTTGCGTGCGAGGAAACTGCTCGCGGCTATAACGTCGACCTCGGCGATTTCCTTGTCGCCGCCAACGAACTCGCCGAACTTCGCCGTCGTATTCGTCGTGCCCGCGGCTCAGTCGATTTTGACACGGCCGAGATTCGCGCTCTATTGGATGAGGACGGAGTGCCCGTGCAGATTGTGGCGCGCGAGCGTTCGTGTGCCACGTCGCTTATCGAGGAAGCCATGCTACTCGCCAACGAGTGCGTTGCAGAGTGGCTGGCAGACCGTGATATCGAGGCCTGCTATCGCGTGCATGAGGATCCGAGCCCCGATAGCCTGCACGGTGCCGCCGTTGCGCTGGCGCAGCTAGGCATCATCGACGATCGCCGTGCTGCCGGTATCGCCCTGGGGAGTCCCGATGAGCTACAGGCTGCAGTTGATGCTGCCGCCGGTACGGCCAACGCACCGCTCGTCAACACGCTGCTTCTGCGCAGCATGCAGCGCGCACTGTACAAGCCGCGCAACGAGGGTCACTTTGCGCTCGCCGCGCCGTGCTACTGTCACTTTACGAGTCCCATCCGTCGCTACCCCGATCTGGTGGTGCACCGCGTGCTCAAACTGCAGTTGGCCTATGAACAGCTCGGCGGCAAGGACGCCCTGGTCCGTACGCCGCGGCTGATCGGCAAGGGGCGCGAGTCGCTGCCGCGCATTCTGCCGCAGATCTGCCGCGCATGCAGCGATGCGGAGCGTGCGGCCGATGCCGCCAGCCATGCGACGCAAAAGATCAAGATTGCCCAGTACTATGAGGACCGTCTGGGCGAGCGCTATGCCGGAACCGTCTCGTGGGTTAGCAGCATGGGCCTCTTTGTGCGCTTGGACCTGACGCAGGTCGAAGGCTTGGTTTCGATCAAGAGCCTGGGCAACGAGTGGTTCGAGTTCGACGAGGATGCGCTTACGCTGACGGGCGCCGACACGGGGACTCGCTATGAACTGGGCCAGCGCGTGATTATCGAGGTCTCGCGCGTCAATACCACGCGTGGGCACTTGGACTTTAAGCTTATCCATTAGCCAAATCTCGACTCATGGCGGGAGAGCGGAGGGCGGTCTTTCGGGGCCGCCCTCCGCATTTGGATCATGGCTACCTTGCCGTCTGCTCGGCCGCCCGCTTACCTGCTATTTGAGAGGTAAAACCTACCAAAATAAACCTGTCCCTTTTTGGCAGGTTTACAAGAAAGCGGGGATGAGATGGCGACGGTGTATGGTTATGCGCGGGTGAGTTCGCGCGATCAGAATCTTAATCGGCAGCTGGATGCGCTGGGCGCCTATGGCGTGGGCTCGGCGAATATTTATGCCGACCATGCGAGCGGCAAGGACTTCGATCGACCGCGCTATCGCGAGCTGCTGCACGTCCTGGGAGACGGGGACGTGCTGGTGGTGCTTTCTATCGACCGACTTGGTCGTAATTACTCCGAGATTCTTGAGGAATGGCGACGCATTACCAAGGAGCTCGGGGTTGCCATTGTGGTGTTGGACATGCCATTGCTTGACACGCGCGCCAGGGCAAGCGGCACGCCGGATGTGACCAATACCCTGATTGCCGATATTGTGCTGCAACTGCTGAGCTACGTGGCGCAGGTGGAGCGCGAGAATATCCATCGGCGCCAGGCGGAGGGAATTGCAGCGGCGCGGGCGCGAGGGGTTCGTTTCGGTCGACCTCGCAAGCCGTGCCCTCCTCAGTTTGATCTGGTACGCGATAGCTATGAGGCGGGCGATATTACCCGCAGCCAGGCAGCAAAGTGCCTGGGCGTGTGCGTGAGGACGTTCGATCGCTGGATGCGCGAGGCGGGGTAGGGGTTTGCGTCGCTTTGTCGCTTCCTGTTGCGATTCAAATTTTGATACGGTGGCGATGTCATTCGGGGCTACACTCGCTGATATTCAAAAAAGGAGGTAGGCCCTTGGCGCGCGTAAAACAAATAATCGGATGGACCGCGATCGTTCTGTTCGCTGCAACGCTGGCGGGCATCTGGGTGCTGACGGAGCAAAATGCGGTGGAGACGTCGTTGCTGAGCGAGTCCACCGCGCGTGTGGTGGAGGGTCAGGCTACGGGCGTACAGGCTGCCGATGTCGCGGGTGAAGCTCAGGCCGAGAACGGGATGACAGGGGGCACCGATTCGGCTGCTTCGAATGTCCGGTCTGGCCGACTTGCTTCCATTCGCATGTGGGTGGGCACGAACGTCCGTCGCGTTGCCCATACCGTAGAGTTTTTCTTCGTCGGATTGTTCGCCTCGGTGGTCGTGGTTTGCTTTTCCAGGCGTCCGTGGAGCGTATGCTCCCGTTGCGTGCCCGTGTTGCTCTTTTGCGCCGTCTGCTCCGTTGGCGATCAGGTACATAAGATCTTTGTTCCCGGCAGGCATTTCGACGTTATCGATTTAGGATTCGATGCTGCGGGCTATGTCACCGCCATGCTGTTGGTATTGCTGGTCTCCGCATGGGTGCACCACGAGACGCGCCCCATCGGCGCCCATGCGAGGCGCTAGCCGGTAACAAACCCGTTTCTGATCATGCGACCTTGTTGAATTATTTTGTGTCGCGCGTATTTCCGAGCGGTCGGATTTGAGGGGCGAGCGGTAGAACGCTCGTCCTTTGTGCGCCACGATGCGGCACAATGTACCGTAAAAGCTGTTTGTATCCGGTACGAATCGTTCGTTGGTCTTTAATTCTTCTCAACGGAGGTGTTTGAGATGGCAAACGGATTGCTTTTGCGGCTTCGCGAGCGTGAGCTCAGCGCGAGCCCGGCGGAACGCAATGTCATCGCATATGTGAGCGCTCATCCGCACGAGGTGGTCGGGCTGTCCGTCCGCGGTCTTGCCGATGCCACGTTCTCCTCGCCCTCGAGCATTTTGCGCTTTTGCAAGCGTTTGGGTTTTGCGGGCTACAAGGAGTTCCAGCGCGAACTGATTGCCGAGCTGGCGCTCTTAGGTGACAAGAAAGACGTAGCCCTCGAGGACATCTCCATGGATGACAGCGTCGAACGTATCGTGGGGAAGGTGATGAAAAGCAACGTGCGCACGATCGAAGCGACGGCGCGAACGCTCGATTACACCGTCTTGGAGCGATGCGCGGCCTATCTTAAGCGGGCACGCGCAGTCAATCTGTTCGGTATCGGTGCCTCTCGTTTGGTCGCGCACGATCTGGCGCAAAAGCTCATGCGTGTCGACAAAGAGTGCCATCTGTACGACGACTGGCATGATCAGCTCTTGTGTGCCAAGAACATGCATGAGGGCGATATGGCAATCGCCTTTAGCTACTCGGGCTTGACGCAAGAGGTGCTGGACTGCACCGCCGAGGCCCAACGTCACAACTGTCCCGTTGTGGCCGTGACCAAAGTAGATGGATCATCCAAGCTTGCCACCATGGCCGATGCCGTGCTCGGCGTCGCTGCGAGTGAGCCCTTGGTCCGCAGCGGTGCCATGGCTTCGCGTATGGCCCAGCTTATGGTTGTCGATGCCCTGTACGCTGCTTACGTTGCCAGCGACTACGAACGGGCGACGCATGTCATTAAGCAAAACTACATCGAGAAACAGGAAAGATGAGGTGAATGAAATGCTCGATTTAACAAAATTCACGACCGAAAAGCGTAATCAAAGGTCTATGGACCTCGATACGATGACATCGCTGCAAATCGTTACGACGATGAACGATGAGGATCTTCGTGCCGTCCAGTCGGTCACAAAAGTGTTGCCCCAGGTTGCCACAGCAATCGACTGGGCTGCTGAGGCACTCGAGCGCGGCGGGCGCGTCTTTTACATGGGCGCAGGCACCAGCGGTCGTCTGGGCGTACTCGACGCTTCGGAGTGTCCGCCCACGTTTGGCGTGTCACCCGATCTGATTGTCGGGCTCATTGCCGGAGGCGAGACGGCGTTTATCAAGGCTGTCGAAGGTGCCGAAGACAGTGAGGAGCTCGGCGCGAGCGACCTGCGGGGGCGTGGACTCTCGGACAAGGATCTTGTCGTTGGCCTGGCGGCAAGCGGTCGTACTCCCTATGTGGTGGGCGGCCTTGTATACGCCAAGGCAACTGGGTGCAAGACGATCGCAATTGCCTGCAACCAAGGGTCGAAGATCGGGGAGAGCGCAGATCTTGCCATTGAACCCGTGCCCGGTCCCGAGGTACTGACCGGCTCAACGAGGCTCAAGGCGGGAACGGTTCAAAAGCTCATTCTCAACATGATTTCGACCGGTGCCATGGTCAAGATCGGCAAGGTATACCAAAACCTGATGGTCGATGTGCAGCAGACGAACGAGAAGTTGGTGGTGCGCGGCCAGAACATCGTGATGGAGGCGACCGGCTGCACGCGCGAGCGCGCTATTCAGGCGCTTGCAGATGCCGGCGGCCACGTAAAAACCGCTATTGTCTCGGTACTGCTGGACTGCGATGCCGAGCAGGCTGCGGTAGCTCTTGAGCGAGCGCGAGGCCATGTCCGTGCTGCGGTGAGTGGCCATGAGAAGAGCGATGCCGATGCCCAATAGGTGTGCGGCGTGAGCTGATATGACATCCAGACGAGATACCCAATACAAGGAGGAGTTATGACGAACAAAGAGCTGGCTCAAAAGCTGCTGGACCTTTTGGGCGGTAAAGACAACGTGCTCGCAAACGCGGCGTGCATGACGCGCCTGCGCGTGACCGTCAAAGACGCGGGCAACGTCGACACGGAGGGTATTAAGGCACTCGACGGCGTGATGGGCCTGGTCGAGGACGACACGATGCAGATCGTGCTGGGGCCGGGCAAGGTGAATAAGGTGCTCGAGGAGTTCTCCAAGCTCACTGGCCTTGCGAAAGGCGTTGCCGACGAGAGCGTGGTTGACGCTGCGGCCACAAACAAGGCCGCGCAGAAGGCCAAGTACGAGTCTAAGCCGGTTCAGGCCTTCCTCAAGAAGATTTCCAATGTCTTCGTCGCCCTGCTTCCCGGCATCATTGCGGCTGGCCTCATCAACGGTATCTGCAACGTCATCAACGTCTCGACGGCAGGCGCGCTTGCAGGCGAGTGGTGGTACCAGGGCATTCGTTCCATGGGCTGGGCCCTGTTTGCCTATCTGCCCATCTTGGTGAGCTATAACGCGGCACGTGAGTTTGGTGGCTCCGCTGCGCTGGGCGGCATCGCCGGCATGATGTGTATCGCCAACAGTGCCATGCCCCTGCTTGCGCCTGGCGCGGCCGATCCTGCCACTGCCATTCTGCTGCCGCTCACCAATGCGCAGTACAACCCCGCAGCGGGCGGCATGATCGCGGCTCTTATCGCCGGCGCATTTTTTGCCTGGATGGAGCGTCAGATTCGCAAGGTTATGCCCAACGCACTCGACACGTTCTTGTCCCCGCTGCTGGTGCTCATCATCGGCGCCTTTGCTCTGATGCTCGTCATCCAGCCGGTTGGCGCATGGCTGACGACTGCCATCTTTAGCGTTTTGACCTTTATCTTCGAGAAGCTGGGCGTCCTGGGCGGCTATATCCTGTCGGCAGGTTTCTTGCCACTGGTGTCTGTCGGCCTGCATCAGGCGCTCACGCCGATCCACGCTATGCTCAACGATCCCGACGGCGCTACCAAGGGCATCAATTACCTGCTTCCCATCCTTATGATGGCTGGCGGCGGTCAGGTCGGTGCCGGTCTGGCGCTGTACTTTAAGACCAAGAACGCCAAGCTCAAGAAGTACGTCGCCGAGTCCATTCCCGTTGGAATCCTGGGTGTGGGCGAGCCTCTGATGTATGCTGTTGCGCTGCCGCTCGTTCGCCCGTTTGTGACGGCCTGCCTGGGTGCCGGATTTGGCGGCGCGCTCGCGGCGCTGCTTCACATCGGCACGGTTTCTCAGGGCGTTTCCGGTCTGTTTGGCTTGCTGATCGTCGTTCCTGGCCAGCAGCTCGGCTACGTTGCCGCTATGCTGCTTGCCTATGCCGCCGGCTTTGTCCTGACGTGGTTCTTTGGCGTCGACGAGCAGAAGATCAACGAGTTCTTTGGCGAGTAGTTTGATATCGCGAGCCGTGTTGCTCAGAGCTCGCGGCGCGCAGCAGATTTCTTGATGCTATGGTTGTGCCGGCGGGGCTAACTGCTCCGCCGGCCTTTTTTAAAGGAGCGTTGAAGCGTGAAAACGGGTATTTCGATTTATCTTTCCAGCCCTCTGCAGGATATTGAGCGAACGATTGAGCGTGGCGCCGCGGCGGGTGCACGCTATGCGTTCACCTCGCTGCATATTCCCGAGGATGGGGGAGCGGCGTATGCCGATAAGGTCCGTCATGTACTGTCGCTGCTTTCCGCCCGCGGCATTGCGCTCATTGCCGATGTGGGACCGCGCACGTGCGATTTGCTCGGGCTTGAGCGCATCGAGGACCTGCGCGATCTGGGGTTGGAATACCTTCGTTTGGACTATGGCTTTAGCGCCCGGCGGGTCGCGGAGCTGTCCGGTGTATTTCGCATTGTGGTCAATGCATCGACGGTGAGTTCTGATGAAATCGCATCGTGGCGTGAGGCCGGTGCCGATGTGACTCGTTTTGCCGCCTGCCACAATTTTTACCCTAAGCCTTATACCGGTTTAGCTCTGGAGGACATTGCTCGGACGAATCTTCGTCTTGCGGCGCTTGGATTCGAAATCATGGCTTTTGTGCCGGGTGATGCCAACGTTCGCGGGCCGGTATTCGAGGGACTTCCGACGGTCGAGGCACATCGCGGTCGCGCGTCAAAGGTTGCCCTCAACATGCTTGAGCTCGCACATGGCGCCGATTGCGACATTGTGTTGGTCGGCGACCCCGATCTTTCCGATGCGGGCTGGGCGCAGTTTGCTCAAGTTTCCGCCGGATACGTGGACCTGCAATGCGAGCTTGAGTCCGGTTATGCCTATGTACGTGGGCAGATTCATCACGACCGGCCCGATTCGAGCGTCCTCATCTTTAGGTCTCAGGAGTCGCGCACGACGCTTAAGCCGGATTCCGTGCCGACGGATGCCGGAGCCGGCCTGCCGCGAAAGGCGGGGTCGATCGCTGTGAGTAATAGCGGCTATGGGCGCTACGAAGGCGAGCTTGAGATTGCGCGGGTCGATCTTCCCGGTGGCGAGCGCATGAACGTTGCGGGCCATATCACGCCCGAGGCAATGGAGCTGCTGCCGTTCATCAAACGCGGATTCGGGGTACGGTTCGTTTAGCGTGTGACCCGTGGGCTACAATTGGCCCATCATACGAAGGCGCCTCGTGTGGCGTGTGCCTGCGTTGGCCGATCTATATTCGGAGGATTCCCATGACCGTACTGTTTGTTGAATATCCCAAGTGCTCGACCTGCAAGAAGGCCAAGGCATGGCTGGACGAACACGGGGTAGAGTATATCGACCGCGATATCGTTTTGGACAATCCCACGGCTGATGAGCTTGCGACCTGGATTGCTCGTTCGGGGCTGCCGGTGCGGCGCTTCTTTAATTCGTCGGGCATGAAATATCGAGAGCTGGGTCTGAAGGCGCGTCTGGATGCGGGCATGACGGATCAGGAGTGCTACGAGCTGCTGGCGACCGACGGCATGCTGGTTAAGCGCCCACTGCTGGTGGGCGACGACTTTGCGATTCCCGGCTTTAGGGAATCGGCTTGGGCCGAGGCGTTGCTGTAGCGGCTGCGGAAAGCGCGACCCGTTTTGAGTGCTCAGGGTGGGACGTGTTTTCCATCGGCGGGCTCGCTCGGCTCAATCCTCGAGCTGTGCCCATTCGTGCGGATTGTAGACCTTTACGTGCTTGTTGGGCTTGCCGCTCCAGTACTCCTCGTCCATAAAGGGCAGATATGCCTGAACACCGGGGCAGATAAAGGGAATCCGCTGCTGTTGCAGTCGCTCGCGCTGTCGCTGCTCCAGGTGCGCCTCGGATATGACAGTCGGCATACCGGACAGCTCGACGAGGCTTGCCTGGATTCGCTTAAGGTCGGGGAGTCCCGCGTGCCATGACATCCGCATGATCAAAAAGGATGCACGGCGGTATTTTGCCTGCATCACCGTGATGGCGGGGCGCAGGGTGGGATGGATTTTGTCCCGTTCGGGCCAAAGGTCAGCAGTGATCTCGAGGCCCAGGGTCTCCCATAGGTAATCAAGCTCTTCGTCCATGGCGCCTCGATATCTACGTGATCATTGATACTTCGATTGTGTTGCCTGGTGCTATCGTTTTCGCGGTAGAATCTGCCAACGGTTGACGGCTACCGCTCGCGGCGTTTTGCCCTTCGTGTGCAGCGGTCGACTTCACAGGTCCTTCACGTGTCGGCCGTATTTGACTGAATTTCAAAAAATTCAAAATTGGGGCTTGCGTCACGGCCGGACTTCCCGTATATTTCTTTCTTGCGCAAAGGCACAGCCGAGCGCAGCGATGCAGTCATTGGGATGTCGTCTAATGGCAGGACAGCGGATTCTGGTTCCGTCAATGGGGGTTCGACTCCCTCCATCCCAGCCATTGCATTTGCTACATATGGCCCGTTCGTCTAGCGGTTTAGGACGCCGCCCTCTCAAGGCGGAGATCACCAGTTCGAATCTGGTACGGGCTACCAAAATTGAACGCCCGGGCCTCGTAAGAGACCCGGGTTTTGTGTATTGACCGATATTTAAGGCGCGCGTTGAGTCTGCCGCCCGGACCGAGGAGTTGTCATGGACCTGCCTATCAGCTTGGAAGACATCACGTATGCCGAGAACTATCTGGCGCAGGGCGACCTGGCTACGGCGACGCCGCTGCTTGAGCGTCTGGTGGAGCTCGCCGAGGAGTATATCGACGCTGAGTGCAAGACGGAGGAGAAGCGCCAGTACTTTAGCTTCGACAGCAAGTTTGAGCGCCTGGCCTATCGCCGCGTGGAGAAGGATCCGCGCGAGCTGGTGCAGGTCGAGGTTCCCTTTGACCGCCTGTACTCCGACATGGCGTTTGCCTACATCCGCCAGCAGGATTATGTGAGTGCTCGGAATGCCCTGATGCAGGCCGTGCGTTGGGATCCCATGAACTGCAACTATCGCTTGGACTTGGCCGAGCTGTTCCGCGCGCTCGAGGACAAGCAGGAGTGGGCATCGCTCTCGTTCTCGGTGCTGGAGCGCGCGAGCGACGGTAAGTGCGCCGCACGCGCCTACACCAACTTGGGTCAGTACTTCTTGGAGCCCGAGACCGAGAACATTTCGGCTGCCGTGGGCTGCGCGCGTCTGGCGCTGCGCCTGGCGCCCAACGATGCGCATACGACGCGCCTGCTCAACAAGATCCATACCACCTATCCGGATGCCGCGGACGAGAGTGACGACCATGTGATGGGTGAGCTCGCCCTGCAGGGCGTGCCGACCTCGCCTTCGGCCGAGATTGCCATCTGCCTGATCATGTGTGCGACCGACGCTGCGAGCGACGGCGACAAGCAGGAGGCTACGCGCCTGACGGTCCGTGCCCGCGACCTGGTGGGCGAAGAGGCGTGCGCGGCGATTATCAAGCTGGTGCGCGAGAGTGATGCCGAGCTTAACGCCGAGCGCAAGGCAAAGCGCGAGGCTGCGGGCTCAAACGCCGATGGCGCCAAGGAGGCCGGCGATGCCCAGTAAGCGCGAGCGCAAGCTCATTTCCAAGAATCGCTCGGCTCATCACGAGTACTTTATCGATGAGACGTTTGAGTGCGGTATTGAGCTGAGCGGTACCGAGGTCAAGTCGATTCGCGAGCGCGCGTGCCAGATTACCGATACCTTTGCACTGATTCGTGGCGGCGAGTGCTGGCTCGTGGGCCTGCATATCCACCCTTATAGCCATGGTGGCGTGTGGAACCGCGACCCTGATCGCCGCCGTCGTCTGCTGCTGCACCGCAAGGAGATTGACTTTCTCGACGGTAAGCTGCGCAACCGCGGCTATGCGCTGGTGCCGCTGGAGCTCTACTTTAATACCGACGGCCGCGTAAAGCTGCTGCTGGGCCTAGGCCGCGGCAAGAAGCTTTACGACAAGCGCGAGGATATGGCCAAGCGCGATGTCCAGCGCGAGATCGACCGCGCCCTCAAGGAGCATAATCGCTAGGCGTTCTGTATAAGTTGCGGTGGAATACGGACTGTTTTGCCTGTTTGAGGGGCTATTCAGTCCCTATTTCACCGCAACTGCGGGCGTCTCATCTTTCTTACTGTTCTGACACATATGTCTCAAAGGCGGCATCCGTTATGGGCGCCGCCTTTTTTGTGGGTACATACATCCATG
This sequence comes from Collinsella aerofaciens, assembly GCF_028209395.1. Lineage (GTDB taxonomy): Bacteria > Actinomycetota > Coriobacteriia > Coriobacteriales > Coriobacteriaceae > Collinsella > Collinsella aerofaciens_AZ. The sequence goes on from NZ_JAQLDQ010000023.1 coordinate 22,044, forward strand.
AGGTTCCAACCCGGGTTAGGGGAGTGATCGTTATGGACAAAACTGCGTTCTTTACCATGCCGAGCGGTCTGTACGTGGTGAGCGCCGCGGCAGACGGGCTGCGCGCCGGCTGCGTCATCAACACTGCGGTGCAGGTGACGTCCATGCCGCCGCGCATTTCGGTTGCCGTGAACAAGGACAACGTCACCTCGGGCGTCATCGCATCGGCCAAAGCGTTCGCGCTGACCGTGATCGATCAGACCGCCGACATGCTCTACATCGGTAACTTTGGGTTCCGCACCAGCAGCGATTATGACAAGTTTGCCAAATACGAGACCCGCGAGACGGCTCTGGGCATGCCCTATGTGCCCGAGCACGCGACGGCCCTGTTTAGCTGCCGTTTGATCGACACTGTGGATGTGGGCACGCATCTACTGTTTATCGGCGAGGTCGAGGATGCCGAGCACCTGAGCGACGAGACGCCGCTCACCTACGATTACTACCATAAGGTCCTGAAGGGCAAGACGCCTCCGAAGGCGTCCTCGTATCAAGGCTAGAAATGTTCTAAAAATACTTGCATTATATTATTGATAACATATACTAATAAGCGAAGTACATCACCAGTCGCGTTCGAGAGGAGAACATCATGGCTGAGGAGAAGAAGACGTATAAGTTCGTGTGCATCGTTTGTGGCTACGAGGTTGAGGTCGACACGCCCGAGCTGCCCGAGGACTACGTGTGCCCGGTCTGCGGCGTCGGTCCCGATCAGTTTGAGCTCGTCGAGGAGTAGCTCGCAGACACACGGCGAAAGCCGAACATAGCTCTGTCCAAGGGCCTCGGTCGAATTCTCGCCCGGGGCCCTTTTCCTCCGCCCCCAAGGGATCGCGGTTGCTGTTGGCCGATCCTGTCTGTTGTGAGTCCGGCCGACCTTTTGTCTCAATCTGTAACATCTAACGGTGGAAATTTGGCCCACTTGTTACAGATTGAGACAAACGGAGCTGACCCTCGGAATGATCTCGATCTGTAACATCTAGACATCAAAAGCGGGTCTAGATGTTACAGATCGAGACGTTTGCCTGAGTAGGTGCCCCGCCCCATTACATCCCTGTCAACAACACGACATCGAGAATCGTCACGATGGCACCGATCCCTACGAGCAGCGCGTTGAGTGGACGCGAATTGGCGTATTTGCCCATGACGCGGGGTGAACTGGTGAGCCGTATGAGCACAAAGACCGTAATCGGTAGCTGAAGCGACAGCAGTGCCTGACTCCAGATGAGACCTTCAAAAGGATTTGGGACGACCAGGCACGCCGTCACTGCGCCGACGAAACAGGCCGCCACCCCGATCGAGGAATGTCGGTCGTGGATATCGTATTCCTCGTCGAACATGCCCGCAGTGATGGTCCCCGCCGCCATGCCCGCTGTCACGCTGCTCGATAGTCCCGCGAACAGCAGCGCTACCGCAAAGATGGTCGAGCTCGCCGGGCCCAGAATGGGGGAGAGCGTGGCCGCTGCGACGGCGAGGTCGTCTACGACCATGCCGTGCGCAAAGAAGGTCGTTGCGGCCAGGATGACCATGGCCGAGTTGATTGCCCAGCCCACGCCCATCGAAATGAGCGTGTCGAAGAGCTCGTAGCGCAGACGCTCTTCGATAACCTGCTCGCCTTGGCCTTCGAAGTGCATGGATTGGATGACCTCGGAGTGCAGAAAAAGGTTGTGTGGCATAACGACCGCCCCCAGGACACTCACGATAATCGCGGCAGAGCCAGTGGGCATACTGGGCGTGATCCAGCTTGCGGCGGCTTGCGGCCAGTCGACCTTGACTAGTGCAAGCTCGGCCAAAAACGAGAGTCCTACCACGCCTACGAAGGCGATGATCCAGCGTTCGGCTCGCTTGTAGGAGTTCGTCATGAGCATCGCCATCGATACTGCCGCCACGATGACGCAGCCCGCACGCACGGGCAGCCCAAAGAGCATTTGAAGGGCAATCGCGCCGCCCAGGACTTCGGCCATGGCGGTGGCGATGGTCGCGAGATAGGCGCTGCCGAGCACCGCGCGTCCCACGATGCGGGGGAGAAAGCGGGTCGTGGCCTCGGCAAGGCAGGCGCCCGTGGCGATGCCCAAGTGCGCCGCGTTGTGCTGCAGCACGATGAGCATAATCGTGGACAGCGTGACGATCCACAGCAGCGCGTAGCCAAACTGCGAGCCCGCGGCCATATTGGAGGCCCAGTTGCCCGGGTCGATAAAGCCGACGGTCACGAGCAGCCCGGGGCCGATATGCCGCGCAATGTCTAGGCCTCCGTGACCACCGGTGCGTCGGGAGCCAAAGTGTTGTTTGAGATGGTTGAGCATGGTGCGCTCCTGCGTATGGGCGGCGTGACGTCGCATCTGGGTCGTGCGGCGCCACGCGTCGGATTTGGGTTGGGGCTACTTGTGCGCTTTGCCCTGATTGGCCACGGCGTCGATCTTGGCGGCGATGGTCGCCGGGTCGCCGATGTAGCGCTTGTCGAGGACATTGAAATCGGTATCGAAGGTGTAGACGAGCGGCACGCCGGTGGGGATGTTGACCTTGAGGATCTCCTCGGGCGTGAGGTGCTCGAGCTTCATGACGAGTGAGCGCAGGGAGTTGCCGTGTGCGGCGATGAGTACGCGCTTGCCGGCGAGCATCTGGGGGCGAATCTCGTCTTCGAAATAGGGCCAGGCGCGGGCGATCGTGTCCTTGAGGCATTCGGTATAGGGCAGCTGATCGGGCGCGACATCACGGTATTGCTCCTGGGTGTGGGGATCGCGCGCGTCGTTCGGCTCGAGTGCCGGCGGGCAGATATCGAAGGAGCGGCGCCAGATGAGCACCTGCTCGTCGCCGTGCTCCGCCGCGGCATCGGCCTTGTTGAGACCCTGCAACGCTCCGTAGTGGCGCTCGTTGAGCTTCCAGGATTTGATGACGGGCAGCCACTCGCGATCCATTTGGCCGAGCACGATGTTGAGGGTGTGGATCGCGCGCTTGAGGCGCGAAGTGTAGCAGACGTCAAAGTCGAAACCGGCTTCTTTGAGGGCTCGACCGCCTGCTGCGGCTTCTTCGCGGCCCGTGTCGGTGAGCTCAACATCGGTCCAGCCGGTGAACAGGTTGAGCTTGTTCCACTCGGACTCTCCGTGACGGATGAGGACGAGTTGCATCGTCTGCTGGTCTGCTTGGTGCGCCATAGGGGCCTCCTTGATCTGGCACGGTGTGCGTGCCGTTTGCTTGACGCCGCAAAGGATACCCGTTTTAAGCTTAAAAGTTAACCAAGACTAACAAAATTGTTGTATTTGAATGGGATGGTGAAAGGGGGCTGCCGAAATGTCTCGATCTGTAACAGTTTGCCGCCAAAACCGACCCTTCGTGTTACAGATCGAGACAAACCAAAACCGTCCCGCAGAAAATCTCAATCTGTAACATCTAGGCGCCAAAATCGGTTCCTCCTGTTACAGATTGAGATGTTTGAAGCGGTGAGCTTACAAGCCGAACTTGGGCGCCTTGTTGCCGCCCTTGAGGTCGGCGGTGCCCACTCGTAAGGTGTGCGTTACGCGATTGTTTCGAAACGGGCGGGAAACACAACGATGCCCTGATGCTCCTACTATGCCTATTCAACTGACTGTCTAAATATCTAGGGGAGGATCGCGATGCAGGCAGATTCCGCTCAACAGCAGGGCCTTTATCGCCCCGAATTCGACCACGATGCATGTGGCATCGGCGCACTTGCCGATATCAACGGTGAGCGCCATCACCAGATTCTGGACGACGCGCTGTCCATTCTGGTCAACTTGGAGCACCGCGGCGGCACGGGACTCGAGAAGAACACCGGCGACGGTGCCGGTATCCTGTTCCAGGTTCCGCATCACTTTTTTCGCAAAGAGGCTCAAAAGTGCGGCCAGATTCTGCCGGCAGAGGGCGACTATGGCGTGGCCATGCTGTTCTTTCCGCAGGACGACAAGGGCGTAGAGGATGCCCGTCGCGTGTTTGAGGAGGGCTGCGCCGAGGCCGGCGTGCCGCTGCTCTTTTGGCGCGAGGTGCCCGTCGACCCGCACGACCTGGGCGAGACGGCACGCGCCTGCATGCCCACCATTCTGCAAGCCTTTCTGGGCCGCCCCGACGATACGCCGGCGGGTGACGCCTTCGAGCGCCGCCTGTACGTGTGCCGTCGCACTATCGAGAAGAAGGCCGATGCCGAGTTTGCCCTGCGCGACAAGATCTTCTACGTCTGCTCCATGAGCTCGCGCACTATCGTGTACAAGGGCATGCTCGTCGCCACGCAGATGCGCCGCTTCTTCATCGATCTCAACGACGCCGCTGTCAAGACGGCCGTTGCGCTCGTCCACTCGCGCTACTCCACCAACACCACGCCCAGCTGGGAGCGTGCGCACCCCAACCGTTTTATCATCCACAACGGCGAGATCAACACCCTCAAGGGCAACGTCAACTGGATTCGCGCCCGCGAGCCCAACCTGTACAGCCCCGTGCTGCAGCACGATCTTGAGCGCGTGATGCCCATCATCAACCGCGAGGGTTCCGACTCGGCGATTTTGGACAACGTGCTCGAGTTTTTGGTTATGAACGGTCGCCCGCTTACGCGCGCTGCGTCCATGCTGCTGCCTGAGCCGTGGGACCACAACGACAGTCTGAGCGAGGAGCGCCGCGCCTACGACGCCTACCAGTCCATGCTCATGGAGCCCTGGGACGGCCCGGCGGCCATCGCCTTTACCGACGGTCGCACGCTGGGCGCCGCCCTCGACCGCAACGGCTTGCGCCCCGCCCGCTACTACGTGACGCGCGATGGCCGCTTTATGCTGGCAAGCGAAGTGGGCACCATCGAGGTGCGCCCCGAGAACATCCTGACGAGCGGCTGCCTGGGACCGGGCCAGATGCTCGAGGTCGATTTTGCCCGCGGCCGCGTGATCTACAACGACGAGCTGCGCGCCCGCTATGCCAAGGAGAAGCCCTACCACGACTGGATTGCCGAGGAGACGCTGGCCGTCGACGCGCTCGATGAGTCCGCCGCGCCCGCGCCCGCCGAGGACGCCGAGGTGCCCGCCGCCGTGCGTATGGCCAAGCTCGGCTACCACTGGGATGACGTCGACGAGGTCGTGCGTCCCATGGCCCAGCAGGGCAAGGCCCCGCTCGCCTCGATGGGCATCGACGCACCGCTGGCCTGCCTGTCCAAGAAGACGCGCTCGTTCTTTGACTACTTCTATCAGCTGTTCGCTCAGGTCACGAATCCTCCGATCGATGCCCTGCGCGAGCATATGGTGACTTCGACCACGCTCTACCTGGGCAACCACGGCAACCTGCTCGAGGACTCCCGTACGGCCTGCCAGCTGGTGCGCCTGGAGCGTCCGCTGTTGAGCGAGGAGGAGTTCGACCGCATCTGCGCCATCGACCGCGTGGGCTTTAAGACCCGCCGTTTCCGTGCCGTCTACCGCCGCGACGCCGGCGAGGGCGCGCTGCAGGCTGCGCTCAAGCAGCTTGCAGAGGACGTTGAGGCTGCGGTCCGCGACGGCGTGAATATTGTGGTGTTGAGCGATCGTGCCGCTGCGGGCGAGGTGCCCGTGCCGTCGCTGCTCGCCGTGGGCTGCGTGCACAATCACCTGATCCGCGCCGGCGTGCGTACCTTTGCCGACATCGTGGTGGAGTGCGGCGACGCCGTGTCCCCGCACGACTTTGCGGCGCTGGTGGGCTACTCCGCAAGCGGCATCTATCCGTACAATGCGCATGCGTGCATCCGCGACTTGGCAGCACGCGGCGACCTGGACGTGACGGCCGAGCAGGGCATCGACAACTACAACAAGGCCGCGACGGCGGGTATCGTCTCCATCATGTCCAAGATGGGTATCTCCACGGTGCAGAGCTATCACTCCGCACAGATTTTCGAGGCCGTCGGCTTTACTCCGGAGTTCGTCAACGCGTACTTCGCCGGCACGGTGAGCCGTGTGGGCGGTATGGGTGTCGAGGACGTTGAGTGCGAGCAAAACGAGCGCTATGACGCTGCGCTCGCCATCCTTAAAAGCCCGGCTCCCGATCAGCTGCCCACGCTGGGCCTGACCAAGTGGCGCCCGCTCGGCGGCGAGGAACACCTCATCGACCCCCAGGCCGTCTACCTGCTGCAGACCGCCTGCCGTGAGGACAGCTACGACACCTTTAAGGAGTACAGCGCCCGCCTGCACCGCACCGGCCGTGCCGTGCGTCTGCGCGACTTGCTCGACTTTGATGCCAGCGGCCGCACGCCGGTTTCGCTCGACGAGGTCGAGCCCACGCTCAACATCGTCCGCCGCTTTAACACCGGCGCCATGTCGTACGGCTCCATCAGCAAGGAAGCACACGAGTGCATGGCCATCGCCATGAACCGCCTGCACGGCCGTTCCAACTCCGGCGAGGGCGGTGAGGATCCGCGTCGCGAGACCCCGCTGGCTAACGGTGATTCCAAGAACTCCGCGATCAAGCAGGTGGCAAGTGCGCGCTTTGGCGTGACGAGCCGCTACCTGTGCAGCGCCTTCGAGATTCAGATCAAGATGGCCCAGGGCGCCAAGCCCGGCGAGGGTGGCCACCTGCCCGGCAAGAAGGTCTACCCCTGGATTGCCGAGGTCCGTCAGTCCACGCCCGGCATCGGCCTGATCTCGCCTCCGCCGCATCACGACATCTACTCCATCGAAGACCTGGCCGAGCTCATCTTTGACCTTAAGAACGCCAATCCTGGCGCGCGCGTGTCGGTCAAGCTGGTCAGCGAGGCCGGCGTCGGCACCATCGCCACCGGTGTGGCCAAGGGCGCTGCCGACAAGATCTTGATCAGCGGCCACAATGGCGGCTCGGGTGCCGCTGCTCGCGATTCGATCTGGCACGCCGGTCTGCCGCTGGAGCTTGGCCTTGCCGAGGCCCAGCAGACGCTGCTGCAAAACGGCCTGCGCTCGCGCGTGGTGCTCGAGGCCGACGGCAAGCTCATGGACGGCACCGATGTTGCCGTCGCCTGCCTGCTGGGCGCCGAGGAGTTTGGCTTTGCGACCATGCCGCTCATCTCGATGGGCTGCCTCATGCAGCGCGACTGCCAGCAGGATACCTGCCCCGCCGGCATCGCCACGCAAAACTGCCGCTTGCGTCGCGGCTTCCGCGGCAAGCCCGAGCACGTCGAGCACTTTATGCTCTTTGTTGCCGAGCAACTGCGCGAGGTCATGGCGAGCCTGGGCTTCCGCACCGTCGACGAGATGGTCGGCCATCCCGAGTGCTTGCGCCAGATCGAGGTCCCGGGCAACCGCAAGGCTAACCTGCTCGATCTGACGCCCGTGCTGGCAAGCGCGACCTGCGAGTTCGGTGCCCACATCCCGGGTGCCGACGGCCGTCACTTCCTGCCCCAGATGGCCGCGGACAGCGAGCTCGACAAGACGCTCGACTCCACGCTGTTTGTGCCCTACACGGCCGACGCCCGCGCACATCTGCGTCCGATTCGCTTCCGCGCCGATATCGCCAACGTCAACCGTTGCGTGGGCACCATCCTGGGCAACGCGGTGACCAAGGCGCATCCCGAGGGCTTGCCCGCCGGCTCCATCACCATCGATTGCGATGGTTCGGCCGGTCAGAGCTTTGGCGCCTTCCTGCCGCGCGGCATTACGCTCAACGTGTGCGGCGACGCCAACGATTACTTTGGCAAGGGCCTTTCGGGTGGCGAGGTGTCGGTGCGCCCCAACCCGCATGCGACCTACAAGTTCGACGAAAACATCATCGTGGGCAACGTTGCGTTCTTTGGCGCTACGAGCGGCCGCGGCTTCATTAACGGTTTGGCGGGCCAGCGCTTTGGCGTACGCAACTCCGGTGCCACCGTGGTGGTCGAGGGCTGCGGCAACCATGGCTGCGAGTACATGACGGGCGGTCTGGCGCTCATCTTGGGCGAGGTCGGACAGAACTTCGCTGCTGGCATGACGGGCGGCGTGGCTTATGTCTTTGACCAGTACGGCACGCTCGATGCCCGCGTGAACCACGAGAGCGTTGAGCTCAAGGCCCCGACTGCCGGCGAGCTGGAGCAGGTCCGTGCGCTCATCCAGGAGCACGTGGACGCGACACAGAGCCCGCGCGGCATCAAGCTGCTCTACAGCTTTGAGACGATGAGCAAGCACTTTGTGAAGGTCATTCCGACCGAGTACGAGCGTGTGCTGGCGATTGTCGCCGCGAGCGAGGCTGCCGGCAAGACACATGCGCAGGCAGAGGAACTGGCGTTTGACATCGTGACCGGTCGCGCGAGCGCCGCGGATGTCGCTCGCTTCGATATTGCGGGCGGTGCTGCGGGTGCTGCGTCCGCGGCCGCCAGCTCTGTTGCTTCGACCAAGAAGGAGGCGTAAGTGCCATGGGTAAGCCCGGTGCTTTTCTTGATATCGATCGCGTGACCCACGAGCTTCGCCCCGTGGAGGAGCGCAGCCGTGATTTCGATCCGCTGTACGTGGAGCTCGACGACGACGCACGTCGCGCCCAGGCGAGCCGCTGCATGATGTGCGGCGTGGCGTTTTGCCAGATGGGCGCGAGCTTTGGCAAGGCACGTCCGAGCGGCTGCCCGCTGCACAACTTGATTCCCGAGTGGAACGAGCTGGTGTACCGCGGCCGCTGGGATGAGGCTGCCGAGCGCCTGTCGCTCACCTCGCCCATGCCTGAGTTCACGAGCCGCGTGTGCCCGGCACTGTGCGAGGCCGCGTGCAACCTGGGCTCGGTCGACGGCCAACCCACGACGATTCACGATAACGAGCGTGCGATCAGCGACTGTGAGTGGGCCAACGGCGGCCCACGTCGCTTTGAGCCGGCGGGGGAGGGCGCACCCACGGTTGCCGTGGTGGGCTCCGGTCCTGCTGGTCTGGTGGCTGCATGGGAGCTTGCACGTCGCGGTGCCCGCGTGACGGTGTTTGAGCGTGACGACCGCTCGGGCGGCCTGCTCATGTACGGCATTCCCAACATGAAGCTCGAGAAGTCTGTGGTCGAGCGCCGTGTAGCGCTCATGCGTGAGCTGGGCATTGTGTTTGAGCTTGGTGCCGACGTGAGCGATCCCAAGGTTACCGCCAGGCTCGACGACTTTGACGCCGTCGTGGTGGCTGCCGGCGCTCGTGCTCCGCGTGGGCTTTCGGCTACGAATGTGGATGCGCCCGGCGTGGTGTACGCTGTGGACTACCTGACGGCTTCGACCGTCTCGGTGCTCGATGGCGGTGAGCCTGCTATTGACGCACGCGGCCTGGACGTCGTGGTCATTGGCGGTGGCGATACCGGCAACGACTGCGTGGGTACCGCGGTGCGTCAGGGCGCGCGCAGCGTGCGCCAGTTTGAGTTCTTGCCGGCTGCGCCCGATAAGCGCGCGGCAGGCAACCCCTGGCCGCAGTGGCCCAACGTTAAGAAGACCGATTACGGCCAGCAGGAGGCTATCGCTGCGATGGGTGGCGAGATGCGTGCCTGGGCCGTGGATACACTCGAGGTGCTGCTGGACAAGAAGGGTGCGGCTGCGGGTCTGCGCGTGGTCGATCTGGACTGGTCGGCGGGAAAGCCCGAGCGCATCGCGGGCTCCGAGCACGAGGTGCCGGCGCAGCTGGTGCTCATCGCTTGCGGCTTTACGGGTCCGGAACACAGCGTGTTCGAAGCTGTCGGCGTGCCCGTTGCCACGGCGGGCCGCCCGCTGCCCGTGATGGCTTCCGAGGGCTCGCACCTTGCGGCCCGCGTGGATGGCGTTGCTGCGGATGCCGCGCCGGTGTATGTGGCGGGTGATGCCCGCAACGGCAGCTCGCTCGTGGTGAGTGCCATGGCCGATGCCCTGGCCTGCGCAGCCGAAGTCGCCGAGGCACTGGAACTGTAAAGTAGTCACGGAGATATTCAACAATCGAATCGGCAAGGGCTGTCCCTAACTGCCGGCACAGACGATATGAGCAGGACATAAAACATTGAGAGCCCCTGCTGCATGAAAGACCGCGGATTAGGCCGACAATGGTGAGTGTCTAATTCAGCCGCGGCGGCCACGCCGCATTCATGGAAGGGGCTCCCATGCTCGATACTACCACCTTCGTCGGCCTCGACGTCCACGCCCGCTCGATAAAGGCCGTCTCCCTCGACGTCATGACCGGGGAGGTGCGCGCCGCGACCTTCGGCTACGACGCCGGCGCCGTCGCGGAGTGGGTACGCTCCGTGGACCCCGGGGCCAGGTGCGTGTACGAGTCCGGGGTCACGGGCTTCGACCTGCAGAAGAGGCTCTCCGGCCTGGGGGTCGACTGCGTGGTCGGCGCCGTCTCGAAGATGATCAAGCCCAGCGCGGACAGGCGCAGGAAGAACGACCGCAACGACGCCGAGTTCCTCGCCCGCATGCTGTCGGTCGGCAACGTGGTCGAGGTGTGGGTCCCCGACGACGAGTGCGAGGCCGCCCGCGACCTGACCAGGGCGCTCGAGGACGCGAGGGACGACCTCTCGCGCTCGAAGCAGCGGCTCTCCAAGTTCCTGCTAAGGCACGGGCTCGTCTTCGACGAGAGGACGCCCACCGGCCGCAGGAAGGGCAACTGGACCCGGGCGCACTGGTCCTGGATCGAGTCGATTAGGTTCGCGGAGGGGGCCGACAACGACGCGCTCGCCTACTACGTCGACGCGGTCAGGCGGGCTGCGGAGGAGAAGGCGAGGCTCGAGGGGCTCGTCGAGGCCGAGGCCCGCAAGCCCAGGTGGCGGAAGAGGGTCGACTCCCTGCGCTGCCTCAAGGGCGTCGACACCGCTTCCGCCGCCGACCTCGTGTTCGAGGCCGGCGAGTTCTCCAGGTTCAGGAACGCCCGCTCGTTCGCCGCGTGGGTCGGCCTGACGCCCTCCGAGCACTCCAGCGGGGAGAGCGACCGCAGGGGCGCGATCACCAAGGCCGGCAACAAGCACCTGAGGAAGACGCTGGTCGAGGCCGCGTGGCACTACCTGACGTGTTCGGGGTGTTAGCGCTACTGTAAAAACAACCATTTTGACCAACGCTCAACAACCAATCATGCCAACGCAATCCCGCCATTTGC
>NZ_JAQLDQ010000024.1 GCF_028209395.1 Collinsella aerofaciens
TTCGCGCTGGCCGCAGCCTTCTCGGCCGAGGTCGGCGACTTCACGAGGTTCCGTTCCGGAAGGCAGGTCACGGCCTATTTCGGCCTCGCGCCGAGTCAGAGGTCGAGTGGCGACTCCGTGCGGCTCGGAGGCATCAGCGGTGCGGGCAACGCGCTCGTGAGGAAGCTGGCCGTTGAGGGCTCATGGTGCTACGCCGCGGCACGGCACCAGCCGAAGCTCATGCCGAGGGACACGGGCGTGCCCCTCGAGATAAGGATGCACGGGAGGAAGGGGTCCGAGCGGCTCCTGCGGCGGCGCGAGGAGATGCTCGCCCGCGGCATGCCCGCGGCGAAGGCCAACGCGGCCACCGCGGCCGAGCTCGTGAGGTGGCTCTGGGCCCTCGGCATGATGTGCCGGGAGGGCGCGGAATAGACACAGCCCCCGTCCCGGCGAGCCGGGCGGCCTTCGGGGATACCCCCTATTTCGCTGTGCGCGCGGAGCCCTCCGCATGCGCCTCGACAGACTTGGGGAACCCCGCCGAAGGAATGGAGTGCGGGCCGGCAGAACGGTATCCGCGGATATGAGACTGAGCCGAAGGCGTCGATGACATGCCGGGGGCGGACCGGGACGGGTTAACGGCAGGCCCCGCCGACCGATTGCAAGCGGTCGGCGGGGCCATTGTGGCTCTTGACAGCGGATTGGGTCATATGAGCGAAAGCCCGCCAGAGCGAGCAAGGTGCCTTGAAACGAGGCGGCATTGACCTTCTGGTCATGCCGCCGAAGTTGAAAGGCAGATTGCCGCTCTGGCGGGCTTGCAGCGTCAACCGGTCCGCCGTTCGTTAGAACGGCGGAACCAACCCTACATGACCATAACGTAGCGCGATCCCACGTAGTACTGCTTACCCATCAGGACCGGCTCGCCATTGGGGCCCGTGAAGCCGGCACGCAGGTTGAGCAGCGGATCGTGCGGAGCAATGCCCAGCTCGGCCGCCTGCTCGGTATTGGCACGAACGGCCTCGACCGTGCGGTAGCCAACCGAGACAATCGGCGTTCCGCCAACACGCTCGACCTCGGCAAAAATCGACTTGTCCTCAAGATCGGCCGTCAACAGCTCACGGTAGGCGTCAAACGGCACAAAAATGTTCTCCTCAAAGATGGGCTCACCGTCGGCCGTACGCACGCGCTTGATATGCAGCAGCAGCGCGTCCTTCTGCAGGCCAAAGAACTCCATCTCGTTTTGACGTGCCGGCACAATCTGGCGATCGACCACATGTGCGCCCGCCTTCATGCCATTATCGGCACACAGCGCGGTAAACGTCTGCAGCGTCGAAGCGTGGAACTGGCGGTTGATGTGCGGCGTGGAGACAAAGGTGCCACGGCCCTGCTGCTTAACCAGGTAGCCATCGGAGCACAGCTCCTCGACGGCGCGGCGCACCGTAATGCGGCTCACGTCGTACTGCTCGGCTAGCTCAAGCTCGGACGGAATACGCTCCTTGGGTGCATAAACACCTTTCTCGATCGCATCCTTGATTTCGTCATAAATCTGCTGGTAAAGCGGTGCATTTTTGGGTGTAGGCATATCTAATCACTCTTATCGAAATATCGAAATAACTAATACGTATATAACGTCTAGTTTCATGTTACCTCATAATGATAAAACGATACACCCTCCCTACCAAAAAGCGACAGCTTCATTTTGGTAGGTTTTATCTGGGCAAACGAAGGCCTCCCGAAAGCAGCGAGGCTTTCGGGAGGCTCAAGCGGACAGGATTGCGCCGTGCCGGCAAAATGCCAACACTCTACCTGCCGTCGTCCTGCTGCAGGCTGTCCTGCTCGCTGAGGCGCGCCTGCCTGCTGGCCATGCGTGCGGGCTTGTCGGGATCGGGAACGGCCGTGGGCATGGGCTCGTCGACATGACCGCCCCACCAGCCGCCCACAAAGTTGAGCGTGTGGAACACGTTGATCACGGCGCCGGGGTCAACATCGCACACCAGCTTGATAATGTCCTGGCTCTCGTAGGTCGAGACAACGGTGTTCAGCAGGTACATCTTTTCGCGGCTGTATCCGCCGACGACCTCGGCGCAGCTAATGCCGTGCTGAAAATGGTTTACGTAGGCAGTCATGACCTCGTCTGCCTTACGCGTCGTGATCTGCAGTGTCACGCGATCGTAGCGACGATAGAAACTGTCGATGGTCTTGGTCGAAATAAACTGGAACACGATGGAATACGCCGCCTTGTCCCAGCCAAACATAAAGCCAAAGATCGCCAGGATAAAGCAGTTGAAACCAAAGATGACGCCCCAGATGGTCTTGCCCGTGTGGTTGGAAACCCACAGCGCGATAAAGTCGGTGCCGCCAGTGGATGCGCCGGACTTTAGCGCGATGGCAGCGCCCAGACCCGAGACCACGCCGCCAAAAATGATGAGCATGATCTTGTCGCCCAAAAACGGAGCGAAGTGAAAGATGTTGAGGAACAGCGACGAGAGCACGACCTGCATCATCGAGAAGATGACAAAGCGCTTGCTGATGCCGCTCCAACATAGGAGCGCCACGGGGATGTTGAGCGCGAGCATGCCGAGCGAAATATCGATGTGAACGCCACCCAGCGAGGTAACGCGATCGAGCAGGACCGCAACGCCGGTAAGACCGCTCGGAAGCAGGTCGGCGGGCTGAATGAACGCCTGGATCAGGAATGTCTGGAGAACGGCGGAAATCGTGACCGCCACGGCAGTAATGGCGCGGCGGACGATGGTAAGGCGGCCGAGCACGAGCACGCGGTCCGTGAGCTGATCGATGGCGTTCGCCACGCGGGCTCCTTTCGAAGGCAAATCTGGTTGTGAGGCATGTCGGCGATTGTAGCACGGAGCATGCGGGGGCGCTTCAATTCACCCTCCCTCGACAACCAAAGCGGGACCAGCAACCCCACGACCAAAGGCCCAAATAACAAGTGAGTAGACTTTACGCGACCTGCAGAGCACACCCAAAACCGCCACCCCTGTGACCTGCGGTTTTACTAGAGCAGATGCGCTTTGTGCTCGTCTTGCACCAAAAAGTCTACTCACTTAGTCCGAATCGAAGCCAAACGGATCCAAATAGATGACAAATTAAGCCAATCCGCAGCAAAAGACGCGTGAATCAGTGCTTCTCGCGGCGGATTGACGCTACAAAGCGGCCAAAATGTCGGTCAGATTATCGATAACGGCATCGGCTCGCGATTGATCGAGGTTGACACCCTCGTGCGGACGCAGCGCCAGGACGCGGGCGCCGGAGCGCTTACCAGCCTCGATGCCCAAAGGCGAATCCTCTATAACCAGGCACTCGGCAGGCTCCACCCCTAGCGCCTCCATGGCACGCAGGTAGATCTCGGGGTCGGGCTTAAACGCACTGCACTCGTGACCGCTGATGGTGTAGTCCAACACGTCGGCGATACCGGCAATCTCCACCAGCTCGTCGATCAACTCGCGATAGGACGAGCTCGCGATGGCACACTTCACGCCACGCTCGTGCAGCTTGCGCATCACCGGCTCCGTCTGCTCGTTGAGCAGCTCGGCATACGGAACGGGATGGTCCGGGCTATAAACCTGCTTGTACTCCACGCGCAGGCGCTCGCGCAGCTCAACATCGTCGGGCACCAGTGCCTCCCAAATGGCAGGCTCGTTAGACCCCGAAAGATCGGGGATCTCGTCAAAGTGGAACCCCTTCTCTTCCATAAACGCCACGCGACGACGGTTGTAGAACCACTCGGTATCGACCAACACGCCGTCCATATCAAACAGCACTGCCTTGATCATACGCATCTCCTCCCACCTGCCAAAAAGGGACAGGTTTATTTTGGTAGGTTTTATCTGGGGTTTTATGACGCGACAGACACGCCCCCAAAGCAAAAAGGGGACGGGGCGCAAACCCCATCCCCTCTCAATCAACCCGTAAGGCCTACTTACTTGTGATTAGTAGGAAAGCTTCCACATGTAGCGACGCATGGTCAGCGGGTGCTGACGGGCCTCGGCGATCTGGTTGCCGTACTCGCGCATAACGGCGAGGTGCAGCAGCGGGTTGAAGTAGGTGACGACGCTCGCGGGCACGGCGTCAGCCAGGCCGTAGTCCTTGGAGTCGATCAGGGCGACCTTGGCGCCCATGCGCTCAAGGAAGGTGAGGGCGCGGGCGTCCATCGGACGGGTGGCGCCATCGGACATGAAGAAGACGTAGGGCTTACCCTCGGTGGAAACCTCGAACGGGCCGTGGAAGTACTCGCCGGTGTTGTAGGCGGCGGCGTCGATCCACTGCATCTCGGTGAACAGGAAGGCGGCGTGAGAATAAGCCATCTTCTCGGAGGCACCGGAAGCCATGAAGTAGATCATCTTGTCGTCCTTGAAGTCCTCGGCGAACTTCTTGGCGAGCTTCTTGCAGTGCTGAGCGGCGTTCTCGCAGAGCTCGAAGACGTTGGTGAGGCCGGTGATCATGTCCTCGTAGTGGTCATAGCCCTCGGTCTGCTGAAGGATCTCGACAGCAAGAGCGATGGCGTAGCCGGGCTTCTCGCACTTGGCAGCGAAGTTGGCGTGGAAGCCGTGAACGATGACGTAATCAGCGTCGACGGTCAGAGCGGAGCCAGCCTTGTTGGTGAGGGAGACGACCGGGCAGTTGTGCTTCTTGGCGGTCTTGTTGGCCTCGACGGTCTCGGGCGTGGAGCCACCGAGGGAGCAGGTGATCACGAAGGTGTGCTCGTTGACCCAGGAGGGCGTGTCGTAGTTGAACTCGTTAGCGGTGAAGATCTGAACGTTCAGCTTGTCCGTGTTGTTGGCCAGGAAGTACTTGGCGGGGTACAGGTCGGACATGGAAGCACCGCAGCCGACGAAAGCGACGCTGTGGATCTCGTGGTTGGACAGGACGTCAGCGACGATCTGCTTAGGGAGGTTAAGGTCGATCTCGTACATCTGACACATTCCTTTCGATTTTTGCGGCGCCACATTGCCGGGCGCTCGCAGGGTTACCGTGGTTTGGACCGAGTCGCCGGCCCGTTGAGGATGTGTCAAAGGAACTGTCCCTTTGACACATTTAGGGATGGAAGCCTGCCTGGGGTATGGGATGCCAGGCAGGCCCCCGGGGGAAAGCGGTTAGACGCTTGGTCGCGACTAGGCCAGGATGCCGGCCGCGGAGAGGGCGATGCCGCCCACGATGGCGATCACGAGAAGCCAACCGGTGTTGACATTCTTCTTGATGAGCCAGTACATAAGGCCGGTGAGGCCGAGGGAAATCATCTGGGGCATCATGCCGTCCAGGATGTCCTGAATCACGACGGTGCCCTCAGCGAACTGCAGCGGGGTGGTGGCGCCGATCAGCGTAGCGATCATGCCACCCACGGACATAAGACCCACGATGCCGCAGACATACATGAGCTTCTCCATGAGGTCGCCGCCCTGAAGCTTGCTCAGGTACTCGTGGCCGCCCTGATAGCCCATCTTGGCTGCGAACCAAGTGATCAGCACAGAGGGGACGATGGAGATGAGCACGGCCAGGATCGGGCCCATGATGGAGCCCTGCTGAGCCAGCTGAACGCCCAGGCCAAAGGCGATGACGCGGATGGTGCCCTGGAAGAAGGAGTCACCGATGCCGGAAAGCGGACCCATGAGGGAGGTCTTGACCGCGTTGATCGAATCGGGGTCGAAGTTCTCGGGATCCTTGGCGTACTCCTCCTCCATGGAGGCGGAGAGGCCCAGGATGAAAGCGCTCGTCTGCGGGGTGCAGTTGTAGAACGCCATGTGACGGTGGTAAGCCTCTTTCTTAGCAGCGAGCTGCTTGGGGTCGGACTCATCCGGATAGAGGCGATCGAGCGTGGGAACCATGCCGTAGAGGAAGCCCATGTTCATCTGACGCTCGTAGTTCCAAGAGGCCTGGATGGCCCAGGAGCGCCAGAAGAACTGGCTGACCTTCTTGTTCAGGGACACGTCCTTGGTTGCGGTTGCCATAGTGTGTTCCTCCTTAGTCTTCGTCGTCTTCGAGCGGATCGTAGTCGGAATCGACACCGGCGGCTGCATGGGAACCGTTGAACTTGAAGCCCATGAAGACGACAGCCAGGCACACACCGATCAGAGCGACCGCGATGACGGACAGGTTGAGGTAAGCGGCGAGCAGGAAACCGATGAACAGGAACGGAGTCATACCCTTCTTGATCATCATGGTGAGCAGCAGGGCCAAGCCGTAGGCGGTCATGATCTTGGTCGAAACGTTAAGACCAGTGGACAGCCACTCGGGAACCATGTTGACGATGGCCTGAACCAGGTCGGTACCAACAAAGACGGCGAGGAAGATCGGCAGGAAGTACATGACAGCGTACAGACCGGAGCCGGCGCAGATGTGCATACGGTAGGCGGTCTTGAACTTTCCGTTATCGATCGCGTTATCTGCCACATGGGTGAGGGCGGCGATGATGGAACGGAACACGATGCCGAGGAGCTGACCCAGGACGGCAACCGGGATGGCGATCGTCATGGCGGTCTCGGCAGAAGCATCGGTCAGGCACGCAAAGGCAGCGGCCACGATGCCGCCCAGGACCATATCGGGCGGAACGGCGGCGCCGACCTGCACCAGGCCCATGGACACGAGCTCGACGGCGGCACCGACGGCAAGGCCGGTGGGCACATCGCCCAGCAGCAGACCGACGAGCGTAGCGCCAACGAGGGGCTGCTCGAAGTTAAGACGACCGAGCAGGCGGGAGTCCCACATGCAGAACACGCCGACGAGGCCGACGAGCACCGCACTGATGAACGTATTCATACCCTTCTCCTTTCAGTCAGGCAAAAGCCTGGTTGATTACAGCTTGGCGTCGATGTCGACGCTCTGATACGTAGGGGTCTGCTGGACATAGAGCTTGATGCCCATGTCGAGCAGCTGGTTGACGTCGGCCTTCTGGGTGGCGTCGAGGAAGACGGAGCTGTCCTTGCCGCCAATCTGATCGGCACCGTCGTGGTTGGCGGTGGCGCCCAGGTTGATGGCGTCGAGCTTGTAGCCCTGGCAGAACTGCAGCATCTCGGCCGTGTTGCCAAAGACGAACATGACGCGCTCACCGAGGGTGTTGAGCTTGTCCATCTTGGCGAGGGCACGCTCGACGGTGAAGACGTTCAGGCGCACGCCCTGGGGCTTGGCCAGCTTAAGAGCGCCCTTCTTGATGTCATCGTTGGCGGCAGCGTTGTCGACGACGATGATGCGCTCGGCCTGAACCTTGGTGGTCCAGGTAAAGACGACCTGGCCGTGCAGCAGACGGTAGTCAAGACGTGCGAGGACGATCTTGGCGGGACCGGAGCTGTGACGGGATGCCTTGGCCTTCTTGGCGGGAGCCGCGGCGGCCTCGACCGGTGCGTTGGGGTTGGTCAGACCGGTGCGGGCCTCGTTGATGAGGGCTGCGAGCTCGGCACCCTTGACGGGGGCGGGGCTCATGGCAAGCGTGAGCGCCAGCGGGATGTTGAAACCGCTGACAACCGTGAACTTCGTGCCGTTCTTGGAAAGCTCGACCATGTTGTTGTTGACCGAGCTACCGAGCATATCGGTTAGCACATACACGGTGTCGTCCGCGTTGAACGTGGCGATCATAGCCTCAACCTTATTGGTGATGGGCTCCTTGTCGTCACGAGCAAGCGACACGACGTGGACGTTCGACACGTCGCCGAGAACCATCTCGAGCGTGTCTTTGGCGCCTGCGGCCAGGCCGCCATGAGATGCGAGAATGATCTGATTCATCTTGCCTCCTCCTTTTCGTTATGGTCATTATAACGTCTTATACGTTGCTTATATTGATAATTAGTATATAAACCGTTCGCGGGTGAAAAACGACCGTTGGCGGGTTTAACGCAATCGAAACGATGGTCTTGGGTAGGCCGGCGCTGGCTGGATAACCCCAGGTCGGACGCCGCGCGCAACCCCCTATCGCACGAAGTACCAGGGGCTTTCCTGCACGGTGGGCTCCAGCGCAATGCCCGTGCGCTCGCGGAACAGATCCATGTCCTGCGATTTCTCCGTCCACCACGCGTTGGGCTTAAAGGTCATGCTCTCAACGACATGACCGACAAACACACTGTTGCGCAGCTTGGAAAAGTCGGTGTTCATAATCACGATGGACGCGAGCACCAAAACGATGCCCAGAACTTTGATCGCGCCGGCGGGCTCGGCGTAGACACCAATGCCCAGCAGTACGGTGACGACTGTCTCGAATGACATTACGACGGGAACTTTCGACGTCTCGAGCCCCATGGACAGACCCTGCATATATAAGATGTAAGCCACAGCTGTGGGGATGAGTCCAAAGCCAAGGAACAGCAGCAGCAGCTGTGGCGACATTGCCGCGGCGACATCCGGCCACGGAGCCGCAATAGCTGCCATAACCGCACCGCCAAAAACAAAGCCCCAAAACGTGACAGCCAGCGGGTGGACCGTCTTGGTTGCTATCCGGCTAAACACCGCGAGCGACGCACCACAAAGGCCTGCAATCACGCCCGACGTGACGCCCCAAACCGAAAAATGAAAACCGGAAAGGTCGCCATTGGTCACCGCAAGCACGCAGCCAACGATGTTAAAGACAATGGCGATGAGTTTGTTGAGGGTCACGTCCTCGCGATAAAGGACGCGGCCGAGCGCGACGCCAAACACCGGCGACGTGTAGAGCAGCACCGATGCCGTGGACATGCCCACCTCGCGCATGCACTCGTAATAGCAGGTGTTGGCGGCAGCCAAACCGACGATACCGACAAGCGCGCAGGAAACAAGCTCTTTAGGGCTTGCCTTGAACAGGGTCAGCGGACCCTGAACCACGGTAGACCCCTCACCCGGACGGCAGCCCATAAACATCAGGACCGGCGCCAAGATAAGCGCTCCGACCAACAAGCGAAAGGCAGCCATGCTCTGGGACGAAACGCCCATGGCCGAGATGCCGTTTACAAAGATTCCGATGCTGCCCCACATAAGCGCGGCGATCAGCACCAGCACATAGCCCAGATTGCTCCTCTTCAACGCAGCCTCCTCAGTATTATTTCCAATATGTTTCATGCTACGTTATAGTCGTTATATACATTTTTCAAGGCACAAATCGGCGAACGGGAAATCTCTCGACACAAGGAGTGTCCCCAACTGCCGGCACAAAAGGAACGTCCCTAACTGCCGGCAGAAAGGGAACGTCCCCAAGTGCCGCTCTAGCAGTTGCGGTGAAATAGTTCTCAAACAGAGACTTCACGCTCCCAAACAGGAACTATTCCACCGCAACTCATGAGGGGTATCGGGCTGTTAGGCCGCTCTATCCCTTAGTAATCCAGCTTCCACATGTAGCGGCGCGTCATGTAGTCCTTGTGGGTAACGGCAGAGAGCGCACGCATGTAGACGTTGTTGAGGATCGGGGCAAAGATCAGGTGGTTGAAGTACTCGCTCACGCTGTCTTTGATGTCGTTGAGGCCGAGCTCCTTGGCGTCGAGCTGATAGACGCGCTCGCCACCGTACTGGTTGACAAAGCGGATGCCGCGCTCGTCGTTGCAGCGGCTGCGGCCGACGCTGATGAGCTGGAACAGCGAGGTGCGCTTGTCCAGGATCTCGAAGGGGCCGTGGAAGAAGTCGCAGGTGTTGATGGTGCAGGAGTCGATCTGCAGCATCTCCTGCACGTTGCAGATGCTAAAGACGTAGGCGGCACCAAAGAGCGGGCCCTGAGCCATAACGTTGATGCAGGGCTTGTCGGCGTTCTGCTCGGCCCACTTGGCTGCGAGCGGACGGGTGTACTCGACGGCCTTGCGATAGATGGGATCGACCAGGTCGAAGGCGGCCATAGCGGTCTCGTACTCGGCATAGCCCTCGGTCTGCTGCGTGAGCTCCATGGCGATCATGGTCACGACGGCGGAGTTGGTGCGGCCCATGCAGGACTCGTCGACGGCCAGGCTGTCGTACTGAATCTTGTAGTCGCAGACCTCGGTGAGGGCGGACTCGTCAACATAGATGGCGATGGTGCTGGCGCCGTGGTTCTTGGCGACCTGGGCGGCGACGATGGTCTCCTTGGTGCCGCGCATGGACACGACGACGGCCAGGGTGTTCTCGTTGACGTAGGCAGGCGTGGCGTGCACGAACTCGTTGCTGGTGTAGCTGGAGCTCACGACCTGCGTGGCCTCGTGCTCCATAAAGTACTGGGCAGGATAGTTGCCGCCGTTGGATCCACCGGCGCCAATCCACACGACGCGCTTGATGCCGCCCTTGTCTGCCTTGTCAGCCAAAACCTGGGAGACGACGTCCTTAACCTGTTCCTGAGTAGTCATCGTGCATCAGCCTTTCTTCTCGTTTGATGCTCTCGATGGCATACAAGTTACATACATGTTTTGGTTATGTCGACTAGTTGTATGCTATATTTGTCTTAGAAATTTTTGCTGGTAAAGTTTTCGGCAAGCCATTACCAGCGGTTTTGTTGTCATGTTGGATACATGCTTGGTTCTGTAAGCATACAAGTTAGATACAGGTTGTTCGCATGAGCACTTCGTCGAAAAAGAACTTGACCCAATACGAGCGTCTGGCGGCAACGCTTCGCGACCGCATTGCCGCCGGCACCTACGCCCGCGGAGATAAACTGCCGTCCGAGATGGAACTCATGGACGAATCGGGCCTGTCGCGCAGCACCGTGCGCCATGCCCTTAAGGTGCTTGTTGACGAGGGCCTGATTCGAACCGAGCGCGGGCGCGGCGCCTTTGTGGCCGACACACCGGCGCTCCACGAGAACAACCTGGTGTTTTCGAGCTATACCAAGCAGGTCGAAGGCCAGGGTATGAAGCCCACCACGCGCACGGTGGACTCGGGCTTTGCCAAAGCAATGGGCAGCGTGGCCAAGTTCTTTGACGCTAGCGTGGGCAGCAAGCTTGTCAAACTTGTCCGCCTGCGTTACCTGGACGATGCGCCACTGTGCCTGGAGACCACCTATTTGCCGCCAAGCTTTGGGTCGCTCATCGATCGCGATATCAACGGTTCGCTCTACGCCACGCTGCGCCAGGAGTTCCATCGCGCGCCGGCGCAGGGGCATAAGACCTTTGAGGTGTGCTATGCGTCGCAAAACGAGGCATTTTTGCTCAACGTCGAGCGCGGGCAGGCGCTGATCCTGATCACCGACTACGTCTACGACACCGACGGCCGTCCGCTCCATGTCTCCAAGCGCATCCAACGCACCGACCGCGCCAAATACACCGAGCCCATCGGCTAACCACCACAAAGGGACAGGCACCTTCGTGGTGGTTTTAGGCGGGAAGGTCGGGGAACCAGGTTGGTTTGGGCTGGTTGGGGGTGCGCTCGGCCAGGACCAGCTCCATCCAGCACATGTCGTACCAGCGGCCGAACTTTTGGGCACAGCGGTCGAAAGCACCCACCAAGCGATATCCCATATGGACATGGAAGTCCTGGCTGTTGTGCGTTAGATACTCGTCGTCCTTGTCGTGCGGCACGGCGATGAGCGCGCACATGTTGGTGATGCCCATCGCGATCAGGCACTGCTTGAGCGCATCGTGCAGCTTGCGGCCCAGCCCGCCGTGGCGCACGTCGCGTGCCAGGTAAATCGACGTCTCGACCGACCAGTCGTATGCCTCGCGGCTGTTGAGCGGACTCGCATAGGCATAGCCTACCGGACGCCCGTCCAGCTCCATCACCAGATACGGATAGCGCTTGAGCGTACGCTCGATGCGCCCGGCGAACTCCCCAACGCTCGGCACCTCGTATTCGCAGGTAATCGCCGTCTGGCGCACATACGGCTCATAGATGGCAAGCAACGCCGGCGCGTCTTCGGGCGTCGCCAGGCGAATCGCCGGCTCGGACATCTCGGTCATACAACCCTTCTCTCTCAAAAACAAAGGCCGCCTTGCGCCAAACCCAGCGCAAGGCGGCCCCTCGTCATTACATCAGGCTACAGGACAGCCGCCAGCGCGTCGATGTCCTCCTGCGTCGTGGCCCAGCTGGTGCAAAAGCGCACCACCGTGTGGGTATCGTCGTACTTTTCCCAGTACTCGATCGCCGCATGCTCGCGAATGCGGGCCATGTCCTCGTTGGGCAGAATCACGAACTGCTGGTTTGTGGGCGTCTCCAAAAAGAACTGGTAGCCGCGCTCGTGCAGCACACGACGCAGCGCCTGGGCCGTCTGAATCGCCTGTCGACCAATCTCAAAATACAGGCCATCGGTAAAGAGCGCCTCAAACTGCACGCCCGTCAGGCGGCCCTTGGCCAACAGCGCGCCGTGCTGCTTAATACGCGGAATGGGATGCGCCGGAGCGTGCATGCCGCAGAACACCACAGCCTCGCCGCAAAGCGCGCCGCACTTGGTGCCGCCGATGTAGAACACGTCGCACAGCTGCGCCAGCTCGGGCAGGGTAATGTCGCACTCATCGGCCGCCAGTGCATAGGCCAGACGAGCACCGTCCACAAACAGCGGAATCTCGCGCTTCTGGCACACCGCGTGAATCGCCGCGAGCTCGGCCTTGGAGTACAGCGTGCCGTACTCGGTCGATAGACTCACGTACACGGCGCCCGGGAACACCGTGTGCTCGTAGCTCTCGTTTTCGTAGAACACCTGGATATAGTTCTCGAGATCCTCGGCGTGCATCTTGCCCTCGTAGCCGGGGATGGTGAGCACCTTGTGGCCGCCAAACTCGATGGCGCCCGCCTCGTGGCAGGCGACATGGCCGGTCTCGGCGGCAACGACGCCCTCGTAGGGCGCGAGCAGCATGTCAATCACCGTCGCGTTGGCCTGCGTGCCGCCCACCAGCAAGAACACGTCGGCATCGGGGGCCTGACAGGCCTCGCGAATCAGCTGCTTGGCACGCTCGGTGTGCGCATCGGTACCGTAGCCGGGCTGTGGCTCCATGTTGGTATCGACGAGCGCCTGCAGCACTGCCGGATGAGCACCGTGGGAATAGTCGTTGTTGAACGCGAGCATGGCAATCCTCTCTAGCCGGGCATGGGCCCGATGATTTAAACGCCGCTATTGTACGCCGCCCGGATAGGCAATGCGCGCGGCAAGGCACTCAAGTGCCAGCACCAGGGCAAAGCCGCAGCTCACGTCAGTCAAAAAGTGCGCACCGATCACAATGCGGCCAAAGGCGACGAGCGCCGCAACCGCAGCCGCCGTCCAAAAGACCACGCGACGGCGCGACGGCTTTTCCTTAAAGGACGCCGCAGGAAGCCCGGCAAGCATAAGACCGATCGCCGCGTGCGCCGTGTGTCCGCTCGCAAACGACTTAAAGCCGTCCTTGATTACGCCGGCCGCAATATAGCTCCACTTGTCGGGGTTGCCAATCACCCACCACGGCTGAAAATTGAGCCCCGGCGTGACCTCGATCACGCGCATGCGCGGGCGCGACCACAGCGGCTTGACAACCACGTTGAGGATGATGGCCTGAGCGACCCACACGGCAAGCACCATCAGCGCCCAGCGCGTGAGCTCGTCGGAGTCGGTGTCGCGCGTGAGGCGATAGACGACAAGGTTGGCAGCGATGACCAGCACAAACGTCAGCACCAACTGGACAGCGATGAGTTTGCCGCCAACCTTCAGGGACGAGACGATCTCGCAGCCGGCCAGGCCAACGTTGACGAGGATGCCGAGCACGGCGAGCCATTTGCTCCCCCTGGAGTCGGGACGCACCGCGCGCACGAGCATAACGCCCGCGACGCTCGCCGTCAGCTCAAACGGCAGCTCGCCGGCGGCCTCGATAAAGCGGCCGTACATGCTGCCGATGTTGAACAGCGCGCTCGAGATCTGATAATCGAAGAAACTGCCCACGCCCAGACAAAGGCACAGGACAACCGCGATAATGGCGACATCTTTCTTATAGATATATCCGAACATGCTTTCCTTTCGATGGGGCTGGAATCAACCTGCAACGTGGCGGGACAAAGAGCCGCTGATGTCTTTGTCCCATATATTCCCTTACTGGTTGAGCATAAGTGAGCGAAAACGTCCCATTTGTGGCAAGGTGACCCGGAGGAGGAGGGAAGCGTACTTGCGTACGCGACCGACAAGTGAGGGTCAGATTGCCCAAATGGGGTGTTTGCAGCGTCGACCCATTAGTCGTCATCGCTGACGCCCAACTGCTGCAGCAGCATGAGCGCGGCCGCCACCGGGCCGGTGCCGTCGTTGGCGTCGAGACCTCGGCCCAGGCCGCTGCCCGCACCGGCGCCCGCCTTGTAGGGCACCGACAGCTTGCGGCTCTTGGGGAAGTTCACCGCGCCATAGCGATTCTTGAACTCAAAGGCTACCTTCTTGGGAACGTCAACCCCCAGGAAGGTAATGCGCCCACCGCTGAGCGTGACGCTCTCGAGCCCCAGGCGCTCGCCGCGAATGCGGATGCGCGCGCGGTTGAACAGGTTGAGTCCCGCCAGCGGCAGCTCACCATGCGCGGCCTCGGTCTCCTCCTGCACCTCGTCGACACTCTCCAGGTCCTCAGCCGCCGCGAGCTTGCGGTACACGAGCACGCGCTGGTCCACCGCCGGCATGTACGCCTCGGACAAGAAGTAGTCGGCCGGCAGGTTGATGCCCACGCTCGCCGCCTCCACGCCGGCATCGTCATCGCCGCGCGCCTCGGCCACGGCCTGGCCCAACATCTGCGTAAACAGGTCAAAGCCCACGCTCGACAGGTTGCCGTGCTGCTCGGCACCCATCAGCGAACCGGCGCCGCGGATCTCCAGGTCGCGCATGGCGATGCGCATGCCGCTGCCCAGGTCCTGGAACTCGGAAAGTGCAGTCAGGCGCGCCGTGGCCTCCTCGGTGAGCGGCAGCTCGCCCGGGAACATAAAGTACGCGTAGGCCTGCGTGGCAGAGCGACCCACGCGGCCCTTGAGCTGGTAGAGCTGTGCCAGACCCAAGCGCTGCGAGTCCTCGATGATCAGCGTGTTGGCGGTCGCGTTGTCGATGCCGCTCTCCACGATGGTCGTGGCGATGAGCACGTCGATCTTTTTGGTCGCGAACTCAATCATCACGTCCTCGACCTCGCGCGGGCTCATCTTGCCGTGCGCCACGCCCACGCGCGCCTCGGGCGCGGCCTCGTGAACGCGCGCCACAGCGTCGTCGATGGTCTTGACGCGGTTGGACACGTAGTACACCTGACCGCCGCGACCCACCTCCAGGCGAATCGCCGCGCTCACCACGTCGGGGTCGTACTCCCCCACGTGCACGATCACGGGACGGCGCCCGGTCGGCGGCGTGGTGATCAGGCTCATGTCGCGCACGCCGCTCGTGGCCATCTGCATGGTACGCGGGATGGGCGTGGCCGAAAGCGTGAGCACGTCAATCTGCTCGCGCAGGTTCTTGAGCTGCTCCTTGTGCTGCACGCCGAAGCGCTGTTCCTCGTCGATGATCACCAGGCCCAGGTTCTTGGGGTTCACATCGGCCGAAAGCAGACGATGCGTGCCGATGAGCACGTCGATCGTGCCCTCGGCAAATGCCTTGAGCGCGCGCTTTTGCTGTGCCGGCGTGCGAAAGCGGCTGAGCACCTCGACCTCGAGGCCAAACGGGGCAAAACGCTCAAAGAACGTCTCGTAGTGCTGCTGGGCCAGAATGGTCGTGGGGCAGAGTACCATGACCTGGCGGCCGGAGTCCACGCACTTAAACGCCGCGCGCAGGGCGACCTCGGTCTTGCCGAAACCCACGTCGCCGCACAGAAGGCGGTCCATGGGCTTGGGCGCCTCCATGTCGGCCTTAATGTCGGCGATGGCCTCCAGCTGGTCGCGCGTCTCGTCGTAAGGGAAACTCTGCTCCATCTCGATCTGCTCGGGCGTATCGGGCGGGCAGGCGATACCGGTAATCGACGAGCGGCGCGTATACAGGTCGACCAGGTCAAACGCCAGCTTTTTGGCGTTCTTGCGCGCCTTGTTGGTGGCACGCGTCCAGTCGGCGGTGTTGAGCCTGGTCAGGCGCGGCTTGTCGCCGTCGGGGCCAACATAGCGCGTGATGCGGTCGACCTGCTCAAGCGGCACATAGAGCTTGTCGCCGTCGGCATATTCCAGCAAAAAGTAGTCGCGCTCCTTGCCGCCCACTTCCTGGCGCGCGATCTCGCTAAAGAGCGCGATGCCATGCGTTGCATGCACTACGTAGTCGCCTGGCTTAAAGGGGAAGGTGATCTGCGTAATATCGACCTTGCGGCGGCTGCGGGCGCGGTTGGCGTCCATGCGAGCGTTGAGGTCGGCGATCGAGAAAACGGCCAGATTGGCATCGGGCACCACCACGCCCTGCGGCAGGGCGGCGTCCACAAAGGTCACGCGCCCGCGCGAGATGGTGGGCACGGCGGCGCCGGCGGCAGCCTGGGCCGCACCCGCCTCGAGCGAGCGGGCGTTGAGCGCATCGGCCTTGCGTTCGCGAATTGCAGCATGAGCATCCTGGCGGACAGCACGATCGGCAGAATCCGCCGCCGCCACGCGCACACGGTCGCCAATAGCGCCCGCGTTTTCGGGCGCGGCCGTCAGCGACTCCTCAAAGGTAATACCCTCATCGCCAAAGGTGAGCTCCATCGACTCGCGCGCACCGCGGTCGGGGATGGCAAACACGCAGGCATAGCGCTTGCCCACGACCTCCTGGATGCGCGTCATAAAGCGATTGTCCGAGCCCGCGATGGCCGGCTGCTCAATCTTGAGCTCTGCCGTCACCGCACCGCCGGCACGAATCAAGCTCACGTAGTTAAGGCGCTGCTGGGCACCAAAGTCGAGTTGCTGGGCGCGCACGTACAGACCGTCCAAGCGGTCAATCCCCGCCTCGCCGGCGCGTGCCTCGATATCCTCGTAGGCGCGCAGGCAGTCGTCGAACAGCGAGCGCGGCTCGGACAGCACCACGAGCGCCTTGCCGCTCACATGCGACAGCGGGCTCACGGTCTGGCCGTACATCACCGGCAAAAAGCGGTCGAGCTCGGGCGTGACGATGCGTGCATCCACCATCTCGAGCAGCGCCGCCAGCTTACTGTCGTCCTGGCTGGCGCGGTAGAGCGCCACGTGCATGTTGTGAACGGCCTCGTCGGTGAGCGCCAGCTCGCGGCAGGGAAAGATTTCGATGCTGTCCTCGTTGCCGATGGTCTGCCCCGTGGAACTCACCATGCGGCGGATGCGATCAATCTCGTCGCCAAAGAACTCAATGCGCACGGGTGCCTTCTCCTGCGCGGGGAACACCTCGACGGTATCACCGTGCACGCGGAACAGGCCGGGCGCGTCGGCGACACCGGCATTGGTATAGCCCATGCCCACCAGGCGCTGCGGCACCTCGTCAAAAGGGATCTCCTCGCCCACCGCAAAGGTCGTGGACTCCCAGTAGCGGCTCTCGACTGGCGGCACGCAACGCAGCAACGCGCGGGCCGAGGCAACCATAATGCAGTTGTCACCGCGCACGATGCGTCCCAGGGCCTCGCAGCGCTGCGCCACCACGGCATCGTCGGGCGCCTGCTCGCGCCACGGGTAGTCCTTGCGCTCGGGAAAGCGGCACACATGCGCCAGACCCACATAGGCGGCCAGGCTGCGCGCGGCGCGATCGGCCGCGTCCTCGCCGCTCACGATGTAGACCGTGGGACGCGGACGGCGCGCAAACTGAGCTGCCGCCATGAGCGTGCGGCCCGACTGCGACACGGCCAGCGTCACGTCCTCGCCGGCATCGAGTCCGGCCTCGACGGTCTGCAGCGCCTCGGCAGTGTAGAGCTGCGCGGCTATACGGTGAATGAGCATGCTGTTCCTCCGGCATCGCAACGCCAAAAGCCCGCCGGGGCAAGCTCGGCGGGTCGTACGTCAAATACATTGTCTGTCATGGTAGCGCATGGAGAGGACTCCGGCTCAAGGGCAAACCCAGCCCCGCAAAAAACGCCAGACGAAGATGCGTTCCGCCCTACCCCGCCACGCGCACGCTGGGGCACAAATCTGCCAGCGGACACTCGTCACACTTGGGTTTGCGGGCGTCGCAGATCTCGCGACCAAAGGTGATCCACTGATGGTTGACCGACTCCCAATACTCGTGCGGCAAAATCTTGAGCAGATCCTGCTCGGTCTTGAGCGGTTCCTTGGCATGCGTCTTGGGACTCAGCATCAGGCGGTGCGCAATGCGGTTGACGTGCGTGTCCACCGCAATACCCTCCACGATGCCATACCCCACGTTGAGCACGATGTTCGCCGTCTTGCGTCCCACGCCCGGCAGCTTCACGAGTTCCTTCATGTCGGCCGGCACCTCGCCGTCATAGTCGGCGACGATCATCTGCGCGGCCTCGACGGCATGCTTGGCTTTGCTCTTGTAGAAGCCGAGCGACTTGATGGTGTCTGCCACGTCAGCTACGCTCGCCCCGGCCATGGCCTCGGGCGTGGGCCACTGGGCAAACAGCCGCGGCGTCACTTTGTTGACCTGCGCATCGGTCGTTTGCGCCGAAAGCAGCACCGCGATCAGCAGGCGGAAGGGATTCTCGTGGTCCAAAAAGCACTCGACCGGGCCATAGCGACGGTTGAGGCGCTCACACACCTCGATGGCGCGCTCGCGCTTGGCGGCATTGGTCTCGCGTGGCATAACGACTCCTCGGCTCAACGGCACAATAAACTTATGGGCACAATTGTCCCACGTCCGAGACGTTTACGCCTCCAAGAATGCGCCGGTCTGACGGCTCCACAGGCTCGCGTACTCGCCGCCCGCCTCGACGAGCCGCGCATGCGTGCCGTCCTCGACGATCTCGCCATCCGCCAGTACCACGATGCGGTCGAGCGCCGCCACGGTGGACAGGCGATGCGCCACCACAATGGAGGTGCGGCCGCGCATCAGGTTCTCGAGAGCTTCCTGCACCAACGCCTCGGACTCGCTATCGAGGGCAGACGTCGCCTCGTCGAGTACCAGAATCGGCGCGTCGGTGAGGATGGCACGGGCAATGGCCACGCGCTGGCGCTGGCCGCCCGAAAGCTTGACGCCGCGCTCGCCCACCATGGTGTCAAAGCCATGGGGCAGGCGGTCGATAAACTCCAGGGCATTGGCCAGGCGCGCCGCCTCACGAATTTGCTCGTCGGTGGCGTCGGGGCGGCCGTAGGCGATATTCTCGCGAATGGAGCGGTGGAACAGCAGCGCCTCCTGCGGCACGTAGGCAACCTGGCGGCGCAGGCTCTGCTGTGTGCAGCGCGAGACGTTCTGGCCGTCCACGAGTACGCGGCCGCCCTGAACATCGTCCAGGCGCAGCAGCAGCTTGGTGAGCGTCGTCTTGCCCGAGCCCGATTTACCCACCAGGCCCACGCGCTGGCCCGCCGGCACATGGAGCGTCAGGTCGTCGAACACGCTATCGCCCGCCGCGGCGTCACGGTATGCAAAGCTCAAGTGCTCAAAATCGATCGCGCCCTCGGCCACCTTAAGCTCGGGAGCATGCTCGTCGTCCGCCACCAGGCGCGGCTCGTCCAGCACGCGCGTCATCTCGGCGGCGTCACCCAGCGCGCGGTTAATGCGCTGCATCATGGAGCTCACGTAGTTCAGACGCATGGTGAGGTTATAGGTGTAGGTAAAGATCATGACGAGCGAGCCGGCCGAGATGCCAAACCACGCGTTGCCGCCCGCCACGAACACACTCACCACGGCCATGGTGATGACGATAAGGCCCGAGGTCGTAAAGTTGCGCTGCATCATGGCGTGCATCGATACCGTTTCGGCATCGCGCGCGGCACGGTCGGCGGCATCGAACAGATCGCGTTCAAAGTCCTCTCGCCCGCAGGTCTTAACGGCCAAGATGTTCGTGACCGCATCGGACAGCACACCCGAGAGCTTATTCTGCGCGGCGGACGTCGCGGCCGAAAGTGGCATGATGCGCTTGTACATAAGCCAGACAAACGCAATGTAGACGACCATGATGCCCACCAGGATCACGGTAAATGTGGGCACCACCGGAGCGAGTGCGGCCACGGTGCAGATGACCGAGGTGATGGTGGGGATGAGCGAATACACCGTCACGTCGACCAAGCCCGTATAGCCGCTCATAAAACGGCTTGTCTGGCTCACAAGCGATCCGCCAAAGCGGCTGGTATGGAATGTCATGGATTGGTTGGAGAGCGTGTCGAAGCACAGACGCGCCAGGTGATAGTTGCCCGCAATCTCGAGCTTGTAGACGGTGTAGTCCTGCAGCTTGGAGAGGATTTGACCCACCAGGTTAACGAGCACGAGCGCCAGGATATAGGGGGCGAAGACCTCAAACACCTGGTCACCCGCCACGGGACCGGCTTGAATGCGGTCGACAATGAGGGCCATCACATAGGTATTGGCAAACGTCAGCAAAAAGATGTAGCCCGCCGACGAGAGCACCGAGAGAAAGACAATCAGCGGCTGTGTGCGCGTGACACCCCAAAACCGCTGCAGCGTGCGGCGCACGGTGGAGCGGCTGAGCGGACTGGTGCTTCTCTGAGACATGGGCTTCCTTTCGCATCTGATAGGGCGAAACGTCATTGTTGCACATTGAAGCGCACTTCAGGCAAGCGCGATGCGAAAAGCGCCCGCGCCGTGCTTGCGCCGGCGCCCCGCCGTCAGATGCAGCTAGTCCTCGTCTTTTTGGTCTGCGGACAGGTCTGCGGACTCCAAGCCCAAAATCGCGTCGGCCTCCCGCGCGTCTTCCAGCGCGTCGATGTCCTTGAGTTTGCGCTCCATGACGTTGGTGCGCGTGGTGATGATGCCCTCGACCGTTTTGCCCGCGGTCTCGATCTGCTGCTGGGCACGGCGCAGCGCCGCCTGATAGCGCGGTAGTTCGGCCTTGACGGCGGAAAGCACGCGTAGCACGTCGTCGGTGCGCTTTTGCAGCCTAAACGTCTGGTAGCTCATCTGCAGGCTGTTGAGGATGGCCGCCATGGTGCTGGGGCCGGCAACGTTGACGTGATAGTCGCGGCCCAGGGTCTCGATAAGCCCAGGGCGCGTGACGACCTCGGCGTACAGGCCCTCAAACGGAACGAACAGAATGCCAAAGTTGGTGGTCGCGGGCACGCTCAGGTACTTTTCGCAGATGTCCTTTGCCTCGCGCTTCACCATGGTGTCGAGCGTCTTGCGCGCGGCGGCGACGGCCTCCGCGTCGCCCGACTCCTGGGCGTCGAGCAGATGCTCATACGCATCGCCCGGGAATTTGGAGTCGATTGGCAGCAGCACGGGGTCTCCCTCGTCTACCGGCAGCTTGACGGCAAACTCAACGCGCTCCGAGGCGCCGGGCTTGGTGGCGACGTTTTCCAGATACTGGTCGGGCGTAAGGATGTCCGCCAGGATCGCGCCCAGCTGCACCTCGCCCAAAATGCCACGCGCCTTGACATTGCCCAGCACGCGTTTAAGGTCGCCCACGCCGGTGGCGATAGATTGCATATCGCCCAGGCCCTTATACACGGCCTCGAGCTGGTCGCTCACCTGCTTAAACGATGCCGACAGACGGTCGTTGAGCGTGCGGGAGAGTTTCTCGTCCACCGTCGCGCGCATCTGATCGAGCTGCACGTTGTTGTCCTTGCGGATGGCGCCCAGCTGGGCATCGACCGTCTCGCGCACCTTGTCTAGGCGCTGCTCGATGCCCTCGCGGTTGGCGCCGAGCTGTTGGGTCGTCTCGCGGCGCAGGTCATCCATACGGTCGCCCGCCTGCGAGAACTCACGCGCGATGGTCAGGTAGCGCTGCTGCTCCACGGCGGCGTCGGTCGTCTGCTGCTGTGCGATGGCGTTTGCGGTGCGTCGGGTTTCGGCCAACGCGACGTTGAGGGTATCGAGTGTACTGTTGGCCTGCTCGAGCGCCGCGAGCGTCTCGGCGTCGCTGTCGCCACGCTCCCGCAGCTCGGCACGAAGACCTTTAAGCTGCAGGGCGCAAGCCACAGCAACCCCCACCGCCACCAAGGCAATCACAACAAGCACAATATCAATAGCAGACATAAACTCCGCCCAACAAACCCAATCGAGCACCAATCAAAAACCGCGATTAATCTTACCCTGTCAAACGCAGCTCATGTCCAATCGAGCGCAGACAAGTTACCTTTGCGCTATGGGTGCTGGTCTGCTAGCTCTCCCAGCTGGCGCGGATAGTTGCTGCGACATCCCCCAAGCGCTGGCCGAGAGCTGCCAAGTGCTGAAGTACCTCGTTGGGCGATGCGCCGTTGAGGATGCACGTGAGGGCATATGACGCCAGAAAGATGGCCGCAAGCCCCAACGGGATGAGCACGATCATCGCCAGCGTACGCAGGCGCTGGGCCCAGCGACGGCGACGCGCACGATGCTTGTCGAACGCGAGCTCCTGCGCATATGAATCTTGCTGTACGGAATAGGCCTCTGGCGCCGATTCACACCCGGGCACAGCTGCAGGTACAGCAGCGGGCACGACGTTTTGCACGGGCGCTTGGTTGGCAACCCCTTGCATTTGCATCTCCATGAGTCGTTGCTGTTGACGCAGCATGCGCTCAGCTTGTTGCTGCGGAGTCTCAAGAAACAGATCCATGTTGGCCTCCAAAATCGGGGCATTCGGCGCTTACGACCAGCATCCCGCACCGCCATGACCGCGACAACGCAATCGCTGGCAATAGCCACAAAGTTTCTTTTGCTCAAAAGCTGTCGAAAAGCTCAACAACTCCCCTACCAGCACTTTCTCTGAGCTTTTTTCGCCAGCAATCTTTTGGCCTTCCACCCTTACGCCAACTGACCAAAATCTAACCAAAAGCTTGACGAAAATTGTGAAGACAGGGACCCCACATAAACAAACGTGCCGCCCCAAAAGGGCGGCACACAAACTTAATTATCAGCTTTTCTGCAGTGAGCACGCGACGACCCAACGCCGGAGCTCGGGGCGGGAGGCCGTGTTGCCTTCCCTCAACGCGACCCTGCGAAGCCGTGAGCGGAGAGGGAAGGCAACACGGTCTCCCGCCCCGAGCTCCGAAGTCGGCGAAGGCAGGCTACATGCCCGCGAGGCCCCGAGATGCGGTGGCACACATAAACGCCAGGACCAGGATCACGAGTGAGCCCGCGATGTCGACCAGCACGCCCATTACGCGACGCTCAAACAGCCAGCTCTCAAAGTGCGGGGCGACGTTGCGCCAAACACGCCACAGCAAAATACCCATACCAATCACGCCCGGAATATTGAGCAGTAGGATCTCGGAGCACAGAAGGCCAATCAGGTTGCCGGCGGCAAAACCAGCGTCGCCCTCGCAGTATTTGCGATAGACCATGTATAGCATGTACGCCGCAAACGGCTGCAGGCACGCAGAGATAAACGTGACCACCATCGAGGGGTCCTGCGAAAAGACATCGGTGAGCTTATCCACGCTCGTGGCGTCCTTCGAGGCCAGGAACAAACCGATGACCACCACGGGCACCACACCCAAGATGACCTCGACCATCGTGAACAGCTTGGCAGTCAAGTCCTCACTCGCCGAATTCAAATGAGGCGCCCACTCAGGATGAGCATGCGCACCGGCTTTCTTCTTATCGGCACGCTCTGCCTTGCCGCCCTCAACAACCCGACGCTCAGGATCCTTACGAGTCCCAGCAGCAGCCACCCGAGCCCGAGATTTCTTACCCATAACCAACACCTCACAAGAGGAAACGAATAGCCAACGCTACCCAGTGTACCCCCTAAGCAACGTCACCGCCCCAACTGGCCCCATACAAAAACGTGCCGCCCCAAAAGAGGCGGCACACAAACTTCTAATCAGCTTTTCAGTAGCGAGCACGTGACGACCCAACGCCGGGGCGCGGGGCGGGGAGATACCTTTCCCTCGCGCGATCCTGCGGAGCCGTGAGCGAGAGGGAAAGGTATTTCCCCGCCCTGCGCTCCGCAGCAGCCAGCGCCAAGCGCTAGTAGTTCACCACCTGCTCCTCAAAGTACGCCTTCGGGTGGTTACACACCGGGCACACCTCAGGCGCCTCGGCACCAACGTGCAGGTGCCCGCAGTTCAGGCACTTCCACACCTTTACGCCCTCGCGCTCAAACACCTCACCCGACTCAATGCGCTCGACGAGCTTGTTGTAGCGCTCCTCGTGAGCCTTCTCGACGGCAGCGACGCCGCGGAACTTCGCGGCGATCTCGGCAAAGCCCTCCTTATCGGCGGTCTTGGCAAACTCGTCGTACATCTCGGTCCACTCGTAGTTCTCGCCCGCGGCGGCATCGCGCAGGTTATCCAGAGTGCCGGGAACGGCGCCATCGTGCAGATACTTAAACCACAGTTTGGCGTGCTCGGACTCGTTGCCAGCCGTCTCGGCAAAGATGTTCGAGATCTGAACGTAGCCGTCCTTCTTTGCCTTGGAGGCATAGTAGCGATACTTGGTGTGTGCCTGGGACTCACCGGCAAAAGCGGTCTCGAGGTTCTTCTTGGTTTGGGAATTCTCAAAATCCATAGGTGTACTTCCCTTCAACGCATGCCGCCCGTAGGCTTCGAGCGGCCTCGTCTTTAGGATGCCCTCATGTCGGAAATCTAAACCTTACAATCCTGTTCTTCAGATTTCCACGGGCTAAATGCTCAGCCAGCGATCGCCCTCGGCTCGGCAAAAGCCCTCACGCTCCAGGTCGGCCAGAATGCCCGCGACAAGCTCGCGCTCGACCGGCCCGCGCCCAGCCGCCGCTTCCATATCGTTAACGCCCACCACGGCATCAGCAAGCGTAATCCCCGCCGGTTGGCCATCGCGCGCTGCCAGCAACATGCGCACGATATGCGCGCGCTTTTGGCGACGTGAGCCCTCAAACTTTGATTGACGGCTATAGCCCGCCGAGCGCCTGGACGGATTGGGCAACGTCTTTTTTAGATATGCGCCGTAATCCAGCAACGCGTAATACCACGCGCGCGGCGTGTCGGCATCATCGAGCGGCACGGCAAAGGGAGCGATCTCGTCGGTCGCCGCACCGGGGGCCGCCGGACAGGCCGCCTGAATCAGCGGCACCAGCTCGCGGTCGGGAACAGCCGGTACATCGGGAAAGAAGTGATGCAGAAAGACCGTGCGCACGTTGGTCTCCAGATACACGCCTGGAAGGTCAAACGCAAACGACCGGATACCTTGCGCCGTTGCCGGGCCAATACCAGGCAGAGCGACCAAGTCACGCGTCTCACGCGGAAACTCACCGTCCCAGTCCTCCACAACGCGCTGAGCGGCCTTGTGGAGCGCCAGAGCGCGTCGGTTGTAGCCCATGCCCTGCCAAGCGTCCAAAACATCGGAAGGCGCGGCTTGGGCAAGCGCCTGCACGGTCGGAAAGCGATCGAGCCACGCCGGCATACGCGTCTCCACGCGTGGCACCTGTGTTTGCTGCAACATGACCTCGGAAAGCCAAATGATGTACGGATCGCGCGTGCGGCGCCACGGAAGGTCGCGATAACGCAGGACCCCTTCCGAACGAATCATCGAACGAAAGGGGTCCTGAATCATATCTATGCTCCTTATGCGGCGCTATTCCTCCCGGCATGTATACGCACAGGTGGCGTACTCGGGAAACGCTTCGCGGTCGGCGAACTTGGGATCGACGGCCGGGAACTGGCGGTGAGCGACGATGTCGCCGAGCGAAACGGAATCGAGGTAGTCGCGCATCAATGCTTGAGCTCCGGCCCACAGGGGATGATAGCAGCACGTGCCCATGCGCGCACAGTCGCCATCGGGTGCGGTGCAATCATTCATAACCATAGGGCCCTGAACGGCCTCGACGACCTGACGAATGGTGACGTCGTCCGGACTGACCTTGAGACGCATGCCACCGTGGACGCCACGCAGGCTCTCCACAATACCGGCCTGGACCAAACCGTGCTGAATCGAGCGGGCAAACGAATACGGAACATTGACCTCTTCGGCAGCGGTGCGAACAGAAAGCAAACGCTCCGGATCCTCGGCAAGCATCGCCAGCATACGAAGGGCGTAATCAGTCTTCCTCGATATGTCCATTTTTCCCTTTCAAGGAATACGAACAGCTCGAACGAGCTCCGGGGCCGAGCTTGTGTCGAGACGCTAAATGACCGCTAGGACATCCAAATGGTAAATCGGATATCCACTGAGTGCCGCGCTTGGAGCGAAATGCATCAGATGCGGCCTACAGTGCAATTTAGTATAACCTAACCCCCTGTCTCGTTGAACAGGTGTTGCGCAACAAAGCTGTTGTTTAGACAGATATGCTTATTAGATTTTACTTGCGTTCCCGAAGGGGCGGGGATTCTGGGCGAAGATGCGCCAGGGCGATCGTTCTATCGAAACAAAGTGCATCAAACGCAAAAAGCCACGTCCGAAGACGTGGCTTTAATTGCGTTGGCGGGAAGTACGGGGCTCGAACCCGCGACCTCCGACGTGACAGGCCGGCGCTCTAACCAAACTGAGCTAACTCCCCAGGCAGGCGTTCGCGTTTGTTTCCGCTCGCGTGCGCTGCGGGGATTAGTATACACAGAAGTCTGTCCGGCGCGCAACAACTTTTTTGAAAAAAATTTTTCGGTCCCTCCGGGAGGGTCTCCGGGGCTGAGGGCGGAGGTTAAGTTTGCTGCTCTACAGTCCTGCGCAAGACGGAAAGCACATTAAGTGCTTTCCTTTGCGTGCTGAACTCGCGACAAACTTAAC
>NZ_JAQLDQ010000025.1 GCF_028209395.1 Collinsella aerofaciens
CCGGTTCTCAAGGTGCACGCCTGGCGGCTGATCCGGTCCGACCGGGCCGCGCGGCAAGGAGATATATTGCCAGACCGCGAAGCCCTGTGGGTCGTCAATTCCACTCTTCACAAGTCCTACACAACATATCGCTTTCTATAGCTAATAGAAAGACTGGTGCGGATCTTCCGCACGTATCAGATGATGACCCTTTGGTTTAGAAATATATAGAGATCGGTCACCTGTAAGTGTCTATCTACCCGCGCTTTTAGCAATGTAAACCGCGCTTCAGATAAAAAGAGGGAGCGCCGCGCACAACGCGACACTCCCCTAGCGATTCAAGAGAATCTATTAGGCCTCGAGAGCCTTCTTGGCAATGGCAGCCAGCTCGTTGAAGGACTCGATGTCCTCGTAAGCCATCTGAGCCAGGACCTTGCGGTCGAGCTCGATGCCGGCAACCTTCAGGCCGTGCATGAACTGAGAGTAAGAGATGTCGTTCAGGCGAGCAGCAGCGTTGATACGGGTGATCCAGAGAGAACGGATCTCGCGCTTCTTGTTGCGGCGATCACGATACTGATACTGCAGGGAGTGCTGGACCTGCTCTTTAGCATGCTTGTAAGTACGCGAAGCGGCACCGTAGTAACCCTTCGCACGGTGCATAACGGTACGGCGCTTCTTCTTGGCGGCAACAGCGCGCTTAATACGTGCCATGTTCTATCAACTCCTAGACGGTAAAACGAAAAACGGGAACGCGAACTTAGGCGAGACGCGACTTGATGACCTTGCGGTCGGCAGCGGCGATCTCGGTCTCCTGACGGAAGCCACGCTTACGCTTGGTGGACTTCTTGCTCAGGATGTGGCTCTTGAAAGCCTTGGCGCGCATAAGCTTGCCGGTACCAGTCTTGCGGAAACGCTTCTTGGTGCCGCTGTGGGACTTCATCTTAGGCATGAAATACTCCTTAATCGGTTACAGAACACTAGTTACTTGCTATCGCTTGCCGCTTTATCCTCATCGAAGGCGCCCTTAATCGGGGCGAGCAGCATAAGCATGTTACGGCCTTCCATCTTAGGCTTGGACTCGACCGTAGCGTAAGGCTTGAGATCCTCGGCGAGACGCTCGAGAACGTTAAGGCCCTGCTCCGGGTGAGCCATCTCACGGCCGCGGAACATGATGGTGATCTTAACGCGTGCGCCCTTCTTGAGGAAACGCAGAACGTGGCCCTTCTTGGTCTCGTAGTCGCCAACGTCGATCTTGGGTCGGAACTTCATTTCCTTGACCTCGACCTTGGACTGGTTCTTACGAGCAGCCTTGGCCTTCATGGCCTGCTGGTACTTGAACTTACCGTAGTCCATGACCTTGCAGACCGGCGGCTCCGCGTTGGGAGCGATCTCGACCAGGTCGAGACCCTGATCGTCGGCGACGCGCTGGGCATCGCGGATGGCGAACAGGCCGAGCTGAGAGCCATCGACGCCAATCAAACGACACGAAGATGCAGTGATCTCGTCGTTGATGCGGGTGTCATCAGACTTAGCTATTTTCCCTACCTCCATTCATAAAAAAATAACCCGGCGCTTCTCAGCAACCAGGTCGTACACATAGACTTCCTCGATTTGAGGAAGGGAATCTAAGTTGTATGACCAGTCAGCTGCTCATTGGCGCCAAAAGGTGGGAACCCTCAGGTTCCTCTTTAGGGCATTGCGGGAACAACGCCTTGCGAATAATAACACGTACAGCGCGTTATCACATTACGTACACGAAAAAGGGACCTTGACCCCCTTGAACGCTCGCTTGCATGTATGGTGCTCGAGGCGAGACTCGAAGGGCCTTCGCTTCGCGAAGCCCCGGGCTTCGGGCGCGTGGCGCCCTCGCCACGCTCCGCTACAAACAGGCCACAGGCCTGTTTGCTTAACGCTTCGCGCGCTCACGCGAGTTCGGCACGAAAAAGGGGGCCGCAACCCCCTTGAACGCTCACTTGCATGTATGGTGCCCGAGGCGAGACTCGAACTCGCACGTTGTTGCCAACGGTGGATTTTGAGTCCACTGCGTCTGCCAATTCCGCCACTCGGGCACGCAATGCGTGAGTTAGTTTATCACAGCTTTCTACCGATTAGTCCGAAAATGGAACTTCGAGCATTTCGATGAGTTCGACCGTGCGGAGCATCTCGCGCCGACGGCATCCGCGACCGTCGACCGAAGCCTCACCCATCTGGTTATCGTAAGGGTCCTCGCGCATGCCGTCGAAAGAGGGCTCAAACTCTGCCTGGAATCGATTGTTGGCCACCATACGCCACGGGTCGAGATTGCCAAAGTAGTGACGGCGGCGCCACTCCTCCCCCATCCTGCGAGCAGAAGATCCAAATGACACGTCGGCGTTGAGCCATCCGGTCTGCGGCGTATAGAACTCTGCCCAGTCGTGCGACCCCACCGAATCGGGCGCAACATACAGGCCGCTCTGCCAACGGGCAGGCACGCCCGCGATACGGCACATGGTGATAAACGTGAGCGCCATAACGCCGCAATCGCCGCGGAGCGAATGCGCGCAGTCATCGGCAATAGATCCCAAAAGCAAGTACGGCGGCTGATAGCGATAGTCGATGTACTGCGTCAGGTAATCATAGATAGCACGGGCGCGATCGAGCGGATCCTCGAGCCCGTCAATGACACGGGCTGTCAGCTGCTGTAGATACGGCGTGAATGCAATGTGCGGACGGTCCTCGGAGGTGTCCACGGGCAGTGGCGTGTCCATGCAAGGATGCACCGGAAGCGCACCCCCATAGACATCACGATAAGCGGCATCAATTTGATAGCGATAGGTCACCGAGAATGAGCGCTCACTCGAAGAAGACCACGAGGCGGTACGCGCCGAAGCATTCGCGGGGGCAACAGCACCCTCCGGCGTCATATCGAGAACCTCGATATGAGACTGTTGACGACAGGCGGCGGCAACGGGTAGCCACGCGCGAACGGTCTCCCCTTCCAGAGCGCCGGGGACAGACACGGACGCTTTAAGCGTAATGACGCGAGCCAATCCGTTTTGTGACTCCATCTCCTTGAGCATCTCGTTGCGCAGTGCTATTCCGTCCGTAGAATCGGGCCGCATGCCGGGAACCTCTTTGGGATATACGCGAAGCGAATCGAGGAAGTTGTCGAGAACGAACAGTTCGCCATCGATAAAGCGCCAGTCAATACGCTTACGATTAATCAGGTCATCAAACTGCTCTTCGGTAAACTCAGGCCACTCCTCGCGAATCATCGCAATGGCCCGATCACGCGACACCGAAAAATGAAGCGGCGTCTCGAGCATGCGATACCGCTCTGCACGAACACAAGCAGCCAGCGAAGGCTCAGGGTTCTGCTCCAAAAGGCGATCGCAGGCAGCAACAGCCTGCGTCAAATACCCGGCATCCTTAAGACGAAGAATCTCGGGCGGTAGCCCAATATCGAGATGGCGAAAATCATCACTGCAAACATCAACAGAGCAGCCAACAGGACCCCCGTCAATAACCTTCCCATCCGAAGGCAGCACATCAATAACAGCCATACCAAACTCCAAGTCATTAGAACGCTTGAAGCACATTGTAGCGAGATAAAAAAGAAAGCCCCAATAAAGGAGCTCTCAACACCGATAGACGATACCTCTAAAAATGAATTCAGACTTGTAACCCTGCGGCGTTAAACGAAGGAAGCCCCGTCCCCCGGAACTGTTTCCTTGGCGCGACTTCTGGCAAAGCCAGGAACTTTTTTATACAGCCCAGTAACCCTGCAGCGAGTTAACAAAGGAGGCCCCGTTTCCCCGGAGCTGATTCCGTCGCGCGACTTCTGGCGAAGCCAGGTGAGCGCGAGGGAACCAGCGTAGGGAAACGGGGCCTCCGGCGGGAACGTTAAACCGCTACTTACGCCTTGTTGACGGAGCCAAACTCCTCCATGAGCTCCTTGGTGCGGGCAACGATGTTGTCGCGACCAGGCTTGAGGAGCTTGCGGGGGTCAAAGCCCTTGCCCTGCTGATCCTTGCCAGCCTCGATGTACTCGCGGACGCCCTTGGCGAAGACGAGCTGCAGGTCGGTGTTGACGTTGATCTTGGAGATGCCCAGGGAGATGGCCTTCTTGATCTGATCCTCGGGGATGCCGGTGCCACCGTGCAGGACGAGGGGCAGGTCGCCGGTCTGGGCCTTGATCTCGCCCAGACGCTCGAAGGAAAGGCCAGCCCAGTCGGCGGGGTACACGCCGTGGATGTTGCCGATACCGCAGGCGAGGAAGTCGACGCCCAGGTCAGCGATCTGCTTGCACTCAGCAGGATCAGCGAGCTCGCCGCTGGAGGTCACGCCGTCCTCGGTGCCGCCGATGCCGCCGACCTCGGCCTCGATGGACATGCCCTTGGAGTGGGCAAGCTCAACGAGCTCCTTGGTGCGGTCGAGGTTAAGCTGGAAGGTCTCCTCGTGAGAGCCGTCATACATGATGGACGTGAAGCCGGCCTCGATGCACTTGAAGCAGTCCTCGTAAGAACCGTGATCGAGGTGAAGGGCGACGGGAACGGTAACGCCCGTGGCCTCGACGGCAGCCTTGACCATGTCGGCGCAGACCTTGAAACCGCCCATCCACTTAGCGGCACCAGCGGTGCACTGAAGGATCAGCGGAGACTTGGCCTCCTCGGCGGCCTGGAGAATAGCCAGGGTCCACTCGAGGTTGTTGGTGTTGAAGGCACCGAGACCGTACTTGCCGGCCTCGGCCTTCTTGAGCATGTCTGCTGCGTTGACGAGCATAAAAGAAACCTCCTGTAAGGTTGCTCCGATAACGCCTGAGATTTTACCACGGCGCACCCGAGCATAAACGTTCGTTTGTTCACGAATATCGTCCAAACAGACTTTTTTGACCGTTTGCCCTACGGAATCGACCCGTTGGGGAAAAATAGCTTGACGTCTGGACGCTTCTCGTGCTTCAAAAGCCGACCATTAAGCTACATCTGCATGAAAGGGTTCTGTATGAGCTCGCGTGCCATGGTGGTCGAATCGCCATGGCCGGTTAGGCAAACGGTATCGGGCGGAAGAAGCCGGGCGAGCTTGGAGAGCGAGCGCAGAATAGCCGCCCCATCTCCTCCAGAAAGATCGGTGCGGCCGTGCCCACCCGGAAACAGGGTGTCGCCCACAAAGGCAATGTTCCCCTGCTCGGTGGCAGCAAACAAGACGATCCCGCCCGGCGTATGCCCCGGCGTCTCGATCACCTGCAGGCAGATATCGCCCACCTCGATAGCATCGCCCTCGGCGAGCAGGCGCGTCGGCTCCCCGGGGTCGGGCGTCTCAATGCCCCACATAGCTCGCTGCTCCTCGATGTTCGCATGCGGCACCGTCACATCCTTAGCACACAGCTCATACTGGCAGCCCTCGCCAACGGTGGTTCGCACGCCGGCAACACCACCAACATGATCGGCATGGCCATGAGTGCATACGGCGCCAAGCACGCGTACGCCGGGATGCTCGGCTCGAATATGCTCCACCAAACGCTCGCCTTCCCATGCGGGATCGATAATCACGCACTCATTGTCCGAAATAACAGCATAGCTATTGGTCTGAATGGGACCGTTTACGAGCGTCTCGATCTCGACCGATCCCTTGGGAGTTAAATCCAAGGACACAGCACTCATGCCCCTCTCCTCTCTATAGAACTCGAGGCATCAAACGATGCCTCGAGTGTAGCGAATATCGATAATGTGGCACGTTCGTCGCGACTAAACGCGGCGCTTAAGCTGGGCTCCACCCTCGCCGGGCATCAAGCGACGCGCGTCGTAGACCGAGTCAACGCTGCTGATAGAGGCAAGCAACGGATCCAGGCCGCTCGCGTCCGAGATCTCGACCATAAAGCGCAGGGTTGCAATACCCTCGCGGTTGGTCGACGTGGCGGCAGAAAGGATATTGCCGCCCGCATCGCCAATAGCAATGGTGACATCCTTGAGCAGGCCCATGCGGTCCAGGCACTCCACCACGATCTCGACCTGGAAGAGGGTGTCGGCAGCGCCGTCCCACTCCACGTCGATCATGCGCTCGGGATGTTCCATAAGGCCTTTGACGTTGGGACAGTTGGCGCGATGCACCGAGACGCCGCGACCGCGCGTGATGAAGCCGACGATGTCGTCGCCCGTCACGGGGTTGCAGCAATGGGCCAGACGGACCAGCAGGCCGCTGTTGCTCTCGCCCTTGACGATAATGCCGTTGCTGGCGCTCTTGCCGCGCTTTTGCGGCTTGCGGTTGGAGCCGCGGGCAGGCTGCTTGACGACCTCGGCAATGGCTTCGGCCTTGGTGAGCTGTTCCTCGGGTTTGGGGTCCAAGATTTGCTCGACCTTATTGCCAACGGCACGTGGGGCGACTTTGCCCGCACCAACGGCGGCAAACAGGTCCTCGAGCTGCTTATAGTTAAACTGCTCCGCCACGGCGTTGAGCGCACGCGTGGATCGTGGCGTAGAGATGCCATATCCGCGCTTGCGCAGGTCCTTAGCCAGTATATCGCGGCCGGCGGCAGCGTCGTCGTCCTTGGTCGCGGCGGCGAAGTAACGGCGGATCTTTGACTTGGCGGAAGGTGTCTTAACGATCTTGAGCCAATCACGCGACGGCTTGGAACTCTTGTTGGTCAGAATCTCGACACGGTCGCCCGTCTTGATCTCGTGCGCGAGCGGGGCCACCGC
The DNA here is from genome assembly GCF_028209395.1 of Collinsella aerofaciens. Taxonomy (GTDB): domain Bacteria; phylum Actinomycetota; class Coriobacteriia; order Coriobacteriales; family Coriobacteriaceae; genus Collinsella; species Collinsella aerofaciens_AZ. The sequence goes on from NZ_JAQLDQ010000025.1 coordinate 6,654, forward strand.
ACCGTTGATCTTAGCGCCGACGCAGTGGTTGCCCACCTCGGTGTGAACGGCATAGGCAAAGTCGAGCGGCGTGGAGCCGGCACGAAGCGCCATGACCTCGCCCTTGGGCGTAAAGACGAAGATCTCCTGATCGAACAGATCGACCTTCAGCGAATGCAGGTATTCCTTGGCGTCGGTGATCTCATCAGACGCAGCCCAATCGAGCGAATGTTTGAGCCAGTTAATCTGGTCGTCCAAGCGCTGGGCATCATTGGTCTTAGACGCAGACGATCCGCCCGACTTCTTATAGAGCCAGTGAGCGGCAATACCGTACTCGGCCTGCTCGTGCATCTCGTAGGTACGAATCTGAATCTCGAGCGGGCGGGCCGTGGGGCCGATAACCGTCGTGTGGAGCGACTGGTAGTTATTGACCTTGGGCATGGCGATATAGTCTTTAAAGCGACCAGGCATGGGGTGCCACAGCGTATGCACCGCGCCGAGCGTAGAGTAGCAATCACGTACCGAATGCGTGATGACGCGCAGTGCCACCAGGTCGTAGATCTCGGAAAATTCCTTGCCCTTGCGCTTCATCTTTTGGTAGATGGACCAATAGTGCTTGGAACGGCCGTTGATCTGGAAGTCCTCCAGGCCAATGCGGTTGAGCTCGTCGGTGAGCGTCTTGATGGTCTCGGCCAGATAGCGTTCACGGACCTCGCGCGACTCCGCCACCATGCGCGCGATGCGTTGGTAGGCGTCGGGCTCAAGATAGAAGAAGGACAGGTCCTCGAGCTCCCATTTAATGGAGCTCATGCCCAGACGGTCGGCCAGGGGCGCATACACGTCCATGGTCTCGCGGGCCTTAAACAGGCGACGGTCCTCACGCAGGGCCGCAAGGGTGCGCATGTTGTGCAGACGGTCGGCAAGCTTAACGATGATGACGCGGATGTCCTTGGACATGGCGAGGAACATCTTTCGCAGCGTGAGCGCCTGTTTCTCGTCCATGCTGTCGACTTCGATGTTGGTGAGCTTGGTCACGCCATCGACGAGCTCGGCCACCGTATCGCCAAACAGGCCGGAAACATCGGCAAGCGAGGTCTCGGTATCCTCGACGGTATCGTGCAGCAGCGCGGCGCACACCACATCGCAGTCCATCTTGAGATCGGCCAAAATGATGGCCACCTCGACGGGATGGTTGATGTACATCTCACCCGAGCGGCGCTTTTGGTTGCAGTGCTTCTCGGCAGCAAAGCAATAGGCCTGCTCCACCTTAGAAAAGTCGTCCTCATTCATATATTTGAGGCACAGGCGCTCCAGCTTGTCGTAGCTGTCCGCCATAATCTCGGGCGGCAGCTCATCGGCATGCTTATAGTGCTCCATCTCCGAGAACGGCTGGAGGGCGGAATCATGGGCGGTACGGGCTGCGGCATCCATCGAGGTCCCCTTCCCCTAGGCCCGCGGTACGATCGGGCGGTTAACTTTGGCTAGCATATCAGAAGCGCACGAATCGAGCGCCCAACTCCGGAAAGCCGAGAACTCCATGCGCGAACGCAAGCCCTCCAAATAGCGAATTGACCTGCTCAATTGCACACGGCCGGGGTTTTCGGCCATCGCGATGCGACGGGTGTCGTCAAACCCCGAAACGCGACAGAAGCCAAGCTCTTCGAAGATTCCCAGGCCACTTTCCACCGAGCGCTCGTCGACCGGCGTGCGAGCATCGATGGCAAGGCACATCTGCGCGATGTCGATATCGCTCGCGCTAAAGGAATCGTCCCCGGTCTTGCCGCGGTTGGAGCGCCACATGGTTTGCAGCGCGCGATAGAGCGTGACGAGCTCGTCGCGCTCAGGCGCATAGCAGTCGAGTAGGCGCTCGTTAATGCGGGCGTCGCGCGACGAATAGAGCAGGTGAATCACGGCGGGCTGTCCATCGCGACCGGCGCGGCCACTCATCTGGTTAAACTCAATCGCGCCAAACGGCATGTGATAGAGCACGACATGGCGAATATCGGGAAGGTTGACGCCCTCGCCAAAGGCAGAGGTCGAGACGATGCAGCTGAGGCATCCGTCACGAAACGCCTCCTCTACGCGATGGCGGTCGGTGCGCGTAAGGCCCGCGTTGTAAAAGGCGATATGCGACGCGTAGTCGGGAACGCGTTTGCGTAGCGTCTTGGCAAGCGCCACGGACTGATCACGCGAGTTGACGTAGATGACGGTCTTCTCCCCCGTCGCGACGATGGACACCAGGCGGTTTTCGCGGCTCGCAAGATCGCGGTCGTCCTCGAGCCGCAAGTTCTCGCGCACGGTCTCGTCGACCACCGTACGGGCAATCGACAGCACGCGGGCAAGCTCCGCCACGACCGGAGCCGTCGCGGTGGCCGTCGCCGCCATAACGACCGGATCGCCCAGGGCCTTGAGGATATCGGGCATGTCGAGGTATGCGCTTCGGTCGCCGCCCTTGGCAAGACCGGCATGGTGCGCCTCATCGATAACGACAAAGCCGATGCGGCCCGAACGCGCGAAGCGATCACGGTGGATAGATAGGAACTCGGGCGTCGTGAGCACGATACCGGTGCGGCCCGAAGCCAGGCCGGCAAACACGTCATCGCGCGTTGCTTCCACGGTCTCGCCGGTCAACACGCCCACGCCAATCCCGAGTGCAGCCATCGTCGATGAAAGATGATAGGCCTGGTCGGCAACGAGCGCGCGCAGCGGATAGACAAAGATGCTCGCACGCCCTCGAAGGACCGCCTCGCGCGCGGCGTGCACATGGAAGATGAGCGACTTACCACGTCCCGTCCCCATAACGGCCAAAACGCTCTGGTGGTCGGCGAGCGCGTCGAGTGCCTCGACCTGCGCGCGATGTGGCTGGTTCGAGCCGATAAAGCTATGGATAAGCGAGCGCGTGAGCTCGGTATAAGAAAGCTGGGCGAGCGTCTCGCGTTTACGCGACTCCAGGCGCAGGCCAGAATCCGCCGGCTGCACGCCGCGGCGAAGCTCGCATGCCGGATCGTCGATATTGGACGCCGCGGTATCGCGCACCAAGACATCTTTGATCATGAGCTTGGGCTTCACGCGTCCCTGCCAATGCTCGGCCACGGCCTCGAACACCAAGTCGACGGCGCTGTCGCAATTGATGAGCCTATCGATCTGCGGCACGCGGAACATGATGGCCGGCACACTCGCGGCGCCATCGGTCGCCACAAAGCGCATGTGCTCGCCGGTTTTGCCCACCACGGCGCGATCGCACATCGTCACGCCCTCGGCAGCCAGAAGCGGCACCTTATTGCCCTGGCCAAACGGCTCAAGACGAGAAATCTGCTCGATAGTCTCGATATTTAGCTCGGAGAGGTCAACGGTGGCGGCAACCTCGTCAGTGTCCTCAAAGTCATCGGCGGGAAGCTCCGATAGCACGGCCGAAAGGCGACGGCGGAACTCATCGAGCTTGGATGCCTCGATGGTTACACCCACCGCACCGGCATGCCCGCCGCGGCGAATCAGCAGATCGGAGCAACGCTCGACGGCATCGAACAGGTTGACCTTGCCCACCGAGCGACCCGATCCGCGTGCAACGCCGTCCTCGATCGAGAAGAGCAGCGCCGGCACGTGATAGCGATTGGTCAGGCGGCTCGCCACGATGCCCTTGACGCCCTCGTGCCAGCCCTCGCCGCCCACGACGATTGCGCGCCCGCCGTCATAAGTCTCCTCGACCTTCGCCATGGCATCGCGCGTAAGCTCGGCCTCGATCTCGCGGCGCTGACGGTTGATTTCCTCGAGCTCGGCTGCCAGTGCACTTGCCTCGATAGGATCGCGGGCAAGCAGCAGGTCGAGCGCCAGCTTGGGATCAGCCATGCGGCCGGCAGCATTCAGACGAGGGATGAGCGAAAACGACAGGCCGTCGGCCGTAATGGTAGAAAGGTCGGCCTTGGCAAGTGCGGCAAGCGCGATATAGCCGGGACGGGCCGTCACGCGCATCTGCTGGATGCCCTCGGCGACCAGTGCGCGATTCTCGGGCGTGAGCGGCATCATGTCGGACACGGTGCCCAGCGCCGCGACCTCGATCAGCGAACGCCAATACGACGGCTTGCCCAAACGCTCGCCCAGGACCTGCACCAGCTTGAGCGCCACGCCGGCACCGGCAAGCTCGCGCGAGGGGCCCTCGTCCTCGAGCTTGGGGTCGGTCAGGGGCACGCCCTGCGGCACCTGGTCGGACGGCTCGTGATGGTCCGTGACCACCAAATCGATCCCCAGGCTCTCCAGATAGGAGACCTCCTCCTTGGCGGCAATGCCGTTATCGACGGTCACGATCAGGTTGGGTTGGGCGAGCTCGTTGACGCGGTCGAGCGCCGCACGCGACAGGCCGTAGCCCTCGTCAAAGCGATGCGGAATAAACGGCGTGACGTTGGCGCCAAACGAACGTAGCGCCTCGGTCAACAGACAAGTCGACGTAATGCCGTCGACGTCAAAATCGCCAAAGACGGCGATGCGCTCGTGGCTGCGAATAGCACGCTCAACGCGGTCAGCGACGACCGCCATGCCCGGAATAACGAGCGGGTCCGCCCAGTCGCGATCGAGCGAAGGCGTCAAAAACAGCTGGCCTTCCTCGATGGATGTAATGCCGTGCGCAACCATAATGCGCGCCACCAGCCCGGGTATGCCCAGGCCAGCCGAAAGCTCCTTTTCGAGCTCGGGGTTTTGCCGAGCGACCGCCCAGCGATGCGTCGTCTTAAGCGATGACATAGGCGCCCACCCCCGATAGGGGCAGGTCGCCGCGATACCTCTCACGGTTCATAGCGATGAGTCCTCTGTGTATGCCCGCTTCGGCAGGCAGATCTGTTGAACGGATTTATTATACCGTGCGGCACGGACGCAGAACCTCGCGGCACGCCGCGGTTTCGGTAAACGATGCCGGTAATAGCCTCGAAATATTCAAGCGTTTCTGACACACGGACGCATGCGAGCGTCTAGCATATCCATTCAAAACGGATTCACGAGCAAAGGGAGTCACAAGAGCATATGAAGCAATGGGTTGGACTGGGTAAGTTTCTCGCGGGGTACATGCAGGTCATCGTTCCGATTTGCGTTACGCTCGGCGTGCTCTTTCCCCAGCAGATCGGCGTGCTCAAGCCAATCGTTCCCGCCCTGTTTGCCTTTATGACGTTCCAAGGTGCGCTCAGCAACACTTTCCATCAGGTTACTGAGGTGTTCCGCCGTCCGCTGCATCTGATTGCGGCATTGCTCGTCTCGGCGGCGCTCATCCCCCTTGCAGCCTATGCCGCAGGATCGTTGTTCTTTGGTTCCAACCCAAACCTTGTCTGCGGCATCGTGCTCGAGTACAGCGTACCCGTGGCAGTCACCGCCTTTATGTGGATCAGCATGTTCGGCGGCAACGGCCCGCTCGCGCTCACCATCATCCTGACGTCCTCGGTCATCTCGCCCGTCACGATTCCGCTCACGCTTAAGCTCCTGCTGGGTGCCACCGTTGCAATCGATGTTCCGGGCATGATGCAGAACATGGCCTTTATGATCGCCATCCCCGCCGTGCTCGGCATCGTGATCAACGAGTTCACGCGCGGATGGGGACACGAGAAACTCTCCCCCGCGCTTTCGCCCGCCTGTAAGTTCATGATGATGGGTGTCATCGCCTCCAACTCCACCGCCATGAGCGAGTACGTGCTGCACATGAATGCGGTGCGCCTGGAAGTCGCCCTCTTTATTTTGACCTTCGCCATCAGCGGCTTTGTCGTCGGCATTCTGGTCGCCCGCGCGCTGCATCTGCCATATAGCGAGACGACTACCATGTGCTTTACCTGCGGCATGCGTAACATCTCTTCGGGCGCCGTCATCGCCACGCAGTACTTTCCAGGCGAAGTCGTGTTTCCCGTCATGTGCGGAACGCTGTTTCAGCAGGTGCTGGCCTCGATTATCGGGCACCTCTTTGAGCGCCTAACCGGCGAGGAGCGCGCCAAACAGCGCAAGCGGGTCAAGGCTGGGCGCGACGCGATGGCACGCTAGGCAGCACACTTTTCGAAGGCGCTCGCCTTGCTATACGAGCGTTTCCAGATGCGCGCGTAGGCGCTCAGCATCGATATCGAGCGTGGTCTCGGCATTAACCTGGGCCAGACGATAGCCCACGAAGTAGGGCGATACCACCCAACGTGGCAACGCCTTGGCAATGGTCCGGCCGTCCATGTGGTAGAAGAACAAGTTGTACGACTCCGCGCGACCGCCGTGGTGTTCGTGCAGGATATAGCGCAGGGCCACCTGAATCGCATCGGCAAACAGGTCCGCTTCGGCTTGGTCGCGGGCGTCGTCGCTGGCGGCGATTCCCTGTGGGACTGAAACATTGACCTCAAAGAACCCCATGATCGGTTCGGTTGAGATGTTGACCGAGACTCTCCCCTGTTGCCAGACATTGACGCCTTCGAAATTGGCGGAAGTCAGCGCCGCATAGCCGTCCTCCTGTTCCAAGCCCACAATCTGCATGTGTGGATGGACGAGACTGCCGCCCGAAAGCGGGCCTTTGTTCTTGTACATGAGCACACTGCGGTACTGTTGGGAATCGATCATCTGCTGCCAACAGCCCAGGGCAAACCGCATCACATGATGCAGCTCATTTGGTTCATAGGTCGCCAGGTCGGCGTCGTGATTGGCCGACTCGATCAATACGGTCTGACGGGTGGCCCGCAAGGTCTTGAACTTATTCTCGAGCCAGATGCAGTCACCATCGCGCTGGATGATGTTGGCGAGCCCCTCCGTGTCGCAAAAGGGGCACGCGGTGCCAGGGCGACGATTATCGTCGGGCTTGCCGCTCGCCTGCTGGACGTCAAATACCAGCGCCACGGGTTATACCCCCAGCGGCACGATCTTGGTGCCATGGAGCTCGGAGACGCCTAGCGCCGCCACGACCGCGTCGCGATTTGCCGTAGTGATGCCGCCGCCGGGAAGGATGGTCAAGCGATCGCCCGCATACTCGATTAAACGAGCCAGGTGATCGAAATTATCCTCGATCGACGTACCGGCCGCACCGCCATGTGTGAGGATGCGCGTAACGCCGCAGTCGGCAAGTGTATCAATCGCATCGAGCTGAACCTCGGGCGAGAGCTGGTCAAATGCCATGTGGAAGGTGATGTCAAGGGGCTCGCGCTTGCACTCCTCCGTCGCGCAGCCCGTAGCCATAACGAGGGCGCCGAGGGTGAGCTCGTCGAGCGCCCAGCCGCTGGCACAGGGCTTGCAGCAGCCAAAGACCAGGCCGTCAACGCCGGCACTCACAGCAAGGCCCAGGTCCATCTCCATCATGCGCAGCTCGTCCTGGTTGTAATGAAAGTCGCCACCACGCGGACGAATCATGCACATCACTCGCGCGTCATGCTCGTGAGCGTAACTGACTGTAGCGCTAATAACGCCGGCGGAAGGCGTGGTGCCACCGACGGCAAGGTTGTCACACAGCTCAATGCGCCCCGCACCAGCCTCGATGGCCGCCGGCACTCGCTCAAAGTTCTCGGCGCAAAATTCGTACAGCATAGATAGCCCCCAGAAGACATTTCTATTTCCACACGGCATTGTCGCACGTTAAATAGCAACCCGCACGATGGAACAAAACCTTGACAAGGAGTGTCCCAAAGTGCCGGCACATAAGGAACGTCCCCAGGTGCCACCTTGAGCGATGGGCACTCATTTAAGTACGTCCCCAATGAGTACCCGCAGGGGACAGACAGACCAGACTCCCTATACGACAACTGTTGACATCATATACTATGTGTCATATAGTAGGTGTTACACAGTATACTACGAAAGGAGGTGTGCGGATGGAGGCACAGATGAAGCGCGGCTTCCTCGAGGCCTGCGTGCTCGCGGCCGTCTCGGGCGAGGAATCCTACGGCTATCAGATCGTGAAGGACGTGCCCGCGAGTATGGGACTCACGGAATCCACGCTCTATCCGTTGCTCAAGCGCCTGGAGAAGGCGGGCTGCATCACCGCGCGCTCCGCCGAACACAACGGGCGGCTGCGGAGGTACTACCGCATCACGGACGCCGGGCGCGAGCGTATCGCCGAGTTCCTCGCCGAATGGCCATCCGTGCAGGAGATCTACCGTTACGTGGAGGGGGCGCACCATGACGCGCGATGAGTTCTTGAACCGGCTGGGCGAGCTTCTGGCCTGCCTGCCGGCAGATCAGGTAAAGGAAACGCAGGAGTTCTACGCGGAGGCCATCGCCGACCGTATGGAGGACGGCATGACGGAGGCCGAGGCTGTGGCCGCCATGGGCACGCCCGGTGAGGTCGCCGAGGCAACGCTCGACGAACTGCCCGCCGTGCCGCGCGCGATCGCGAGGACCAAGCGCAAGAGCACGGCACTTCTATGGGCGCTCGCCATCGTGGGCTCTCCGGTATGGATTCCGCTGCTGCTCGCGTTCGTCGCCGTTGCCGCTGCAGTCTACATCTGTATTTGGGTTCTTGCGCTCTGCGTGTGGATCGTGGCCGCGGCATTCGGGGGCGCGGGCCTGGTAGGGCTCCTGTTCGCCGTGGACGGCATCATTATCGGGCATGTTCCGTACGTTTTGGCCTCGATGGGAATGGGATTCGCTTCCATCGGTGTGGCGCTCCTCACGGGAGCAGGCGCCTGGACGGCGTCCAAGCAGATCGCGCGCCTCTCTGCCCTTTGGGCGAAGAAAGCCGTTTCGCCCTTCTGGAAAGATCGAGGCAATAAGAGCCGCATGGGCGCTGAAGCGGCGCCGCTCACGGCATAGGAAGGAGTGCAAACATGTCCAGCGTAAAAAAGATTTACCTTGCCGTAGCGGGTGGGCTTGTTGCCACGGGGCTCGTCCTGGCTGCTATCGGATTTGTGGCCTCCGGCTTTAACCTCGCTGTGTTCAACACGCAGATCGACCTGCGCGATGACACCATCATTCTGGGTGGTGTTGAAATGGACGACCCGACAGGGCTTCCACTCATCGAGCAGCTTGCCGAGGTTGGCGAGATCCATATTGGATCTGCAACGGCTGGTTCGTCTTCTACTCGCAAATGATCGAGCTCGTAGCAGCCATCCCCCTTCGGGCACACCACGACGGGCGTGAGCACGCCGCACTCGGAGCCTTTTGACCTAGTCGTTGGGGACGTTCTTAAACGACTAGTCATTCAAGAACGTCCCCAACGACTACCCCCAACGTCGATGTTTTGGCAACGACAGCGAAAGCCCGCCAGAGCGAGCAAGGTGCCTTGAAACGAGGCGGCATTGACCTTCTGGTCATGCCGCCCTCTTTGAATGACAAGTTGTCGCTCTGGCGCTCGCGCAGCGTCGAGCCGTTACGCGGTTTGGTAAAACCGCGTAACTATCTAGCCGCCCAGGTAGGCTTTGCGGACGTTGTCGTCGTGGAGCAGCTCTTGGCCGCTGCCGGTCATGGTGATCTTGCCGGTCTCGAGCACGTAGCCGCGCGTGGCGATTGAAAGCGCCATCTGGGCGTTCTGCTCGACCAGAAGCACCGTGGTGCCGGCCTTGTGCAGGTCCTCGACAATCTGGAAGATCTGCTCAATCAGAATCGGCGCCAGACCCATGGAAGGCTCATCGAGCATGAGCAGCTTGGGGTTGCTCATAAGGGCGCGCCCCATAACGAGCATCTGCTGCTCGCCGCCCGAAAGGGTGCCGGCGACCTGGCGACGGCGCTCCTTAAGGCGCGGGAACTGCTCGTAGACGCGCTCAAGGCCCGGAGCCACCGTGGACTTGGGCTGCGTGTAGGCGCCCATCTCCAGGTTCTCCTCGACCGTCATCTGCAAAAAGGCGCGACGGCCCTCGGGCACCTGGGCCAGGCCCTTGCCCACCAGTTTATCGGCAGGCGTATGGGTAATGTCCTCGCCCATAAACTTGATGGAGCCGGTCTTGGAACGCAGCAGGCCCGAGACGGTCTTAAGCGTCGTGGACTTGCCGGCGCCGTTCGCGCCGATCAGGGCCACGATCTCGCCCTCGTTGACGTTAAAGGAGATGTCCTTGATGGCGTGGATGGCGCCGTACCAGACGTTGATGTTGTAGACGGAAAGCATCGGCTCTGCCATTTAGTTCTCCCCCTTATCCTGCTTGCCCAGATACGCCTCGATAACAGCGTCGTTATTCTGGATCTCCTCGGCCGTACCCTTGGCGATGACCTTGCCAAAGTTGAGCACGCAGATGCCCTCGCAGATGTTCATGACGAGCGACATGTCATGCTCGATAAGCATGATGGCAATGCCAAAGGTGTCGCGGATCTTGACAATGTTCTCCATGAGCTCCGCGGTCTCGGACGGGTTCATGCCGGCGGCAGGCTCGTCGAGCAGCAGTAGCTTGGGGTTGGTGGCAAGCGCGCGGACAATCTCCAGACGACGCTGAGCGCCGTATGGCAGCGATCCGGCCTGCTCGTTTGCCAGGTGCTCCATATCAAAGATGGACAGCAGCTCCATGGCGCGCTCGTGGGCGGCCTTCTCGTGCTTCCAATACGTCGGCAGGCGCAGCACGCCCTCAAAGCCGGAGTAGCGCTCCTGGTTATGCAGGCCGACCTTAACGTTATCCTCCACCGTCATGGTGTTGAACAGGCGAATGTTCTGGAATGTACGGGCAATACCCATGCGGTTGACCTGATAGACCGACTTGCCCGAGGTGTCCTCGCCGTCGAGCAGGATGGTGCCGTGCGTGGGCTGGTACACCTTGGTGAGCAGGTTGAAGACCGTGGTCTTACCGGCACCGTTAGGGCCGATCAAACCGGCGATCTCGGTCTTACCGATGGTCAGGCTAAAGTCGTCTACTGCCTTAAGGCCGCCAAATTCAATGCCCAAGTGGATGCACTCGAGCGCCGGGCGCTGGCCCAGGTCGCGATCGGGAACGATGGCGCCAGAAGGATACGGGACCATCTTGCCCTTGTTGAACTCAAACTTACTGGGCATCGACTGCCACCTCCTTCTTGGAAGCAAAGCGGTCCTTAATGCGTGCGAAGAACGCCTTGAGCTGCGGGTTGTTGGTAAAGATCATGACCAGGATCAGCACGATGGCGTAGATGAGCATGCGGTAGTCCGAGAACTGACGGAGCAGCTCGGGAAGCACCGTGAGCAACGCCGCCGCGATGACGGAGCCGCGCATATTGCCCAGACCGCCCAGGACCACGAACACCAGGATGAGGATGGACGTGTTGAAGTCGAACTTGGTAGCGGAAAGCTGCGAGAAGTTACCGCCGAAGAGGGCTCCGGCAGCGCCGGCGAGAGCGGCGGAAACCACGAAGGCGATCATGCGGTACTCGGTGACGGAGATGCCCACGGACTCGGCAGCGATCTTGTTGTCGCGCACGGCCATAATGGCACGGCCGGTACGGCTGCGAACCAGGTTGAGTACGATCACGAGCGCAACCATGACCAGGATGGCACCGGCGAGGAAGGTCGAGTACGTCGACACGCCCGAGGCGCCCTGGGCGCCCTTGATGATGGCGGTACCGTCCTCGAGCAGGTGCAGATCGTCGATTGTGGAGTTACCCGTGATGTTAAAGATCACGTGCAGGCCGCGGGAATCGACGCCCACAATGAGAAAGGTGACGATCTCTTTGATAATCTCGCCAAAGGCCAGCGTCACGATAGCCAGGTAATCGCCGCTCAGGCGAAGGACCGGGATGCCGATCAAGAAGCCCAGGATAGCGGCAGCGATGGCGCCGACCACGATGCTGATGATAAGGCGCACCGGATCGGAGGGAACGGCGCTCTCGAGGGCGACCGCGGTGACGATGCCCGTGTAGGCGCCGACGCTCATAAAGCCCGCGTGGCCCAGCGACAAGTCGCCCGCGATGCCGACGACGAGGTTGAGGGAGATGGCCATGACGATATAGGCCGTGATGGGAACCAGCTGACCGGCGATCATGCGCGGAATCATGTGGTTGGACTGCATAAAGAACACGATGGCGAACGCCACAAGGCACATGGCGTACGTAACAAAGTCGTGACGCGTCTGCTTGTCTTTAAGAAACTTCATAACGCTCACCTACACCTTCTCGGGGACGTACTTGCCCAAGAGGCCGGCAGGCTTGACGAGCAGGACGATGATCAAAACACCAAAGACGATGGAGTTGGCAAGGCTCGTGGAAATGTAGGCCTGCGCCATCGCCTCGATGATGCCGATGAGAATGCCACCGACAAAGGCACCGGGGATGGAGCCGATGCCGCCGAAAACGGCAGCGTCGAAGGCCTTGATGCCAGGCATGGCGCCCGTGGTGGGCTGCAGGACCGGCGAGTAGGAGCACAGGAGCACACCGGCGATGGCAGCAAGGGCGGAGCCGATAGCAAACGTCATCGAGATGGTGCGGTTGACGTTGATGCCCATGAGCTGAGCGGCGGCTTTGTCCTCGGACACGGCACGCATTGCCTTGCCCATCTTGGTCTTACCTGTAAAGAACATCAGGCCGGCCATGATAACCAGGCAGGCGACGATGGTGACGAGCGATACGGCGCTTACATTGAACTTGGCCAAGAACTCCGGCACCTGGAAGGTGACGAGCGAAGTGAAGTTCTTGGGCGTGGCGCCCCACAGAAGCTGCGCGGCGTTCTGCAGGAAGTAAGACACGCCGATGGCCGTGATCAAAACGGCCAGCGGGCCCGCCTGACGCAGCGGCTTGTATGCCAGACCCTCGATGAGAACACCGAGAACGGTACAGACCACACAAGAGAGAATTACAGATGCCCAGCCCGGGAGGCCGAGATACGACGTGGCGCAGAACGAGACATAGGCACCGACCATGATAACGTCGCCGTGAGCGAAGTTCAGCATCTTGGCGATGCCATAGACCATGGTGTAGCCCAACGCGATGATGGCGTAGACGCTGCCCATGGACAGGCCGTTGACCAGGTATTGGATAAAGACCGTCATGTTCCACATCCCCCTTTCGAATAGGTTTCCAGTTAATGTATGAAACAGGGACGTTACACTGTCCCTAGATACCAAGCAAGCAGGGAAGGCCAAAACCTCCCCTGCTTGGGATCAAAACCGCTCTATGTAAGGCGGCTTATTAGGCCTGTACGTACTTGCCGTCGGTGATGACGTACGCCGTGGGCTCCTTCTGGACCTGGCCCTTATCGTTCCAGGTGAGCTTGCCGGTCAGACCGTCAACGGTAATCTTGAGCATAGCCTTAGGCAGCTTCTCGGCGACCTCGGTCGGGTCGGCGTCGACACCAAGACCGGCCTCCTCGAGGGCCTCGGCCACCGCGTGCACGCCGTCGTAAGCGTCGGCGGCAAACTGGTCCGGAGTCTCGCCATACTTATCCTTGTAAGCGTTGACGAAGTCGGCGTTCTTCTCGTCGTCGGCGGAGAACGGGGTCATGAGCAGCAGACCCTCGGCAAGAGAGGTGTCGAAGCCCTCAACGCCCAGGATGCCGTCCATGCCGTCGCAGCCCATCATCTTGACGTCGTAGCCCATGTCCTTGGCGTTCTTGAGCAGGACGGACGCCGGCGTGTAGTAGATCGGCGCAAAGATCATGGTAGCGCCGGCCTGCTTGGCCTTGGTGAGCTGGTTGGTAAAGCTCGTGGCGGAGTCGTCCTTAAAGGTCTCCTCGTCAACAATCTCGAGCTTGGATTTAGCGGCCTGAACCTTAAAGGAATCTGCGATGCCCGAAGAATAGGCGTCGCCGGAGTTATAGAACAGTACGAACTTCTCGTCCGCATACTTCTGCGCCAGGAACTTGGCAGCGTTGACGCCCTGGTTGGGATCGGTAAAGCAAACCTGGAAGACGCAATCCTTGCCCTTGGTGACGTCCTCGGAGGACGCGGACGGAGTGATCATGAACGTCTCGGGGTCGTTACCGCACTCGGCGGCAACGGCAACCGACGCACCCGTGGTGGTCGGGCCGACGAGGGCCTGCATGCCCCAGTCGAGCAGGGTGTTAAAGGCGTTGACGGCCTTCTCGCCGTCGGCCTGGTCATCCTCGGCCTTGCTGGCAAGCGGCAGCTCCTTGGTCGAGAAATCCTTGCAGCCAAGCTCGACACCCTGGGTAACGGACTTGCCGTAGGACGCGTTGGCGCCGGTCAGCGGGCCGATGGTGCCGATCTTAAACGAAGCGTCGCCCGAAGCGGAACCGCTGTCGCCGCCGTTGGAGGAGCAGCCAGCTAGAATAGACATCGCCCCCAGACCTGCTGCGCTCGCGATAACGCTCCTGCGATTCATAACAGGGTTCAATGACTTACCGGTGAGGCTCGACATGCGGCTCTCCTCTCAAATCTCGTCGGGTTTCGGTTACCCAACAGGCCATCCTTCGCCGTGTTCGGCGTTCGCAAAATAGTAGACGCTTTAGTTGAGAAAAGTGGCGATTATTTCAACTTTTCTTTTGTTTTGTCCGTTTATCCATAATTATGCGTATTTCTATTGGTTTATGCAGTTTAGCCACTTTATTGTGTGAAAGTAATGTTTCCATTCCGTTACAAGCGTCCCTGCCCTGAATAAAACGGCCTCACCGGTCGCACTTTTGCGCACTTAGGCGGCGATGTACTTGCCGTCCTGGATCACATAGGCTGTGGCGGGCTTCTCGACTTGGCCCTCGTCGTTCCACGTGAGCTCGCCCGTCAGGCCCTCGATCTTGATCTTGCGCATGGCCTTGGCAAGATCGCCGGCAATGTCGGCGCCGTCGGCCGTGATGTCGATGTCTGCCTTATCGATAGCCTCGACAATCGCATGGACGCAGTCATAGGCATCGGCGGCAAACTGGTTAGGCGTCTCGTCGTAGGCGTCCTTATATGCCTTGACGAAGTCGGCGTTCTTCTCATCGTCGGCAGAGAACGGGGTCATGAGCAGCACGCCCTCGGCAAGGGAGGTGTCGAAGCCCTCAACGGAGAGCAGGCCGTCCATGCCGTCGGTACCCATGAGGGTCATGTCGTATCCCATGTCCTTGGCGTTCTTGAGCAAAACGGACGCCGGCGTGTAGTAGATCGGCGCAAAGATGAGCGTGGCGCCGGCCTCCTTGGCCTTGGTGAGCTGGTTGGTAAAGCTCGTGGAGGAGTCGTCCTTAAAGGTCTCGGTATCGACGATATCAAGTTTGGACTCCTTGGCCTGCTCGGCAAAGGCATCGGCAACACCCGAGCTGTACGTATCGCCGGAGTTGTAGAACAGGGCGATCTTGGCGTCTGCATACTTCTCGGCCAAGAACTTCGCGGCGCTGGCACCCATGGTGGGATCGGTGAAGCAAACCTGAAAGACCGTTGTCTTATCCTTGGTCACGTCGAGCGACGAGGCCGAAGGCGTGACCATGAGCATATCGTCGGCGATCTCGCCCGAGACAGCGACGGCGGCACCAGTCGTGACGGGGCCGACGAGCGCCTGCATGCCCCAGTCGCACAGGGTATTGAAGGCGTTGATAGCCTTCTCGCCGTCGGCGACGTCATCCTCGGACTTAAGCGAGAGTTTGAGGTCCTTGGTCGAGAAATCCTTGGCGGCAAGCTTGGCACCCTTCTCGGCCGAAACGCCATAGGTTGCCGCGGCGCCGGTCAGAGGGCCGATGACACCGATCTTGAAGGTCTTGCCGTCATCGGCGGTGCCGCCGTCCGAGCCACCCGACGAGCAACCAGCGAGTGCTGCGGTGCTGCCGAGCGCCGCAGCGCCGGCGAGAAAGTTCCTACGGCTGAGCGTGCTGTTGATGTTGAACATGGTGTCCCCCTTTTTTCGCTGGCCGCGGTGCGGCCGTCTTGCGGTACAGGGCAAACCTTATGGCGCAAACGTTGACAGTTTGTTACGGAAGTCCGTTTGTAGCGAGCGTGTTTCCAATGTTTCCGCAGCGTTTCGGGGGTGCCGTTTTGTGCGGCTCCTGTTGCCTGGCGAGCACGCGCCCCCGGTTCACGCTAGAATGCACTCAACCTTTAAGCGGTTTATCCATCCATAAGATGCACGAAGGAGTTATCTATGAGCGAACCCCTGCGCACCGTGAACGTCGGTCTGATCGGTCTGGGAACCGTCGGCGGCGGCGTGGCCCGTCTGATCAAGAGCCACCACGATGAGTACCTGGCAGCCTACGGCATCGACCTTAAGCTGACCCGCGCCTGCGCGCTTGCTTGGGAGCAGGCCGAGGCGGCAGGCATTGAGCGCGAGGCCTTTACGAGCGACTGGCACGATGTCGTCACCGACCCCGCCGTCGACATCGTCGTCGAGCTGATTGGCGGCGAGCATCCCGCAACCGAGATCTTCACCACTGCCTTCGAGAACGGCAAGCATGTCGTCTCCGCCAACAAGGCCCTGCTGGGCCGCCATGTCGAGACGCTTGCCGAGAAGGCACGTGCGTGCGGCGTGCAGATTAAGTGCGAGGCCAGCTGCGGTGGCGGCATCCCCATTGTCAGCACGCTCGAGCACGACCTGGTGGGTAACAAGATCCTGACCATCGCCGGCATCCTCAACGGCACCACCAACTACATCCTGTCGCGCATGGACGCCGAGGGCGCCGATTACGCTGACGTGCTCGCCGACGCCCAGGCTAAGGGCTATGCCGAGGCCGACCCGTCCGCCGACGTCGACGGCTTCGACGCCGCCAGCAAGACGGCAATCCTCGCTTCCATCGGCTTTGGCACCCGCGTGACCACCGACGATGTCTACCAGCAGGGTATCCGTACCATCGGCGCCGAGGACATCGCCCAGGCCCGCGAGCTCGGCTACACCATCAAGCTGCTGGGCATCACACGCAACACCGACGCCGGCGTCGACGTCCGCGTGCATCCCACGCTGATCCCCGCCGACCACATGCTCGCCAAGGTCAACGGCGCCATGAACGCTGTCTACGTGGTAGGCGACGCCGTGGGCGAGACCATGTTCTACGGTGCCGGCGCAGGCTCCTTCCCCACCGCGAGTGCCGTCGTGGGCGACATCCTGTCGCTCTCCGAGCAGATCAGCCGCGGCGTTGCTCCGCTGCCCGAGATTGAGCCCTATGGTCACAACCTCGCCTTTAAGCCCATGGACGAGCTCCAGACCAAGTACTATGTGCGCCTGAAAGTCGCCGACCGCGTGGGCGCCCTGTCCGAGACGGTCGACATCTTTGCCAAGCACAACATCTCGATCTCGCTCATCAACCAGGTCGAGGACGGCAAATCGGGCGTCAGCGATGCCTGCTCGGTCATCTTCCTAACGCACCGCGCGCTCGAGAAGGACGTCCAGGCTGCCGCCGCCGAGCTTGCCAGCGTCGACTGCGTGGCCGAGGTCGCCAACGTCCTGCGCATCGAGGACGTTGAAGCTTGGACCGAAGGCGTCATGGCGAACTAGCCCAACGCTCGCCTAGCAATACGCGCCTTGAGGGCTCCCGTCCGATGTGGGACGGGAGCCCTTTTGTCACCTGCCCTAAGCACAACGGCAGAGCACATTTGCGCGAGCCGCTCATCGGTAACGCGGGCTACCGTTCACCGATATGCAAACACGGCCGATTCCGGTTACGGCTACGCTGTGTTGCGAATGTCCGCCCGCGATGAGAGGAAGCACCATGTTGCTCGAGGGCAAGAAAGCAATCATCACCGGAGGCACACGCGGTATCGGCTATGCCATCGCCTGCCGTTTTATCGAGGAAGGCGCTGCCGTCACCGTCTTTGGCTCGCGCCAAGAGACTGCCGACACGGCCGTTGAGAAGCTGACAGCCGCCTATCCCGACGCCAAGGTCTGGGGTCGCTCCTGCGATCTCACCTCGCTCGAGGCCGTGACTGAGGCCTTTACGCAGACTGCAGCCGACATGGGCGGCTTGGACACGGTCGTCAACAATGCCGGTATCTCCCAGCGTTCACCCCTCTTGGACTACACGGCCGAGGAGTTCGCAAAGGTCATGGACCTTAACGTCGTCGCCGTCTTTAATGGCCACCAGGCTGCCGCCAAGATCATGACCGAGGCCGGCCACGGCGGCACCATCACTACCACAAGCTCGATGGTCGCCAAGTACGGCCAGCCCTCCGGCGTCGGTTACCCCACGTCCAAGTTTGCCGTCAACGGTATGGTCCAGTCGCTCTCGCGCGAGCTCGCTCCCATGGGCATCCGCGTCAACGCCGTCGCCCCCGGCGTGACTAAGACCGACATGGTCGCCAACCTGCCCGAAGAGGTCATCAAGCCCATCATCGCCACCATTCCGCTGGGTCGCATGGGCGAGCCCGAGGATGTCGCCAACGCCTTTGTTTTCCTGGCGAGCGACATGTCCTCCTACGTCACGGGCGCCGTGCTCCCCGTCGACGGAGCCGCCCGCTCCTAAGGAGCCACAAGCTTTGGCTTCAAGCTTCAACATAGCTCAACCAAAAAGGCGCGCCGTCTGAATCAACTGCAGACAGCGCGCCTTCTCCTGTTATGAAAGGGAAACTATGTCCCAGTATTTCGGATCAGAACGGGGCACGGTTTCCCCCAGGACCTCCTTGCGGAAACTGCATCCCACTCTGAGCGCCCATTCCGGGACACAGCTTCCCGAAGGGCGGCTGAGTCGTGCCATCCTAATCAAAACGCGACCGCATAGCGCCCCTAAGATAACCAGTTCTCATGCTGGAGCAAACGCATCAGGTGGCGTGACCGCTCACCGACATGCAATTTGTTGCACAGTAAAATCGGCTAGTGGCACCCTTATCCTTTATTTAGCGAATAAGTTCAAGGAAGGGAGAATGTCATGCCAAGACGGCAAACACCGCTCGAGGTCATGTTCTCCCTGTTCAAGACTTCATTTACCCTGAGCCATCGCGCATTTGCCGAACTGTTACTATCCGATCTGCCGTTAACAAATGGACAGCCTACCGCCCAAATGGCACAGGACACCAGCTGGCTTTCGCGCACGATTGTGCACTCGCAGCCGGGCTCCCTAGAAGATCGCTACTTTGCCGACTGGTCCTGCGCATCGAATCAAATCCTGCACAAGCTACGGGAAAAAGGGTATTCGAACGCCGACATCTATACCATGATTGCGGCAGCGACTGACACGATGGCTCAAGCGCTCGGTGCCTGTGGGCGTAATGGGCTCCTTTACCGGAACGCCGCCTCGCGCCTCGTCAGCAGCCAGCCAGACAAAGATGACAGGGCTCTTATCTCAATCACGCTCGTTGTTTCGACCGCCTGTTGGTGCGATCCGGCCCGTGCTATCGCGTACATCAGGGACCGCTTTGAATTCGCAGAGAACGTCAGGTCGTTTACCCCCTCAAGTATTTCTTTCTGTCCATGCGATTTAAAACAAACGGGCACCGAACGTGCGATCGGCCTTATCAGGATCGACAACGAACTCGTCGTCGGGGGCCCTTATGTCATTGAGCCTTCTACCATGGGCTCCATCATCGGAGCGCTCGCACTCGAAGACGGCGCTGTCACCGATGTTGGGCTGGATGTCTCCGCCAAGCATCTCCGCATCTTCGCCGAGAACAATGCTTGGTACGCACAAGACCTCGGTTCGACCAACGGCACGCATCTGATTCGAACAGCCGATAACAGCGAACTCGACATCAGCTCCGGCGCACCCGCCCAGCTGTACCCCGGCGACATCCTGCGCCTGGGTCTCAGCACTTCTTTTGCCGTCGTAGCAACGGCGGCTATCTTAGCAAATCCACATCACTAACCATGGAAGCAGGAGGACTATGAGCATCACGGATGTCATCAAATATGAGGGCAATAACCAAACTTTTATCTGGAAACACCCCTCAGAAGACTTTGAACTGCCTCCCATTTCTTGGACATGAGAAATGGGAGGCTTTCTTTATGCGCGTTGATTTGAGAGTGAAGCATGAT
>NZ_JAQLDQ010000026.1 GCF_028209395.1 Collinsella aerofaciens
CGGTCGTACCGCCTGAAGGACGTGTCCATCGGCGGTGAGGACGGGAAGGAGGAGGGCGCCTAGGCGCCGAAAGCGGCACATCCGCGTTGGCGAATCCGGTGTATCCGCGTTGGCGCGATTGGCGAAAATGCGTTGGTGGAAATGGTGAAAATTATATTGACGCTAACACGCCCTGGGTGGCGTCGGTGTCCGCCAGGGCCGGCGAGGTCTTCGAGCGGGCCGAGGACTCCGCGCTGGCGTTCACGGCCTTCCCCAGGGCGCACTGGGCCAAGCTCCGCACCAACAACGTCCAGGAGCGCGCCAACCGCGAGATCAAGCGCCGCTACAGGGTCGTGCAGTCCTTCCCCTCGAGGGAGTCGATGCTGCGCCTGACGTGCGCGAGCCTCATGGAGACCGAGGGGCAGTGGTCCCAGCAGCGCGTGTTCTCCGAGGCCTCGGCCGCCGGGGGCTTCGCCGAGCCCGCGGGCAGGCCGGCCCCGACGGAGGGGAGGCGCCGCGCGCTCGGGCGGCGCGCCAGGGAGATAGTGGACGAGATAGTCGAGAGGCACGGCCTCAAGAAGGAGTAACATCGGGACTTGCAGCGACGGACCTCAGGACGCTCTTACACCACGTCTGCGCGCGCGACCCCACCACCCTCCGTCAACCTTCCATTCCAACCAAAAACAGCCAAAGTACGTCATGGTAATTCCCGGTGGGTCGCGGGGTGGCGGATACGACTTTCCCTCAGGATAATTCGCGAAGCCCGTTTTCCGAGGAAAGGTATTGGTTATGTAATACCAGTTAAACAAGTAAAACTATGCTTAAGTGGTATCTGGCTGGAGAATCAATTGGTATGGTTGGTTAGACCCACTTCGCCATCTACGTTCATTTTTATACCGCTGGGAGAATTCCAAACTTAATTTGCGCAACTGCTCATGTATGCTGATTCAACCTTATAGGTGGCTATCTGGTTACTACCAGTTGACCCCTTGGTAACGGGTGGGCCAATTGTACGGAATGTACCGAACACCCCCCCCGTTGATGCGTTCGCCCATGCTGCGGGGCGCGCGTCCGCGACACTTCCGCATGTCGGAGGGAAGGAGTCCAGGTGCGTAGGAATTCCATTTTTACGAAACGGTGGGTGAAGGGAAGCGCGGTCCTCGTCGCAACAGCGGCGACTCTCGTGTTCGCTAGCCCCCAGCAGGCGATTGCCACGCCGCTTAAGGGCGTCGACTCGGCGACCGTGTCTCAGTCCGCCTCGAACGTCGTCGACATCGATTTCGCCGACGGCATCAAGGGCCGTATCACATTTCTAGAGGACGGCATTTTCCGTTACAATGTCGACCCCAAAGGCGAGTTCTCTGAGTATGCCACGCCGCGTAGCAAGTCCCACACGGCTAAGATTCAGGCCCAGCCCGACACCTCGGATACCTACAGCAAGCCGAGCGCGACGGTTGTCGACAAGGGTGACACTATCGAGATCACCGGTGGAAAGGCGACCGTGATTCTGGACAAGGCGACTGGCAAGATGAGCATCAAGTCGGGCGACCGTGTCGTGGTCTCCGAGTCCGCGTCCCTCGACCTTGATAAGAAGGGCACCGTCCAGACGCTCGCCAAGGCGAAGTCCGAGAACTTCTTTGGCGGCGGTACTCAGAACGGCCGCTTCCTGCACACCAACCAGACCATCGCCATCTCCAACACCAACAACTGGACCGATGGCGGCGTTGCTTCGCCCAACCCGTTCTATTGGACGAGTGACGGCTACGGCGTGCTCCGAAACACGTTCGCAGAAGGTTCCTACGACTTCGGTTCTACGGATGCATCGACGGTCACGACTTCGCACAGCGAGAATGAGTTCGATGCCTACTACTTCGTGGCGACCAACGATGGCGCCTCGAACGTGGCAACCGAGATGCTGCAGGACTACTACAAGGTAACCGGTAATCCGGTGCTGCTGCCCGAATACGGTTTCTACCTGGGTCATCTGAATGCCTATAACCGTGATGGCTGGTCAACGACTTCGGGTCAGAAGAAGTGGGAGACCAAGGGCAGCAAGTCCTCGAGCGAGAAGGGCGACGTTAAGTACGAGTCTGGCATGGCGACGGGCTACAAGCTCGACGGCACGCTTGCGTCCGAGACGCTCAACGGTGAAGGTCCTACGGTCGATACCGAGAACATGAAGGCGACCGATTTCGACCGCCAGTTCTCTGCCCGGCAGGTTATCGATGACTACGAGGACAACGACATGCCGCTCGGCTGGTTCCTGCCGAACGACGGCTACGGTGCCGGCTATGGCCAGAACGGTTACTACAAGACCGGCGGCGTCAACTCCGACGGAACGAGTTCTGCCGAGCGCCTCAACGCCGTGCGCGCCAACGTCGACAACCTTAAGAAGTTCACCGAGTACGCTAACTCCAAGGGCGTGAGCACGGGCCTGTGGACCCAGTCCAACCTTGAGCCCGATAGCAACTCCGAGACTCCGTGGCACCTGCTTCGCGACTTCGACGCCGAGGTCAAGACGGGAGGCATCACTACCCTCAAGACCGACGTCGCCTGGGTTGGCTCTGGCTACTCTTTTGGTCTTAACGGCATCAAGACGGCTTATGACACGGTGACGACCGGCGCCAACAAGCGCCCCAACATCATTACGCTCGATGGTTGGGCCGGCACGCAGCGCTTTGGCGGCATCTGGACCGGCGACCAGTACGGCGGCAACTGGGAGTACATCCGCTTCCATATCCCCACGTATATCGGTCAGAGTCTTTCGGGCAACCCCAACATCGGCTCCGACATGGACGGCATCTTTGGCGGCGACCCCATCATCTCGGCACGCGACTACCAGTGGAAGACGTTCACGCCCTCTATGCTCGACATGGACGGTTGGGGCACCTACCGCAAGTCGCCCATGACGCACGGCGATCCCTACACGGGCATCTCGCGCTTCTACCTCAAGCTCAAAGCGCAGCTCATGCCCTATATCTACACGAGTGCGGCTTCGGCGGCCAACATCGATACGGGTAACGGCGATACCGGCCTGCCCATGATCCGCGCCATGCTGCTCTCCGACAACTCCGAGTACGCCGCGAGCACTTCGACGCAGTACCAGTATATGTTCGGTGAGAATTTCCTGGTTGCGCCGGTGTATCAGGATACCCAGGCAGATGACAAGGGCAATGACGTTCGCAACGGCATCTACCTTCCCAACTACGGCACCGATGATAATCCCACCATCTGGATCGACTACTTCTCGGGTAAGCAGTACCGCGGCGGCCAGGTCCTCAACAACTACGATGCTCCGCTCTGGAAGCTGCCGCTCTTTGTAAAGGCCAATTCCATCGTGCCGATGTATGCCGAGAACAACAACCCCGAGGCTGTGACCGAGACCAACACCAAGGGCACTGACCGCAGCCAGCGTATCGTCGAGTTCTTCGCCACCGAGGGTGAGGGCAGCTTCACGCAGTACGAGGACGACGGCTCCTCCATCGAGAACAAAACGACTGAGGACAATGCCTACGGCACGATCGACAATATCTCTTACGGTGACCATGTGAGTACCGTCTTTAGCTCCAAGGCCACGGGCGGCACCGCAACCTTTACCGCTGCGGCGTCCCAGGGCAGCTATAGTGGTTACGATTCCAACCGTACCACGACCTTTGTGGCCAACGTGTCCGCCAAGCCTGCGAGCGTCATCGCCAAGAATGGCGGCACTGCGCTCAACGTGACCGAGGTCGACTCACAGGAGGCTTTCGACGCCGCGACCCCCGAGGCTGGCCAAGCGGTCTACTTCTACAACGAAAGCCCCAACCTCAACCACTACGGCAGCGATGCGGACAGCACCGAGGCCGAGAAGGGCGAGAGCTTCAACGACACTAAGATCACCACGAACCCCAAGGTCTACGTCAAGTTTGCGAAGACCGATGTCGCTGCAGCGGAGCAGACGCTCGAGCTGGGCGGTTTCGTGAACGCCGACGCCACGCTCGCGGCCGACCGCCTCAACGAGAACCTCTCCGCACCAGCGAACCTTGCTGCCCCCGAGGACGCCACGACTCCCACGAGCATTAAGCTCACCTGGGGAAAGGTCGATGGTGCTACCTCCTACGACCTTAAGGTCGATGGCACCGTGTTCGCCGTGGGCGATGCAGCGGAATTCACGCATACCGATCTTGCCTACAATAGCAAGCACACCTACCAGATCCGTTCGCGCAACGCCGAGGGCTACTCCCGTTGGAGCGATGTGCTCGCGGCGAACTCCGCCCTCGACCCATGGCGGAACGTGCCCGAGGCCGAGAAGATCACCTGGGAGGGCTCGATCTACGGCAGCCATAAGGCCGATCTCGCCTTCGACCATGAGTTCCAGACGAGCGACGGCGGCTTCCACTCCGGCGGCAACGACCTGGGCAAGGCGCTCACCGTCGACTACGGCCGCGCCTACAAGCTCGACAAGCTCGAGTACTATCCGCGTACCGACGCCGGCAACGGCACTGTGACCAAGATGCGCATCGAGACGAGTCTCGACGGTGTCCATTGGACGAGCCAGGAGGTCGATTGGGAGCGCTCCGCCGCCTGCAAAACGGTGACGTTCGACGGCGCCGTGGCCGCACGCTACGTGCGTATGACGCCGCTCGCTTCGGTTGGTAACTTCTTCTCCGCGTCCGAGATCGCCATCTACAAGGCCGATGGTACGGACGGCTTTGCTGTGGGTTCCAACCTCAACAAGGCAACGATCTCCGATGGCGACTTTTCCAACATGAAGAATTATCTGGGTCTCGAGAACCGCGAGCCCGATACCTCGACGTTCGACTCGCAGATTCGCGACCACTTTGCCGATCTCAACGGCAACGGGGTCTATGATGTCTACGACTACTCGTTTACCATGGCGGGGCTTGATGGCGGCACCAAGCAGAAAGGCAAGGTCGCCGGCAAGCTCGCGGTGATTCCGAGCAAGACCGAGGTCGATGCCGGCGATGAGATCACCGTCGATGTCTATGCGGCCGACGCCAAGAACGTCAACGCCCTGGGCGCGCTCGTCAACTTTAAGAGTGACCAGTTTGAGTTTGTGTCCGAGAGCATCTCGCAGGATGGTTCGACCGCCGGCATGGAGAACCTGTCGCGCGAGAAGGTCCAGTTCGCGGACGGCACACAGACCATCAACCTCGCCTTTGCCAACCGCGGCGACGGCAAGCTCTACAACGGCACTGGCGCGGTGGCGAGCTTCAAACTCAAGGCCAAGACGGCCGGCAAGGTTGAACTGCCCTCGACGTCTTGGCTCATCGGTCCGGCGTGCGATGCGCTCGAGTTTACGAGTGACGGTACCGTGACGATGCCGGACGTTCCGCAGCCCACGGTTGCCGAGTACGGTCAGGATGCCTTCAACATCACGATGACCAACGACGAGCTCACGACCGACGACGGTTCCAACGTCGAGAAGCTTATTCAGCAGAAGAGCTATAACGCGCTGTTCGATAACGATGAGGGCGACAACGGCTTTGAGTTCCTGTGGAACTGGAGCGGCAACTGGGACAGCGAGGGCAAGCTTCCGAGTTACGTGAAGCTTCCCACCACGATGACATTTGCCTTTAAGACACCATCGAAGCTCGATGCCGTTGAGGTCGTCAACCGCGACGGCGGTAACGGCACCGTGCAGAAGATCAAGGCCGTCGTGACGTTCGAGGATGGCTCGACCCAGGAGTTCGCGGGTGGGGAGTACGATTCCTTCCAGGCTCGCTACGCCTTTGGCCTCTCTGCCGAGAACAAGGGCAAGAAGGCGACTAAGGTCGAGATCACGCCGCTTGAGGCATCGGGTGACCAGATGCTCACACTGCGCGAGATCAACTTCAACTACACGCAGGGTGTCGAGGCCATCGAGGGTATCGAGCTGGGCAAGAACCAGACCGAGTTCTTTGAGGGCGACGTTACGCTCGTCGACGCTAAGGCCACGCCCGAGAGCGCCGGCTACCCCTATGTGACGGTCGAGAGCTCCGACTCCTCTGTGGTGAGCGTCTCCGCTGTTCAGGCCGGCGATAGCGTGAACTACTACTTGCGTGCCAACAAGGCCGGCAAGGCAACGATCACGGTGGCGTCAGTGCTCGACCCCTCCAAGACCGCATCCTATGAGGTCGAGGTCAAGGCTGGTGTCGACACCTCTGCGCTCATGGCGGCGCTTTCCAAGGCCGCGGGCTACAGCGAGTCCGTCTACACCAAGGATTCTTATGCAGCTCTCACCGCTGCGGTCGAGGCGGCTCAGAAGCTTCTCGACGGCGGCCAGGGCAGCTATAGCAAGAAGGATGTCGCAGACGCTACGACCAAGATCGAAAAGGCAATCGACGGCCTCAAGATGCGCCCCGTTGATGAGAAGAAGCTCATCAACACGCCCGAGAACCGCGAGAACGTCAAGGTGACCGGCTTCTCGAGCGAGGCCGACTATGAGGGCAGCAACGCCGTCAACGCTCTTGACGGCGATGAGCAGACGCTCTGGCACAGCGACTATGCTTATAAGACCGGTATGCCCCAGCACCTGACCGTCGACCTGGGCCGCGACTACGATCTCACCGACGTCACGTTCCTGCCGCGCCAGGACGGCGGCACGAACGGCGATATCTTTGAGGCCGAGGTGCTGGTCTCCGACACCGCCGACGGTTATGAGATGGGCACCGCCGCGTCGATGGGTACGTTTACCTTCGACAACGACGGCCGCGTGCTCACCGACCGTGGCGACTGGAAGCAGATGAGCTTTGGTGCCGCGCGCGGTCGCTACGTGACCGTCAAGGTGCTCCACGCCGGCGGTGGCAGCGTTGACGCCTACTGCAGCATGGCGGAACTCAAGTTCTACGGTGCGGCCGTTCCCGATCCGGTGGCGAAGGACGACCTCACTGCCGCGATTGAAAAGGTGGATGCCGAGGTTGCAGCCGGCGACCTTAAGGCCAGTGACTACACCGAGGCTTCCTGGACCGCGTTCCAGAACGCCTTGGCGAGCGCCCGCGCCATCCTGAGCGACGAGAACGCCACGCAGGACGAGGTCGACCAGGCACTCAAGGCGCTCGAGGATGCCCGTGACGCGCTCGAGAAGACCCCGGTGACCCCAGTTGAGAACCCGACCAAGAAACAGCTCAAGGCCCTGGTCAAGCAGGCGAAGGAGACTGACACCAAGGGAAAGACGGCCGAGTCCGTCAAGGCCCTGACGGATGCCATTACCTACGCCGAGGATGTCTTGGGTGATGAGAATGCTTCCGACACCCAGCTCCAGGCGGCTTATGACCAGCTCAAGCTGGCCATCGAGGGCCTTAAGGATGCCGACTCCGGCAACCAGGGCGGTTCGGGCAACCAGGGTTCCGGCAATGGCTCGAACGGCGGCAGCCAGGCGGGCAAGCCCGCAGGCGACAAGGCCCAGGGCGGCAAGAAGAACGGTTCGGCGATCCCCGTTACTGGCGATCAAACGGCGGCAACTGTCGCGACTGTCGGTGGCCTTGGAGCCATCATCGCTGCGATCGGTGCCTTCTTCCACCGTCGCAATAAGGCTGAGTAGTCCCAGCGACAACTAAGCAAGCGTGCCCGCCGTCCCACCCAAGGACGGTGGGCACGCTTTTTTATTTCAGCCAACGTACGTCATAGCAATCCCCGGTAGGTCGCAGGGCGCTTCGCGGACGGGCCAGGCTTTATCTGAACGACTTTGCGAAGCAACCGGAGTGAAGATAAAGCCTGGCCCGCCCGCGAAGCGCCACAAAGACCGCAGGGACGGGAGCAGCTATACTACTCTCAGTAGTTAAGGGTCGCGGATTCGCCGCGTCACCGCTCTCAACAGGAGGTCATTGTTTATGGCAGATCAGAAGCCGGTTGTCGGGATCATCATGGGTTCCAAGTCCGATCTGGGCGTTATGGAAGGCTGCACCGCCGAGCTCGAGGCGCTTGGTGTGCCCTATGAGCTCGTCATTGCGAGCGCACACCGCACGCCGGCGAAGGTCCACGAGTGGGCCTCGACTGCTGCCGATCGCGGTATCAAAGTGATTATCGCCGCCG
This sequence comes from Collinsella aerofaciens, assembly GCF_028209395.1. Lineage (GTDB taxonomy): Bacteria > Actinomycetota > Coriobacteriia > Coriobacteriales > Coriobacteriaceae > Collinsella > Collinsella aerofaciens_AZ. Next base: position 7,993 of record NZ_JAQLDQ010000026.1, read on the forward strand.
CCGGCAAGGCTGCTCACCTGGGTGGTGTCGTGGCTGCCTTTACGCCGCTGCCGGTTATCGGCGTGCCTATGAAGACAAGTGACCTGGGCGGTATGGATTCGCTGCTGTCGATGGTGCAGATGCCTTCGGGTGTGCCCGTGGCCTGCGTTGCCATCAATGGCGCCAAGAATGCCGCCATCTACGCTACACAGATTCTAGGTGCCTGCGACCCCGAGTATCGCAAGGTTATCGAGAAGATGAAGCAGGAGATGGCCGACGCCTAGGCGTTCCGCCGTTTCACCGCAGTATAAGGAGAGCCATGTCCGACTATCAGGGAAAACGATTCAAGGCTTCTCAGATTCCCGATCCGTCGAAGCCGGGTGCTGCCCATGCGGCGCAGCAGGGTCGGACATCCTCTCCTCAGCAGCCGCGCGCGCCGCGTTCTGTAACGCCGACGTCCCATCGCCGTCAGGATACGCCGGCTGCGTATCGCCCTTCGTCTTATAGCACCGCTAAGAAGCCGCCCCGGTCTTCATCGCATGCCGCGCCGTCGGATCACACCGAGCCGCCGCGCAAAAAGCGCCGCTCCATTATTCCCATTCTGCTCATCATCATCGGTATCGGCCTGATTGTTGCCGCCGCTGCCATCTTTATCAATGCGCAGATCGGTTACAAGCAGGCGAGCGAGTCGTACCAAAAGATCGAAGAGCAATATGCGCCCGCTAAGGACGCCAGCGGCGTGCCGGTTATCGACTTTAATGCCCTTGCCCAGACAAATCCCGAGGTCGTCGGTTGGATTTACGCACCGGGCACCAACATTAACTATCCCGTAGTGCAGACTACTGATAACTCCAAGTACCTCAACACGTTGTTCGATGGCACGTCCAACGCATCGGGTGCCATCTTCTTGGATTACGAGGATAATGCGCCCGGCATGGTGGATCAGCAGACTACGATCTATGGTCACCACATGAACGACGGATCGATGTTCAATGTGATCTCGGATACGACCGATCAGGCGACGTTCGACAGCATAGAGTACGTGTATTACATCACGCGCGACGCCACCTATAAGCTGCGTCCGCTGGCGACCAAGGTGGTCGAGGACACGTATGCCAAGGCGCGCACGACCAATTTTGAGGGCGACGACGGGCTCAAGAACTACCTGTCCGAGATGCTCGACGGTGCCTCTGCCGTGGCGAGCGATGCCACCGATCGTGCCGCTTTGGCAACCAAGGTTGTAACGCTTGTGACCTGTCGTTCGTTATCGCTGAGCAACACGCGTGCCGTCATGGTGCTCACGCCGGTCGAGGAATAGATAATGGGCTACTCAATGACGGTGAAAGGAGAAATGATGCTCGAGAATGGCAAAACGATGCCTTCGGTTGATGCTTGGCTGCGCGAGGCCAAGGCCGATTCGTCGGCACCTGCGTGCGGTATGTATCTGACACATAACGGTGTGGTGCGCGCGACGCCCAAGGCCGAGGCGCGCGGTGTCGAGACCGATGGCGTGGCGCCGGGCCACAAGGTGGGCGGCATGGTGTTCGGCTTCGATGCTCAGAAGGTGCAGGCTGCTATCGAGGCCACGCGCGCGATGCCGGGTATCGGCTATGTGCGCGTGTGGCTGGCAAGCGGCGAACTCGCCGTGGGTGACGACATCATGCTCGTGCTCATTGGCGGGGACATTCGCCCGCATGCGGTCGATGCGCTGCAGGCGCTCGTTGGCACCATCAAGAACGAATGTGTGAGTGAGGTCGAGCGCGAGGCGTAGAGGCTTGCGTCGATAGAAGGCTCGTTTATAAAAATGCCCGCCGGTACGTGTGATACCGGCGGGCATTTTGCGTTTTGGGCGCGGTGGGCGCTACACGCGCATCGCATCCTTGGGGCTCATGGTCATGCTCTGGAAGCGATTCTCCATAAAGTCATTATCGAAGTACTTGCCGTAGAACTGCGCAACGGGAATATCCGGTTCCGTGCCGTTGACGCGCTGATACCAATAATCGAGCGACTGCAGCGTCATAACGCCATCGACCAGCATAATGATGGTGAAGATGACGGTAGCCGAGTAGCGGCTCTTCCACGGAATCATGTTGATGAGCTTGAGCAGCCTCGGCAGCAGCAGCTTGATCCAGATGAGGCCGCCCAGGCCCCACAGACAGGCGAAGCCCGTGCAGGTGCGTCCGCCCGTGAGGACCACGAGCGGGTCGGGCATACCGAACAGCGTTATGTGCGAGTAGCTCCACGAGACCACGCCAAACGCGGTCTGCATAAACCAGCCCACGAACACCTCAAAGCTGGCGCCGAGCAGGGCGCTCACCAGGAAAATGATGATGGGGTTCTTTTTATAGAAGCGGTTGAGCACCATGGTCATGAGCACGGCACCAAAGCCGTAGATGGGGCTGAAGGGGCCAAACAGCATACCGGCGCGGTCCTGGTAGACACCCGGATCGTTGACGGTCATATGCCAGATATCCTCCAGGACCAGGCCGAGCACGCAGCAGACAAAGAATACCCAGAACAGGTTGAAGTAGTTGAGCTTGATGTAGCCCTCGCCGGTTTCATCGCGCCCGAGCATGCCCTCGGCGGCGGCGTCGCGGTCGAGCATCTCCTGCAGGCGGCGCTGCAGCTCGCGCTCCTGGCGCAGTGTGGGGTCGACGGTGGCCGAAAGCGCGACGAGGATGCCGAGCTGGATGGCAGGGCGCAGCAAGAAGGGCCCGATGCCCTGGAGCATCACGTCAACCAAAAGCTCGACGACGGTAAACGCGATAAGGATATAGGACAGACGGGCGGCATTGCGGCGCTGGTTCTTGATGAGGTCCAGGCCAAAGATGATCAAGATGACGGCACTGGCAGCCGAGAGCATGATGCCGGCGACAATCAGTCCGACCGCGACGAGCGTGTTGTCGCCGAGCTTGGCGGCGGCGTTGCCGTTGATGAGTGCGGTGATGACCTGCCACATAAAGGCGCCGACCGACGGGAGCGTGCCCACGCCGGACAGGATGCACAGGACGGCGTATACCTTAATGATGAGGGGGATCTTCTTGACCTCCGTGGCGCTGGGGACGCTGGGGTCGAGTTCGTTTCGATCCATACATAACCTTTCTCGTTTTGCTGTAGGTACAAGGATACGCCGCCGACCTGCCAAAAGACAGGACGAACGTCCCAATTGCAACAATGTAAGTCCTAACGGCGGGCGAAGCGTGGCGTAGTGAGGGTCGGCGTGGCACTGCCACCCACGTCGTGAAGCCAAATAAATGTTTGGCAACAAAACTGATTATTAGCTCGGTGGGCTTTTAAAAAGCGCTGTTCATGCGCGGGAGTGCTTGTCTTGCCGTGCGTATAATAGGGCAGGTAACGCCAAATAACGAGGCTCTGAGGGGATGCCATGTCTCAAGAAACCATCCACGCGGCCGAGCGCGCCGCGGGACAGGTGAAGACCATGTCGACGTATGATCCGGACTCCGACCAGCTGCATGAGGAATGCGGCATTTTTGGTGTGTGGGCACCCGATCGCGATGTGGCTCGACTGACGTACTTTGGTCTGCGCGCGCTGCAGCATCGCGGCCAGGAATCGGCGGGAATCGCCGTGGGTGATGGCGGCACGGTTATGGTTCGCAAAGACCTGGGACTGCTCGATCGCGTGTTCTCCAACGCCGACCTGTCGACGCTTTCCGGCCAGCTGGCCGTGGGCCACGTGCGCTATGGCACCGCCGGCGCTAAGAGCTGGGAGGCCTCGCAGCCGCACCTCTCTACCATCAATAGCGTCATTATCGCGCTTGCGCACAACGGTACCCTCGTCAACACCGACGAGCTGCGCCGCCAGCTGATCGAGCTGGGCGTGCCGTTCCTCTCCAACTCGGATTCCGAGGTCGCGACCAAACTCATCGGCTACTTTACTCAGCGTACAGGCCATCTGCGCGAGGGCATTCGCAAGACCATGGAGCTCGTGCGCGGCGGTTACGCCATGACGCTCATCAACGAGCAGGCGCTCTACGCATTCCGCGATCCGCACGGCATTCGCCCGCTCGTGCTGGGCAAGCTGGTGGACGAGGGTCTGGACCAGGCCGATGCCGCATCCGTTTCGCAGCTGCCGTCGCAGGACGGCGCCGCGACGGTCGACTCCGCCACCCATGTCACGCGCGCCGGCGGCTGGGTCGTTGCCTCCGAGACGTGCGCGCTCGACATCGTGGGTGCCGAGTACGTCCGTGACGTCCGTCCCGGCGAGATCTTGCGCATCAGTGCCGAGGGCCTTGTGTCCGAGCAGGGTGTGCCTGCAGCCGAAGAGCCTGCCAACTGCATCTTTGAGCAGGTCTACTTCGCTCGCCCCGACTCCATCATGAATGGCAAGAGCGTCTACGCCTGCCGTTATGACATGGGTCGTCAGCTGGCACATGAGGAGCCCGTCGAGGCCGACCTGGTCATCGGCGTGCCCGACTCCGGCCTGCCGCCCGCGGAGGGTTATTCGCACGAGAGCGGCATTCCTTTTGGCGAGGGCCTTATCAAGAATCGCTATGTGGGCCGTACGTTTATCGAGCCTACGCAGGAGCTGCGCGCCATGGGTGTGCGCATGAAGCTCAATCCGCTGCGCGACAACATCGAGGGCAAGCGTCTGGTCGTCATCGACGACTCCATCGTCCGCGGTACCACCATGGTGCAGCTCGTCAAGATGCTGCGCAACGCCGGTGCCAAGGAGATTCACATCCGTATCAATTCGCCCGAGGTCATCTGGCCGTGCTTCTACGGCATTGATACCGATGTGCAGTCGCAGCTTATCAGCGCCAACAAGACGGTCGACGAGATTTGCGAGTATATCGGCGCCGATTCGCTGGCCTTCCTTTCGGTCGAGGGCCTGCTTAAGGTCATGCCCAAGGGCGGTTACTGCGATGCGTGCTTTACCGGCCGCTACCCCGTGGCGATTCCCGAGAGTTTTGGCCGCGACAAGTTTATGGAGGGCTTTAAGCCCCGCAACCTGGACAAGCCGCTGCACTTTGACGACGACGCCGTGGTCGAGAAATACGACGACCGCAGCTGGGAAGAGGAGCACGGCGAGGCCTAAAACCTGCCAAAAAGGGACAGGTTTATTTTGGTAGGTTTTACCTGCTGTTTTGTTGATATGACGGCGCGCGTTGTTATGGCGCGCGCCGAAATGAACGCAACTATGAGCACCGTTTGGCGCCCGCGCGGCGCCACGGTAGTGGGAGAGGAAGGCTCAGATGAGCGACAGCAAGCATGTGACGTATGAGGATGCCGGCGTCGATACCGCCGAGGGCGGCCGCGCCGTCGACGCGATTAAGCAGATGGTCAAGGACACTAACCGTTCCGAGGTTATCGGTGGCATCGGCGGCTTTGGCGGCCTGTTCTCGGCCGCCGCGCTCAAGGATATGGAAGACCCGATCCTGATTAGCGGTACCGACGGCGTGGGCACCAAGCTCGTGCTCGCCCAGATCATGGACCGTCACGAGACGGTTGGCCAGGACCTGGTCGCTATGTGCGTCAACGATATTCTGGCTTCGGGCGCCGAGCCGCTGTTCTTCCTGGACTACGTTGCCATCGGTCACATCGAGGCCGAGCACATGGCAAAGATTATCAAGGGTGTGGCCGACGGCTGCAAGCTCGCGGGCTGCGCGCTCGTGGGCGGTGAGATGGCCGAGCACCCGGGCGTCATGGCTCCTGCCGACTACGACCTTGCCGGATTTACCGTGGGCGTCGTCGACCGTCCCAAGATGCTCGACCCCGCAAACGTCCGCCCGGGCGATGTGATCCTGGGCCTGCCTTCCACCGGCGTGCACTCCAACGGCTACTCGCTCGTGCGTAAGGTCATTGGCGTCGACGGCGTTAAGCCGGGCACGCCCGAGGCCGTCGCTAAGGCCGAGGAGCTGAGCCGTCCGCTCGAAGAGCTCGGCGGTGCATCGCTGGCAGACGCTCTGTTGGCCCCCACGCGCATCTACGTCAAGCCGATCCTGGAGCTGCTCCGCGGCGGCGCTCCGGTGCATGCCATCGCCCACATCACTGGCGGCGGTATTACCGAGAACCTCAACCGTGCACTCGCCGACGACGTCGACGCCGTGGTCACCCGCAACGGCGCCGAGATGGGTTGGGACGTTCCGCCCGTCATCACCTACGTGTCGCGTCAGGCCGAGCTCGCGCCCAACGAGGCATGCAAGACCTTCAACATGGGCGTCGGCCTGTGCCTGATCGTCGCCCCCGAGGACGAGGCCGCGGTTACCGAAGCCCTGGTCGCGCTGGGCGAGAAGCCGTTCCGCGTGGGCGAGTGCGTCGAGGGTTCCGGTAAGGTCGTGTACTCCGATGAGCGCTAACGAGCAGATGGCTGCTAGTGAGGGCCTGGGCTTTGTGCCCTACACCCGTCCGACCGGCACCGATACGGTCGAGCCGCTCAAGATCGGTGTGCTCATCAGCGGTTCGGGTACCAACCTGCAGGCGCTGATCGATCTGATCGCCGCCGGTAAGCTCAACGCCTCGATTGAGCTTGTGGTGTCGAGCCGTCCTTCGGCTAAGGGTTTGCAGCGCGCTGAGCGCGCGGGCATCCAGACGCTCACGCTGTCCAAGGATGTCTATGCCGACCCTATTGCCGCCGACGAGATCATCGCGCACGAGCTGCTCGAGCGCGGCTGCGAGTACGTGGTGATGGCCGGCTATATGCGCATGGTGCACACACCGCTGCTGGCGGCGTTTCCCAACCGCGTGGTCAACTTGCATCCGGCGCTGCTGCCGAGCTTTACCGGTGCGCATGCGATTGACGATGCCTTTGCGCGCGGCGTCAAGGTAACTGGCGTGACCGTGCATTTTGCCAACGAGGTCTACGACAACGGTCCCATCATCGCCCAGCGTGCGCTGGCTGTCGAGGAGGGCTGGGATGTCGACGCGCTCGAGGAGCACATCCACGCGATTGAGCACGTGCTGTATCCCGAGGTCGTGCAAATGCTCGCCGACGGCCGCGTCCACGTGCTGGAGAGCGGCAAGGTCGCAATTGATGCGCCCCGCGTCTAGCGGCGCACAGTACAATTTAGTTGAGTGGTCAGGGTGGTCATTGGCGCCAAGGCGCGCGTGGCCACCTTTTGTTTTGGGTAGTCATCGGGGACGTTCCTGAATGACTAGGTGAGAGAGGTGAGCGCATGGCGGATAACGAAGCGCTGTTTACGCCTGAGCTGGTGTTTTTTGATTGGGAGTGCGCGACGCCGGGCGAGGTGTTTGCGCGGCTCGAGGGCGAGCTTGCCCCGCGCGGCTACATTGCCGAGGGCTGGCTCAACGCCGTCCGCACGCGCGAGGACGCCTATCCCACGGGTCTCGCTATGCCGGCGGCAAACATCGCCATTCCGCATACCGATCCGGGATTTGTGGCCAAGCCCTATATCGCGGTGGTAAAGCCCGCCGCGCCCGTGACGTTCAACGCGATGGCGGGCATGGGCGCCCCGGTGCCGGCGCAGATCGTCATCAACCTGGGCATTGCCGAGCCGGGCGGCCAGGTCGAGGCACTTCAGGCGCTTATGAATATCTTTATGGACACCGACGCTGCAGCCGATGTGCTTGGCCAGACCACGCCCCAAGGCATGGTCGACGCCATCCGCCGCCACTTCTAAGTCCGGCACTGGGGGACTGTCCCTAACCGCCGGCAGAAAAGGAGCGCCCTGGCATTAACCTGCCAGACCTGTCCCCTTTGCACCAAAATGGTGCAGATTAACCCGTCCCCCATGCACCAGGTGTGCCGTGGGGGCTGCGTTGTGACACAATGGCGTTTGTTCGATTCATGATGCGAAAGGCCAAACATGGCAAATAAGAAAAAGAACCCCGAGGCCGCGCCGACGCCCGAGCAACAGGCTCGCGCCGCCTCCAGCTCTCGCAAGAGGCAGCGCAAGACCTATGTGTCCAAGACCGTCAAGATTGTCCTGGTGGTCATCGGCGTGCTGGCGATGCTGCTCTCCGTCTCGGCCATGGCGTGCTCCGGCCTGATGTCGCAGACCGAAAGCGCCAGCTCGGGCTATAAGCTCACTGGTGGTGTGGCTGCCACTATCAACGGCACCAACCTCACCGAGGACACCGTGACCAAGCAGATCATGAGCATGCGCACGTCCTACGGCTACACCAAGGACAAGGACTGGGCACAGTACCTGGTCGACAACGACCTCACGCCCAAGAAGTACCGCAAGCAGCTCATCGACTCCTACACGCAGCAGATCCTGCTTCAACAGGCGCAGAAGGAGAATGGCGTGACGGTGTCGGACGAGGAGGTCGAGAAGGCTTGGAAGGACGCGTGCAAGAGCGCGGGCGGCGCCAAGACTTTTAAGAAGACTCTCAAGACCTACGGCTACACCGAGGACACCTACAAGGATTCGCTCAAGGAGAGCCTGGCGCAGCAGAAGCTCAAGGATGCCGTGGCGCCCACCAGCAAGCCCAAGGACAGCGAGATCGTCGATTACATCAATGAGAACCTGTCCAACTATAACGATGCCCGTCGTTCGTCGAATATCCTGATCAAGGTCGATTCTGACGCTTCCGACGAAGACAAGGCTGCCGCCAAGGCCAAGGCGCAGGAGTGTCTGGACAAGATCAACTCCGGTGAGCTGAGCTTTGAGGACGCCGTTGAGCAGTACTCCGAGGACACCGGTTCCAAGGAGAAGAAGGGCGATGTGGGCTGGGATAAGCTCACCACTTTCGTCGACAGCTACCAGACGGCGCTCGAGGGGCTCAACAAGGGCGATGTGAGCGAAGTCGTCGAGTCGACCTATGGTTACCACATCATCAAGTGCACCGACTACTTCCATGTCGATAATCAGGTTGATGACATCAACCAGGTGCCCAAGGACATCAAAAAGTACGTCTCCAACGTGGTGAAGACGCAGGCGGCCAGCACCGCGTACAGCGAGTGGCTGGAGCAGTACAAGAAGGACGCCGACATTACCGTCAACCCCATGCCCAAGGACGTACCCTATAACGTGAGTCTGAAGGGCGTCACCAAGAGCTCGACCGACGATTCGTCGACGACTGAGTAATCATGGGGCGGTGCTCGCGCGAGTGCCGCCCACGCTATTAGAGAGGATTTGCAGATGACCAACGAAGAGCTGCAGAAGGAAATGATCGCGGCCATGAAGGCCAAGGACAAGGTTCGCCTGTCCATCATTCGCCAGGTCAAGGCCGAGGTGAAGAATATCGAGGTTAACGAGCGCCGCGATGTGACCGAGGAAGACGTCAACAGCATGATCAAGCGTCTGATCAAGCAGACGAGCGAGACACTGGAGATGTCCATCAAGGCCGGCACCGACCAGGAGCGTACCGACAACCTGACCGAGCAGGTCAAGATTCTGGAGAGCCTGCTGCCCGCGCAGGTTTCGGGCGAGGAGCTCGAGGCTCTGATCGAGCAGGTCATCGCCGAGCTGGGCGCCACGTCCAAGAAGCAGATGGGCCAGGTTATGGGTGCACTCGGCAAGGCCACTGGCGGCAACTTCGATAAGCCGGCCGCGGCAAAGATCGTCGGAGCCAAACTCGCGTAATTTGTTACGCGGTTTTACCAAACCGCGTAACGGCTCGACGCTGCAAACCCGTACACGCGGCAATCTGACGTTCAATTTCAAGGGCGCGACCATAAGGTCTGCGCCCTTTCATTTCACGTCACCTTGCTCGCGTGTACGGGTTTTCGCTGACTTATGCTCAACAAGGGCGGTTGGGCACTCATTGGGGACAGACTTAAATGAGTGCCCAATGAGCAGGTACTCATTTAAGTCTGTCCCCAATGAGTGGGTGGAAGGTTGCGGGTTCTTTACGGGAATGTAGTGCGGGCTGCGGAAACGCGGTTCTTTCCGTACAATAGTTCAACTCGTGTAAACGCAGGGAAGGGACATTCATGGCAGACATGATCGAGATCAAGCATCTCAACAAGTACTTTGGCGACCTGCATGTGCTCAAAGATATCAATCTCACCGTCAAGCGCGGCGAGAAGCTCGTAATGATCGGGCCTTCCGGCTCGGGTAAGTCGACGCTCATCCGTTGCGTCGATTATCTGGAGGAGCCCATGTCGGGCGAGGTCGTCATCGACGGTACGCCGCTCACCAAAAAGAATCACCTGGAGATGGCTCGCAAGTATAGTTCCATGGTGTTTCAGCAGTTCAACCTGTATCCCAACATGACGGTGCTGGGCAACCTGACGCTCGCGCCCATCAAGCTGCAAAAGAAGAGCAAGGAGGAGGCGACCGAGATCGCCATCGCCGCGCTCAAGCGCGTTGGCATGGCGCATAAGGCCGGCGAGTATCCGCAGAACCTCTCGGGCGGTCAGCAGCAGCGCATCGCCATTGCCCGTGCCCTGTGCACCAAGCAGCCCATCATCCTGTTTGACGAACCGACCTCGGCGCTCGACCCCGAGATGGTCCAGGAGGTTCTGGACGTTATGATTGAGCTCGCGCAGGAGGATATCACCATGATCTGCGTGACGCACGAGATGGGCTTTGCGCGCCAGGTGGCCGACCGCGTCATCTTTATGGAGGACGGCCGCATTCTGGAGGAGGGCACGCCTGAGCACTTCTTCGATAACCCCGAGAACCCGCGCTGCCGCGAGTTCCTGTCCAAGATTCTGCACTAGGCGCGGTGATGGACATGACGGATATGACGAGGGCGGCCGTGTCGCGCCGTCACTTTTTGCAGCTGGCTGGCGCCGGCATGCTTGCGCTGACGGGGACCGCGCTTACCGGTTGCGGCAACTCCACCAGCGGCGAGGACTCCGACAAGGGGTCCAAGCTTGCGGCCATCAAATCGCGTGGCCATCTGAATGCCGGCGTTAAGAAGGACGTTCCCGGCTATGGCTATTACGACACCGCCAAGGGCCGCTTTGAGGGCATGGAAGTCGATTTGTGCTACCAGATCGCCGCTGCCGTCTTTGGCGTGAGCTACAAGGATGCTCGCGTCCAGGAGCTTGTCGAGTTTACCGATGTAACGCCCAAGACGCGCGGCCCACTGATCGATAACGGCCAACTCGACGTGGTCGCGGCGACCTACACCATCACCGACGAGCGCAAGAAGAGCTGGGATTTCTCGACGCCGTACCGCACCGACTACGTGGGACTCATGGTCAAGAAGCGTTCGGGCTTTACCTCGATTGAGGACCTGGACGGCAAGGTCATCGGCGTGAGCCAGGGTGCTACCACGCAGAGCCTGATTGAGCAGATGATCAAGGACAACGGCTTTAGCTGCAAGCCCGAGTTTAGGGCCTTTAGCGGCTACCCCATCATCAAGAGTTCGCTCGACGCCGGCAATATCGACGTCTTTGCCATGGACCGCTCCACGTTGGCCGGTTACATGAACGAGACCGTTGAGCTGCTGCAGCCCGAGGTCAAGTTTGGCGAGCAGGGCTACGGCGTGGCGACCAAGAAGGGCTGCGACCTTTCGGCCGTGGTCGATCAGGTGGTTTGCGATCGCCTGGCCGACGGCTGGCTCGACCAAGAGGTCAAGACCTGGGGTCTTGTATAGGCGCATCGTCCAAGGAAGGAATCAAATGCTCGAAGGATTATTTGACGCCGACCGTTGGTCGACGACATTTCAAAACATGGGGCCCTTCTGGGAGGGCTTTGGCGTGACGCTACAGGTGGTCGTTGCCGGTCTGCTGCTGTCGCTGGTGCTGGGCACGCTGCTGGGTGTGTTCTCTACCACCCGTTCGCGCGTGCTGCGCGCCATAAGCCGCGTATACGTGGAGTTTTACCAGAACACCCCGTTGCCCGTGCAGGTGCTCTTTATGTACATGGCTGGTCCGCAGTTTTTGCAGGCCATAACCGGTGCCGACCAGCCGGTGCGCATCGCGCCGTTCGTGCTGGGCTTCTTGGGCGTGGGCCTGTATCACGCGGCCTACATCTCGGAGGTCATCCGCACCGGTATCGAGGCGGTTCCGCGCGGTCAGATGGAGGCGGCGCAGAGCCAGGGCTTCACCCGTGCGCAGGCGTACTGGTACATCGTGCTGCCCCAGACATTCAAGATCATTCTGCCGCCGCTGTGCAACCAGGCACTCAACCTAGTCAAGAACACGTCGGTGCTGGCGCTTGTGGCCGGCGGCGACCTTATGTACCGTTCCGACAACTTTGTGAGTCTGTACGGTTACCTGCAGGGATACATCGTCTGCTGCCTTATGTACTTCATCATCTGCTTTCCGCTCGCCATGCTGGTGCAGTGGCTCGAGCGCCGCTCCAAGGAGCGTCCGCGCGGCGTGAGCCTCGCCGAGCTGGGGCTCGACAACGTAGAGGAGGCCTAGCGCATGGAAATCTTCAACGCGACCAACCTGCTCTACATTTGGGGCGGCTTTGTTAAGACGATCGAGATCTCGGTGCTGTCGATCTTTTTCTCGCTCATCTTTGGCACGGTGCTGGCGCTTGTTAAAAGCTATGCGCCCCGCCCGTTCCGTATTTTGGTGAGTGCCTATATCGAGCTGTTCCGTTGCACGCCGAACCTGCTGTGGATCCTGTTTATCTACTTTACGGTGCAGGGCTTGGACATTGTGATTTCGACCATCGCCTTTACGCTGTTTACCAGCGCTGTTATGGCCGAGATTGTGCGCGGCGGCCTCAACTCGATTCCGCGCGGCCAGTTTGAGGCAGCGCAGAGCCAAGGCTTCGGCTTTTTTGCCACCATGCGCTACATCATTCTGCCGCAGACGTTTAAGACGATCATTCCGGCGCTGTTTAGCCAATGCACGACCGTCATTAAGGACAGCTCGTATCTTTCGGGCATTAACGTGGCCGAGCTCATGTACACGGCAAACGTCGTGATGGCCCACGCGATTGATCTGTCGCAGGTACTTATGCTCTACGGCCTGGTGTTTGCGATGTACTTTATGCTCAACTTTGGTATCTCGTTGTTGGTGAGGGCATATCAACGCCGCATCGTGGCCGCATAGTCCTGCTTCCCCAAGCACGGCACCTTGCCCCTCAATCGTCGCTTGCGTACATTTAGTACGCGGCGCTCCTCTTTCGGGGCAATCTGCCGCACTTGGGAAACCAGGACGGTCGTAAGTGACAAAATGGGAATCAGGAATTGCCTTTTCTCATTTGTTAGAAAGGAATCGCGATGAGCGATCTGGAGAACAAGAAGAGTCCTGTGGTCATTACCATCGCGCGCGACTTTGGTGCCGAGGGCCACGAGATCGGACGCATCCTCGCCAACGAGTTGGGGATTCCTCTGTACGACAACGAGCTACTGGTGCGCGCGTCGCTGCGTGCGGGCGAGTCGCTCGATAAGATGGCCGCCTACGACGAGCGTCTGGCTGTGGAGAACATGGCGTTTCTGCCCGACCGCTACGACGCGCGCTCGTACTCGGACAAGTTGTTCCAAAAGATGAGCCAGGTGATTTTGGACCTGGGCGAGACCGAGAGTTGCATTATCGAAGGCCGCCTGTCCGATTATCTGCTTCACAACAACCCCAACCACATTGCCGTGTTGGTGACCGCACCCTTTGAGGACCGCGTCGAGATCGTGCGCAAGAAGCGCGGCCTTAACAAAAAGAAGGGCGCCAAGCTGGTCAAGCAGCAGCAGAAGGCGCGCGAGGCGTTCTACAAGCGCTACAGCGCCGGAAAGTGGAAGATGACGAGCGGCAAGGACATCGTCGTCAACCGCGCCAAGTTGGGCCGCGAGGGCTGTAAAGACGTCATCGCCGCAGCCTACCGCTATAAAGTGGCGCAGCTCGAAGGCTAGCCGACCAAAACCACCACAAAGGGGACAGGCACCTTTGTGGTGGTTTTTGTTTTAGGCTGAGGGGAAGGCCTTGGCGGCAGTGCCTATCCTCGGCTTTTGCATAGTCTCGATCTGTAACACCAAGCCAGCGAAAATGGCTCTAACTGTTACAGATTGAGATGAACCGTTCGGCCGTCAGCCCAACGTCTTGATCTGTAACACCAGGCGGCATATTTGGTCTCTAACTGTTACAGATTGAGATGCAGCGTGGCCGGCCGGCACAATATCTCAATCTGTAACAACTGCAGGGCTCAACGGACTCCAGCTGTTACAGATTGAGACAAAACGACCGGGCAAGTCCCAAACCACCACAAAGGTGCCTGCCCCATCGTGGTGGTTTGGGCGGCCGGCATAAAAAAGTCCCCGCCGGGCGTGTGCTCGACGGGGACTTTGCCGTTTGATGGCTAGCGCTGTAGGTGATTACTCGCCCAGCAGGCTCTTGGTGATGGAAGCGGCGGCCTTCTTGCCGGCGCCCATCGCCAGAATGACCGTAGCGGCACCGGTGACGATGTCGCCGCCGGCCCAGATGCGGGGATCGGTGGTCTGGCCGGTCTCCTCGTCGGCGACGATGTAGCCCCACTTGTTGAGCTCCATCTTGCCGCCGATCTTCTTTGCGAAGGGGTTGGCGTTGGTACCGATAGCCGAGATTGCGACATCGCAGGGAATCTCCTCGATGGCGCCCTCGATGGGCACCGGGCGACGACGGCCGGACTCATCGGGCTCGCCGAGCTCCATCTTCTGGACCTTGACGGCGCACACGGAGCCGTCCTCGCCAGCGACAAACTCGAGCGGGGAAACGAGCGGCAGAACCTCGACGCCCTCGGCCTTGGCGTGGTGCAGCTCGGCACGACGGCAGGGCATCTCGTCCTCGGTACGACGGTAGGCGATGATGGCGTGCTCAGCGCCCAGGCGCTTGGCGGTACGGACGGCGTCCATAGCCACGTTGCCGCCACCAAAGACAACGACGTTCTTGCCGTGCTTGGTGGGGGTGTCGTACTCGGGGAACTTGTTGGCCTTCATCAGGTTCACGCGGGTGAGGTACTCGTTCGCGAAGAAGACGTTGGGCAGGTTCTCGCCGGGGACGTTGAGGAACTTGGGCAGGCCAGCGCCGGTCGCCACGTAGATGGCGTCGAAGCCCTGCTCGAACAGCTCCTCGGCCGTGGCCATGTTGCCCACGACGGAGTTGTACTCAAACTTGACGCCCATGTCCTCCAGGCCGTCAATCTCGCGCTTGACGACCGCCTTGGGCAGACGGAACTCGGGGATGCCGTAGACCAGCACGCCGCCGCCGGTAAAGAAGGCCTCGAAGACGGTGACGTCAAAGCCGTTGCGGGCGAGCTCGCCGGCGCAGGTGATGCCGGACGGGCCGGAACCGACGACGGCGACCTTCTTGCCGTTCTTGGGAGCCATCTTGGGCGTGGAGGCGAGCTCGGGGCGGTCGCCCAGGAAGCGCTCGAGCTGGCCGATGGCCACGGGCTCGGACTTCTTACCACGGATGCACTTGCCCTCGCACTGGTTCTCCTGCGGGCAGACGCGGCCGCAGATAGCGGGAAGCATGGAGTCCTCGCGGATGGTATCGAGGGCGCTGCCGAAGTCCTTCGCGCGGATCTGCTCGATAAAGCGGGGGATGTTGATGTTGACGGGGCAGCCCTCAACACAGAACGGCTTCTTGCAGTTGAGGCAGCGCTCGGCCTCGGCCAGCGCCATCTCCTCGGTGAAGCCCTTGTCGACGGGGCGGAAGTCGCAGGCGCGCTCGGCAGCCGGCTCCTCGTTATCGGGGGTGCGGGGCGACTTCATATCGGCAACGAAACGACCGTTAACTAGTGGCATGCGCAGCTCTTTTCCTCATAGGCCTTGAGGGACTCGCCCTCTTCGGAACGGTAAGCGGCCTGGCGGGCACGAAGGTCATCCCAGTCGACCAGGGTGGCATCGAAGTCGGGGCCGTCGACGCAAGCGAACTTGGTCACGCCGCCCACCTCGACGCGGCAGCAGCCGCACATGCCGGTGCCGTCAACCATGATGGGGTTGAGGGACGCGGTGATGGGGGTGTCGTACTTCTGGGCGGTGAGGGTCGAGAACTTCATCATCGGAACGGGGCCGACGCAGAAGACCTGGCTCACGGCCTTGTCCTGCAGCAGGCGCTCCAGCGGAGCGGTGACAACGCCCTGCTCGCCGTAGGAGCCGTCGTCAGTGGTGATGTGGATGTGGTCCTCGTCGAGGAGCTCGCGGAACTGGTCCTCCATGAGCAGGAGGTCCTTGGTGCGAGCGCCCATGATGGCGTGGACCTCATGACCGGTCTCGACCAGGTGCTTGGCGACCGGGAAGGCAATTGCCAGGCCGACGCCGCCGCCAATGACGGCGCAGGGGCCCTCGGCCATCTCGGTGGGAACGCCCAGCGGGCCTACGACGTCGCGCAGCGACTCGCCGGCCTCGTATGTGGACAGCATCTCGGTGGTCTTGCCGATCACCATGAAGATGAACTCGACCCAGCCCTCGTCACCGTTCCAGCCAGCTAGGGTAAACGGGACGCGCTCGCCCGTCTCGTTGGCGCGAACCATGAGGAACTGTCCAGCGTGCGCATGCTTGGCGATTGCGGGCGCCTCGATGCGGAACTTGAACACCTTCTCCGAGAACTGCGTCTTCTCCAGGATCTTATACATAGAACCCCTCTCTTGTTAGGGCCGCCGAACCGTGCCTCCACGGAAATGGACGGTAGCCCGAATAAAACCGTACGTGCACAGGCGTTGTGCAGACATACGGTGCAAATTATACCCTCATGGACATGTCACTTACGTGTGTCTTCGGCGGTTGGGAGCAGGGTTTATCCACTTTGGCCTATCAAAGGGGGAGAAGTTTATTTTGGTCGGTTTTATCAGGTAAAACGGCAAAGGGGGCCGGCCTCGGGCTGTGATGAGGCCGGCCCCCTTTGGGGTGCTATGCATGTATGTCGGCGCGCGGTTGATTGCGATGCCGCAACTGGGGAGTTTCCGCAGGTAAAACTTGCCAAAATAAACCTGTCCCTAAATGATAGGTTTTAGTGCTTGCCGTTGGCGGAAGCGGCGCCGTTTACGTGATCGCGGGCGTAGATTACGCCGTGGACGATGGCCAGACCGGCGGCGTCGGCGGCGCGGGCACAGGTGTCCTGGAAATCCTCGGCCTCGCGGGCGCGCAGCTGCTTAAGCACGTAGTCGGCGACAGCCATCTTGCCGGGAGGGTTGCCGATGCCGGTGCGGATGCGGCTGAAGTCGCGGCTGCCCATCTTGTCGATGATGGAGCGCAGGCCGTTGTGACCGGCGTGGCCGCCGCCCACCTTAACACGCACGTCGCCGGCGGGAATATCGAGCTCGTCGTGAATCACGAGCAGCTCCTCGGCCTTGATCTTGTACTCGCGGCAGAGCTTGGAGATGGGCCCGCCCGAGGTGTTCATGTACGACTGCGGCTTGACCAGCACGATCTGGCGCTTACCGCCCTCTTCCTCGGGATCGTTGATGTTGATGAGCGCGACCTCGGCGCCTGCTTGGTTTTTCCAGTACGTGACGCCGGCCTGACGGGCCAGCTCGTCGATTGCTTTGAAACCAGCGTTGTGACGGGTCTCGGCATATTCCTCGCCAGGGTTGCCAAGTCCGGCAACCATGCGAATCTTAAGCGGCTGTGCAGCTGCCATGTTTATCCTTCCGTTACATAAAAAGTTTAATCAACGACAAAGGCTACCACGCCCGCCGAAGGCGAGGCTTTGCTTCAGCGAAATCCCACCAGACAAAAGCGCGGCCGCGGCAGAGCGAGCCGTCGGAACAGAAGAAACCCCCGCGCGACCTTTGCGAAGCAAGGGGG
>NZ_JAQLDQ010000027.1 GCF_028209395.1 Collinsella aerofaciens
CCGGGCCTGCAGGGCGCGGGGCATGGGGCACGGGCGGGCGCTCAAGGCCGTCGCGAGGAAGCGGCTCAGGGCGATATACGCCGTGATGCGCGACCGGGTGCCCTACCGGGAGTAGCGTCGAAGGTTGACAAAACTATAGGAACACCCAATGACTACCTTTCAAACCTGGCAGTTGGGGACGTTCCTTATGTGCTGGCACTTGGGGAAACTCCTTGCGCCAGCGGACGCGGTTTGCTTGCTGGTATTGCCAGATTGTTGGGCGTTCTCCAAGCCCTGTGGGCAAAAAATGCCAAATATGAGTACTGTTGCTGCTGTAGTGCCATATTGCTCCCACAAAATAATGGACATAAAGTAAATATGTTCATTAACGCTAGTACATATAAGCCTGATACAGAGCTGATTGAGCAATGTGGAGGTGCATACAAGCTACAAGAGCGGTGTTTTGGGTCGTTTTGGATGTTACTAAAAAAGTAACAGTACTCATATTTGCCATTTTTTGTCCACGGGGCTTTGAGGGAGGGCGTCAATCAGGTCCCAGGGGAGGCGGTTCGAGGGCTGCAAAACAAAAACGGGGACGCAGATTGTCCTGCGTCCCCGTTCTAGGGCGTTATTCGTTCCCTGCGGCAGAATTTACGCCGCTTCGTCGAACTGCGAGTTGTACAGGTCGGCGTAGAAGCCGCCCTGGGCGAGCAGTTCGTCGTGTGTGCCCTTCTCGACGATGTCGCCGTCGCGGATCACCAAGATCACGTCGGCGTTACGGATCGTGGACAGGCGGTGCGCGATGACAAAGCTTGTACGGCCTTGCATCAGCGCATCCATGGCGCGCTGAATGAGCTCCTCGGTGCGGGTGTCCACGTTGGAAGTCGCCTCGTCTAGAATCAGCGCCGGGCGGTCGGCCAAAATGGCACGGGCGATGGTCACGAGCTGGCGCTGACCCTGCGACAGGTTAGTGCCCTCCTCGTTGATCATAAAGTCGTAGCCACCGGCGAGCGTATGGATAAAGTGGTCGCAGCGTGCGGCGCGTGCGGCGGCCTCGACCTCGGCGTCGGTCGCATCGGGGCGTCCGTAGCGGATGTTCTCGCGGATGGTGCCGTTAAACAGCCAGGTGTCCTGCAGCACCATGGCAAACTCGCCGCGCAGCGCCGCGCGGTCCCAGTCGCGCACGTCGACGCCTTCGACGCGCAGCGAACCGCCGTCCACGTCGTAAAAGCGCTGCAGCAGCTTAATGAGCGTGGTCTTGCCGGCGCCGGTGGGGCCGACGATGGCAATGGTTTGGCCGGGCTGCGCCTCGCAGCTAAAGTCGTGGATGATGGTCTTGTCGGGCGTGTAGCCAAACTTGACATGGTCGAACTCCACGTGGCCGGGGCGCTTTTCGGGAATCTGCGCGTCGGCCTTTTGCTCCTCCTCGGGCGCGGCCAGGAACTCAAAGACGCGCTCGGTGGCAGCGGCCATCGACTGCATCGTATTGCTCACGTTGCCCAGTTGCTGTACGGGTTGCGTAAAGTTGCGAACGTACTGGATAAAGCTCTGGATGTCGCCGGGCGTGGCATTGCCGGTCAACGCGAGCTGTGCGCCCACCACGACGACGCCCACATAGCCCATGTTGCCCACCAGGCTCATAAGCGGCATCATCAGGCCCGACAGGAACTGCGAACGCCAGCCGCTAATAAAGAGTCGGTCGTTTTGACGGTCGAACTCCTCGATCGAGGCCTCGGCGCGGTCGAACACCTGAATGACGTTCTGGCCGGCAAAGTCCTCCTCGATAATGCCGTTGACGGCGCCCAGAACCTGCTGTTGCTCGCGGAAGTACGGCTGCGAGAAGTGAATCATCACGACCAGGATTATCGCGGCGGCCGGCAGCGTGAGCACGGTGACGCCGGTGAGCGGCAGGCTGATCGACAGCATCATGACGAGGACGCCGATAATCTGCGTCACCGACGTGATGAGCTGCGTCACGCTCTGGTTGAGCGACTGGCCCAGCGTATCGACGTCGTTAGTGATGCGGCTGAGCACGTCGCCCTTGCTGTGTCCGTTAAAGTAGCTCATCGGAACGACGGCGATCTTGGCGGCGATCTCCTTGCGCATGCGATAGCAGATCTTTTGCGTGACGCCGGTCATGAGCCAGCCTTGGATCAGGCTGCAAACAGAGCTCGCCAGATACAGGCAGAGCAAAAAGCCGAGCGTCTTGGCGATCCAGTCAAAGTCAACGTCGCCGGTGCCGTTGACCTTGGCAACCAGACCCTCGAATAGCTTGGTGGTGACCTGGCCGAGTACCTTGGGTCCCACGATATTAAAGACGACCGAGCACACGGCAAAGGCGACGGCGGCAAACACGGCAATCTTGTGCTGGCCGATATAGCCGAGCAGCTGCCTCATGGTGCCCTTAAAGTCCTTGGCCTTTTCGCCGCGACGCATGCCGCCCATGCGGCCCATGGGTCCACGCTGGCGGGTGGGCTTGGGAATCTGAGTCTTGGTTTCGTCTGCCATTAGCGCTCGCCTCCTTCCATAACGGCTTCAATCTCTTCTTGGGTAAGCCCCAGCTCCTCGGCGGAAAGCTGTGACTGTGCGATCTCCAGGTACGCCGGGCAGCTGTGCAGCAGCTCCTCGTGCGTACCGGTGCCCACCACGTGGCCGTCGTCGAGCACGATGATCTGGTCGGCGTGCATGATGGTCGCGATGCGCTGGGCCACGACCACGAGTGCGGCGTCGGTAACGTTTTTGGCCAGCTCCTCGCGCAGGCGAGCGTCGGTCTTGTAGTCGAGTGCGCTAAACGAGTCATCGAACACCACGACCTCGGGCTTTTTGGCCAACGCGCGGGCGATGGCCAGACGCTGGCGCTGACCGCCCGAGACATTGGAGCCGCCCTGGCTGATGGGGGAGTCGTAGCCGCCCTCGCGCTCGGCGATAAAGTCCTCGGCTTGGGCGATGCGTGCCGCCCGGTGCATGTCATCATCGCTCACCATGTCGCCGGCAAATTTAAGGTTGCTCTCGACGGTGCCCGAGAACAGGCGACCCTGCTGCGGGATGTAACCAATGCGGCGGCGCAGCTCGGAAAGGGTCATGTCACGCACGTCGATACCATCGAGCGAAATGCTGCCACCCGTGACGTCGTACAGGCGCGGAATCAGCTGCACGAGCGTGGACTTGCCCGAGCCCGTGGAGCCAATGATGCCGAGCATCTGACCGGCGTGCGTGGTGAAGTTCACGCCGCTGATGACGTCGGCGCGGGCAGCGGGATACTGGAAGCTCACGTCACGGAAGGTGAGCTCACCGCGCGGCGCGCTGGCAGCAGGCAGTTTGGGCGAGGCAGGGTCGTTGATGCTCGTGGGGCAAGTGATGACCTCTTCCACGCGCTCGACCGCGACCTCGGCGCGGGGCAGGATGACCGAAACCATGGTGAGGATCATAAACGCCATGACGATTTGCATGGTGTAGGAGATAAACGCCATCATGTTGCCGACCTGCATCACGCCGTCGGACACGCCCTGCGCGCCAAACCAGACGATGAGCACGGTGATGCAGTTCATGACGAGCATCATGAGCGGCATCATAAAGCTCATGGCGCGGTTGGTGTAGAGCTGCGTGGTCATCAGATCGAGCGAAGCCTTGTCAAAACGCTCGAGCTCATGTTCCTCGCGGTTGAACGAGCGGATGGGCATAAGACCGTCGAGCAGCTCGCGGGCGGTAAGGTTCACCCGGTCCACAAAGCTCTGCATCTTTTTGAACTTGGGCATGGTGAGACCCATAAGCACGCCGACGACGGCCGAGACCGCGATGATGGCCACGGCGATGGTCCACTCCAGGCCGGTATGGTTGGCCAGGACGCGCGTGACGGCGACGATGCCCATGACGGGGGCCATCAGACACATGCGGATAAACAGGGTTGCGGCCATCTGGATCTGCTGAATGTCGTTGGTGCAGCGGGTAATGAGCGAGGCCTGGCTAAATTTGCTCACCTCGGCCGGTGAGAAGTGCATAACCTTGTTGAAGGTCTCGCGGCGCAGGTCGCGGGCGATGGAGCAGGCGGTGCGCGAAGCCACGGCGCCGGTCAGGATGGTGGCGACCAGCGACACCAGACACAGACCAAACATCGTGGTCGCCATGCGGCCCAGGTAGGCGTTCTGCACGTCGGCGGGGTCGATACCCTGCGCCTTGTACTCGTCTTGCACATAACTCACGGCGCGTTGGGTCACGATGGAGCCCGAC
The DNA here is from genome assembly GCF_028209395.1 of Collinsella aerofaciens. GTDB lineage: Bacteria > Actinomycetota > Coriobacteriia > Coriobacteriales > Coriobacteriaceae > Collinsella > Collinsella aerofaciens_AZ. The sequence continues at coordinate 4,207 of NZ_JAQLDQ010000027.1, forward strand.
ATGGAGCCCATTTTGTCTGCCATTTCGTTGGCGCCCTCGACGAGCTTGTCCTGGTCGATTAGGTCGCCTTCAACGCCTAGGCGCAGGCTCTTCATGGTGATCTTACCGCCGTCGGCGTCGATTTGCTTTTGCATGTTCTGCGCCGCTGCGACCTTCTGCTGCATCTCGGCGAGCTGCTCGGGCGTCATCGCTGCCATTTGCTCGGGGGTGGGCATGGCCTGGGCGGCGTTGTCGTCTTTCTCGCTGGACGAGCCCATCATGTCGCCCATGGAGTCGGCGTCGATGCCCTGGTCGAGCGAAAGAACGACGGTCTCGGGCAGGCTCATAATGTCGGCAATCTTGCCTCCATCGGCACGCTCTTCCTCGGAGCCCTTGTACGTTCGAATGCCGTTCTTGTCCGCCTTGCCAAATGCACTCTCCACAGCCTTGGCGTCCTTGGCGCTCATAAAGAGTTCGAGGTCGTCGAGCGATTCGGCGCGAATGGTGTCGGGCACGGGCGAGGCGATGCCGCCTTGCTGCACGCCCACGTCGACGATGTCGCTCATATAGGTAGGCAGTGCCAGATCGGCGTTGCAGCTGATTACGATAAGTACGATAGCTGCGAATAGTGCCAGGATATGCTTTTTAAAGAGCTTGAGAATCCTCACTCGGCATCTCTCCTTTCTTGATTGCGGTCGATAATTTCGTTGGCACGTCTTAGAAGGCGCACCATCTCTTGGGTATCTGTTTCGCCGAGCTGCTCGAGGAAAGCCGCGGTGCGGTTCTCGAATTCCCGACGTTTGATTTCTAGATCCTGGAATCCTTTGTCGGTCACCGTGACGTGTACGCGACGACGGTCGGTCTTTGAGTGCTCGCGCTCGACCCAGCCCTTGGCCTCGAGGGCGCGTAGGATATTGGCGATACGGGCGCTCGAGACCCAGGCGCGATCAGCGAGTTCGCTCGGCGTGAGCGAACCGCCGGCGAGTATGAGGGCGCGCATGACGGCCATCTCGCCGCCGAGGGCTTTGTCCGCAAAACGCGAAATGCGCTGATGCATGCTGCCGAACTCGGTAAGGAGCTGACGCCCAAGTTCACGGAAATCGGTATCTTCCACCGAAAACCCCTAACACTAGAAACTATTTTCGGTGAAAGATGATACCCCCGCACGCGCACCCTATACGGTAGATTTTGGGACATGCCTAGAAAACAACTTTTAGGCGACCTCCGTACACCGTCGGTATCAGCAAAGTTAGGGGTAGATCTCTGAGCACGTCCTAAAGCCCACTCAGAGGCACTTTACCCTGCTAAAGCTGGCATAACAGCTAGAGTGAACGTCGTACAAAGGCAAGGAAAAAACTAAACAAATCGGTGAACGGTAGTTGTTCACGCTCGCATTTCCTGCGGGTTTGTAAAAAACGCCCTTATGATATAAAAAAAGAAACATATAACAGCCCAGATGGAGAGGGTCGCTATGTTATCCTTCTCAAACGGGTGAAATCTTGGGTTTTGGGTTGCAGTTCCAAGGTGGACAAACGTTTTTCCCTGCACCAGCATGTGGTGAAGAACGGAAGAAGCCGGTAGTGCAAGCCGAAAATTCAAGAATTCAATAAGCAGCGGTGTGAGAGAGCGCCGCATTACACGTAACTAGGAGCGTGGTTACACAATGCAGGAGGCATGGGAAGGCTTCAAGGAAGGCATTTGGACGGGAGAGGTTGACGTCCGAGACTTCATCCAGAAGAACTACACCCCTTACGAGGGCGACGAGTCGTTCCTCGTAGGTCCGACCGAGCGTACCAAGGAGCTGTGGGGCGAGGTTCTCGACCTGCTGCTTAAGGAGCGCGAGCAGGGTGGTGTCCTCGATATGGACACCAAGACCGTCACGGGTATCGTGAGCCACCCCGCTGGCTACATCGATAACGCCCACCGCGAGAAGGAGACCATCGTCGGCCTCCAGACCGACAAGCCGCTCAAGCGCGCTCTGCACGTCAACGGCGGTATCCGCATCGCTTGCCAGGCCGCCAGCCAGCACGGCTATAAGGTCGACGAGAACGTTGTCGAGCGCTACACCTTCGAGCGCAAGACCCACAACGCCGGCGTCTTCGATGTTTACACCCCCGAGATGCGTGCTTGCCGCTCGGCTCACATCATCACCGGTCTGCCCGATGGCTATGGCCGCGGCCGCATCATCGGCGACTACCGTCGTGTCGCCCTGTACGGTGTCGACTACCTGATCAAGGACAAGGAGGCCCAGAAGGCTTCCACCCCGACGGTCATGACCGCCGACAACATCCGCGATCGTGAGGAGCTGCAGGAGCAGATCCGCGCCCTCGGCGAGCTCAAGATGATGGCCGAGACCTATGGTTTCGATATTTCCAACCCTGCTACCAACACGCAGGAGGCCATCCAGTGGATGTACTTCGCCTACCTTGCTGCCGTCAAGGAGCAGAACGGTGCCGCTATGTCCATCGGCCGTACCTCTACGTTCATCGACATCTACGCTGAGCGCGACCTTGCCAACGGTACCTTCACCGAGGAGCAGATCCAGGAGTTCGTGGATCACTTCATCATGAAGCTCCGCATGGTCAAGTTTGCCCGTACCCCCGAGTACCAGGCCCTGTTCACCGGCGACCCGCAGTGGGTCACCGAGTCCATCGGCGGCATGGGTGTCGACGGCCGTACGCTCGTTACCAAGATGAGCTACCGCTACCTGCACACGCTCGAGAACATGGGCACCAGCCCCGAGCCCAACATGACCGTTCTGTGGTCGACCCGTCTGCCCGAGAACTTCAAGAAGTTCTGCGCCAAGACTTCTGTCGCCAGCTCCTCGATCCAGTACGAGAACGACGACCTCATGCGCGTCTATCATGGCGACGACTACGGCATCGCCTGCTGCGTGTCCTCCATGCGCATCGGCAAGGAGATGCAGTTCTTCGGCGCTCGCGCCAACCTGGCCAAGTGCCTGCTGTACGCACTCAACGGCGGTGTTGACGAGGTCTCCAAGAAGCAGGTCGGCCCCAAGTATCGCGCCGTCGAGGGCGATACGCTCGATTACGACGACGTTGTGGCCAAGTACAACGACATGATGAAGTGGCTCGCTGGCGTGTACGTCAACTCGCTGAACATCATTCACTACATGCACGACAAGTATTGCTACGAGCGCATCCAGATGGCTCTGCACGACAAGCACGTGCACCGCTGGTTCGCTACGGGCATTGCTGGCCTTTCCGTCGTGGCTGACTCCCTGTCCGCCATCAAGTACGCCAAGGTCCATCCCGTCCGTGACGAGAACGGCATCATCGTCGACTTCGAGACCGAGGGCGAGTTCCCCAAGTACGGTAACGACGACGACCGCGTCGACCAGATCGCTCACGACGTTGTGCACCAGTTCATGGAGTACATCCGCATGAACGACACCTATCGCAACTCCGTGCCCACGACCTCGGTTCTGACCATTACCTCCAACGTCGTGTACGGTAAGAAGACCGGCTCCACGCCCGACGGCCGCAAGGCTGGCCAGCCGTTCGCCCCGGGTGCTAACCCCATGCACAAGCGCGATAGCCACGGCGCCATCGCTTCGCTGTCTTCGGTTTCCAAGCTCCCGTTCCGCGATGCTCAGGACGGCATCTCCAACACCTTCTCCATCATCCCGAGTGCGCTCGGCAAGGAGGACCAGGTGTTCTTTGGCGATATCGACCTTGATCAGCTGGGCGAGTAACTATTGTTAGTGCTATACTAACAATAACGATTACTGATTAGCGCGCCGGTCTCGGCCGGCGCCTATCGATCGAAGGAGACACATTATGAAGGTTTCTGAAGTTTCTGAGACTCAGGCCGATAACCTGGTCCACATGCTCGACGCTTACGCCGAGAAGGGTGGCCACCACCTGAACATCAACGTCTTCAACCGTGAGACGTTGCTCGACGCTCAGGCTCACCCCGAGAAGTACCCGCAGCTGACCATCCGCGTTTCCGGCTATGCCGTGAACTTCCACACGCTCACCAAGGAGCAGCAGGACGAGGTCATTGCGCGTACCTTCCACAACAAGTTCTAAAGGGACTCAACTCCCACCGGAGACCCGGTAAGGCCCACGCACTTTGCCTCTCAAACGTCCTCGCCGCTATGCGGCTGCGGAATGTTTGCGAGGCAAAGTGCTCCCGGCCTTACCGGGTTTCCTTCGTTCTCGCCCTTTAGGGAACCACGCCTCATTCAATTGGTGTCCTCGGACATGCAAGAAGCCCTCGCTGTGCACTTCGTGCGGCGAGGGCTTCTTACGTCCTGCGGAATGTTTTGGGAGGTAGCCCAATCAGCCCCGGCTGGGTCCTGTGTAGTCACCCTTTAGGCGGAACTCTCCTAGTGGGTTGAGCGTTCCGGATACTTGTTTGCTACCGTTTATCTCGTATAGCGACCGTTTGCGGAGTAAGTAACACTTATATATAAACCGTGTAGAATCTCAGGTAAGCACGGAGTTTTCCAGGGAGACGCTGTCCTTTGTTGTACACAAGGGGCGGCGTCTCTTTGGCGCTTGAGGGCAGTTTTGCAGCAGGATGGCGGACGTGCGCCATTATTAAAATGCCAACGTCGAGATGGGTCGTGATAAGAATGGGCAAGTACGTAATCGTGGTTGAGTCTGGGTCGGATGTGACGCCGGAGCTCTGCGAGCGCTACGGCATCGTGCGCGTGCCCATGCATATCACGATTAGTGACGAGACCGTCGAGGACGGTTCGATCGATCCGCTCGAGATTTATTCGCGCTGCAACGAGTTTGGCGTGATGCCCAAGACCAGCGGCTGTGCGCCAGCAGATTTTTCTCGCGTGTATGACCGCATTCATGCTGAGCAGCCCGACGCGATCATTTTGCATCTTGCATATTCCGAGGCCACGACCTGTTCGCATCAGTCCTCGAAGATCGCCGCCAAGGGTCGCGATTACGTCTACTCCATGGACACGCGCTTTGTCTCGGTAGGCCAGTCACTCGTTGTCGTCGAGACCGCCAAATACATCGAGGCTCACCCCGATGCCACCGTTGACGAAATTTTCGACTTCACCAATTCAGTGATGGACCGCGTGCTGTTGGGCTTTGTTCCTACCGACCTTGCCTTCCTTAAGGCAGGCGGTCGCTTGTCCAACGTCGCGTTCCTAGGCGCCCATCTGCTCAAGCTTAAGCCCTGCATTGAGGTGAGAGATGGCAAGTTCGTGGCAACCAAGAAGTTCCGCGGCTCTATGCTCAAATGCGCTCGTGCCTTTATTGACCACATGGTTGCGAAGGGCGAGATTGACTACTCGCACATTGGCCTGGCGTATTCGGTGGGCCTTTCCGAGGAGCTGCGCGACGACATGGAAGTCTATGCGCACGATCTGGGCTTTAAGGACGTTACCTGGACTCAGGTCGGCGGCGTCATTTCGAGTCATTGCGGCCCGACCGCCTTCGGTGCGGTGCTTACGCTTAAAGCGTAAGGCCTGGCCTCTATCGATTTCTATTGCCTCGGTGGCGGGCGGGTGGCGACAACCATCCCGCCGCTCTTACGTGGGGCCAAATAGAACAACCCAATTGACCGCTAAACCGTTTCGTCATCATGCGTATGGGCTAGAATGAGTCTGGCATTAAGTAGTTAAAACCAATGAGAGGCAAGGTAGCGGGAATGGCTGAGATGACGCTCGAGGGTGTGGACGCTCGTCCCGAGGACTCTGCATTTGCCCTGGGCCGCGTACATTCGATTGAAACGATGGGTACGGTCGACGGTCCCGGCATCCGCTTCGTAGTGTTTGTCCAAGGCTGCCCCATGCGCTGTGCGTATTGCCACAACCCCGATACCTGGTCGGTTAGCGGCGGCACCATGGTGACCGTCGAGCACCTGATGGATGAGTTCCAGAGCAACCATGAGTTTTACCGCAGCGGTGGTATTACGGTGTCCGGCGGTGAGCCGCTCCTGCAGCCCGCGTTTTTAGCCGACCTGTTCCGCGCCATGCACAATAACCCCGATGGTCGCGTGCATACCTGCTTGGATAGCTGCGGCTATGCGTTCGATCCCGCGCATCCCGAGAAGTTTGATTCCGTACTCAACGAGACCGATATGGTGCTGCTCGACATTAAACATGCCGATCCCGTCGAGCATAAAAAGCTGACCGGTTGCGATCCCGCACGCATTCTGGCGTTTGGTGATGAGCTTGCGCGTCGCAAGATTAAGGTCGTTATCCGGCACGTGGTGGTGCCGGGCATTACCGACACGGTGGAGGAATGCGAGGCGCTCGGTCGTCTGATTGCCCCGTGGCATAACGTGGTCGGCTTGGAGATGCTGCCGTATCACACCATGGGTATCGTCAAATATGAGCAGCTGGGGATTCCCTATAAGCTTGAGGGCGTGCCCCAGATGGATGCCGCGCGCATGCCCGAGCTGCGCAACGCCGTCATGACGGGCATGAAAAAGCGCCGCGCGGAGCTCAAAAACGCCATCGGCTAGCGTGCCATATTAGCCCCTTTATGATTCCTGAGCTGTACTGGCCTAACGGCTTGGTGCTGACGCGGTTGAGCCAAAATGCTGGTACCATACCGTGGATAAGCAGTTTTCACAGGTTTGGGGGATGGTATGTCTACCATCGCGATTATCGGTGCGCTCGAAAAAGAGGTTGCGCAGATTAAAGAAGAACTGAACGGCGCTCGTGTGTCGCAAGAGGCGGGCTTGACCGTTGTAAGCGGCGAGCTTGACGGTTTGTCTGTGGTCGCCACGACCGCTGGCATGGGTACCGTGAACGCTGCCGCCGCAACGCAGCATCTCATCAGCAAATATGCTCCGCAGGCCGTTGTGTTTTCGGGCATTGCGGGTGGTCTGAACCCCAAGCTCCATATTAACGACGTGGTTATAGGCAAGTGCCTGCACTATCTCGATACCGACACGGCGCTCATCGCCGAGTCGGCGCCGGGACTTGAAGAATTTGTCTCAGCTCCGGCTCTGGTTGATATTGCAACTGCTGTGCTTGTCGAGCATGGGTTTGTGGACGCATCGTTGGATGCGGCGGCTGCGGAGAAGGACCCCAAGCAGTTCCTGGTTGGCACTATCGCTACAGGCGACCGCTTTGTAACGGGCGACGCCATGCGCACCGCCGCCATCGAGGCGACGCATGCCGATTGCGTTGAGATGGAAGGTGCTGCAATTGCCCATATTGCAGCTAAGAACGGTGTCGATTGTCTGGTGCTGCGTGCTATCAGCGATAATTGTGACGAGGCATATGACGCATTTTGCGAGCGAGAGTTCGATTTGGACGAGTACGCCCGCACCGCGAGCGGCATGACGCTCGATATCGTTCGCCGCATCGCCGCTGCGTAATCGTGCATCTCTATTGTAAGAACCTACGACCAAGGAGTATCCATGGCCGATTCCATTAACTACCAGCTTGCCAAGTTTGTTGCCAGCTACGGCAAGGTTTCGCAGATTCCCGAGTCCACCTGTCCCGAGGTGAGCTTTGTGGGCCGCTCCAATGTGGGCAAGTCGTCCATCATGAACAAGCTCTTTGGCCGCAAGAACCTGGTTAAGGTTTCGAGCACGCCGGGCAAGACGAGCAACATCAACTTCTTCGAGGCTGACGACGTGCACTTCGTCGACCTGCCGGGCTACGGTTTCGCCCGTCGTTCCAAGGCAGAGCGCGACCGTTGGGCCGAGCTCATCGGCGACTTCTTCGACTCCGAACGCAGCTTTAACCTGGTTGTGTCACTGGTGGATATTCGCCATGACCCGAGCAAGCTCGACCATGACATGATCGACTACCTGCAGGGCAACGAGTTCAACTTTATCGTCTGCCTCACCAAGGCCGACAAACTCAGCCGCACCCAGCAGGCCCGCCAGGCAGCAGCCATCAAAAAGCAGCTCAACGTTCCGGCCGAAAACGTGATCATCACAAGCTCCCAGACCGGCACCGGCATCGACGAACTCAAGCGCCGCATCGCCGAGGCCTGCCTCTAGTAAGTGCCCCTATCAATAAAAAGCCAAACTATCAGCCCGGCGCCCTTTCAAAGCGTGGGTCCCTGTAGACATCGCTAGTCACGTTACCATAGGGCCACCCAGGGGCATCCCCTTAAAAACATTCCGCAGCACGAGGCCCGCTTATCCGCAGCTCCGAAGGAGCAGGATAAGCGGGCCTCAAGTGCGAGGACGTTTTAAAGGGGATGCCCCTGGGTGGCCCGGACAGGCCGATCGGCGATGTCTACAGGTACTCGATTTGAGCGCCCTCGGTGTCGCACGTTAGAATATGCGTCTCACACTTGGGGAACTGCTCACGCAGTTTGACCTGCAGGAACTTCGCCACGATGGTGTCATCGGTCACAGCCATGAGAGTCGAGCCCGAACCGCTAATCCAGATGGTCTTGGCGCCCCCGTTAAGGCAGGTGTCGCGCACAGCGTTGTAGTCGGGGATGAGGCGGCGGCGATAGGGCTCCTGGATGCGGTCGTCGTTGGCGGCGGCAATCAGGTCAAGGTCGCCGGTCTCCAAGCCGCGCGTCATGCCGGCGATGCGGCCCATCTGCCACACGGCGGTGGAGAGCGGAATCTCCTGCGGCACGACCTTGCGCGCCTCACTCGTGTGTACCTCGTAGGGCGGAATCACGGTAATAAAACGCAAGCGATCGCTCACCTCGTAGCGCAGGCACTGGGGCAGCGAATCGGTCGGCGTAAAGGAACAGACGGCGCCGCCCAGGATGGCGGGAGCGACGTTATCGGGATGGCCCTCGACCTCGGTGGCAATGCGGACGAGCTCGGCGCGATCGACGGTGTGGCCCGTCAGCGCGGCGGCTGCCATAATGCCGGCGACGACGCAGGTGGAGCTGGAGCCCAGGCCGCGGGCGACGGGAACGTCAGTCTGAATGTCGATGGCGACGGGGAAGGCCGGTTCGCCCCATGCGGCCAGCGCATCGACAAAGCTGACGTAGACCAGGTTGTTCTCGTTTTGGAACTCCTCGGGGCAGCCCGTGATGGTGAGCTTATCGGCGCGCTCGAAGGTAAAGTGCGAGTAGAGGCTGACGGCCATGCCGAGGGTGTCGTAGCCGATGCCTAGGTTGGCGCTGGTTGCTGGGACGGTGATCTTGATCATGGGAATCTCCTGGGCGGTCTGCCTGTTTAGTTCGCTGCTCGGGCAGTCCTGGCTCGCTCGGAAAGCACATTAAGTGCTTTCCGGCTCGTGCGGAACTCGCGACGAACTAAACAGGCAGACCCGCATGTCAGCTCGTCATCATCCCGGTGGATATCTGATAAAAGAAGGTGCGCCGGCTTTCGCCGGCGCCTTATAAGGGGTTTAGTTGGTGGCCATCTTTTTCGCAGCCTGCTCTACGTAGTTGGCCATGTCGGCTACGTCGCAGACGCCTTCGAAGCGGACGGGCTTGGACTCGAGCTCGGCGAGCTGGGTCGGGGCGATCGTGTTGGTGGCCTGCTCGAGCACACGCATAGCCTCAAAGTCGTCCTCGGGAACGTCGAGGTCCAGGGCGTCGCAGCAGGCGCGCGGGAACTTGTAGGGGCTGGCGGTCGAAAGCAGCACGCGGGCCTTGGCTCCCTCGGCGGGAGCGACCTTTTCAAAGACGTGATAGCCGCAAGCGGTGTGCGGATCGATTACGTAACCGTTCGCATCCCAGCAGCTCTTGATGGCAGCGCGGACCTCGTCCTCGCTGGCCCAGCCGCAGCCAAAGACGCTCTGAATCTTTGCCAGCAGGTCGGCGGGAACATCGTAGCGACCAGTCTGTGCCAGTTGCTCCATAAGGCCGGCAACGAGCTCGCAGTCGCCATCGGACAGGAAGTACAGCATACGCTCCAGGTTTGAGCTGATGAGGATGTCCATCGACGGCGAGATGGTCGTGAAGAACGGACGGTTGCGGTCGTAGACGCCGGTGGTCAGGAAGTCGGCCAGCACGTTGTTCTTGTCGCTCGCAACGATGAGCTTAGCGACGGGCAGGCCCATGCGCTTGGCATAGTAGCCGGCCAGGATATCACCAAAGTTGCCGGTCGGCACGCAGAACTCCACGGCGTCGCCTGCCTCGATGGCGCCGGTGCGTAGCAGCTGCGCATAGGCGGCAAAGTAGTAGACGACCTGCGGTACCAGACGGCCGACATTGATGGAGTTGGCGCTCGAAAGCACGGTGCCGGTGGCCTCCAAGCGCTCGGCAAGCTCCTTATCGGCAAAGATGCGCTTGACGGCGCTCTGGGCATCGTCAAAGTTGCCGCGGATGCCGCAGACGGCGACGTTGTCGCCCTCCTGTGTGGACATCTGCAGATTCTGCACGCGGCTGACTTTGCCCTCGGGATAAAAGACGGTGATGCCCGTGCCCGGAGCGTCGGCAAAGCCGGCGAGCGCGGCCTTGCCCGTGTCGCCCGACGTGGCGGTGACGATCATGATGCGCTCGGCGCCGCCGTCCTTGGCGGAGGTGCGGGCCATGAGGCGGGGGAGCATCTGCAAAGCGACGTCCTTAAAGGCGCTCGTGGGACCGCCAAAGAGCTCCATCACATAGGTTTGAGGAGCGTCGGTGCCCGGCGCTACGTCGAGTTTGACGAGCGGCGTGACCTCATCGCTTGCAAACGTACCGCGGTAAGCCTCATTCACACAGGCCGAAATTTCTTCGTCCGTGTAATCGTTCAGTAACATTCCCAACACATCTTGAGCGATTTCAAAGTACGATTTATCTGCAAGCGAGCTGATATCGACCTGTTGGATGCCCAGCTCGTCCGAGACAAACAAACCCCCGTCGGGAGCGATGCCGGTACGGATTGCCACCTTACTTGAGCACGATAAAGTGCGTCCTCGTGTACTATGATAAGTTCCCATATAACACTGCTCCTCGGATGCCTTGGTCCCAATCGGTGAACCCATGGTATCAGAGCACGCAAAACAGGTTTGCAGAGGCTTTTAGAAAGGTAACCTCCACGCCATGATAAAAATTGCCAAGTTTGGCGGCTCGTCGGTCGCCGACGCCGAACACTTCAAGAAGATCAAGGCCATCGTCGATGCCGACCCTGCCCGCCGTTTTGTGGTGGTTTCCGCCTGCGGTCGCCGCTTTAAGGGCGACACCAAGGTGACCGACCTGCTCTACCTGGTTAACGCGCACGTTAAGTATCACGTGTCGTGTGAGGAGCTGCTCGAGGACATTGGTCAGCGCTATTTTGATATCGCTGACGAGCTGGAGCTCGCCTATCCCATCCGCGAGGAGTTCGCAGCCTTTGCCGAGCGCGCCCGCTCGGGCGGCTACTCCACCGAGGAGCTTGTAAGCCGTGGCGAGTACTTTACCGCCCGCCTGATGGCCGAGTACCTGGGCCTGCCGTTCTTGGACGCCGCGACGGTCGTAGCGTTCCATCACGACGGTACGCTCAGCATGAACCGCACCTCCGAGCTGGTGCAGGAGTACGGTCAGCAGGGCGGCTTTGTTATGCCCGGTTTCTACGGCGCGACGCGAGAGGGCCAGATCAAGCTGCTCGACCGTGGCGGCGGCGATATCTCGGGCTCGATCCTTGCCAAGTGCCTGGGCGCCGACCTGTACGAGAACTGGACCGACGTCTCGGGCTTCTATTCTGCCGATCCGCGTATTGTTCCCGAGGCTCAGCCCATTGCGCGCGTTACCTACGAGGAGCTGCGCGAGCTTTCGTACATGGGCGCAAGCGTCCTGCACGAGGAGGCCGTGTTTCCCGTGCGTGAGGCGGGTATTCCGCTGGTCATCAAGAATACCAATGCGCCGCAGGACCCCGGCACCATCATTAGCGAGACGGCTGACGAGGGTGAGGCCGAGCCCATCATTACCGGCGTGACCGGCAAGCGCGGTTTTGTCGCCATCAACGTGGCTCGCGACCGCACCAAGCCCCGTGTTGGCTTTATGCGCCGTGCGCTTTCGGTCTTCGAGCGCTATGACGTTTCCGTCGAGCACATGCCCACTGGTGTGGACCGCTTTGGCGCCGTAGTGCAGGAGCAGGACGTGCACGACTCGCTGTACTCGCTCGTGGGCGACATTCAGCAGGAGGTCGAGCCACTCGAGATCGAGGTTGTCGAGGGCTTGGCGCTTATCGCTACCGTTGGCCGCAACCTGCGCGGCCGCGCGGGTATCTCGGGCCATCTGTTTGGCATGCTTGGCCAGGCCGGCGTGAGCGTGCGTATGATTTCGCAGAGCTGCGACGAGATCAACATCATCATCGGCGTGGAGGAGAAAGACTTCGATCTGGCGATTCAGACCATTTACCGTGCCTTCTCCGACGAGAACGGCATTGTGAAGGTCTCCGACCTGGAGGCTTCCGCGCCGGTCGATCCCGCCCTGGCCGCGCTCCACAAATAGTTGACATCCCGGTGATGTTTTTGGGACATGTCTCATAAATCTACGGCGGGGCGTTTCGTTTCGGTTTCATCTCGACGGGGCGGGTTTTGTGTCCGCCCCGTTCTTGTATACACTGGCAACAATAATCGGCCCGCTCGTCGTGCGGGCAAAAGCCAAAACCTTTAAAGGGGGAAGCATGAAACAGTACACGGTTGCTATTTTGGGCGCGACGGGAGCCGTGGGCACCCAGATGCTCGAGTGCCTCAACGAGCAGGAGTTCCCGGTTGGCAAGCTCAAGCTGCTGGCGAGCGCGCGTTCTGCGGGCAAGACCGTCGAGTTCCGCGGCGAGCAGATCGTGATTGAAGAGGCTTGCCCCGAGGCCTTTGAGGGTTGCGATATTGTGCTTGGCGCCGCCGGCGACGACATCGCAAAGGAGCTGCTGCCCGAGGCCGTCAAGCGCGGCGCCGTCGTAGTCGACAACAGCCACGCCTTCCGCATGGATCCCGAGGTGCCGCTGGTCGTGCCCGAGATCAATGCCGACGATATCAAGTGGCATCACGGCCTTATCGCCAATCCCAACTGCGCGACCATTATCGGCCTGGTTCCCACGTGGCCGCTGCACCAGCTCGCCAGCGTGAAGCGCATGATCGTCTCGACGTATCAGGCGGCTTCGGGTGCCGGCGCTCCCGGTATGGCCGAGCTCGAGGCTCAGCTGGCCGCCCTGGGCCGCGGCGAGGAGATTCCCGAGCCGCGCGCGTTTGCCGCCCAGCTGGCGAGCAACCTGATTCCGCAGATCGGCGGTGTCAAGGAGGAAGGCTTTACCTCCGAGGAGATGAAGCTGCAGAACGAGGGCCGTAAGATCATGCATCTGCCCGAGCTGCGCGTGAACTGCACCTGTGTGCGCGTGCCCGTGCTGCGTTCGCACTCCGAGAGCATTACGCTCGAGTTTGAGCGCGATATTACGGTCGAGGAGGCCCGTGCTGCGCTGGCTGCTGCTCCCGGCGTCAAACTGGTCGACGATATGGCTGCCGAGGATGCGCACGACCGCTTCCCCATGCCGATGGATACCTCCGACCAGGACTTGATTTGGGTCGGCCGCGTGCGTCGCGACATCTCGAACCCCGAGGCCGCGCGCGGTATCACCTTCTGGTGCTGCGGCGACCAAATCCGTAAGGGCGCGGCAACCAACGCCGTCCAGATCGCTAAGCTGCTCTGCGAGTAGTGTGACCTGTCCGGCGGGGGCCGGGCTGAGCTTTCAAAACGTCCTCGACCATGTGCGGCGCCTTGCCCTGCTCCTTCGGAGCTGCGGACAAGGCGCCACACTGGTCTGCGGAGTGTTCTGAAAACTAAGCCCGGCCCCCGTCTGCGGTGACGTTGTTGCGAGTGGCTTGCGATGGGGTCGTTGTTGGTTGGGGCCGCTGGGCTGATGTGGGGGCACGTGGCCGTTGCAGGCCCTAGTCCCGGCGGCGGCCCCGGCGCTTTGCGCCTGCCGCCTTGGGGGACTTTGGGGCGCGGCCGGGAGCCGCGGCGCGCTGCGCCTGCTGCCTGGGGTGACTTTGGGGTTAGTGCGAATCAAAGGTGAATGGTTTCCCGGGAAGTGAATGACCTATTTTGGACCCTTGAAGCATCGGCATATTTTGGTCGCCATTTCCTGCGGTTTTATTGCATGAATCCTGCTGTTTTGCAATCAAAAAATGCGAATGCTTCGGGGCTCTAGTTTTACTCGTTCACTTCCCGGAAAACCATTCACCTTCGTTTTTGCCGGACATCGTTTTGGGCGTTTTGACTCGGTATCGGTCGATATTGAGAGGGAAAACGCCCTCCCTTGGACAATCGAGTCTGTCCGAGTGTATCTGCGGGGGTTGTCTGCACAGTTCGCGGTATTATGTTTGCGAAGTTTTGAAAGGAGCCGCTGGTGGTCACGACGACATTTGCTTCGCCTTTGGGCGAAATCTTGCTTGCCGCTGATGGCCGCGGTTTGACGGGGCTTTGGTTCGACGGGCAGGAGCACTTTGGCTCTACGCTGCTTCGGGAAGACTCCGAACGTGTCGCAGGCGCCGATGCGGTTTCCGGCACTGGTGGCATGTCGTCGGTAGGTCCGGCAAACGGTGCGGCATCTTCGGTGCTCGAGCGTTCATGGGCTTGGCTGAATGCTTATTTTGCGGGGCAGGAGCCTCGGTTTACGCCGCCGTTGCATATGATTGGCACGGCGTTTCAGCGTGAAGTTTGGTACGAGCTGCTTTCAATTCCGCGTGGCGAGGTCGCTACGTATGGCGAGATTGCGCTTCGTGTCGCCGCCCGCCACCGGGTTCCGGGGAATGAGGACCCTGTTGTGTCTCCTCGTGCGGTGGGGGCTGCGGTTGCGCGTAATCCCATTTCGATCATCGTGCCATGCCATCGCGTAGTTGCCGCCGATGGTTCGCTCAACGGATATGCCGGCGGGCTTGATCGCAAGGAGTGGCTGCTTCGGCTTGAGGGCGCGTACGAGGAATAGTGCCCGAGCACTTTGCATAGCCAAGACGCTGTGAAAGAACGGGACGCGCTTTCCGAATGGAGGCTCAGACGGAAACCACGTCCCGGAATTCCGTTTTAAAGCGGGGTGCGCTTTCCGAATGGCGTCCCAAGCGGAAACCGTTTCCCGGAATACAGCCTCAGAGTGGGGCGCCGTTTCCGGTTGAGACCACCTGCTTGGACATCTATCTACGCTTGCTCTTGCAGGGCGTAGATCGACTTATCCATGTTGAACAGGTAGGCCACGACGCAGACAATAAAGAACATCGGCAGGTTGCCAATGCCGAAGACTTCGCAGCCAATAAGGATGGGTGCGAGCAGCGTATTGGTGGCGCTGTCAAAGACGGCGGCGTATCCCAGCGTGGGAAACAGCGCGCGGTATTCCATGCGTCCTGCGACCAGTACTTCGATAGCAAAGACCGTGGCGGCGAGTGGCGTTCGAAAGAGCCCGGCAAAGCCGGCAGCCATGCCAATACGCAAAAACGTGTTGCCGGGGTCTCGGAAAGGCGGGCGTCGGCCGATCCAATGTGAGATGGTGGCGCCGATCTGCACCGCTACGCCCTCGCGTTCCGCACTGCCGCCAAAGAGGTGCGTTCCCCACGCGCTCAGCATAACGAGCGGCACCAGGCGCGGGGAGATGGCGTCTTCGCGCCCGTGGCCTACGTCGAATACCAGGCTCATGCCCCGATCGGTGCCTTTGCCCCAGGTGCGGTAGGCAAATACGATGGCCAAGCCCATGAGGGCGAGGAAGGGAAGGAGCAGTACGATGTGCTCGTCGCGGATGGTGCCGATCGCCAGAAGCACGCGTCCAAAGAGCGCACAGACGGCGCCAACGATAATGCCGACGGGGATTCCGGCAGCACCCATGAGCACGAGACCGCTATAGGCGTTGAGCAGGCGTTTGATTCTGCTCGATGCGCTGCTTTCTGACATTTTGCTTTCCGACACTTGCTCTCTTGATATAAAAAGAGCTGGAGTTGCGCATCGTTGAGAGGCTTTCCAGCTTTAGTAATACAAGATTATAAGATGCGGTAGCCAGCGTCAAGGAAACTGCCGGATGACCTTGGAGTGGCTGGTTGACTGGCCTAAAACCTGATGCGCGGGGCAGCGTTCCACGCTATTCAGCACGCTTGATAGGATGACGAACCACGGTCTTAAGTTTCTCCGGTGCACATTTGCGTGGATCGGAGAGATAGATTTCGTGGTGTAAACGGGTGTCTGAGAAGTCGGGGACATAGCCCTGCTCGGCCGTGTATTCATGCATGGCGTTTACGGTTGCCGGCTCGCTGTCATAGGGTCCGGTATGCATGCATTGAACGCAGAGACCCTCGTCAACTTTAAGCAGCTCGACGGCGGAAAAGTCCAGTTTCTTTTTGGTCGTGGCTTCCGCGACTGCCCAGTCAAAATCATCTCGGCTGACGAAATCGGGCAGGCGGATGCACGAGATAAAGTTGAAATCGTCCTTGCGTACATAATCGATGTCGCCGCTCGGGGAGTCTTGCCACCAGAAACCCTCGAGCGGCGGTACCACAAAGTCGAAATAGCCCTCGATACTCCTTGAGCCTTTCTTCGACATCTTGACGGTATAGGCGATGCCGTAAAGCAGCGGCAGGGCGTTTTGATACTCGCCACCTTCAGTATTTGGGTCGCCCTTTCCGCGAACGGCAACGTAGCTCATAGGCGGGACAGTTACGATACTCGGCTTGCTTGCAGGTTTGTAGAGCTCCTTGCATTCCTTCTTAAAGTCGAACGCCATGTTGGCCGCCTTTCTGCGTATTGGCCTGCTTAGATAACGGAATCATATCATAGAAACGAACAGCTGTTCGAATAATTTGGCTGACAGATTGAGATGCGTGCGTGGTGTTTGGCGGTCGGCCTGACCCCGTCGATGATTTCTCTGCCTTCCCGGCTCCTCATCTATGACTGCCGTTTCCCCATATAAAACCTGCCAAAATGAACCTGTCCCTTTTTGGTCGGTGTGAAATGGGTAATACTAAAGAGTTATCCGACCAGATGGGAACCGATCGATGGCCTATATCGAATTCAAAGACGTCATCAAAGCATACGGCGAGGGCGATGCCCGCATTCATGCACTCGACGGCGCGAGCTTTACGGTCGAGCGTGGCGAGCTCGCCATCATTCTGGGTGCTTCGGGTGCCGGGAAGACCACGGCGCTCAATATCCTGGGCGGCATGGATACGGTAACCTCTGGCACCGTGACGGTGGACGGGCGCGACGTGAGCTCCTCCAACGAGGCGCAGCTCGTGGAATACCGCCGCGCCGACGTCGGCTTTGTTTTCCAGTTCTACAATCTGG
This sequence comes from Collinsella aerofaciens, assembly GCF_028209395.1. Taxonomy (GTDB): domain Bacteria; phylum Actinomycetota; class Coriobacteriia; order Coriobacteriales; family Coriobacteriaceae; genus Collinsella; species Collinsella aerofaciens_AZ. The sequence goes on from NZ_JAQLDQ010000027.1 coordinate 21,282, forward strand.
TCCCCAACCTGACGGCGCTCGAAAACGTCGAGCTCGCAGCTCAGATCTGCCCCGATTCGCTCGATGCCGAACAGACGCTTCGCCAGGTTGGTCTGGGCGAGCGCCTGGGCAATTTTCCGGCACAGCTTTCGGGCGGCGAGCAGCAGCGCGTGTCCATCGCCCGCGCACTGGCCAAGAATCCCAAGCTGCTTCTGTGCGACGAGCCCACGGGCGCACTCGACTACAAAACCGGCAAGCAGATTTTGCAGTTGCTGCAGGACACCTGCCGCAAGCAGGGCATTACGGTCATCATTATCACTCACAACTCCGCGCTGGCGCCCATGGCCGATCGCTTGATTCGCTTTAAGAACGGCCGCGTGGAGAGCGAGACGGTCCAGCAAAATCCCGTGCCGATCGAGACGATCGAGTGGTAGCGCCCATGGATCAGGACCGCCAAAACAGCCAACGCCGCGACGCGCAGAACACGGAGCGCGCGCAGGATTTTACGACCTATCGCACCGCCCAAAGCTCAAACGACATGGTGCCGACGGTTTTCCGCCGTGGCATCTACCGCACGGTTCGCGGCAGCCTCAAACGCTTCTTGTCTATCGTCGTGATCACCGCGCTCGGCGTGAGCGTGATGTGCGGTCTTAAGGCGGGTTGCGAGGACCTGCGCGATTCGGTCGATGCTTACTTTGACCAGCAGAATGTCTATGACATTAACGTGCAGTCGACCTATGGCCTTACGCGCGACGATCTTGCAGCCATTCAAGAGGTCGACGGCGTCGAGACGGCCGAGGGCATCTACACCGAGACCGCCTACACCGCCGTGGGTACAACGCGCGAGCGCGTGGTCGTGCAGAGTCTTTCCAAGGAGAATATCGATCAACCGGTGCTGGTGAGCGGCGATTTGCCCGAGAGCGCCGGTGAGGTCGCGGTGACTTCGAAGTTCTTGAAGGCTTCGGGCAAGAAAATCGGCGATACGGTGAGTTTTGCCGCCAATGACGCGAGCTCGTCGAACCAAAGCGCCAAGGACCAGTTTGCCGCGGGCGATTACACCATTACGGCCGAGGTTCTCGATCCCACCGACGTGAGCTCCGACTCGACGGTCAACGCCTTTCGCGCTGCTTCGGCGGCGGACTATAAGTTCTATGTGAGCGAGGATGCCGCGACATCTTCTTCCTACTCCGCTGTCCACGTGATCGTTGAAGGAGCCAAGAGCCTCAACTCCTATTCGAATGCCTACACGGCAAAGATCAATGAGGTCAAGGGCAATATCGAGAAGATCCGCGAGGAGCGTGAGAAGGCGCGCGCTCAGGAGCTGACGGTCGACACGCCGGCAAGCTTGGATGCGGCCGAGCGCCAGACGAATATGCTCTTTGGGATTGAACAGGGCATCATTGACCGTATGGCCGAGGGCAGCGACGAGCGTGCGCAGGCACAAGCCGACCTGGACCAGCGCCGTGCCGCCGCCGACCAGCAGTTTGCCGATGCCCGCGCCGACCTCTCTGACCTGGGAGAATGCACCTGGTACATCCAAGACCGCGGCAATATCGCAGGCTACTCGAGCGTCGAGAGCGATAGCTCGTCAATTGAGGCCATCGCCACGGTGTTCCCGTTCATCTTCTTTATCGTCGCCGTGCTCATCAGCCTCACCACCGCCACACGTATGGTCGAGGAGGAGCGCACGCTTATCGGCCTGTACAAGGCGCTCGGCTATTCACGCGGGCGTATCCTGTCCAAATATGTGGACTACTCGCTGTGGGCGTGTCTGATTGGCGGCGTACTCGGTAACATCATCGGATTTGTGGGCCTGCCGCTGTTCTTGTTTACGGTGTTCGACGACATGTACTCACTGCCCCAGATGCTGCTTTCGTACGACATCGTGTCGTCGATCGTGTCGGTGGCGCTGTTTGCCGTGGGCGTGGTGGGCGCCACGATTATCGCCTGCCGCCACGAGATGGCCGAGACCCCAGCCTCGCTCATGCGCCCCAAGGCCCCGCGCGCCGGCTCGCGTATCTTGCTCGAGCGTATCAGCTTTATCTGGCGCCGCATGGGCTTTTTGAATAAGGTGGCAGCGCGTAACCTGTTCCGCTACAAAAAGCGTGCCTTTATGACCATCTTTGGCATCGCGGGTTGTACCGCGCTTGTGATCTGCGGTATGGGCATTCGCGACACGTCGGTCGCGCTTTCGCCCAAGCAGTACGGACATATCACGCGTTATGACCTGCTGGCGGTCGCCAACCCCGATGACTTTACGCAGGCGTGCGCGGCGCTCGATGGGCGCAGCGCGGCCAATGATTCCAACGTGACCGTGACTTCGACGCTGCCGATTATGACCGACAACGTCACCTTTACATTCGGCGGAAAGAGCGAGACCGTGCAGCTGATCGTGGTGCCCGATGACCGCACGAACGATCTGGACAACTATGTTCGCCTTGAGGATGAGTCCAAAGAACCGCTCACCCTGCGTGACGGGGATGTGTATTTGAGCAAGAGCTCTCAGCTGGTGCTGGGGATCAAACCGGGTGATACGGCGCACGTCCAGGATTCGTCGCTCAATGTTGCCAAGGTTAAAATCAGCGACATTTCGCTCAACTATCTGGGCAACACGCTTTACATGACGCAGGGCACCTATGAGCGCGCGTTTGGCCGAAGCGCACGCCTTAACGGCATCCTTGCGCTGCTTAAGGGTTCGTCGACCGATCAGATTGCGTTTACCAACCGTCTTAAGAGCGATGGGTGGATTACGCTGTCGAGTACCGCCGAGCATTGGGAAAACTATGAGGCAAACTTTACGATTATCAATTCGGTCGTGGTGCTTGTGACCTTTATGGCGGCGTGCCTATCGTTTGTGGTGGTGTTTACGCTGTCTAATACGAATATTTCGGAGCGCGAACGCGAGCTAGCGACCATCAAGGTACTGGGCTTTCGCCGTGGCGAGGTGCACCATTACGTCAACAAGGAGACGTTGATTCTTACGGCGATTGGAGCCGCACTGGGCGTACCGCTGGGCGGCTTGCTGGCCGAGAGCTTTACCTACATTTTGCAGATGCCGTCGCTGTACTTTGACGTTGAGGTCGAGCCGCTGAGCTACGTGCTATCCGTGCTGCTGGCCTTTGCCTTTACGTTTATCGTCAACCTCGCTACCAATCGCACCCTCAATAAGATCGACATGGTCGGCGCCCTCAAGAGCGCCGAGTAACCTGCCAAAAAGGGACAGGTTCATTTTGGCAGGTTTTATCTGGGCAAACGCCGGACAACCATTGTCGCTGCCACAATGACAGGATAGGGAACAAGGGCATTTTCCGGGTAGCCGGGTTCGTTACCATTCGTCCCATTCATCAGCATTTTCCTCCAGATATTTTCTTAATTTCTCAAAAGAGCTTGTCCGCCTGTACTGTATCGTGCTTCTCGATGTATTGAACAACTTCGCAATCTCGGTGTCGTTCATTCCCTCGAAATAGTACAGGAGTACGGCTTTGCGCTTTTCTTCCGGCAAAGTACGGATTGCTTCAAGAAGCAGCTTCGGCGTGATTTTCTTCCCGGCTTTCTCAAAGACGGTTTCGGCGGTTTCCCGTTTGAAATATTCATCAAAGGTATGAAGCTGCCGCGCTTCGTCTAAGGGCAAATCGGAAAAGGTGACTTCCCTTGCCTTATGCCTGTGCAGCTCCCTGTGAGCGTCACACGCTTCGGTACCGTCAAGATTCTTTCGCAAATTGATCGAGGCGGCCTCGGCCCCGCCTTGCTCTAGCCCTCCGCCTTCTTGCT
>NZ_JAQLDQ010000028.1 GCF_028209395.1 Collinsella aerofaciens
GGACCTGTAGCTCAGTTGGTTAGAGCGTCCGGCTGATAACCGGGAGGTCACAAGTTCGAATCTTGTCAGGTCCACCACTTTCTTTCGCAATAAACACCCCAGCGAGAGCCGAGTCGCCGCTGGGGTGTTTATTACTGTCTCCGTGGGGGTTTAGCTCAGCTGGGAGAGCGCGGGCTTTGCAAGCCTGAGGTCAGGGGTTCGATCCCCCTAACCTCCACCATGATGGACCTGTAGCTCAGTTGGTTAGAGCGTCCGGCTGATAACCGGGAGGTCACAAGTTCGAATCTTGTCAGGTCCACCATCAAAACTGTGAAGAGCCCTGAGGCGTTGCCTCGGGGCTTTTTTCTTGTCTGCGATAAATCTCATTTTGGTTTTGTGTGCTGTGCGAAAGATTGGGTAGTATAGCTATTCAATGCGGCGGGCTGCCGCGTGTTAACCGCTACGTACCGGAGGTGTTCCATGGTTCGTGTCGACATAGAGACTATCGTCATGGCCGCCGGTCCCGTGCCATCGCTTATCGTGCTTCGCGAGCGCTGCAGCAAATCGGACTCGCCCGCGCCGTTGCGTTCCCTTTCCATTCAGACGGGTTCGTTTGAAGCTGCTGCCATCAGCCGCGGCATCGATAGCGGTCGCGCCGAGCGCCCGATTACCCATGACCTGTTGCTCGATACCGTTGACGCCTTGGGCGCCAAACTCGAGCGCATCGAGATCGTTCGCGCCGAGCCGCCGGTGTTTTACGCGACGATTGTCGTACTGGCCGATGGTGACGAGCGCAAGATCGATGCCCGCCCCAGCGATGCCATCGCCCTTGCCGTGCGCAGCAATGCTCCCATGTTTGTGGAGGACGACATCATGAATCGCCTGGGCACCGTTTCTGCCCATGCCGAGGAAGTCGACGACGAGCAGGAGTTCGAGAAGTTCGACGAGTTCGTCCATACGCTCTCCCCCGATGACTTCTAAATGCGGGGCGTCCAGGTTGCGGAGCGTTCGCTGATGGCCGGCGGCATGTCGGCTGAGGCGGCCGCCATCGCGCGTGAAGCCCAGATGCGCTCGGAAGCATCCGAGGCGGCCCGCCTCGCCTATGTGACACAGGCCCGCACGCTTCGCGAGCGCCGCGGCTCGTTTATCAAGATGGTTGTCATCTCCGCCCTTGTCGCGGCAATCTGCTCGCGCCTTCGTGGTACAGTTGGTGCGCTTGGGTTTTCGATCTCTACGGGCCTGGTGATCTGGGGCGTGGTCGACGCGGTAATGCTGACCAGTCAGATCAAGGTGCTCGACAAGCGTGCGGTGGATATGATGCACGCCCGCGACGCTGCCGCCAAGATCGCTGCTGAGGCACAAGAACTGTAACGACGCCGGATTCGATGGGAAGGTCTAAAGATGGCACAGGATATGCAGGACGCCGGTAACGTCTCCGCCGAGCTCGACGCCATGGTGTGTGACCTGATTGGTGCGTTCTTGGACGACCTTGCCGCCGGCGAGAATCCGGGCGTAGTTGTGGCGATCGAGGACGCTGCTTCCAACCGTTATCTGGCGGCGCTCGATGAGGATGGCGAAGAGGCGTGCCTCGAGGCTGCCACCAACTTTATCTCCGAGCACAAGATGGGTCTTAAGGACGAGGGGCTGGGCCGCATCGCCCGTTACGCCATCGGCTACACCGGTTGTGTCGAAATTGACGGCGGCTATCACGACGCCCTGCTCGTGAGCTTCTTCGAAACCACGCTCGAGAGCGGTTTTTCGGCATACGTGCTGTATGAGGGCATGGGTGCCGGCGATGGTTTTATGTGGAGCGACCCTGAACCTGCAGGTGAGGAAACCCCTCTTATCTAAAATCGCTAAAATAAACGAGTTTTCGGTAAAAGGCTCAATATTCCCGCTGAGCGTTGTATCGCTGGGCGGGCCGCATACGCGTGCCGTTTGTATATGGATAGAAGATAGGGGAACTACATGCGCGTAGACAATCTGAGGAACATCGCCATCATCGCCCACGTCGACCACGGCAAGACGACGATGGTCGACAAGCTCCTGCGTGCCACGGACGCCTTCCGTGCCAACCAGCAGGTCGAGGACCGCGTCCTGGACTCTAACGACCAGGAGCGTGAGCGCGGCATTACGATTCTCGCCAAGAACATCTCTATCGAGTACAAGGACGTTAAGATCAACGTCATCGACACCCCGGGCCACGCCGACTTTGGCGGCGAGGTCGAGCGTGTGCTGCGTATGGCCGACGGCGCCCTGCTGCTGGTCGACGCTTTTGAGGGCCCCATGCCCCAGACCCGCTTTGTGCTGCGTCACGCTATCGACACCGGCCTTAAGATCATGATCGTCATCAACAAGATTGATCGTCCGGGTGCTAACCCCGAGAAGGCCTACAACGACTGCCTCGACCTTATGGCCGACCTGGGCGCCACCGACGACCAGCTCGAGTTTGCCATGGAGCACGTCATCTACGCCAGCGGCGTCAACGGCTTTGCCCGCCTCGATCCCAATGACGGCAACATGGATATGTATCCGCTGCTCGATATGATTATCGACGATATGCCCGCGCCCGAGGTTGATGAGAACGCCCCGCTGGCCATGCAGTGCGTGACCATCGACCACTCCAACTTCGTTGGCCGTATCGGCATCGGCCGCGTGTACTCCGGCACCATCCACCAGGGCGACCAGATCCTGGTCGTCAAGAACGACGGCTCCAGCGCCACCGCTACCGTCAAGCAGCTCTTTACCTTCGACTACCTGGGCCGCACCGAGTGCCAGGAAGTCGGCGCCGGCGACATCGCCGCCGTCGTGGGCATCGACCGCACCGATATCGGCGATGTTTACACCGACCCCGAGAACCCCGTCGAGCTCGAGCCCATCGAGATCGACCCGCCGACCCTGTCCATCGTCTTTGAGGCTTCGACCTCCCCGCTCGTCGGCCGTGACGGCGACATCGTGGGTGCCCGTCAGCTCAAGGAGCGCCTGTTCAACGAGGCCGAGAACAACGTGACCATGAAGATCGAGGAGCTCGAGGACAAGAGCGGCGTCGAGGTCTCGGGCCGCGGCATTCTGCACCTGTCCGTTCTGATGGAGTCCATGCGCCGCGAGGGCTTTGAGTTCCAGGTCGGTCGTCCGCGCGTTCTGTTTAAGAAGGACGAGAACGGCAACAAGATGGAGCCTGTCGAGCAGGCCGTCGTCGAGTGCCCGGACGAGTACTCGGGCAAGGTCGTTGAGGTCTTCGGCACCTCCGGTGGCATCATGACGAGTATGGATACCTCGGCCATCGTGACGCACCTTGAGTTTAAGATCCCGACGCGTGGCATCATGGGCCTTAAGAACCGCATCATGAACGTCACCCACGGCGAGGGCGTGTTCTACCACACCTTCCTGGAGTACGGTCCCTACGCCGGCGAGATCGGCAACCGTCAGAACGGTGCCATGATCTCCATGACCACCGAGAAGGCCGTTGCCTATGCCCTGGGCACGCTGCAGGAGCGCGGCCAGCTGTTTGTTGAGCCGGGCACCGAGTGTTACGAGGGCATGATCGTGGGCGAGCGCAGCAAGGCCGGCGACATGGTCGTCAACATCGCCCGTACCAAGAACCTGGGCAACCAGCGTTCCTCGACCTCCGATATTTCCGTGCAGCTGGTGCCGCCCCGCACCTTCTCGCTGGAGGAGGCGCTGGAGTACATCGCCGATGACGAGCTGGTGGAGATCACTCCCAAGAATATTCGCCTGCGCAAGCGTCTGCTCAATGCCACCGACCGCAAGAAGGCCGCCGTCCGTGCCGGTCAGGTCAACAAATAAGCGCTGGGGCTTATAACCGCCAATAAGAAAGGGCGTCGACCGCGATGGTCGGCGCCCTTTTTGGTGCAAGGGGGACAGGTTCGCTTGCACCACCACAAAGGTGCCTGTCCCCTTTGTGGTGGTTGGCAGCTAGGCGGTGGGGAGTTCCGGCGTATTAGCCGGCTGTTGCGATTTGAGGTGAGCGTTGCGCCAGATGATCTGGATAACATAGCCGAGCGTGAAGACAAAGGCCACGCCGCTGATGAAATCGCCTACGAGGGGGATTGCCGTAAGTGCACCTGCGATCACGCCGCCGGCGGCCGCCATGGCGTAGCGGTTCTGGCTGTGTCCGACCATGCGCGCGATCGCGCACCCTGCAAAGGCACTCGACACCAGCGCGATGCCAATAACACCGCACATGAGGGCTCCGGCAAGCGACAGACCAGCGATAGAGATAATTAGCAGTAGGACGGCGGGGACGACAGCAATCGTACCCAGAAGACCGCTCACCCACAGGGGCATGGGGCACTGGTGGAGCATACCGGCGGCGCTGACAGTCGCACGCGGAAAGACGAGCTCGAGCAGCAGAGCGACAAAGCAGGTCGAGAGTGCCGCGGCGACGATACCGCCGATGACATCGTTAACGGTGGAAGTATCTTCGTTCTCGGTGCGGTCGATCTTGAGGGCACCGACCTCGGCTCCCGCGGCACGCTCGGGGTCCTCGGAGACGTGCGCGTTCACGGTGCCGGTGATGCGGGCGTTCTTGCCCAGGATGAGTTTGTCGGCCCAAACCTCGACATCGCCCTCGACGGTGCCATCGATGGTCACCGTGTCGCCCGCAAGCGCTGCCGACTTGGTAGAGCCGCGCAGGGCAACCGTCTCGCCCATCGCGTAAAAACAGTTGGCGGCGCTGTCGGAATTGAGAACGACATGCTGGCCGGCAACGGTCACGCTGCCATCAACCGTAGTCTTGGCAATGTCGATGGTGCGCGCCGCCAAGCGGACGGCGCCGCCCACCGTGCAGTCGCGAATCGAGAGGGTATCGCCCGCGGCGATGATATCGCGGTCGATGGAGACATCGTCCAGTTCGAGACTCTGACCGGCCCAATACAGGTCGCCCTCGACACCGGACGGATTAGAGTCGTTGTCGGTTGCAAGTACGTTGCCTGCCGTGTCCGTGCCGGCGAACGACGCCGTGGGAAGTACGGTCAGCGCAAGCGCAATCAGTACGAATAGGAGGGCGATGCGGGCCTGCGCTTTGTGGCGCTTGGTCGACGGTTCTAGGTTGCAAGGCATAGTGAATCCTTCGTTAGATACTTGGCATATATCTAACAGGGTACCCAACGTGCGAGCGCTCTAAAAGAACCTCTCGGTTGCATTTCGAAGGGTCGTGCCGTGCTATCTACTTTTTGCGATGTAAAAAGTGCGCGATGTCTTCTTCGGTGGGGCTTTTGATGTCAAAGCGCAGCGAGAGCCAGCGCAGACCCATGGTCACGACAACGCATACGACCAGCGCGGCGACATTGCTCATAATGCCGCTCATAACGAGACACACATAGCTTGTCGATCCGGCGATGGCGGCGATGGCATAAAAGTTAGTACGTTGGAAAATGCCCGGAACCACGCCCATAAAGCCATCGCGCAACATGCCGCCGCCCACCGCGGTGAAAAAGCCCATCATGATGCACACCGCCGGTGCAAAGCCGTAGACCAGCGCCTTGTCTGCTCCAGTGGCGGCGTAGATGCCGACCGAGATGATGTCGAGCAGGGGAATGAGTTTTTCGGGCTTGTCGACGATTGCCGGGAAAATATAGATGATGGCTGCCGTGGCAATGGAAAGCGGCAGCGCCATTGGCTGGTTGAGGATGTAGACGTTGCCCACCTGCAGCGTCATGTCGCGTAAAAGACCGCCGCCCAAGCCACAGACCACGGCGAGCGCAACTGCACCCACCAGGTCGAGTTTGTGCTCGCGCGCGACCAACACGCCCGAGATTGAAGCCGCGACGACGGCGAACATTTCGAGCCAAAACGGGATGGCGACCATGGCATCCGTGGCGTGTGAGGTAACGGTCATAGCGGCGACGACGGGCAAGATGGGGTCCTTTTGGTTGCGGGTTTAGACAATGCCCGTACATAGTACATGGTTGGCGGGCGTGGTGACCCTATTGCTCGGTAAACGGTCGGGACTGGGAACGGTCATGGGTACCAAACATGTACATCAGCCTTCAAAGATTTCGAAAAATGTCGGTTTTGGAGGGTGACGTACATGTTTGAGATTCAAGGTGAAATCGAAAGCAATGGGGGACGTGGCTGAATAGGAGGGATGTCCAAATTTTGAGCGGAGCTCAAAATTTATTCGGTCGGCTTGCGCCGACCGCGCTGCGCTAAAAACGCGCCACTGGCGCGTTTTCTTTACGCTCCGCGTCCTGACGGGTTCGAATCCCTCCTCCTCCGCCGTATTTGCTTGTAAGGGACTCTAAACAAAAAAGCCCCCGTTTTCGGGAGCTTTCTCAACCAAAATGGCGGAGGAGGAGGGATTCGAACCCTCGTGACCTTATACAGGCCAAACGGTTTTCGAGACCGCCGCATTCAACCACTCTGCCACCCCTCCGCGTGGGGTAAAAACAAAGCAGGCTCGAAGGCCTGCTTTGGAATTAACTGGCGGAGAGTCAGGGATTTGAACCCTGGAGACGCTTTTGACGCCTACACGATTTCCAATCGTGCTCCTTCGGCCACTCGGACAACTCTCCGTTAAATGCGAAAGTCAGTATACACGAGGAACCGCAAAGTGCAAACAGAAAAGTTGGCATTTTTTAAAACGCTTGGCCGCGCTTGTCGTTGCAGTGGGGTTTGAGGTGCCAAAAAACGGATTCCGACCAGCGTGGTTGATTAACTCAATTGTTCAAAAGGGGTATTCATAAGCGACTTGGCAATGAATTTAAAAATCTTTGGGTGGCGCTGTGGACCACTGGTATGCATTTTGCGACCACAGCCTTGTGCCCGTTGACCTGTGGCTTGGCTCAGCTTGTCCCCGCGGCACCGTATCTTGTCCACAAATCCGTCAAGCACTTGGTCAGCATTTGGTTGGAAGACGCATGAAACGTCGTGCGAGTATGGGCATATGTGGAGGTCATGAGGTTGTAGCTGCATATTCTTGCGGCCTAGGAGGTTGAAAGATATTATTACCAAGTCTTTTCCTGCTTCAGGCGCACCTTCACGACCTGAAGCCACATTTGCCCAGAGGAGGTGACAATATGAAGGCTTATGAACTGCTGTTCTTTGTTGACCCGTCGCTCGACCCCGAGACTCGTCTCGCTGTTATGAAGCGTATCGATACCACGATCGCTGAGGGCGCTGGCAAGGTCGACTCCGTTGACGACTGGGGCAAGCGCAAGCTCGCCTACGAGATCAACGACCTCACCGATGGTGACTACACCCTCATCAACTTCCACGCAGATCCTACCCAGATCGCCGAGCTTGATCGCATCCTGCGCATCACCGACGCTGTGGTCCGCCACATGATCGTCCGTCGCGACGACCAGGAGTAAGACTGTCGTTTTGGACTGGGCTTGTGCCCCAAGAGGAAGTAGTGAGTTATGAGCATCAATCGAGTGAACATCACCGGTAACCTCACCCGCGATCCCGAGCTGCGCGCCACCGCCGGCGGAACCCAGGTTCTGTCCTTTGGCGTCGCCGTCAACGATCGTCGCCGTAACGCGCAGACTGGCGAGTGGGAGGACTATCCCAACTTTGTCGACTGCACTATGTTCGGCACCCGCGCCGAGGCCGTGAGCCGTTTCCTGGCAAAGGGAAACAAGGTCGCGATCGAGGGCAAGCTGCGCTACAGCTCTTGGGAGCGCGACGGCCAGCGCCGGAGCAAGCTTGAGGTCATCGTCGATGAGATCGAGTTTATGAGCTCCCGTGGTGGCCAGGGTGGCTACGATCAGGGTGGTTACGCCCCCGCAGCTCCCGCGCCCGCAGCACGTCCTGCCGCACCGGTGGCTACGCCGCCCGCGGTCGACGTCTACGATGAGGACATCCCGTTCTAAGGGTTGTTCACCTATTTTTGAGTGAGAGGCGGCTTCGGTTCGCCGAAGTTGCCAAATGAAAGGTATTTTGACATGGCTAATGATTTTTCTGCACGTCAGCCGCGTCGTAAGTACTGCCAGTTCTGCAAGGAGAACACTGAGTTCATCGACTATAAGGACACTCAGCTTCTCCGTAAGTACATGACCGACCGTGGCAAGATCAAGCCCCGTCGCGTCACTGGCGCTTGCACGCAGCATCAGCATGACATCGCCAATGCCATCAAGCGCGCCCGCGAGATGGCACTCCTGCCGTACACCGTCCCCGTGGTTTCCTCTCGTGGCAACCGCGACCGCGGCTAAGAAGGGAGACGCATCATGAAGGTTATTCTTCTCGATGAGATCAAGGGCAAGGGCGGCGAGGGTGACGTCGTAGAGGTCGCTCAGGGTTACGCTGAGAACTTCCTGTTCCCCAAGAAGCTCGCTGTTGCCGCCACCAAGGGCAACCTCAAGCAGCTTGACGAGCGTCGCAACAACATCGCCAAGCGCGAGGCCGTCCGTCTGGCTACCGCCAACGAGACCAAGGCTGCCTTCGAGGGCAAGACGGTCACCGTTGACGTCAAGGTCGGCGACGAGGGCATCCTCTTTGGCTCCGTTACCGCCGCTATGATCGCTGACGCCATCAAGGCTCAGCTCGGTATGGACATCGACCGCAAGCGCGTCGAGCTCGGTAAGCCCATCAAGGTTGCCGGTGCCCACACCGTTGCCATCTCGCTGTACCGCGAGATCAAGGCCGAGGTTGTCGTTCTCGTCGGCGTTACCGCCGAGGAGCTCGCTGCCGAGGCTGAGGTCGAGGAGGCCGCTGAGGTCGCCGAGGCCGAGACCGCCGAGGTCGAGACTGAGGCTGCTGCCGAGTAGCATTTGCTGCAACGCAACAATCTTGTTCTAAGAAGGGCGCTCTGGGAAACCAGGGCGCCCTTTTGTTTTTTGCGCTGAGTGAGTTTCATGGTGAACGTTGCGTCGAAGTCCTATATACAGGACCGTTCATCCGTTTGGTTCGGTGATGATTGGCGGCGCGCGGCGCGTTTTGGGACCGTGGCTGATACTATGGATGCTCGCAAGCGATATGAATGAGGATGCTCATGGCATATGACGATAGGGAGACCGGGCTGACGGTTGAGGACCGCGGCTCCAAGTTGGGTCTTCCCCAAAACCAAGATGCAGAGGCCAATGTACTGGCCGCTATGCTGCTATCGCCCGAGGTGGTCGAAGAGGCCCAGGTCGAGCTGCAGCCCGATGACTTCTACCGGCCCATTCATAAGACCATCTATACCGCGATGGTCGATATGTACAACAGCCGCATTCCCATCGACTCCATCTCGCTGATCGATTACCTGCGAAGCATCAACAAGCTTGATGCCGTGGGCGGCGAGGCCTACATTTTGGAGTTGATGGGTCAGACCCTGTCGCTCGTCAACTGGCAGCACCATGCCGCTATCGTTCGCCGCGATTCGATGCTGCGTGAGCTGATCGGCGCCACCAACGAGATCAACGCGCTGGCCTATAACGCTCCCACCGATACCAAAGAGGTCGTGGAGCTGGCCGAGAGCAAGTTGCTCAAGGTCACGGCGCGCGAGGTCAAGTCGAGCTACAAGACGCTGACCGAGTTTATGGTCGAGGCCTATAACGAGGCCGAGGAAGTGTGCCAGGCAGGCGGCCAGGCTGCGGGCGTGCCCACGGGCTTCCCGTCGCTCGACCGCATGCTCATGGGTTTTCGCGAGGGCCAGCTCATCATCATCGGCGCCCGCCCTGCTGTGGGTAAGACGTCGTTCGCCCTGAATCTGGCGCTCAACGCTGCCGCTGCCGGTTATACCGTCGGCTTCTTCTCGCTGGAGATGTCGGGCAAGGAAATTGCCCAGCGTCTGATTTGCGCCTACGCCATGATCTCGATCAGTGACTTCCGCATGGGCCGCATTAGCCCCGAGCAGTGGGCAAATATCAACGAGGCCACGCAGACCTTGTCCAAGCTCGATATTCTGATTGACGATACGCCCGGCACCACAGTGACCGAGATTCGCGCCAAGAGCCGCCGCATGCTCCACAACAAGGAGAAAGCTATCATCATCCTGGACTACCTGCAGCTGGTGAGTCCTCCGCCGGGACGCCGCTCCGAGAGCCGTACCGTCGAGGTCTCCGAGATGTCGCGTGGTCTGAAGATCATGGCCAAGGAGCTCAAGATCCCGCTCATCGCGCTGTCGCAGCTCTCGCGTCAGGTCGAATCCCGTACCGGCAAGCGCCCGCAGCTTTCCGACCTTCGTGAATCGGGCTCCATCGAGCAGGACGCCGATATCGTTATGTTCTTGGACCGCTCCGCCGACGAGGCCGAAGCCTCGCGCGACGATCGACCCGACGAGGGCGTTACGCGTATCGTCGTGGCCAAGAACCGTTCGGGCCCGATCGGCGACGTCGACCTGATGTTCCTGCCGGCATCCACGAAGTTCTATGAGCTTGATGGGGCACATGCCGAGGAGTAGGACAGGCACCCGTTGCACGGGTATACTGGGAATGTTTTGTGCTTCTGCGTGCCGGCGTGGCACGTAGACAGTCCATGAATGTAAGGAGTAAACATGCCGTCAACCGTTTTGGTCGGTGCCCAGTGGGGCGATGAGGGCAAGGGTAAGATTTGCGACCTGGTCGCCGGCGACTTTGATGCCGTCGTGCGCTATTCGGGTGGTAATAACGCCGGCCACACCATCGTCGTCAACGGCAAGAAGTACGGCCTGCACCAGGTGCCCTCCGGCATCATGTATTCCGACCATGTGTCGGTGATCGGTAACGGCTGCGTCGTCAACCCCAAGGTTGTCCTTGAAGAGATTGACATGTTCGAGGCCGACGGCATCACCACCAAGAACCTCAAGATTAGCGGCAACGCGCATGTCATCATGCCGTACCACATCGATCTGGATGGTGCTTTTGAGCAGAAGCTCGGCAAGAAGAACATCGGTACCACCAAGCGCGGCATCGGTCCGTGCTACCAGGACAAGATGGCCCGCATCGGCCTGCGCATGCAGGACATGCTGGACGAGGCGCTGTTCCGTGACAAGCTGGAGACCGCTCTTGCCCGCGTGAATCCCGAGCTCGAGCTCATCTACCACCTGCCCACCTACACCGTGGACCAGATCTGCGACGAGTACCTGCCCATGGCCGAGCGCCTGCGCCCCTACATCACCGAGACGAGCCTGCTGCTCAACAACATGATCGACGAGGGCAAGGACCTGCTGTTCGAGGGCGCCCAGGCGACGCTGCTCGACATCGACCACGGCACCTATCCGTACGTGACGTCTTCTAACTGCACCGCTGGCGGCGCCATCACCGGCTCCGGCGTGGGCATGAAGAACGTCGACCGCGTGCTGGGTGTCATGAAGGCCTATATCACCCGCGTCGGTTCGGGCCCCATGCCCACCGAGCTTTCCTATGAGTCCGAGGCCGGTCACACGCTGACCGAGGAGGGCTATGAGTACGGCGTGACCACCGGTCGCCGTCGTCGTTGCGGCTGGTTCGACGGCCCTATCGCCAACTATGCCTCGCGCGTCAACGGCCTCACCGACATCGCCGTGACCAAGCTCGACGTGCTTTCGGCCTTCGACACCATCAAGGTGTGCGTGGCCTACGACGTCGATGGCGAGCGCTACACCAGCGTGCCCGAGCATCAGGTGCGCTTTGAGCATGCCAAGCCCATCTACGAGGAGCTCCCTGGCTGGAAGTGCGATATCACCGGTTGCCGCAGCTTTGACGAGCTGCCGCAGGAGGCTCAGGACTACGTGGCGTTTATCGAGGATCTGGCACACACCCGCGTGACGTTCATTGGCGTTGGCGCTGGTCGCGAGCAGATCATCAACCGATTCTGGAAGTAATCGGGACTATTTGGTTATTGCGATATACCCCTTTGCAGCCCGGACGGGCGGCCGAGGGGTATATTTGCTTGCAAAGGGCTCGCGCGGAGCGGGCCGTTCATCCATAGAGGAGGCACCCTTGAAGGCGGACACTCAAACCATCGACATCCTGTTGTTGGGCAGCGGCGGCCGTGAGCATGCTTTGGCAGCTAAGCTCGCAGCATCACCGCGCGCCGGCAAGCTCTACATCGCGCCGGGTAACGGCGGCACCGCGAGCTGCGGCGAGAACGTTGTTCTCGACGACTGCGATCCTGCGGCCGTGGCGGCGTTTGCGCAGAGCCACGGATGCGGACTCGTGGTAATTGGCCCCGAGGCTCCGCTCGTGGCGGGCGTGGCCGACGCCGTGCGCGCGGCGGGTATTCCCTGCTTTGGCCCGGGTGCCGAGGGCGCCCAGATGGAGGGCTCCAAGCTGTTCTCCAAGCAGCTCATGGAGCGTGCGGGCATTCCGACGGCAGCCTATGGTTCGTTTACCGACGAGGCTTCGGCTCTCGCCTACGTGCGCGAGCAGGGCGCCCCGCTGGTCGTGAAGGCCGACGGCCTTGCCGCGGGCAAGGGCGTTATCGTGGCGACCGAACTTGAGCAGGCCGAGGAGGCCGTGCGCGAGTGCTTTGGCGGCACCTTTGGCGATGCCGGCAATACCGTGGTCATCGAGGAGATGCTCGTTGGTCCCGAGTGCTCGCTGCTGGCCTTTACCGACGGCAAGACCGTGCGCCCCATGGCCACCTCGCAGGACCACAAGCGTGCACTCGAGGGCGACAAGGGCCCCAACACCGGTGGCATGGGCGTCTACAGCCCGGTGCCCATCGTGACCGATGAGGAGCACGCCACCATGGTGAAGGTCATGGAGCAGACCGTGGCCGAGCTCGCTGCCGAGGGTATCGACTACCGCGGCTGCCTGTACGGCGGCTTTATGCTCACGCCTGCCGGCCCCAAGGTGCTGGAGTTCAATGCCCGCTTTGGCGACCCCGAGACGCAGGTCGTTCTGCCGCGCCTTAAGAACGACCTGGTCGAGGTCATGCTCGCCTGCGCCAACTGCGAGCTCGATCAGATTGAACTCGACTGGCGCGACGAGTGGGCCGTGGCCGTTGTCCTGACGAGCGCGGGTTATCCCGGCAGCTACGAGAAAGGCAAGGTCATTACCGGTATCGCCGATGCCGAGGCCATGGAGAACGTGACCGTGTACCACGCGGGCACTGCCGTGGTGGACGGCCAGCTCGTGACCAATGGTGGCCGCGTGCTTGCCGTGACCGCGCTGGGCGATACGTTTGAGAACGCCCGCAACCTTGCCTACGAGGCCTGCGAGAAGATTGATTTTGAGGGCAAGACCCTGCGTCACGACATCGGCCTGCGCGCGCTGCGCGGCCGCGACGCCTGGGATGCCTAAAATCCGAGAGGAATGAGACGGATGGACGAGAAGAACGAAGAGCTCGTGGACGCGCAGATCGTCGAAGAGGACAGCCGCGTGTATGGGCACGCCGAGGGCGAGCCTGGTGGCGAGGTCGCTGACGAGCCGGCGCTGGTGCTGGGCGATGACGACCCGCACGATGCCGAGCTGCACGAGAAGATTCTTTCGGAGGAGTGCGCCTGGAAGGGCAAGATTCTCGACGTCCACCGTCTTGAGGTTGAGCTGCCCAACGGTCGCCGCAGCGCCCGCGATATCGTTCGCCATCCGGGTGCGGCGGCTGTTGTGGCACTGACCGAGAGCGGCAAGATCGTACTGGTGCGTCAGTACCGCACCGCCATCGACCGCGTGACGGTCGAGATTCCCGCCGGCAAGCTCGATCCAGGCGAGGACCCGCTCGATTGCGCCAAGCGCGAGCTGCATGAGGAGACGGGCTTTAGGGCTGGTCGCATTCGCTTTTTGACGTCGATTGTCACGTCCTGTGGTTTTTGCGATGAGATTATCCACATCTACTTGGCTACCAAGCTCGAGTTTGATGCGCCCAACCCCGATGATGACGAGTTTGTCAACGTGGACCTGGTGCCGCTGCATGAGCTGATCGACGCCGTACTCGACGGCAAGATCGAAGACGCCAAGACCGTCGTGGGCGCCTTGGCCTGCGACAGCATCGCACACCGCCTTGGGGGCACGGAGCTTTAACGAGTGGGGATAGCCCTGGGACAAGTACTACTGATTGCTTTGTCCCAGGGCCTTACGTTGCTGATATTTCTTTGAGGATCACATGCTGAAGAGGTTTCTTTCGTATTACGAGCCCCAGATGGGGCTTTTTGTTGCTGATACTGTTTGTGCTCTGGTGCTTGCCGCCATTGACCTTGCTTTTCCTATTATTCTGCGTAATTTGACCGGTGGGCTATTTACTCAGGGTCAGGCTGCCATTATGCAGGCGCTCGGCATGATCGCGGTGGGCTTGGTGCTGATGTATGCCGTCCGCTGCGCCTGCCGCTACTTTGTGAGCTATTGGGGCCACGTGATGGGCGCGCGCATGGAGTCCAAAATGCGCGAGGACCTGTTCGACCAGTATGAGCGCTTTAGCTTTGCGTACTTCGACCGCAACAGCTCGGGTGACATGATGAGCCGCGTGGTCAACGACCTGTTCGATATCTGCGAGGCGGCGCATCACGTACCCGAGTGGATCATCATCTGCGGTATCGAGATTATCGGCTCGTTTGTGATCCTCTTTACCATCGCTCCGGTGCTGGCGCTTGCCATGGCCGTGGTGACGGCGGCGTTTGCGGTCGTCATGTTTTGGCAGAACATGCGCATGCGCGAGGTCTTTAGCGACAACCGCAAGAAGATCAGCGGCATTAATGCACAGCTGCAGGATTCTCTGGCGGGCATGCGCGTGGTCAAGAGCTTTGCCAACGAGGAGACCGAGCGTGCCAAGTTCCGTGCCTCTAACGACCGCTACCTTTTGTCCAAGGAGAACATGTATCACGCCATGGGCGTCTATACCGCGACGTATGGCCTGCTCTCGGGTGTGCTCTATGTGATCGTGGTGCTGCTGGGCGGCTGGCTGGTCGCCCAGGGACAGCTGCAGG
Source organism: Collinsella aerofaciens (assembly GCF_028209395.1). Taxonomy (GTDB): domain Bacteria; phylum Actinomycetota; class Coriobacteriia; order Coriobacteriales; family Coriobacteriaceae; genus Collinsella; species Collinsella aerofaciens_AZ. The sequence continues at coordinate 14,744 of NZ_JAQLDQ010000028.1, forward strand.
CGGTCGATATGGCGACCTTTGCACTCTATATTTCGCTGTTCTGCACGCCGCTCGAGACGCTCGTCAATTCGGCCGAAACGTATCAGAAGGCCATCGCCGGCTTTAAGCGTATGGACGAGGTGCTCTCGACCGCGCCGGATATCCAGGACAAGCCGGGCGCTACGGATCTGCAGGTGACTGCCGGCGCCGTGGAGTATCACGACGTGTGCTTTAACTACGAGGATGTCGAGCTGGGCGAGGGCTATGCCGACGAGCGTCCCGTTATCGACCATATGGACCTGTCCATCAAGCCCGGGCAGACCATCGCTTTGGTTGGCCCTTCGGGCGGCGGCAAGTCCACGACCTGTTCGCTGCTGCCGCGCTTTTATGACGTGGCTACCGGATCCATTAGCATCGACGGTCAGGACGTGCGCGATGTGACGCAGCAGAGCCTGCGCCGCGCCATCGGCCTGGTGCAGCAGGATGTCTATCTGTTTGACGGTACGATTGGCGAGAACATCGCCTACGGCAAGCCGGGCGCTACGGCGGAAGAGATCGCCGAGGCGGCCCGCCGCGCCAATATCGATACCTTTATCGAATCGCTTCCGCAGGGCTACGACACCGTGGTGGGCGAGCGCGGCAGCCGTCTTTCGGGCGGACAGAAGCAGCGCGTTGCCATCGCGCGCGTGTTTCTCAAGAACCCCAAGATCCTGATTTTGGACGAGGCGACGAGTGCTTTGGATAACGAGAGCGAGGAGGCGGTGCAGGAGTCACTCGAAGAGCTGGCACGCGGCCGCACCACGATTATTATCGCCCACCGTCTTTCGACCATTAAGCATGCCGATGAGATTGCGACCGTTGAGCATGGTCGCGTTGTGGAGCGTGGCACGCACGAGGAGCTTCTCGCCCGTGGCGGCACCTATGCCCGTTACTATCGAATGCAGTTCGAAGGTGCGCGTGCGCACGAGCTCGACTGATTGATATGACAGGAAGTTTATGGCTGACAAGAACCCTTTGACTCCGGAAGAAGTGACGGAGTTATTCTCCGAAATCGATGCATCCGGCGTCTTGGATCCCACGCTCGCCAAAAAGCGTACCGAGCGCATGCGTGAGAAGGAGGCTGCGGCCAAGCGCGGTGACAAAGCGGCGCTAGCGCAGCTGCGCAGCGAGGACCGCGCGAGCCAGGCAAAACATATCGACCCGCTGTCCGAGGACGATCCTTCGGGCTCGCAGGTGAGCCATACCATTACGAAGACCGCGATGGCCGTGGTCATCGGTATTTTGGTGCTGATCGTGGGCATGCAGATTGGCTACGGCGTGATGCGTCGTCTGAACACCGCCAACCTGTCCGAGAGCGTTTCGGTCGATACCGTTTCGACCGCGCTCAAGGGTGGACTTGAATGGGGCAACGGCTTTACGCAGTTCCCGCTCGACTTCACCGTCGATGAAGCCGATGAACGCACGGGCACGGTCGAGGTGACGGTGTTGGACACATCGTCCGCCAACGAGCTCGAGCTGCTGTCCAACGGGCAGATTCAGGCCGCGGCGCTTGCGACCAACGCGTTGCTCAACGATAAGATCGACCGCGTGGTGTATAACGTTCACGCCTATATCGACGAGGATAGCAACATTCAGCACGATTCCTTCTTTGGCATGTTCCCCGCGCGGGGCCACCAGAGCGCCATTTTGACGTTCGTGTGGACCAAGAGCTCATCCAACGCCACGAGTATCGACTGGAAGATGCGCATCGTGAGTATGGATGACACCATCGCCGAACGCATTCAGAAGCAGGTGAACTCGGTGTCGTCGTTGATTGAGGACCCGGTGGTTAGCCAGACCAAGATTGACGAGGAAAAGGCCGAACGTGACCTGGAGCATCGTCTGCATGGCCGCGAGATTTTCCGCGGCGGCAAGCCCGATCGCACACCGTCCGAACTGCTGGAGCAGGACAAGAAAAAATAAGACGCCATCATCCCGCGTGAGCCACAAGCCCCGCGGGATGATTTTTTTGGGACGGGGATTAAAAAACATTATGCATAGAAAGTCATAATTATCATTTCGTAAACATTTCGATGAAATTAACGCCATGAGGCATGCTTGCGGTTACAATACCGCGAGGCCTAACTACACACCTTTAAGCCGGTCCTGTGAGACCGGGAAGGAGAATTATGGCGAACAACCATACCGCGGGCGCTGCCGCCCGCACCTTCGCGCCTAGCGAGCTTTGCCAGCGTATGCTGGCCAAAACCAGCAAGGGCACCTGCGGTCCCTGCATCCTGTATCTTGAGGATGGGACCATTTTTTATGGACGTGCATGCGGCGCCGAGGGCACCGCGACCGGCGAAGTTTGTTTCAACACCTCGCTCGAGGGCTACTTTGAGGTCATGACCGACCCGAGTTATGCCGGCCAAATCGTAACCATGACCTATCCGCAGATCGGCAACTACGGTATCGACGAGACCGACGTCCAGTCGGCCTTCCCCGGCGACGCCGTGCGCCCTGCGAGCGCTCCGACCATGCGCGGCATGATCGTTCGCGACATGTGCGCCACGCCTTCTAACTGGCGCTCGGCCGTCAGCGTGCCGGAGTACCTGCGCGCTCACGGCATCGTCGCTATCGAGGGTGTCGACACTCGCGCCCTGGTGCGCCACCTGCGCGACAATGGTTCCAAGATGGGCATTATTTCGACCGAGATCTTCGACGTCGACGAGCTTGCCGAGCGTCTGGCCGCAGCGCCCACGCTGGTAGGCGAGAACCTGGTCAAGACCGTAAGTTGCCCCGTACCTCACGAGTTTGTGGCCGCCGACCTGCCTGCCACGCATGACTTTGCGCTTACGGCTGCCGCTCCTGCCCGTCACAAAGTGGTCGCCTACGACTGCGGTGTGAAGCGCGGCATTCTGGAGGGTCTGGTCCGCGCCGGCTGCGACCTTACCGTCGTGCCGTGGGATACGCCCGCGAGTGAGGTGCTCGACATGAATCCCGATGGCGTCTTTTTGTCCAATGGTCCCGGCGACCCCGACGCCGTGGTGGAGACCTACGAGCAGGTGCAGCAGCTGATCGGCAAGGTGCCGGTCTTTGGTATTTGTCTTGGTCACCAGATGATCAGCCTGGCCTGCGGCGCTCAGATGGAAAAGCTTAAGTTCGGTCACCGCGGTGGCAACCAGCCGGTCATGAACCTGGTAAGCCGTCGCGTGGAGATTACCGCGCAAAACCATGGCTTTGGTCTGCTGTTCCCCAGCTTGGGCAAGCTTGTCCCCGAGTTTTCCGGCGGCGAGACCGAGCATGCGGCCGATGGGGATCTGCGCGTCTGGGTGCGCCGCGGCATCGCGCCAGTCGTGATGAACGAGCGCTTCGGCCGCATTCGCCTGACGCATGTGAACCTCAACGACGGCACCGCCGAGGGCATCCAGCTGCTCGACGCGCCGTGCTTCTCGGTGCAGTACCACCCCGAGGCCTCGCCCGGACCCACCGATGCCCACTATCTCTTTACCGCCTTTACGCGACTCATGGACGGCGAGGAGAACTACCTGGACATCGACACCGCGAAGGACCGCCTGCAGGGCTGGAACTTTGCCGACAATGGTTCCGCTGCGACCGAGACCGAGGAGAACTAACATGCCGAAACGTACTGACATCAAGCGCATCCTCGTTATTGGTTCGGGCCCCATCGTTATCGGCCAGGCCTGCGAGTTCGACTACTCCGGCGCCCAGGCCTGCAAGGTGCTCAAGGAGGATGGTTTTGAGGTCATCCTGGTCAACTCCAACCCGGCGACCATCATGACCGACCCGGGTCTTGCCGACCGCACCTATGTCGAGCCCATCACCGCCGAGTTTATCGAGCGCGTAATCAAGAAAGAGCGCCCGGACGCGCTGCTGCCCACGCTGGGCGGCCAGACCGGTCTGAACGCCGCCGTCGAGCTGGCGAAAGACGGCACGCTGGACAAGTACGGCGTCGAGATGATCGGCTGCGACCTGGCCGCCATCGAGCGCGGCGAGGACCGCAAACTCTTTAACGAGGCCATGGCCGAGATCGGCCTGGAGGTCGCGCGCTCGGGCTATGCCTACAGCGTGGCTGACGCCGAGGCTATCGCCGACCGCGTGGGATATCCCTGCGTGCTGCGTCCGAGCTTTACCCTGGGCGGCGCCGGCGGCGGCATCGCGCATACCCACGAGGAGCTCGTCTCCATCGTGAGCCAGGGCCTTGAACTCTCGCCTGCCCACGAGGTGCTGGTCGAGGAGTCCATCGAGGGTTGGAAAGAGTACGAGATGGAGGTCATGCGTGACCACGCCGGCAACGGCATCATCGTGTGCTCCATCGAGAACCTCGACCCCATGGGCGTGCATACCGGCGACTCCATCACTGTGGCGCCGGCGCAGACGCTCTCCGACCTTGAGTATCAGCGCATGCGTGTCGCGTCGCTTGCCATTCTGGAGAAGATCGGCGTCGAGACCGGCGGCTCCAACGTGCAGTTTGCCGTGAACCCCCAGACCGGCCGCCTGATCGTCATCGAGATGAACCCGCGCGTGAGTCGTTCGTCCGCGCTGGCCTCCAAGGCTACGGGTTTCCCCATCGCTAAGGCCGCCGCGCGCCTTGCCGTGGGCTACACACTCGACGAGATCGTCAACGACATTACCAAGGCAACGCCCGCCTGCTTTGAGCCCACGATCGACTACTGTGTGGTCAAGGTGCCGCGCTTTGCCTTCGAGAAGTTCAAGGGTACCGACCCCACGCTCACCACGCGCATGAAGGCCGTGGGCGAGATCATGGCGATCGGCCGCACCTTTGAGGAGGCCTTTGGCAAGGCCATGCGTTCGCTGGAGGACGGGCATCAGGGCATTTGTGCCGGTGGCAAGGAAGGTGCCGACAAGCTGAGCGACGATGAGCTCGCTCAAGCCGTGGCAACGCCGACCGAGCACCGCATCTTCTTTGTGGTCGAGGCCCTGCGTCGTGGCTGGGACATCGCGCGCATCCATGCCATCTGCGGTATCGATCCGTGGTATCTCAACCGCATCAACGACATGGTGCAGGTCCAGGAGAGCATCCGCGGCCTGCGTGTGGAGGATATCGACGCCGACGCGATGCGTCTGCTCAAGCAGTACGGCACGAGCGACGCCGAGATCGCCGCGCTGACCAGCTCGGACGAGCGCTTTGTGCGCGCCTATCGCAAGGGCCTGGGCGTGGTTCCCAGCATGAAGACGGTCGATACCTGCGCTGCGGAGTTCTCGAGCGCCACGGAGTACCACTACAAGACGTACGAGAACATCTACCGCACGAGTCCGGATGCCAAGAAGTGCGTGGCTCCCGACGAGACCACGCCGGCGGACAAGCCCAAGGCGATGATCCTGGGCGCCGGCCCCAACCGCATTGGCCAGGGTATCGAGTTCGATTACTGCTGCGTGCACGCGAGCTACGCGCTGGCAGCCCGCGGCTTTGAGACCATCATGGTCAACTGCAATCCCGAGACCGTCTCGACCGACTACGACACGTCCGACCGCCTGTACTTTGAGCCGCTCACCTACGAGGACGTCATGGACGTTATCGATGTTGAGCGCCCCGATGGCGTCGTGGTGACGCTTGGCGGCCAGACCCCGCTTAAGCTGGCGCGCATGCTCGAGGAGAGCGGCGTGAACATCATGGGCACCAAGCCCGATGCCATCGATTTTGCCGAGGACCGCGAGCGCTTCGCCGCCCTGCTCGACAAGCTGGGCATCATGTACCCGCCGGCGGGCCAGGCCACCTCGTTTGAGGAGGCCGAGGCCGTAGCCGCGCACATTGGCTACCCGCTGCTGGTGCGTCCGAGCTACGTGCTGGGCGGCCGCGGCATGATGATTGCCTACGATGCCGAGCATCTGCGCGATTACATGGCCGAGGCTGCGCGCATTAGCCCCGACTACCCGGTGTATCTGGACCGCTTCTTGGAGGGCGCGATCGAGTCCGATGTCGACGCCCTGTGCGATGGCGAAGAGGTCTACATCGGCGGCATTCTGGAGCATATCGAGGAGGCCGGTATTCACTCCGGCGACTCTGCGACCTGCATCCCGCCGTTCAGCTTTAGCGAGAGCCTGCAGGCAAAGCTTCGCGAGACCACACGCCGCATCGCGATGGCGCTGGGCGTACGTGGCCTGGTCAACGTGCAGTATGCCATCAAGGGCGAGACCGTCTACGTGATCGAGGCCAACCCGCGTGCCAGCCGTACCGTGCCGTTCATCTCCAAGGCCACCGGCGTGCCGCTGGCCAAGTGCGCGGCGCGTATCATGGCAGGCGATTCCATCGCCAGCCTGGGCCTGCCGAGCGACGAGCGTCAGCTGGACTGGTTCTGCATGAAGGAAGCCGTTATGCCCTGGGGCCGTTTCCCGGGCGCCGACGTTATCCTGGGGCCCGAGATGAAGTCGACGGGCGAGGTCATGGGTATCGCCAAGAGCTATCCCGAGGCATACGCCAAGACGCAGCTGGCGATCGACTACAAGCTGCCCGACCCGAGCGCCGGCAAGGTGTTCATCAGCGTGTGCGACCGCGACAAGCGACATATCCTTTCGGTCGCGCGTATCCTGCGCTACCTGGGCTTTGATATCTGCTCCACCGAGGGTACGGCGCGCGTGCTGCGTGGCGGCAACGTGACGTGCGAGGTCGTGGAGAAGATTAGCGGCCCGCACGACGGCGAGCGTCCCAACATCGGCGACCTGATCGCCGACGGCAAGATCGCGGTGATCGTCAATACGCCGTATGGCTCGGGTTCTCGTGGCGACGGCTACCTTCTGCGCACCGAGGCCGTGCGCCGCGGCGTGACCTGCGTGACCGCGATGTCTGCCGCCAACACGTACGTGAGCGCCATCGAGGCGGTGCGTGAGGACCAGCAGGGTCACGGTAGCGCCAACGACATGGGCATGGACGTCATCGCCCTGCAGGACCTGCCGCAGCACACGGTGTAGTTGACCCGGTCGGCCGGGGCGGGAGGCGGACGCTTTCTCTCGGAAACTGGGCTTCGCGAAGTTTTCCGAGAGAAAGGACCGCCTCCCGCCCCGGCCTGCGGTGACTCGGTAGCACCGTGTGCTGCCGAAGGGGCTTTGCGCGATGACTAGGGCTGAATAAAAAGTGAGCGTGGGCTCTGTCGTTCATTCGAACGACAGAGCCCACGTTTTGTATGGGGTCTCTTGGCGAATTTTCATTCGCCAAGAGACTTTTTGCTATGGGGGAGACATGTCCCTGGACAGTTAGTTCAGATACGTATTTTTTTAAAGGCTGACGAAGGTCGATTTGGGGTCAAATGAGCCGTTTTTGGCCTTCTGGGCCGACAGAGGCGCTCGCTCAAGGGCGAGAATAGCCCATTATTGGGTCCAAAGTGGCTCCAAACCAATCCATTAATGCCAATTGGCACGGCCAAATAATACGTATCTGAACTAACTGTCCACCACCGGTAGCGCGCAGAGATGTGGTGTAAGAGGCGGGGCATGCCCCGCCTCTTTTCTTTCTTGAAAGGGAGGGGACACCGCCTAGAATTCGTCGTTGGAGTAATGAAGGTGACGAATGGAAGGAAAGGCGATGCCCCAAGAAGAGAGTGTACTGCGCCTCGGCCGCGACGAGGCCCTCGAGGCGGCGAGGCTTTGGCAGGAGTGCGGCGACGCGCGCGAGTTCGCGTGCAGGGTGCTGGGCGGCGTGATGAACGCGCTGATGGACTCCGAGGCCCAGCAGATGTGCGGCGCGAGCCGCAACGAGCGCAGCGACGGCAGGGGGAACAGCCGCAACGGCTACCGCCCCAGGTCGCTCAAGACCGCCGTGGGCGACGTGGAGCTCGAGATACCCAAGCTCAGGCACGGCACCTACTACCCCGAGGGCATGCTCGCGCGATGGTCGCGCGTCGACACCTCGGTGGCCGCCATCGTGCAGGAGATGTACGTGTGCGGCGTGTCCACCCGCAAGGTCGAGCGCGTGGCGTCCAAGCTGGGCATATCCTCGCTGTCGAGCTCGGAGGTCTCGAGACTCTGCTCCGACCTCGACGCCGAGGTGGCGGAGTTCCGCCGCCGCGACCTGTCGGGCACGCCGTGCCGCTACCTGTGGCTCGACGCCACCTACATGAGCTGCAGGGTCGGCTCGTCGGTCGTCTCGCAGGGCGTCGTGACCGCGATCGGGCTGGGCGCCGACGGGCGCAAGCACTTCCCGGGCTGCGACGTGGTCGACACCGAGAGCGAGGACTCCTGGGCGGAATTCCTCGGCGGGCTGCGCGAGCGCGGGCTGTCCGGCGTGCGCCTCGTGGTCTCCGACAGCCACGCCGGGCTCGTGGCCGCCGTCTCGCGGCTGTTCCAGGCTGCGCCTGGCAGCGCTGCGTGACGCACCTGCAGCGCAACCTCCAGAGCGCCTGCTCGGGCAGGCCCGAGGACTCCAAGGCGGCCGTCAGGGAGCTCGTGCACGCCGCGGTCTACCAGGACGACCCCGACCTCGCGCGCTGCGTGTGGGCCGAGGCGGCGCCCTGTTAGCGCTACTGTAAAAACAACCATTTTGACCAACGCTCAACAACCAATCATGCCAACGCAATCCCGCCATTTGCGCCAACGCATTTTCACCATTTCCACCAACGCCGGGGCTTACGCTTCGATCGACGAGCGAACGATGCTTTCGGGAGGAGCGGGCCGTGGCGGAGAAGAACCTGATCGGAGAGTTGGACATGTACAGGGAAGCGGGCATAAAGCCCAACTTCAGCGACATAGCGAAGCGCTACGGCAAGGACAGGCACACCGTGGCGTCGTACTGGAGGGCCGAGGGCGGGCGGCCCCACGACGGGCGCGGCGACAGGGCCGCCAAGGCGCAGCTGCCGGGGGTCACCAAGAAGGGCATCCACGAGTGGCTGCTGCACAGGTATCCCGGCGAGAACCTGGCCGGCTACAACGCCTTCACCCAGTTCATGCGCAAGAACGGCATCGCCGTCGGGGCCTCCGGCGGCCCGGAGCCGCACCCGCGCTTCGAGACGCCGCCCGGACTGCAGCTGCAGTTCGACTGGAAGGAGTCCGTCAAGATGGCGAACCGCGACGGCGAGCTGTTCGAGTTCAACGTGTT
>NZ_JAQLDQ010000029.1 GCF_028209395.1 Collinsella aerofaciens
GCCTTGCTCCGGGAAGTTCGCGAAGCCCACTTCCCGGAGCAAGGCCACCCCGCCGGGCAAGGCCCCAGCGCGAGACCGTCCCGGATGCCCACTTACTCGTTGTCGCCCGCGGTCATCTGCGTTGCGGAAAGCGCGCCGTCGGCAGCAGTTGCAGCTGCAGCGTCGGGCCAGACCCAGTCGGTAAAGGCCGGGTGATCGAAGCCCTCGTCACACGCGAACTCAAAGGCCTCGGTGCGGAAGGCCTCCCACTCATCAATCTGCTCGGCAAACTTATCGGCGTCGACCATGCGCAGCACGTCGGCGGCCAAAGCCCAACGATCCATGTTGTTCAGGCGCAGCATGTCGAACGGCGTGGTCGTGGAGCCTTTCTCCTCGTAGCCGTGAACGCGGAAGGCGTCGTGGCCGGGGCGGTTCCAGATCAGGCGGCGAATCGTGCCGGCATAGGCGTGGAATGCAAGGAGCACGGGCTTCTCGCCGCAGGCGAACAGCTCAGCCCAGCGCTCGTCGCTTATAGCCTGGTCGTTCTCGCAGACGTTCTGGATCTTGAGCAGATCCACCACGTTGACGAACCATACCTTAACGCCCAGCTCGCGCAGCATATCGGTTGCGGCCAGAGCCTCGAGCGTCGGCACGTCGCCGCACGTGGCGACCACGACGTCGGCCTCGGCGAGCGAGTCGGCGGTCGATGCCCACTCCCACGTCGCCACGCCCTCGGCGAGCTCGGCGCAGGCCTCGTCAACCGTCTGGAAAGTCGGGGCGGGCTGCTTGCCACAGAAAATGGCGTTGACGCAGTCGGTGGACTGGTAGACGCGCTCGGCCACGGCAAGCGCCATGTTGGCGTCGGCCGGATAGTAAGCATTCACGATATGCGTATCGTTGGCCTTGTTGAGCAGCAGGTCGATAAAGCCGGGGTCCTGGTGAGAGAAACCGTTGTGGTCCTGACGCCAGACATGGCTCGACAGCAAAATGTTGAGGCCGCTGATGGGCGCACGCCACGGAATCTCGCGCTTGGTGGCCTCGAGCCACTTGCAGTGCTGGTTGACCATGGAATCGACCACGTGGACAAAGCTCTCGTAGGAGCTCCACACACCGGAGCGGCCGGTGAGCACGTAGGCCTCGAGGAAGCCCTCGCACTGGTGCTCGGACAGCTGCTCGACAACCTTACCGGAGCCGGCCAGCAGCTCATCGTTGGCGTCGTCCTCGTAGAAGCCGGCATCCCACTGCTTCTTGGTCACCTTGTAGGCAGCCTGCAGGCGGTTGGACGCGGTCTCATCGGGACCAAAGATGCGGAAGTCGTCCATGTTCTTGGCCAATACGTCGGCGGTGTACTCACCAAAGACACGGGCGGCCTCGGTGGAGCCCCAGCCGTGGCCCTTCTCGGCGACGGGAATCTCGTGGGCGTGGATATCGGGCAGCTCGAGCTCGCGGCGCGCCTTGCCGCCGTTCGCGTTGGGGTTAGCGCCAATGCGCAGCTCGCCGGTCGGCATAAAGGCCGTCACCTCGGGGCGCACCTGGCCCTCGGGCGTAAAGAGTTCCTCGGGCTTGTAGGAGCGCAGCCACTCGCGCAGCACGCGGAAGTGCTCGTGGGTGTCCTTGGCGCTCGCCAGCGGCACCTGATGGGCGCGCCAGGAGTCCTCGGTCTTCTTGCCGTCTATCTGCTTGGGGCAAGTCCAGCCCTTGGGCGTGCGGAACACGATCATGGGGTAGGCTGGGCGGACCACGGTCTCGCCCGCGGCAGCCTGGGCCTGTGCGGTAGCCTTGATGTCGCAAATCTCGTCAAAGACCTGCTCAAACAGGGAGGCGAAGCGTTCGTGGATGCTCGCATGGCTCTCGTCGTCAAAGCCGGCGACAAAGAAGTGCGGCTTGTAGCCCATGCCCTCGAAGAACTTGGTGAGCTCCTCGTCGGACACGCGGGCGAGGATGGTGGGGTTGGCGATCTTGTAGCCGTTGAGGTGCAGGATCGGCAGAACGATACCGTCAGTTGCCGGGTTCACGAGCTTGTTGGACTGCCAAGAGGTCGCGAGCGGACCGGTCTCGGACTCGCCGTCGCCTACCACGGCCACGGCCAGCAGGCTCGGATTGTCCATGACGGCACCGTAGGCGTGGCTAAGCGTGTAGCCAAGCTCGCCGCCCTCGTGGATGGAGCCGGGCGTCTCGGGCGCAAAGTGGCTCGGAATGCCGCCGGGGTAGGAGAACTGGCGGAAGAACTTCTGCAGACCGGCCTCGTCATCAGTGATGTCGGGGCGGATCTCGCGGTAGGTGCCATCGAGCAGCGACTGGGCGGTGCCGGCGGGGCCACCGTGACCCGGGCCCATCAAGAAGATGGCATTCTGGTTGTGGTCGGCAATGAGGCGATTGACGTGACCGAACAGGAAGTTGATGCCAGGCGTGGTGCCCCAGTGACCGACCAGGCGGTGCTTAACGTCCGGACGACCAAAGTCGCGCGTCTCGCCGGTCTTCTCGTCGACAAAGTCGGAGCGCATCAGCGGGTTAGAACGAAGGTAGATCTGGCCGACGGACAGATAGTTCGATGCACGCCAATACAGATCGACGCCCTCGAGCTCGGAAGCCGGTACCTCGTGGCCCAGCTTTTGCCACGGCGTTCCCAGAGTTTTAGCCATTGTTTATGTCCCTTCGCTGCGCGGTCACCCTCCGATACGGCAACCATTCGTTGGGACCAGTATATTTGCTAAAACGTTTTATCACGGTGAAAAAACGTTTTATCATCTGTATTGATCGTACGGAACGACAAAACGCAACATTCACCTGCGGCGTTGATTGTCACAGGTGCTCCACATTCGGTCTCTGCAAATTGGTAAACGTGTTTAGTTGTGTTTAGTAAGCTCGAGCACGCTGTCCTTAACGATAAGCTCCGGCTCCAGAACGACCTCTTCGGCACGCCTGCCGCCCCTACCGGCAAGGCGTTTGGACATGCAGCCAAAGGCATGCTCCGCGAGAACGCCCGGATCCTGCTCGATCGCGGTCAGTGCCGGCTCAAAGAGAACGTCGGCCGCCGAGTTGTCATAGCTCACCACCGAGATATCGCCCGGAATGCTCTTGCCCATCTCGTGCAGGCGCTTGAGCAGACCGAGGGCAATATTGTCCGAGCTTGCGAACACGGCAGTGGCGTCGGTTGCGAGCACCGCCTCCGAGGCCTCGTAGGCGCTCGGAATGTAATACTCGCTCTCAAACTCCAAGCGTGCATCGATAGGCAGGCCAACCTCGCGCAGCGCGCGCTCATAGCCGGCAAGTCGTTTGCGGCCCGTATTGGAACGGCGCGCGTTAACCAAGCAGGCGATGCGACGATGACCCTGTTCAATCAGATAGCGCGTTGCCATGTAGCCGCCCATCTCGTGGTCAAACATCACCTTATCGCACTCGAGCCCCTCGATGGCACGGTCGACCATTACGGCCGGGATAGGTAGATGGCTGACTTCTTCGCGCAGGGCGCGGTCGTCGGAGAACTCGTCGCCCACCACCAAAAAGACGCCATCAACGCCGCGCGTCACCAGCTGGCGCAGCAGTTCCAGATCGTCATCGGCGCTTCCGCCCGAGCTGGTGATAAAGAGTGCGTAGCCATCCTCACGGCAACGCTTTTCCAGGCTGCCAGCGAGCGAGGCAAAAAAGCGGCTCTCGATGTTGGGGACGATAAGGCCCAGCGTACGCGACTCACGCATGACCAGGCTGCGCGCGATCTGGTTGGGAACATAATGGTTGCGCGCGGCAACCTCCTTGATGAGTTTGCGGTTTTCTTCCGAGATGCGACAAGGCCGATTGTTGAGAACAAGCGAGACCGACGAGGGGGAAAGCCCCACCTCCTGGGCGATCTGCTTGAGGGTGACTTTGTTGGCCATCTCGCTCCTTCCGGGTTTACGCGCAATCTCTTGAAAGTATAGCGACTGCCCCTCTACCTCGATGATAAACACTTTATCAATCCGGTGGACGGCAGTTTTATCGCCGCCAGCGCACCAAATGCATCTGGGTGGGGTATATTGCAATCGATTGATGACAACGACCACCAAAAGGCGGATATTCGCATGCACGAGAACGACTTTTTTAACGAGGACCTGCTGTGCGCGCTTGCTGGCGTTGCCGGCGAGGACAACGTGTTGATGAGCGAGCCCATGCGCGAGCACACCACGTTTAAGATCGGCGGTCCGGCCGACGTCTTTGTCACGCCCGATACCGAGCAGGGCCTCGTCGCCACGCTCGATACCTGCTATCGCTGCGACCTGCCGCTCACCATCGTGGGCAACGGCTCCGACCTGCTCGTCGGCGACAAGGGCATCCGCGGCGTCGTCGTGGCGCTGGGTGAGGGCCTCTCCGATATTACGGTCGACGGCACGCACGTCACGGCCGCAGCCGGCGCCCTGCTTTCCGATGTCGCCGCGGCAGCAGCCGAGGCCGGCCTCACCGGCATGGAGCCCATCTCGGGCATCCCCGGATCGGTCGGCGGCGCCTGCTACATGAACGCCGGTGCCTATGGTGCTTGCATGGCCGATGTGCTCGAGTCCGTGCGCGTCTACAAGCCTGCCCGCATGCTCGACGACGGCACCCGCGGCAGCGGCAACATCATCGAGTTCGATGTCGACGAGCTCAACCTGGGCTATCGCAAGAGCCGCATTGCCGACTATGGCTTTATCGTGCTTTCGGCCACCTTCAATCTCGCCCCGGGCAACGCTGCGATGATCAAGGCCGACATGGACGACTACCGCCAGCGCCGCGAGGACAAGCAGCCGCTCGACATGCCGAGCGCCGGCTCCACCTTTAAGCGCCCCGAGGGCTACTTTGCCGGCAAGCTCATCATGGACGCCGGCCTGCGCGGCCACGCTATCGGCGGCGCGCAGGTGAGCGAAAAGCACTGCGGCTTCATCGTCAACGCCGACCACGCCACCGCCGCCGATGTCGACGAACTCATCCGCCACATCCAAACAACCGTCAAAGACCAATTCGACGTAGACCTCGAACCCGAAGTCCACCGAGTCGGCGAATTCCTCTAACAAAGAAGGCCCCGAAAGGGGCCTTCACTTTCTTTTATTCAGACAACCAGTCCGGTGTGTAGCGCCCTGGACCCGAGAGGGCCGGGACAGCCCGAATGGCATAAGGTTGATCGCGAGTTCCGCACGAGCCGGAGAGCACTTAATGTGCTCTCCGTGCGAGCAGGACTGTCCGAGCAGGCAACCTTATGCCATTCGGGCTGTCCCGGACCAACCAGCTTCAAGCCGTAGCTACGACAGCACGACGCCGCCAAGCCAGCCCCAACGCACGCCAGAGCCCGTACCATAGAACGAGATAAACGAATCGAGCGACTTCGACGTAATGGGGCCTTCGTTGCTCATAACGATGCCACCACCGACATAGATGCCCACGTGGCCATACAGCAGACCCGGCGTACCGGTGCCGCTGTGCGAGGAATCGGCCACGATCATGCCCACCTGCAGCGCCGAGCGGTCGGAGCTATAGCACCAGGCGTTGAACATGTCGCAGGCGTTGCCGCCAAAGTAGCCAACGCCGGCGTTACGGAAGACATTGGTAACCCACGCCGCGCACCAGTTCTGACCCGGCGAAGGCGTGGAGTAGCACGCGTTGACGACGGCCTGCTGCTTGCCCGAGCCGGCATTCTGCTGCGGAGTTCCGGGCGCATACGATCCACCGCCCGAGCTCGAACCACCCGAGTAGGAATTGTTCTTGTTCGCGGCGGCCGCGGCAGCGGCGGCCTTCCTAGCGGCCTCCTCAGCCTGGGCGGCAGCGAGGATCTCGGAATCGCGCTGAGCCATGAGTTCCTTGACGTCGTCGGAAAGACCGTTCAGCACGGTCTGGACTTCTTGCTGCTTGGCCTGCATATCCTGCATCTGAGCCGTCTGCTGGTCCTTGAGTTTCTCCAGGTCGGCCTTTTGTGATTCGAGCTCGGTCTTCTGTGCGTCGAGCTCAGCCTGAATCGTCTGGATATCCTCGATGGCATCGCGGTCGCTCTTGTTGATCTTCTCAACGTAATGCGCGTTGGCGACGAGTTCCTCAAACGAGCCAGAGGCCAGCAGCAGCGACAGGATGTTCGTACCGCCGGACTTGTAGCTGGCGGCCACGCGATCGGAAAGGTCGTTGCGCTTCTTCTTGAGCTCGGCCTTCTTTTCATCGATCTGGGCCTGCGTGTCGTCAATCTTGCCCTGGACATTCTCGATGTCGTTGAGGGTCTGGGCATTCTTGTTGGCCAGCGCCGCATACTCATTTGCGATGCTGTCGAGCTGGGCCTGAACCTCGTCGAGTTGGGCCTGGGCGGCATTCAATTTATCGGTGGTTTCTTTGGAAGCCTCCGCCGCATGGGCGCGTGTGGGCAGGCCAAAAAGAACTGCCGCAGAAGCGGCGCCGAACAGGGCCTTAAGGGCAGTGCGGCGCGAGAGCTCCTGGGAAAGGATGGAATCGCTGTTTGGTGACATATGTACTCCGTTACATGCTTATTTATATGTCGCTCAACTCATACATATTAGCGTACATATGGCGCGTCCCAACGATTTCCACGAACGGCAGGAAACTACAAGGTCGGCGGCTCGTAAGCAATTGTCAAATTTGAGGTAACAATTGAGCAAGCTCTTATATGAGTACGTTAACATAATCCTCTGCTTTTCCTACAGTGCACCATTTGGGCGTCCCCGCCTGCGCTATACTCCCCTCTAGAAGTGTTCCTGATTCGATAGGAGACTACATGTCCAAAGCACTCGACCCCAAAGACACCTGCGTCCTCGTTACCGGTGGCGCCGGCTTTATCGGCTCGCACACCGTCGTTCAGCTGCTCGAGGGTGGCTACCAGGTCGTCATCGTCGATGATCTCTCCAACTCCAGCGCCGTCGCCGTCGACCGCGTCAAGACCATCGTGGGCGACGAAGCCGCCAAGAACCTCACCTTCTACAAGGCCAACGTGCTCGACCGCGATGCGATGAACAAGATCTTCGATACCCATCAGATCGACCGTGTCATCCACTTTGCCGGCTTTAAGGCCGTCGGCGAGTCGGTGAGCAAGCCCGTCGAGTACTACCACAACAACATCGAGAACACCCTGGTGCTCATCGACG
The DNA here is from genome assembly GCF_028209395.1 of Collinsella aerofaciens. GTDB lineage: Bacteria > Actinomycetota > Coriobacteriia > Coriobacteriales > Coriobacteriaceae > Collinsella > Collinsella aerofaciens_AZ. Next base: position 7,068 of record NZ_JAQLDQ010000029.1, read on the forward strand.
TCATGCGCAACCATGGCTGCAAGTCCATCATCTTCTCGAGCTCCTCGACCGTCTACGGCGACCCGGACAACCCGCCCGTCACCGAGGAAGACCCCAAGAAGCCCGCAACCAACCCCTATGGCTGGACCAAGTGGATGATCGAGCAGATCCTTATGGACGTCCACACCGCCGACCCCGAGTGGGACGTCGTGCTGCTCCGTTACTTCAACCCCATCGGCGCTCATCCGTCGGGCCTGATCGGCGAGGACCCCAAGGGCATCCCCAACAACCTGGTGCCCTATGTCGCCCAGGTCGCCGTGGGCAAGCTCGAGGCCGTTCAGGTCTTTGGCAACGACTACCCCACCCCCGACGGCACCGGCGTGCGTGACTACATCCACGTGTGCGATCTGGCCTCTGGTCACGTTGCCGCCCTTAACTGGATGAACGGCAAGACCGGCGTCGAGATCTTTAACCTGGGCACCGGCACCGGCACCTCGGTACTCGAGGTCGTCGCCGCCTTCTCCAAGGCTTGTGGCAAGGAGCTGCCCTACGTGATCCGCGAGCGCCGCGCCGGCGACATCGCTGCCAACTGGTGCGATGCCTCCAAGGCCGAGCGCATGATGGGCTGGAAGGCCCAGTACGACATCGCGGACATGTGCCGCGATAGCTGGAACTGGCAGAGCCACAACCCCAACGGCTTCGCCGACGCCGAGTAGCAAAAACCTACATACCGTTCTTGCCCCGATCTCACGTTGTGAGGTCGGGGCTTTTTTCATGGCATGTAGCCATTCGCCGAAAATCGACCAACTTTTTTTCTTGCCTGTACATGTTTAAACAACATGTTTTACAATAGGCGTATCGAATCAGAACATCGGAGGCGGACTGCACACCCATCGGCAGGCCGACCCCACAACAAGAAGGTTGGTGAGCGCATTCATGGAGCGTGCAAGCGGCGTCCTCATGCCCGTCTCATCTCTGCCCGGACCATACGGAATCGGCGGCTTTGGCTGGAATGCCTACGACTTCGTCGATTTTCTCGCCTCGTGCAAACAACATTACTGGCAGATTCTGCCCCTTACGACGACCAGCTATGGCGATTCGCCTTATCAGTCGTTCTCGGCCCGCGCAGGCAACCCCAACTTTATCGACTTTGCCGAGCTTATCGAGGCAGGGTATCTGGAGCAGCGCGATATCGATGGCGTGTATCTGGGATCCGACCCCAGCAATGTCGACTACGGTGCTATCTTTGGCGGCCGCCGTCAGATTCTCGACCGCGCCGCCGAGCGCTTTGCTGCCGACAAGCCGGCCGATTTCGATGACTTTATCCAGGCCAACGAGGACTGGCTCATCCCCTACTGTGAGTTCATGACCGTCAAAGAGGAGTGCGGTCTCAAGGCGTTTTGGGAGTGGCCCGCGGAGCTCCGCACCCGCGGCGAGGCTTCCGCCAAGGTCTGCGCCGACCATCCGGCGCGTATGCTCTACCACCAGATGACGCAGTACTTCTTCGATCGCCAGTGGAGCCGCCTCAAGGCCTATGCCAACGAGCGCGACATTCTCATCATCGGCGACCTGCCCATCTATGTCTCGCGTGACTCCGTCGAGATGTGGGCGACACCTGAGCTCTTTAAGATCGACGCCGCCGGCAATCCCGTGAGCGTCGCCGGCACGCCGCCCGACCAGTTCTCGGCTACCGGCCAGTACTGGGGCAACCCCATCTACGACTGGGACGCCATGGAGGCCGACGGCTTCTCCTGGTGGGAGGGCCGCATTCGCGCCGCCCTCGACATGTACGACGTCATCCGCCTGGATCACTTCCGCGGCTTCGAGGCCTATTGGGAGGTGCCGTTCTCCTCGCCTGATTCGTCCTACGGTTCGTGGACGCAGGGTCCCGGCCTCAAGCTCTTCAAGACACTCGAGGAAAAGCTCGGCACGCTGCCCATCATCGCCGAGGACCTGGGCTTCCTCACCCCCGGCGTCATCGATATGCGCGACAACTCGGGCTTCCCCGGCATGAAGATCCTGCAGTTTGCCTTTGAGGGCACTAACTCGTACTACCTGCCGCACAACTACATTGCCAACACCGTCGCCTACGTGGGCACTCACGACAACGAGACGGCACGCGGCTGGTTTGAAGGAACGGCTACCCCGCGTCAGCGCGAGCAGACAGCTCTGTACACCCATCAGCAGGCCGGCGAACCCATCGCCGACGCGCTCAACCGAACCATCGCAGCCAGCGTGAGCGACACGTGCATCTACACCATGCAGGACCTGCTCAACTTGGGCAACGAGGCGCGCATCAACACCCCTGCCACGCTGGGCGGCAACTGGACCTGGCGCATGCTCGACGGCGCCATCACCCGCGAGCTCGAGCACAAACTCACCGACTGGACCGAGACCTACTTCCGCATCCCGTCGGAAGCCGAAATCGAGCTTCCTCAATAGGAGCTACCGCGCCCGACCCCTCCCCACCGTGCGGACGCGCTTGCTTACCCGCGCGAGGCCACCCCAATCCCCTCGCGCGGGATTCTTATGAATTGCAGACATGTAATCAACCCATTACAGGAGGAAACATGCCCCAAATTAACCTCATGGAACTCGCCGAGCAGTCTTTTGGCACCTCGCTCGAGCAACTCGACGACCGTCGCATTTACAAGCTGCTGGTCAAACTCGTGCAGGAGCGCTCCGCCGCCTGCCCGCTCAACAACGGCAAGAAAAAGCTCTATTACATTTCCGCCGAATTTTTGATCGGCAAGCTGCTCATCAACAACATGATCGACCTCGGCATCTACGACGAGGTTAAGGACCAGCTCACCGCCGCAGGCCACGACCTCAACAAGATCGAGGAGTTCGAGGTCGAGCCGTCGCTCGGCAACGGCGGCCTGGGCCGCCTGGCCGCATGCTTCCTGGATTCCATCGCCACGCTGGGCTTGACCGGCGATGGCGTGGGCCTCAACTATCACTACGGCCTGTTCCGTCAGCGCTTTGTCGACAACCAGCAGAAGGCCGTCCCCGACGAGTGGCTCGGTGAGCAGGACATCCTAGTCGACGACGACCGCTCCTACACCGTCGAGTTCGGCGATTTTGCCGTTACCTCCAAGCTCGTCAACATCGACGTGCCCGGTTACGGCCAGCCCACCAAGAACCGTCTGCGCCTGTTCGACCTGGCGAGCGTCGACGACGGCCTGGTCCCCGGCAGCTCCATCGACTTCGACAAGACCGAGATCGCCAAGAACCTCACCTTGTTCCTCTACCCCGACGATTCCGACGAGCAGGGCCGCCTGCTTCGCATCTACCAGGAATACTTCATGGTGAGCAACGCCGCCCAACTCCTGATCGACGAGGCCATCGAGCGCGGCAGCAACCTGCACGATCTGGCCGACTACGCCGTGGTCCAAATTAACGACACGCACCCCACCATGGTCATCCCCGAGCTCATTCGCTTGCTCACCACCGAGCATGGCATCGAGTTTGACGAGGCCGTGACCATCGTACGCTCCATGGTCGCCTACACTAACCACACGATTCTTGCCGAGGCGCTCGAGAAGTGGCCGCTCGTCAGCCTGCAGAAGGTCTCCCCTGCCATCGCCGACATTATCGTCAAGCTCGATGAGATCGCGAAGGCCGAGCACGATGACCCGCGCGTCGCCGTCATCGACGAATACGACACCGTCCACATGGCCCACATGGACATCCACTTTGGCTTCTCCATCAATGGCGTAGCCGCCCTCCACACCAAGATCCTGGAGGACACCGAGCTTCATCCGTTCTACGAGATCTATCCCGAGAAGTTCTCCAACAAGACCAACGGCATCACCTTCCGCCGCTGGATCCATGGGGCCAACCCCGCGCTCGCCAGCCTGCTCGACGATGTAATCGGCACCGACTGGCGCAGCACCGGCGATCTGAGCAAACTCGCCAAGTTCGCCGACGACAAGGACGTTCTTGAGCGCCTGGCCGCCACCAAGGTCGAGGCCAAGGCCATCATGCGCCAGTTCATGGCGCTCGAGCAGGGCGTGACCATTCCCTCCAACGCCATCATCGACGTCCAGGTCAAGCGTATCCACGAGTACAAGCGTCAGCAGATGCTCGCGCTCTACATCATCTGGAAGTACTTCGATATCAAGAACGGCAACAGGCCTAAGCACCCCGTCACCATCATCTTTGGCGGCAAGGCGGCGCCTGCCTACACTATCGCGCAGGACATCATCCATCTGATCCTGACGCTGTCGCAGTGGATTGCAAACGACCCCGACGTGGCTCCCTACCTGCAGGTTGTCATGATCGAGAACTACAACGTCACCGCCGCCGAGCGCGTGATCCCCGCCGCTGACATCTCCGAGCAGATCAGCCTGGCCTCCAAGGAGGCGAGCGGCACCTCCAACATGAAGTTCATGCTCAACGGCGCCCTAACCCTGTGCACGCTCGACGGTGCCAACGTGGAGATTGCCGAGCTCGTGGGCGACGAGAACATCTATACCTTTGGTGCCTCGTCCAAACAGGTCGAGCAGCTCTACGCCGACGGCACCTACAACGCCGGTACGCTCTACCGCAAGCCCGGAATTAAACTGCTGGTGGACTTCATCACCAACCCGGCCTTTATGGCAACCGGCAACGCCGAGCGCCTGCAGCGCCTGCACGACGACATTAAGGGCAAGGACTGGTTTATGGCCCTGCTCGACATTGAGGAGTACATCCAGACCAAGGAGCGCGTGCTGGCCGACTACGAGGACCAGGACGCCTGGATGCGCAAGGCGCTCATCAATATCGCCAACGCCGGCACCTTCTCGTCCGACCGTACGATCTCCCAGTACAACGACGAGATCTGGCACCTGAGCTAATTCGGTTTCATCGCCCATCCTCTTGAAAACGGAGCCACGGCAACGCGGCTCCGTTTTTTGTGCCCGCACGTTACCCTGTGATCCGACTCGGCCAAACAATCTCGATCCATAACAACTACTCAACCAAAACGGTCCCAGCTGTTACAGATTGAGACATACCGGCTCCTCCCCTTGGGTTTATCTCAATCTGTAACATCTAGCAGGTGAAATTCGCCTTTGGTGTTACAGATTTAGATGAAATGGTTAGCTCAGCGGAACCGTCTCGATCTGTAACATCTAACGTCCGAAATCGGCCCTATCCGTTACAGATCGAGACAAACGACCGGTCAGACAGTCCCAACACAAAGAAAGGCTCCCCTCTCGCCCAGTGGACGGGAGGGGAGCCTTATATGTGACCGCGGCAAAAGGATGGCAAAGCCGCAGTCGCCCAAAGGGAGGGCCTGGTTGCACCGGGCCTAGATAAGGTTCTTGCCAGATACCTTATCGAAGAGGTGGGTCGCGTTCTTCTCGAACTTGAACCAGATGGGGTCGCCCGCCTTGAGCGCACCCTTGGCCTCAAGGTCGACAACGGGAATGATCAGGACGAACTGGCCATCGGGAGCGGTCACGTGGACATGCTCGGTCGAACCCATGAGCTCGGTCACCTCGACGGTACCCTGGAGCGCACCCTCCTCGCCCTTGTCGGCAAGCAGAATCTGCTCGGGACGCACGCCGGCCGTAATCTCCTTCACGTCGCCGCCGTCCCAGTTGAGGGCAAGCTGAGCGCAGGTCTCGGGGGCGAGCGCCACGTTCATATCCTCGGTCTTGACGGTAAAGCCGTTGCCCGAGCGCACCAGCTGGGCATCGAAGAAGTTCATCTGCGGCACGCCGATGAAGCCGGCGACGAAGATGTTCGCGGGATGGTTGAAGACCTCCTGCGGCGTGGCGATCTGCTGGACGACGCCGTCCTTCATGACCACGATGCGGTCGCCGAGGGTCATAGCCTCGGTCTGGTCGTGGGTAACGTAGATGAAGGTGCCCTTGATCTCGTGACGCAGCTTAATGAGCTCGGCGCGCATCTGGTTACGAAGCTTGGCATCCAGGTTGGACAGCGGCTCGTCCATCAGGAAGACCTTGGGGTCACGCACGATGGCGCGGCCGATGGCGACGCGCTGGCGCTGGCCGCCAGAGAGCGCCTTGGGCTTACGGTCGAGGTACTCGGTAATACCCAGGATCTCGGCAGCGGAGCGAACCTTGCGGTCGATCTCGTCCTTGGGGACCTTCTTGAGCTCAAGCGTAAACGCCATGTTCTCGTACACCGTCATATTGGGGTACAGAGCATAACTCTGGAACACCATGGCGATGTCGCGGTCCTTGGGCGCCACGTCGTTGACGCGCTTGCCATCGATGAACACATCGCCGGAGGTGATGTCCTCCAGGCCGGCGACCATGCGCATCGTCGTGGACTTACCGCAGCCAGAAGGGCCAACGAGGACGATGAACTCCTGGTCGTGAACGGTGAGGTTGAAGTCCTCTACAGCGAGCACACCGTCCTCGGTAACCTTGAGGTTGTGCTTCTTCTCCTCGGTCTTCTTCTTTTTGCCAAAGAAGCCCTTCTTTTTTGACTCGTTGTTGGGATACACCTTCTGAACATGTTTGAGAACGATCTCGGCCATGTCTTTACCTTTCGATACGCGGCGCCGCGCTGAGAGGCGCCGCCAAAACTTGCAAAACAGTTACGGCATCAGCCCTTGACGGCACCTGCCACCACACCGTCGATGATGTACTTCTGGCAGAAGATGTACATGATGACGATGGGGATGACGACCATCATGATGCACGCCATCATGGGGCCGAGCTCGACGTGGCCATAGCCGCCACGGAAGTACTGGATCAAGATAGGAATGGTCTTGTACTTGGTGGAGTCGAGCGTAAGGTAGGGCAGCAGATAGTCGTTCCAGACCCACATGGTCTCAAGGATGCCGACCGAAAGATAGGTGGGCTTCATAATGGGAAGGACGATCTTAAAGAACACTTGGACCGGGTTGCAGCCGTCGATCATGGCCGCTTCCTCAATCTCGAGCGGGATGTTCTTGACGAAGCCGGCGAACATAAAGACCGCGAGGCCCGCGCCAAAACCAAGGTAGATGAAGCAGATGTTAAACGGCGTGTTAAAGCCGATGCGGTCCGCGAGGTTGGACAGCGTGAACATGAGCATCTGGAACGGTACGACCATCGAGAAGACGAACAGGTAATAGAAGAAGTTCGAGATCTTGCTGTTGACGCGCACCACGTACCAAGCGCACATGGAGCAGCACACCAGAATCAGCACGACCGACGTGACCGTGATGATAAGCGAGTACATAAACGCCGAGGCAAAGCCCTGCTCGTTCAGAGCGTGCACGTAGTTTGCGAGGCCGTTGAACGTCTCGGGCGTGAGCAGATCGAACGCCGTGGTGGTGCTGATTGCGGTCGCTTTCTTAAAGGAATTGAGCGCAATCATGAACACGGGGTAGATCCATGCGAGCGACAGGATCGTAAAGAAGATCGAGAGCGCGCGGTTGATAGCCTTATCGCGTTTCATTACTGCTGCACCTCCTTGGACCTCGTGGCCTTAAGCTGGATCATAGAAATAGCGACAACCAGGATGCAGAAGATAACTGCCTTGGCCTGACCGATGCCCTGCCATGCGATGCCAGCACGCGAATAGAACGTGTTGTAGATGTTCAGGGCGAGCATCTCGGTGGAGTGCGCCGGGGCGCCACCGGTAAGGGCGAGGTTCTGGTCGAACAGCTTAAAGCCGTTGGTGATGGACAGGAACAGGCAGATGGTGATGGTCGGCATCAGGTTGGGGATCTTAACCTTCCAAAACGTCTGCCATGCCGTAGCGCCATCGACCTTGGCGGCCTCGATGTAGTCAGACGGAATGGACTGCAGACCGGCGATGTAGATGATCATCATGTAGCCGACCTGTTGCCACAGGGTCAGGATGATAAGGCCCCAGAAGCCAGCGGCGGAGTTGAGGGCGATAAGCTGGGCACCCACGTTGGAGAGCAGGCAGTTGATCAGAATCTGCCAAATGTAACCCAGTACAATGCCGCCAATCAGGTTAGGCATAAAGAAAATCGTACGGAAGATGTTGGTGCCCTTGAGCGCCTTGCGAGTGAGCGCCTGCGCAATGGCCAGCGCGATCACGTTGATGAGCACCGTCGACAGGAAGGCAAACGCCACGGTAAAGAAGAACGACGTGGAGAACTGCGGATCGGACAGCGCGCGCACGTAGTTCTCGATACCGACAAAGTGCGCGTTATTGATGGTAATAAACTGGCAGAACGAGAGATAGAAACCCTGGATAAAGGGAATCACGAACCCGATCATAAACGCCAGGCACGTGGGCAGCATAAAGAGCGGCCACCAGCGCTTGAGTGCTTTGCCCATAGAAGGGTCCTTTCAATATGCAGGGGGCGGGCAAACCTACGTCTGCCCGCCCCCTGTCGCTAATCAGATAGCTTGGGCAGCAACTGCTTACTCGGAAGCAGCCTTCTCGGTCTTCCAGCCATCGACGAAGGCGTTCTTGACGCCGTCCCACTTGGTGTTGTCGGCAGCATAAGCGATGAGAGCCTGCTTGAGGTTCTTCTTCCACTCCTCGGAGGGGATGTAAACGAAGTCCCAAGCGACGGTCTTCTTGCCGTCCTTGGCCATAGCAACGGCCTGCTGAGAGAAGACGTTGGTGGTCTCCTTAGCGCTCTTGAACGGGGCGGTCAGACCCATCTTGTCAGCGATGATGCTGGTGGCGGTGTCAGAAGTGACGCACCAATACATGAAGTCCTCGGTGGCCTTCTGGGCATCCTCGGAAGCCTGGGAGCTGACGCACCAGTAGTTCTCGCCGCCGGAGCACAGGCCCTGGTTCTCCTCGCCGTCGACGCCGATGTAGATCGGCAGCATGCCGAGCTGGTCGTCGGTCATACCGGCCTTGGTGAGGTCGGCGTAGGCCCAAGAGCCGTTCTGATAGAAGACGGCCTTGCCGGTTGCGAACTCGTTGGTGGCGTCGTCACCGGTCTTGGAGGCGAGCTGCGAAGGATCGCAGGTGGAGTCGGTGATGTACAGGTCGAAGATCTGCTTAAAGTTGTCGAGATACTCGCCCTTGATCTCGTCGTCCTCCTGATTGTGCTCCTTCTCGAACTCGTAGTAGAGCGGGAGGTTGGCGAGGTGCGTGGTGTAGCGCCAGCTGGAGGAGTCATCCATACCGGCGGAAGTGAAGGCACCGTCAACGCCGAGCTCGTCCTTGCGGGCCTGGATGTCATCGGCGCAAGCCTTCAGCTTGTCGAAGGAGTTGATGTCCTCGGCCTTGTAGCCGGCCTTCTCGAGGAGCTCCTTGTTGTAAATGATGCCGTAGCTCTCCTGAACCCAGTCGATACCCAGATCCTTGCCGTCGGACTGCAGCGCCAGGGAGTCGTCGATGAGCTCGCCGCGGAGCTTGGTGTCGGAAAGATCGGCGCAGTAGTCCTTCCAGTTCTTAAGGCCGGTGGGGCCGTTGACCTGGAACAGCGTCGGAGCGGAGCTCTTGGACATCTCGGACTTGAGCTTCTCCTCGTAGGTGTTGGAGGCGGCGGTCACGATCTTGACCTCGACGCCCTTCTCCTTCTTGTACGCCTTGGCGATCTCCTTCCACTCCTTGTCGACCTCGGGCTTGAACTGGAGGAAGTAGACCTCGGCAGCGTCACCAGAAGCAGAGGAGCCAGAGCCGGCAGAACCACCGCAGCCCACGAGGCCCAGACCAAGAACCGCAGCCGCGGAACCAGCAAAGCCCAGGAACTGCCTTCTGCTCATTTCGTTCTTCATTACAATCCACCCTTTCACACCGTGGCGGCACCCTTTGCCGCCGCCTTCGGAGATTGGCTCGGGGACTTTGCCCCTTTTGCTGACTTGTACAATACGCTATTTGGCTAGTTGTTTGAACAAGTATTACTAGAGCGGTAGAAAAACTTCGGTGAACGGTAATTTCGACTTGATACTTGACAAGTTTTGTATAAACAATTATTTGTTATCGAATGCAGAGAAAACGCCCGATCAAGCCGATGCATCGTCGGTTTGACCGGGCGTTTTCGCTTTGAGGGCATGAGTCTCGTCAGGCTGCGAGCTAGCCGGCTATCGCTTGGAATTGACGCGGTAATGGAAGATCTCGGGGTGTGTGCGGGCATGCGTGACCTCGAACAAGATGCCGTCCGAGGTGTACGACTGGCTCTCCATAACGGCGACGCAGTTGTACTTGCCGAGGTCCAGATAGCTGCAGTCTTCATCGTTGGCGAGCTCGACACTCACCGTACGACGGCTCGCCATCACTTTGACGCCGCGCTTGTGCTCCAGATAGCCGTAGATAGAATCCGCCGCGATCTCGGGGGTCAGGCCCTTGGCGATCGACGCCAAAAAGTAGCCATGGTCCACTTGGCGCGCGCTGCCGTTGAGGCTTCGGACACGCACGACGCGAATCAGCTCCTCGCCCACCTTAAAGCCCAGGCGACGAGAGAGTTGCTCAGTGCAAATCAAATGTTCAAAAGACTTGACCTCGGTCGATGCGACGGCATTGTTGCGTTTTGCGAACTCGCCAAACGACTCAACCTCTTCGAGTGCGCCCAGCATATCGGTTTCGCCCTTAAGCCAAATAACGCGCACGCCCTTGCCGTGTATAGGCTGCACAAACATCTGGTCGGCCAGCATGCTCAAGGCGCGTCGAACGGTATTGCGCGTGCAGCCAAACTCCGCGGTCAGCTCGGCTTCGGTTGGCAGCATCTCCTGAAACGCATAGGTCCCGTTGATGATGCGCGAACGGATCTCGCGGTAGATTCCTTCGTAAATCGCTTTTGGCATGATTTCACCTCTAATGAATATGTATGGCTAGGCACGATAGCATTTCTTAAAGTTGTTTAAACCGATTATCGGTAAAGCACGGATTATTTACCGTCGACGGTTCCCCCGAAACCCAAATCGGACCGAATCAAAACCGTCAATGCGGCAAGCAGCCAGTCCTCTACAATGAGTTCATTGTTTAAACGTTCTTGCTCGCACAGCATGTTGCATCCGAAAGGCATATTATGCTGCAGAAAATCCAACGTTTTGGCGGAGCCATGTTCGCGCCCGCCATGCTGTTTTCTATATCAGGCCTCATGGTCGGCATCTCCGCCCTCGCAACGACCGTGGATATCGTCGGCGACCTCGCCGTATACGGAACCCCCTGGTACGTTTTCTGGACTATCATTCAGCGCGGCTCGTGGACGGTCTTTAAGCGCCTTCCACTCCTTTTTGCCGTAGCGCTGCCCATCGGCCTTGCCCAAAAGCAACCGGCACGCTGCTGCCTCGAGGCGCTCGTAGCCTATTTTGCCTACTGTTTCTTTTTGAGCGAGATCATTAAGCTGAGCGGCGACAACCTTGGACTTAAGTACCCGTCGTCTTTAACCCCCGCCAGCGGCATCACCGTCATCGACGGCATCAAGACGCTCGACACCGGCATTATCGGCCCGCTGGCGGTGTCGGCAACCGTCGTTGCCATCCATGACCGCTTCTACGATGCCAAGGTTCCCGATTGGCTCGGCACGTTCTCGGGTTCCTCGCTCGTCTACCTCATCAGCTTTTTTGCCGTGTTTGCCCTTGCCGCCATCTCGGCCGCCATCGTGCCCTTCGCATACGCTGTGACCGAAACGCTGCGCCACGCACTTGCGGGCGTCGGCCCCTTCGGCGTGGGCATCTTTGTGTTTTTGGAGCGAGCGCTCGAGCCCATGGGGCTGCACCATCTGCTCTATATGCCCATCTATTACGACAATCTGGTCATTCACGACGGTATTTACGCCACGTGGACCAACCTGCTCCCCATTCTCTCCCATAGCACGCGCCCCTTAAATGAACTTGCGCCCTGGGCAGGTTTTACCGCCACCGGCTGGGGCAAGCTCTTTGGCCTTCCCGCCATCGCGGCAGCATTCTATTTCACCGCCAAACCCGAACGCCGCGCCGGCCTTAAGGTCATCCTTTTGCCCGCCATCGTCGCCTCGGTGGTCTGCGGCGTCACCGAGCCGCTCGAGTTTCTCTTTATGTTCACCTATCCAGGACTCTTTTTGCTCTACGCCGTCCTGTCCTCCTGCCTTGCCATGACCATGAACTTCTTTGGCATCGTCGGCATCTTCTCGGGCGGTCTCATGGAAATGACGGCCTTCAACTTCATCCCACTCATGCGAATGCATGCCGGCTCCTACCTTTTGGCGCTCGGTATCGGCCTTGCCTTTAGCGTCATCTTCTTTCTGAGCTTTCGAGGCCTTATCCTGGCCTTAGACCTAAAAACCCCGGGACGCGAGGAGCATATTGCCGGCAACACGGCGCTCTCGCGCTTGACGGGAGGCGACGTTGACGAAAGGCATTCATCCAAAACCGGGGCTTCCGACGCCCAGGCATCGCAAGACCACCTGCTCGCCGAGCAGGTTGTGGCGCTTCTGGGCGGCGTATCCAACATTGTGGGCGCAACCAACTGCGCCACGCGCCTGCGCGTCGAGGTCGAAGACCCCTCCATCGTTGCAGATAACGCGTCGTTTGTCGCGGTGGGCGCCAAGGGCCTCATCATTACGGGCAAGACCGCCCAGGTGATCATCGGCGTCTCCGTTCCCCGCGTTAAAGAGCATTTTGACCAGATCATGGGCCTCGAGCCGGGATTTGTGCCCACCACCTCGGCCTCCCCTGCCGCCAGTCCAACCCGCAAGCATGGCGATATCTGCTTCTTCGACATTGACGGCACGCTCGCGTGGCAAGACCCCAGGCTCGCCCAAGACCTTCCCGAAGACGAGCGGGACCTCTCCCCCTATCCCAACGAGGCGGTTTCGCAGGCAATCCGCGCGTTTGTCGCCAACGGCAACATGGCCTTTATCTGCACGGGACGCACCCTGAGCTGCATTCATCCCAAGCTACTCGAGCTGCCGTGGGCAGGAATTGTCTGCTTGGCGGGAGGCTACGTCGAACTCGACGAACGCATTGTGCGAAATGCGGCCATGAGCCCTGGCTTGCTGCAACGCCTCGCCCCGTATCTTGAGCAATCGGACGAGGTGATTCGCTTTGAAGGTCTCGATCGCGTCGTGCGCATGAGCGCGGACGCCCCCGAGACGTACGGATACGCCCGTACCGTAGGCGATGCCGTCACAAAGCTCAAGCATTACAGCGCCTACAAGATCCTCATGTCCACGAAGCTTGCCAACCGCATCGCCCAAGATGAAGAGCTCGGACCTCTGCTCTGCTTCAACGAGCTCGAGCTCGAGGTCACAGAAATCTCGCCTCGCGAGTGCACCAAACGGGCCGGAATCAAGGCCGTGCTTGACGCCCTGGGGCCAGACCACGGCACCGTGTACGGCATTGGCGACGCGAGTAACGACATCGCCCTCATGGAGGCGGTCGATGTTGGCATCGCTATGGGCAACGCGCCGGATTTCCTTAAGGAAAAGGCCGACTACGTAACCGACAGCTTCGACCATGACGGCGTCGTCACCGCGCTCGAACACTTTGGGCTTATCTAGCCGAGCCCCTTGCCGCGTTTGCGGCCGCATGACTCATTCGTCTTCAACCGCCGCGCTCGACGCCCTAATGTGGCAATATGTTGTCTGCATAATGCAACGATGCAACCCAAGAAAGAATGCGAGAGCCTGTGTCCAGTCCGTTTACCAGCTTTTTAGCCCAGCACTTTGACCAGATCAACGACTATCTGGCCACGTTCTTTGACGGACAGGCGACCTCTGCCGATATCGAGCGCTACCTGTACGCGCCGCTCTCGGCTTTTACGGCCAACGCCGGCAAGCGCCACCGCCCGCTTATCTGCATGCTCGCCGCCACCGCAGTAGGCGGTAGCTTTGAGAGCGCCCGCAGCGCCGCGGCAGCCATCGAACATTTCCAGTCGGGCGCGCTGATTCACGACGACATCGCCGACAACGGACAGCTGCGCCGCGGCAAGCCCTGCATGCACCTCACCGAGGGCACGGGGCTTGCCATCAACTGCGGTGACCTGGCACTTACCATGGTCACCAAGACGGTTCTCGACGATCCAACGCTCGAGGCAGGCGTAAAGCTGCGCGTACTTCACGAGCTCACCGAGATGATCGTCCGCACCATCGAGGGTCAGGCGCTCGACTTGGGCTGGGTCCGTGACGCACGCTTCGACATCTCGGTCGACGATTATCTGGACATGGCGACGCACAAGACCGCGTACTACAGCGGAGCCACGCCGCTTGCCACCGGAGCCATCATTGGCGGAGGCAGCGAGGAGCAAATTGAGGCGCTGCGCGCCTTTGGCCTGTACACGGGCCTTGCCTTCCAAATTCAAGACGACCTGCTCAACTTGATCGGCACCAAGGAGGCCGCCAACAAGGACTTCCGCACCGACATCACCGAGGGTAAGCGCACGCTCGTTGCCGTGCACGCCCTGTCTGATGAGCGCTATCACGACGAGATTGAAGCAATCCTCTCCTCGGGCACCGAGGACCCCGCACAGCTCGCGCGCGCCGTGGAAATCTTCCAGGAGACCGGCTCTATCGATTACGCCCACGCCTACGCGCTGGACCTGACCGCCAAAGCCAAGGCCGCCATCGAGGACGTTTCGCTCGACCCGCATGCACGCGAACTGTTCCTCTCCATGGCAGATTTCTTTGTGGAGCGCCTTAACTAGCGGGGGTTATAAAACCTGTCAGCAGCGTATTTGGGTACAACTTGCTACACTGTTGAGTGCATGTTTATGCATCCCTTTGCGTTGTCTATCCGACACACGCTCAAATAGTACGAATGGTACGCCGAAAGGGGTTCGTTCATGGAACCTATTACAACGGGCATGCAGGGAGCAGCCGTCGAGGACGTCCAGTCCCGCCTTCTGCAGCTCGGCTATACAATCGATGACACCGAGGTTGCCGACAAGCGCTTTGGCACCACCACCGAACAGGCTGTTGGCACCTTTAGGCTCGATAGCGGCCTTGCCGCTGGCTGTGCCGTCGATATCCCCTGCTGGAGCGCCCTGGTCGACGCCTCGTATAAACTGGGCGACCGCACGCTCTATCTGCGCATGCCCAATTTCCATGGCGCCGACGTGCAGGCCATGCAGAAAGCGCTCAACGTTTTGGGCTTTGCCTGCGGCGAGGACGACGGCTACTTTGGCCCGCACACCGAGGCGGCCCTTCAGCAGTTCCAGGAAAACGTCGGTCTGTTTGCCGATGGCATGGCGTTCCAGGATACCTACGCCTATATCAACCGCCTGCACCACGTGTGGGAGGGTAAACCTTCGGTGACCGAGGCCGAGTCGCGCATCGGTTTTGCCCGCGCCGCCAACGTGCTCGAGCGCTTCCAGATTGCCGTCATCGGTGAGGACCCCATCGCACGCAGTGTTGCATCGCGCATGTGGAACATCGCCACGGCGACGACCGACAGCAGCGGCATGATGCTTTGCGACTCCGAGGTTCCGACCGACGTTGACCTGGTGCTCGAGATCGCAAGCGACGAGCTGCCCGCCGACGCCGCTCCGCGCGCCACGATTGCCCTCGCCGAGTGCCACAACCTGGCCCAGCGCATCCGCACCGCCAATGTCGCCGCACAGCAAAAGCCGGCACGCATCCGCATTGAGCTCACCGGCATGACGCGCTACAACGGCACCTTCACTGCCAGCGACGCCCAGACGCTCGCGGTACGCCTGCTCGATGGCGTTTGCGATGCCCTCGCAGATTAGGTAAACTAAACGAGTTGCTTTTGTGCAACACCCATACTGGGACGTAGTTCAACGGTAGAACTCCGGTTTTTGGTGCCGGCTGTTGGGGGTTCGAATCCCTCCGTCCCAGCCAAGGTAACTGAGCGCCCTGGGCCTTCATCAGCCCGGGGCGCTTTCTTGTGGGCATGCGGAGGGATTCGAACCCGCAAGGGTGCGGAGCTGAGGAAACGCGAAGCGTTTTCCAGCGCAGCACGCAAGGAGCGAAGCGACGCAGCGGAGCGCGGCCGCCGAAAAGGCGGACGCGGAATCCCTCCGTCCCATATCAGCCGAGAGTGCCTTGCGTCAAAAAATATCAGCCCAGTTCCGAAAAGCGAGCCGCCATCTACAAAATGGCGCGTGGCCCCGGCGGGCCGGGCATTAAGTTTGTCGCGAGTTCCGCACGCAAAGAAGGCCACTAACCTCGATGTTTTGGACGTGACAGACACTATGACCCAATCCAGGGGCACGGAAACGACAGGAGCCCCCGCTCGTGACCGCGGGTCGGGGCTGCGAC